>NZ_DASQVQ010000145.1:0-21965 GCF_035640695.1 Mycobacterium sp.
GGCACCGGCTCCCACGGCTGCGACAGTTCGGGATCCAGCGCGCGCAGCGACACTCGCTGCCAGCCGGCGGTGACGCGGTCGCGGCCGTAGCCATACGATCCTTCGAACGGCACGAACCGGCCGTCGCGCCACTTCTCCACGCCGACGAACAGGTTCGCGTCGTCGCAGCCGTGCACATCGAGCCACAGCCGCGCGGCCATCGGGCCGGTCAGCTCAATGTCTTCGCGGACTGCCCAGCTGAAAGCCGCTGCGCGGGAACGGGTTTTGAACATAATGGACGCCGGTGCCGGCGGCGGCTCGGCGGACAGCAGGCCCGGGCCGGCGAGATAAAGCTTTCGCCAATCGGTCCGCGCCAGTGGCCACCGGCTCTCCTCGCGCACCTCGACTACGGTGTCACGGTCCTCGCGGACCTCCAGCCGCACACTACGGGACTTTTCGAGCGTCCCGTCCAGGGCGGCGCGGAAGAACGAAAGCTGTTCGGTGCGGACGGGTTCGGAGTAGAACGTCGACCACTTGCCGTCGCGGTGTGTGTACAGCCGGGCGTGCGTCGAGCCGCCGTGAGTGAACGCGCGCATCGAACCCCGGCTGTGCAGGTTGTTGTCGGAAAAGCTGCCGCACACCAGCATCGGCACCCGGATCGCCGACAGATCGGGCACCAGAGATTGCCAGAACTCGTCGCGCAGTGGGTGGGCGTCCTGCATCCGCAGCACGTCATAGGACTGCCGTGTCGTGCGCCGCAGCCCGAGTGCCCAGATCCGGGTGAACCCGTTTTCCCGAATTCCGCCGGGGAACGCCAGATCCCGGTATGCGTCGGTGAAGCCTTCCCAGGGGCAGATTGCCAGCAGCGCGGGCGGTTGGAGCTGAGCGGTCTGGTATTGGCTGATCGCCAGATAGGAGACACCGAGCATGACGACCCTGCCGTCGCTCCACGGCTGGTCTGCCGCCCACTGCACGACGTCGTAGACGTCTTCGCCCTCCTGTCGCGACATGAGCGTGCCGGTGCCGTCGGAGTGACCGCAGCCGCGAAGGTCTGCGTTGACCACCGCAAATCCCTGCACGACCCACCAGGCCGGGTCGGGTGCCTCCCACCCGGTCAGGGCCGAGAAGGTCACCGCAGCCGGTTGGCGCAACATGCGATAGCGCGCGGAGAACGTCCACCGCTTGGCAGGGCGGGTCGGCAGGTTGTCCTTGCCGTAGGGATGAGCGCTGAGCACGACGGGATGCGTGGCGTCTCCCGGCGGACGATAGACGTTGACCCGCAAAATAGTTTCGTCACGCGTCCGAACCTGCGCGTCATGGTCGGTGACGATGTCGGCACGCGCCGCGGTGACGGTCACCGGTGGCTTCACGAAGCCGCGCAACCTGGCCAGCGCATAGCCGAGCCGACCACCGCGGCGGTGCCACGGCCGGTCCAGCGCCGGCGCCGACAGTCGGGCCACGCCACCAACCTAATGGGCACCTAATGGGCATCACCACACATAAGGCACCAACCGGTAGTGCACACTCTGTGTGTATTCACGATATCCGGTGAGCTGCTGCTCGAGCACTTGCTCTTCGTCGAGGATGCGGACAACCAGCACGACTACGCCGGGTATCACAAACAGCAAACCCCAATACGAGCCCAGCGCAACGGGAATGCCGACCATCAGGACGAGGTTTCCGACGTACATCGGGTGGCGCACGAACCCATACAGGCCCTTGGACACGAGCCGTTGGCCCTTCTCCACCGCGACGTTGGCCGCGGCGTAACCGTTCTGGATCACCACGAACATGGCGATACCGAGTCCGATCGCGACCAGGACATCGCCGAACAACGACACGGCCACCGGCACTCGCGACCAGCCGAAGCGATGGTCGAGCGCGCTGAGCACGATCATCGCCGCCATCGACAAGAACGCGACGGCGATGACGATCTTCTGCAGCGTCCTGGTCTCCGCCGCGGGCCCCGCCCGCATCCGACGCTGCAGTGCTGCCGGGTTGGTGCGAAGCAAATAGATGCTAGGAATCCAGGTCGAGACGGCAAAGACGGCGATGAAAAGCCATGCCTGCCAATAGTTGAAGGTCGCTGCTGGCAAGAAGAGCAGCACGCCGAAGAAGACGAGACCGGCAACCGCGGTTCCAACCATCTTCAAACCCAACTTCATCGCTCCTCCTTCACAGGCGCTGCGCCTTACCAGACGTAGGGGACCAATCGGTAGTGCACTTTCTGCGCGTATTCCCGGTATCCGGCCAACTCCTGCTTGAGCATCTTCTCCTCGTCGAGAATGCGGGCGGCGATTCCGACCACCCCGGGGATGACGAAGACGAGCCCATACCAGGAGTCGAGCGCAAGCGGGATGCCGGCCATCATGATCAGCGTCCCCGCGTACATCGGGTGCCGCACGAGGCCGTAGAGACCGGTGCAGACCACCCGCTGGCTGTCCTCGACGGTGATGTTGGCGGCCGCGTAGCTGTTCTGGAAGACAACCAGCATCGCGATGCCGAGTCCGATCGCCACCAGCGCATCGCCGATCAGGCTCACCACGGCGGGCACCGGCGACCAGCCGAAGCGATGATCGAGGGCGCAGAACACGAACACGGCCGGCAGCAAAACAAACGCGCCGCTAATGACGATCTTCTGCACGGTTCTGGTCTCGTTTGTCGGACCGCCATGCCTACGCCGCTCGAGGGCCGCGGGATCCTTCCGAGCCAAGTGGAGGCTCGGAAGGAGCGTCGAGATTGTGAAAACCGCGATGAGAACCCATGCCTGCCAATAGTTGAACGTTCCAGCCGGCAAGAAAAACAGCACCGCGAACACCACAAGCCCGAAAGCGGCTTGGAAAACCACCGATAGACTCGTTTTCATATCGACCCGGCTATATCGCGTCACGGTTGCGGTAGATCAAACCCGCGACGGCCGTCAGCGCGACCGCGACGACGACCATCACCACCATCGCCGTCACCGGCACGTTCGACGGCACGGTCGTCCGTCCCACCGGCGACAGGTCGATCAGCCAACGCGGCAGCCGGAGCAGTGCGCCAAGGTAGAGCGCCAGCACGACAAACGTCACTGCCAGCCAGCCGATCAACGGCCGGCGCAAAGCGACTGCGAGAGCGGCGATCCCGGCGATCACCGCCATCGCCGGCAGATGGGCGATGCCCGCGGCGGTGAGACGGGGCACGAGATCGGCTTCGCCCATCGTCACCGCGGCCCCCAGCCCGTTGCCCAGCCCGGCAAGAAACATCAGCACCGCCGACCCGACGAGCGTGGCGCCGACGTTGGACAGCAGCCAACGCCATCGGGACACCGAGCCGGCGAGAACCTCCTCGGCGATTCCGGACTCCTCGTCATGGGTCAGCCGCACGATGGTCGCCACGACGAATCCCGTTGCGGCCGCGGCCAGGAACTGCGTCAACGTGGTGTAGATGCCGTTATATCCCTGAGTGGCCAGCACGCGGGCGATGAGCTCGTTGGTCTGGGCCGCGTCCTGTAGCGACTTGGTCATGGAGCCGAAGGCCAGGCCGGCCAGGAAGAGGCCGACACCCCATCCGATGACCTGGCCACGCTGCAGCACCAGGTTCAGCGCGAACACACCGCGGACTGGTGGCGCGTTGACGCGATCACCCCTGGACGGCAAAATGCCGTCGTCATATTCGCGCCGGGTGTCAAGCACCATGGACACGGCCAGCAGGCTGACGGTCAGTGCCACCAATAACGCGAACGGCCACCAGCGCACGTCGACGAACGACCGCATCTGTTGTGCCCACGCAATCGGTGAAAACCAACTCAGCGCGCTGCCGGAGTGGTTGAGGATGTCGCCGACCCCGCGCACCACGACGGCTGCCGCCAATACGCCCATCGCCGCCCCGGTCGCTGTGCGGGCCTGCCGCCACAACTGCACGGTCACGCCCGCCACGGCGCCAAACACCATCGCCGCGCCGGTGATCCCCAGACACATTGCCGCGCAATCAATCAGGTCAAAACCGGTGGCAGCCAACGCCAGGGTCATGGTGACCGCCAAGATCGCATTGACGGCGCCAACCAACACCAGCGCGGCGAACGTGACGGCGTAGCGGCCCACGACCGATGACATCACCAATTCGGCTGCGCCGCTTTCCTCTTCGGCGCGGGTATGCCGTACCACGGTGAGAATCGACAGGATCGAGGCCGCGACGATCAGCGTCAGCATCAACTCGTTGGCGATCATCACGCCGAGGTCGGTCTCGTTGCCGCCGAAGAACGGACCGCCCAACATGATGCCGGCCGGTGTCTTGAGCAGATTTACCCGGGCAAGCCGCTGCGGTTCGTCGGGATAGGCCAGCTTTATCGCATTGGGTGCGTACACCATCATCAGAGTGAGCACCAAGATCCACGCCGTGAGCCGGATCCGGTCGCGTCGCACCGCAAGGGCGAGCAGTGTGCCCACTCCGGTCAGTGTTGACGACCGCGACGACGCGGCGACATGGCGCGCAACGGTGGTGCCAGTCATCGGGTCGCCCCCTGGTACTCACGCAGGAACAAGTCTTCCAACGACGCCGGGGACACCGCCAACTCGTCGATGCCGAGGTCGGTCAGCTGGTCCATCGCGCGGTTCAGGTCGCCTCGATCGACCGAGAATGTGATCATCCCGTCCTGGGTGGTGAAATCGTGCACGAACGGCGCCGAGCGCAGGCCGTCGACGCCCGAGCGGGTGCGCACCTTGACCGTCGTGCGCATCAAATGCCGAAGGTCTTCGAGCGCGCCGGACTTCACGGCGCGACCGGACCGGATGATCGTCACGGTGTCGCACAGCTGCTCGACCTCGGCCAGGATGTGGCTGGACAGCAGCACTGCTCCGCCACGCTGCGCGACCTCACGTACACACTGCTGAAAGGCCTTCTCCATCAACGGGTCCAGGCCAGAAGTCGGCTCGTCGAGGATGTAGAGTTCCACGTCGCTGCTGAACGCCGCGACGATGGCGACCTTCTGCCGGTTGCCCTTGGAGTACGTGCGGGCCTTCTTGTGCGGGTCGAGCTCGAAGCGCTCGATCAACTCCTCGCGGCGCTTGCGGTTGTTGCCACCGCGCAGCCGCGCCAGGAAGTCGATCGCTTGGCCGCCGGTCAAATTCGGCCACAGCGCGACATCGCCGGGCACGTAGGCAATCCGGCGATGCAGCGCGACTGCGTCACGCCACGGGTCGGCGCCGAGTAGCCGGACAGTGCCGCCCTCGGCCTTCAACAGACCCAGCAGCACCCGGATGGTCGTCGACTTGCCCGCCCCGTTCGGTCCGAGGAAACCGGCGATGCTGCTGTGCCGGACCGTTAGATCCAGCCCGTCGAGCGCCTTGGTGCGCCCGAAACTCTTTTGCAGATCGTGGATTTCGACGGCGGGTGTGGAATCAACCCGCCGCTGAGGCGTCGTCGTCATGCGTTTCTCCTTGCTTGTCCGTGGCCTGTCCTTTTTGTTGGGCGACGAACGCGTCATACATCGTGCTGTCGCTCATCAGCCCGTTGGTGAAGACCTCGAGTGCCGGTAGCACCATCTCCTCGCCGTAGTCGTGCAGCACCGCGGCCATATCGGTCGGGTTGTCGTGCATCTGCAGGTAGAGCAGGAATCCGCCACCGCTGGCCAGGCCCAAATACTTCGCTCGAGCCTTCGGATCCCGGCTGGGCTTGAGCGTGCCGGCGCGGACGCCTTCCTCGAGGTATTCCTCGGCGTTCTCGAGCATCCGCCGCCAGAACGTCTTGGCCAGCTCGTTGCCCGACTGCATGCTGCGCACCAGGTACCGCATCATTGGTGCATACGACTCGATCTCGGCCATCTGCGCGAACCAGTTGGCCGGGTCGGCAGATCGCAGCGATTCGGACTTCGCACTTCGGATCTCTTCGGTGACGTAGTCGTCGCAGGCCTTCCGCAGCCCCTCCTTAGAGCCGAAGTGGTGGATCACCAGCGGTGCGCTCACTCCCGCGGCTTCGGCGATGGCCCGCAGCCCGACGCCGAAGCCATGCTCACCGAACTGCTCGAGCGCCGCGGCGCGGATCCGAGCAGTCGCCGTCATGTCGGCTGAACGCACGTTCAAGATGTTAAACAGTCGTTCAGCCGGCGGTCAAGGACCGGCCGTATCAAGATTTCGTCAAGGCGGTCGGTTTCGGTGCGCGCGGGAAGTTTGGTACGGGTTCAGAGCCGGGCGGCGGCGAGAATGCCGTCGCCGAGCGGGATCAGCACCGGTGTCAGCCGTTCGTCCTCGGCGATCAGCCGGGCGGCCTCGCGCACCGCCGCGACTTCGGCGTCGTTCGCGCCGGGGTCGCCCGCGCGGCCGCCGAGCGCCGCCCGGTGCACGACGATCGCCCCGCCGGCGCGCAGTAACCGGACGCCCTCGACAACGAACTGGGGCTGGTCGATCGGGTCGGCGTCGACGAACACAAGGTCGTATGACTCGTCAGCGAGCCGGGTCAGCACGTCCTGGGCGCGTCCGCCGATCAGGCGGGTTCGTGACGGCGTGATGCCGGCCTCGCCGAATGCCTGCTTGGCCAGACGCTGATGCTCGGGCTCGACGTCGATCGTCGTCAATACCCCGTCCTCGCGCATGCCGGACAGCAGCCACAGTCCACTCACCCCGGCGCCGGTGCCCACCTCGGCGACGGCCTTGCCTCTGGTCAGCCGGGCCATCAGGCCGATCAGGGCGCCGACCGCCGGACTGACAGCGCCGGCGCCGGCGTCGACGGCCCGCTCGCGGGCGGCCGACACGATCTGGTCCTCGGAAATCGAGTCCTCGGCGTGGGTCACCATCGCCTCGGCCCGAGTCCGTGATGCCTGCTGCGGTTGGGCCATTCCCGCAGCGTACGGCCAAAGACAAACCGCTTGGCGCAGGCGCGCCCGAACCGGCTACCATGGGCCGCTTTCGCATTCTCAGGGAAAGCTCAGTTTGCTCATATGGCTGCCACACAGCGATCCGGAACGGTAAGCGCATGGAACACGGCGCGGCTCCGCGATTTGACCTCGCTCAAGTGGGGAACACCCATTACCGCGTGAGTGTTGAACAAACTGATTTGTGCGAACTCAACGACCGGGAGGATCCCACGTCCGCCACTCCGATTACGGCGCCCGCCAGCATGTCGCGCCTTGAGCACCACTCCGACTCCGAATGGGCGGAGCAGATCGACGAGCCGCAGGGCACCGCGGTGTTCGACGCGACCGGAGACAAGGAAGCGATGCCGTCGTGGGACGAGCTGGTCCGCCAGCACGCCGACCGGGTGTACCGGCTGGCATACCGGCTTTCGGGCAATCAGCACGACGCGGAAGACCTGACCCAGGAGACGTTTATCCGGGTGTTCCGCTCGGTGCAGAACTATCAGCCCGGCACATTCGAGGGCTGGCTGCACCGCATCACCACGAACCTGTTCCTCGACATGGTCCGCCGCCGCAGCCGCATCCGGATGGAAGCACTGCCCGAGGATTACGACCGCGTGCCGGCCGAGGAGCCAGATCCCGAGCAGATCTATCACGACTCACGGCTTGGCCCGGACCTGCAGGCGGCGCTCGACTCGCTGCCGCCGGAGTTCCGCGCCGCGGTGGTGTTGTGCGATATCGAAGGTTTGTCCTACGAGGAGATCGGCGCGACGCTCGGCGTGAAGCTGGGTACCGTACGCAGCCGCATCCACCGAGGTCGGCAGGCGCTGCGTGAGTATTTGGCCGCCCATGGCGATCCGGCGGGCGTGATCGCCGAGTCGGCCTGAGCCGGCCGCGCAGCGCTTCGGGCGTTGTCCCGGATGTCCGAGCGGGCGCGGCGCGCTACATTCGAGCTAGCGCCTGATCACGGAAAAGACGGAAGAAGACGGAAGAAGAAGGGAGCCTGGGGTCATGGCCGATCGCGGTCACGTATTCCGCCGTGCGTTCTCGTGGCTCCCGTCTCAGTTCGCTTCGCAGAGCGACACACCCGTCGGACCGCGTCAATTCGGCTCCACCGAGCACCTGTCCACCGAGGCGATCGCCGCGTTCGTCGACGGTGAATTGCGCATGACCGCGCACCTGCGTGCCGCTCATCACCTGTCGCTGTGTCCGCAATGCGCCGCCGAGGTCGACGCACAGCAGCAGGCCCGCGCGGCGCTGCGCGACTCGCGCCCGATCAGCATTCCCAGTTCCCTGCTGGGACTGCTGTCGCAGATTCCCACGCATTCCGCCGCAGCCGGCGACGCGGCCGCCGACGCGAGGCTCGCAGACGAGTTCGCCGACGGCGTCGCCCGCGACCGGCGTAAGCGCCGGTAGGGTGAAGAAAATCCCCGCGGCAACGTAGGCCGATGCATAGCCCTGCGGCAGGCCCAACAGCGCCGAGCGCTTGGAAGAGGGTGACGTGAGCTCGAATCAGGACAACTCCAACGGCGGCCCCCGACTCGCACCGCGTCCGATAGCACGTCCGGACGTCGACGTCGCCTCCGAGCGTGCGTTCGGCCGTCCGGAGGGCTTCGAAGGATCGTTCCTCGGTTCGGAGAAGCACCGCGACCAGGGCGAGTACACGCCCCGCAACGCCGCCCCTGATCCGGTGTTGGCCGAGGCGTTCGGCCGCCCGTACCCCGACGTCGAGTCCCTACAGCGGCACCCCGCCGACGCGGGGGCGCTCGACGGTGAACGCGACGGGGCGGAGCAACCCGACGACCCGTGGCGCGATCCGGGCGCCGCTCCCACGCTGGGCGGCCCGGCCCTGGCCGAGCCGCCGCGCCGGCCCGCCAACCTGGAATCGGCAAAGCTCGGCGTGCGCGACGTGCTCTTCGGCGGCAGGGTTTCCTATGTCGCACTGGCCGTGCTGGCGATCATCGCGCTGCTGATCGGTTTCGCCGGCGGCTGGGTGGGCCGCAAGACCGCCGAGGTCGTCGAGGCATTCACCACATCCAAGGTGACGCTGTCGACGAACGGGGCCACCGAGCCGCCGACGTCGCGGTTCGGCAAGGTCGCCTCCGCGGCGGCCGATTCCGTGGTGACCGTCGAGGCGATGAGCGACCAGGAAGGCTCGCAGGGGTCGGGCGTCGTTGTCGACGGGCGTGGTTACCTTGTGACAAACAACCACGTGATCTCCGAGGCCGCGCAGAATCCCAGCAAATACAAGATGACCGTCGTTTTCAACGACGGCAAGGAGGTTCCGGCCAACCTCGTCGGACGTGACCCGAAGACCGACCTGGCCGTGCTGAAGGTCGACAACGTCGACAACCTGACCGTCGCCCAGCTCGGCGACTCCGACAAGGTGCACGTCGGCGACGAGGTGATCGCGGCGGGAGCGCCGCTGGGTCTGCGCAGCACGGTCACCCACGGCATCATCAGCGCGCTGCATCGCCCGGTGCCGCTGTCCGGCGACGGCTCGGACACCGACACCGTCATCGACGGCGTGCAGACCGACGCGTCGATCAACCACGGCAATTCCGGCGGCCCGCTCATCGACATGAACTCCCAGGTGATCGGCGTGAACACGGCAGGCAAGTCGCTGTCCGACAGCGCCAGCGGCCTTGGCTTCGCGATCCCGGTCAACGAGGTGAAGAGCGTTGTCGACGCGCTGATCCGGGACGGCAAGGTGTCGCACCCGACGCTTGGCGTGACGGCGCGGTCGGTCAGCAACTCGATGGCGTCGGGCGCGCAGGTGGCCAACGTCAAGGCCGGCGGGCCGGCGGAGAAGGGCGGCATCCTGGAGAACGACGTGGTCGTCAAGGTGGGTAACCGTAAGGTTGCCGACGCCGACGAGTTCGTGGTTGCGGTGCGTCAGCTCACCATCGGCAAGGACGCGCCCGTCGAGGTGGTGCGCGAGGGCCGGCACGTCACCCTTACCGTCAACCCGATTCCGGACGGCTAATGTTCGCCAACATCGGCTGGGGCGAGATGCTGGTGCTGGTCGTCGTCGGCCTGGTCATTTTCGGCCCCGAGCGGCTGCCCGGCGCGATCCGCTGGACCGCCAACACGCTGCGTCAAGCGCGCGACTACGTCGGCAACGCGACCTCGAATCTGCGCGAGGAACTCGGGCCGGAATTCGACGGCCTGCGCGAGCCGCTGTCCGAATTGCAGAGACTGCGCGGTATGACGCCCCGGGCGGCGCTGACCAAGCACCTGCTCGACGGCGACGATTCGGTGTTCCGGGCGTTCGACAAGCCGGTCGACGCGCCGCCGGGCACTTCGCCGGCACCGCCGCTGGCACCCGAGACGATCGCGTCGTCGCTGCCAGCGACGACGCTTAACACCCCGCAGAACCCCGAATCAAACTCGGGGACAACACCGTTCGACCCGGACGCGACTTAACGGCCGGCCGGGTCCAGACCCAGCGACATTCCCGCCAGCCCGCGGCGGCGGTGCGCCAGCGCATCGGCGACCCGGCGTAGCTCCTTGCCTGCGGCCGAGTCCGGCGACGACAGCACCAGCGGCATCCCGCTGTCACCGGCCGAAACCAACGCCGGATCCAGCGGCACCTGACCCAACAGCGGCACGTCGGCGCCGACCGCTCGGCTCAGCCGCTCGGCGACCTGCTGGCCGCCGCCCTCGCCGAACACCTGCATCGTCGACCCGTCCGGCAACAACAACCCGGACATGTTCTCCACCACGCCGACGATGCGCTGACGTGTCTGCAGCGCGATCGCGCCGGCCCGCTCGGCCACCTCGGCCGCGGCCACCTGCGGCGTCGTCACCACCAGGATCTCGGCGTTGGGTATCAGCTGCGCCACCGAGATCGCGACGTCGCCGGTGCCCGGCGGCAGATCCAGCAGCAGCACGTCCAGGTCACCCCAGTACACGTCGGCGAGGAACTGTTGCAAGGCCCGATGCAGCATCGGTCCGCGCCACACCACCGGCGTGTTGCCTTTGGTGAACATCGCGATCGAAATCACCCGAACGTCGTGGGCAATCGGCGGCAGGATCATTGACTCGACCTGCGTCGGCCGGTCGGTGGTGCCCATCATCCGCGGCACCGAATGGCCGTAGATGTCGGCGTCGAGCACCCCGACCGACAACCCGCGGGCGGCCATCGCGGCGGCCAGATTGACAGTGACACTTGACTTGCCGACGCCGCCCTTGCCCGACGCCACCGCGTACACCCGGGTCAACGAGCCGGGCTGAGCGAACGGGATGACGGGCTCGCGGGCGTCACCGCGCAGCATCTTGCGCAGCTCGGTGCGCTGTTCGTCGCTCATCACGTCGAGGCTGACATTGACCCTGCCGGTTCCGGGGACGTCGGCGACGGCGCGAGTGACGCGATCGGCGATCTCGGTCTTCTTCGGGCACGCGGAGGTGGTCAGGTAGATCTCGATGTGCACGCCGTGATCGGGCTCGATCGCGACGTCCTTGACCATGCCGAGTTCGGTGATCGGACGGCGCAGCTCGGGGTCGATCACCTTGGCCAGCGCGGCGCGAACCGCACCTTCAAGTTCTTGTTCAGACATCGGTTTCGAGTCTAAAGGTCGGCGGGGGCCGACTTAATTCGCCGGACCGGGCAGCGGCCCGTGCATGGCCGGCAGCTGGGGCACCGGTGACTGCGAGGTCGGTGGCTGCGGCGCGGGCAGGGGAGAGCCTGGCATCGGTGCGGCGACGCCGGGGGCGGCGTCCGGTGGACCGGCGGAAGCCGTGTTGGGCACGCCGGCCATGCCAGGCACCGCAGCGCCGGATGCGCCGGGCACGGCAGCACCGGGCGCCGCGAACGGTGCGCCGGCGGGCGCCAACGTCTCCGGTGCTGTGGAGACCGGCAGCAGTCCACCGGGCGGCAGCGGGCCGGGTAGCGCTGTGCCTGGCGGCGCGGCGCCGGGTAGCGCTGTGCCCGGCGGCAGCGGGCCAGGTAGCGCTGTGCCCAGCGGCAGCGGGCCGGGTAGCGCTGTGCCCGGCGGCGCGGTGCCTGGTAGCGCTGTGCCCGGCGGGGCGGTGCCTGGCGGCTGCAGCCACGGCGGCAACAGCGGCGGTGCGGACTCGTGGCCAAGGCAGACCAAGACGCACGACGGCGACTCCGCCGGCATCGCTGCGGCCATCGCCGACGGATCCTGCATCGGCTGCGTGGTTGGAAGGTGGCCGAACGCATCTGTCACGCCGAAGCTGACCGGATACAGCGCCAGCGGGTCGGTGGGCGGCAGCCCGGTCGCGTTGATCGGCAGGCCTGGGCCAAGGCCTTCGGGTGCCTCCTCGAGGTGCGCGTCACCGATCGGCGGTATCGGGCCGGTCAGCGGCGGCAGATCCACCGGGACGACGCCGGTGGCGTACGCGGCCGCCCAGCCCAGCACGTTGCGGGCGTACGGCATCGAGTTGTTGTAGCGCAGCACCGCCGCCAGCGCCTGTTGCTGGTCGCGCAGGTTAAGCCCGCCGCTGCACAGGTAGCGCGCCGCGGCCAGCGACGCGTCGAAGACGTTCTGCACGTCGGCCTTGCCGTCGCCGTCGCCGTCCGAGGCATACCGTGCCCAGGTTCCCGGCAGGAACTGCATCGGTCCCAGCGCCCTGGCGTAGGTCAGGCGGCCGGGGGCACGGCTCTGCACGATGACCTCGTTGCCGGGGAGTGACCCGTCGAGCACCGGACCGAGGATCGGCCGGACCGCGTTGCCCCGCGCGTCGGTGGCGCCGCCGTTGGCATGCATCGATTCGATGCGACCGATTCCGGCCAGCAGGTTCCAGCCGATGCCGCAACCGGGCGCGGCCCCGGCCATCATCCGCTCGGCATTCCGGTAGGCGTTGAGGACCATCGCCGGAATCTGCAACGCTCCGGGCGAATTGACCACGACCGTCGGCGGCGGCGCCGAGATGTTGGCGGCGGCGATGTGGAAGCTCGTCGGCGGTCGGCTGACGGTGATGATCGCCGGGCCGGCGGCGTCGTCCGACAAGCTGGCGGCCACCGCGGCCATCGGGAGGACGCCGGCCTGCTGGACCCCGGGATGACCCAGCGTTGCCGGCCCGGGTGCTGCACCGACGGCGCCGACCACCATCAGCGCGGCGATGATCGTCAGGCCGAACGCCGGCGTGCCCGATATCCGGGTCAGCCGGTGGCGCACCCTCTCAAGGGCTTTTTTTGCCCTCGAGCTCCCAGGTATCCGCACTCACACCGTCCTGTTGTCGGCCCGACCCTGAAACTGAGCGTGAACCAAGTCACCATACCTAGTCAGCACCGAATGGGATGCACATTCGTCCCGCAGGTAGCTCAGGTCACACGCTTGGCGCGCCGATCCGACAGTTCGGTTGCGGTCGCGGCGTCCTGCTGGCGCTGCTGTGCCGTGTCTGTGGCCGGCCGCGACGCCTCGATCGCCTCCCGTAGCTCGTCAAGCTCGCGGCGCAGGTAGTCGCGGGTGGCGACCTCCCCGACGGCCAGCCGCAGAGCGGCCAATTCCCGTGCCAGGTATTCGGTGTCGGCCTTGGTTTGAGCGGCCCTGCGGCGGTCCTCCTCCAGCGCAACCCGGTCACGGTTCTCCTGCCGGTTCTGCGCGAGCAGGATCAGCGGCGCCGCGTATGCCGCCTGCGTCGAGAACGCGAGGTTGAGCAGAATGAACGGGTAGGGGTCCCACTGCCAGGTGAAGGCGCCGATGTTCAGGCCGATCCACACGATCACGAGGATGGTCTGCCACATCAGGTAGCGGCCGGTGCCCAGGAACCGTGCGACGGACTCGCTGAACCGGCCGACGGTCTCGGCGTCGACGTTCAGCGCGAAGCCGCGGCGGGAGGTGCGTGGGGTGTCCAGCCGTTGGCGCGCCGACGTGTCCGTCATGTCGCTCCTTCGGCGCCGGAGAGTTGGGGTTCGTCGATGCGTTCGCGCCAGTCATCGGGCAACAGGTGGTCGAGCAGGTCGTCGACCGACACCGCTCCATGAAGGTGGTCCTCCTCATCGACGACGGGCCCGCAGACGAGGTTGTAGGCGGCGAAGTAGCGCGTGACGGCGGCCAGCGAGTCGTCCGGGCTCAGGCTGGGCAGGTCGGTGTCGACGATGCCGCTGACCAGCGCCGCCGGCGGCTCACGCAGCAACCGCTGCAGGTGCACGCAGCCCAGATAGTGCCCGGTCGGGGTGGCTGTCGGCGGCCGCACAACGAACACCATCGACGCCAGCGCCGGGGTCAAATCGGGGTCGCGGACCCGGGCCAGCGCCTCCGCGACGGTGGTGTCCGGAGCCAGCGCCACCGGCTCCGACGTCATCAGGCCGCCCGCGGTATCCGGTGAGTGGCTCAGCAGCCGTCGGACGTCTTCGGAATCTTCGGGGTCCATCCGGCGCAGCAGCACCTCGGCATCGCCCGGCGTCATCGAGCCCAGCAGGTCGGCGGCGTCGTCGGGATCCATTGCCTCCAGCACGTCGGCGGCGCGTTCGGTCTCGAACTGGCGCAGCATGTCGGCCTGGTCCTCTTCGGGCAGCTCCTGCAGCACGTCGGCCAGCCGCTCGTCGTCGAGTGCCTTGACCACCTCGTAGCGGCGCTTCGGCGGCAGCTCGCGGATCGCTTCGGCGACCTCTATCGGGCGTTGACCTTCGAATTGCTCCAGCAGCTGCGCAACCCCCTGGCCCGGCATCGCCAGCCCGGAGGGTGTCAGGCCCTGGACGTGTTGCCAGTCGACGATGTAGAGGTTGCCGCGGCGGCCGAGTCGGCGTTGCGGGCGCACCGCGACCTTGGTGACGACCCAGTCCCTGGTGCGGGTCTGCTCGAGGCCCAGATCGACCACCGTGACGTCGATTCCGGCCAGTTGCGGCATCTCGGGATCGTCGACCCGGACCCGGGTCTCGATGACCTGGCCCAGCACCAGCACCTCGCCGGGCCGCTGCTGAAACCGCCGCAGCGACACGTTGGCCGTCGTCAGCGTCACCGCGCTCGGCTCGATCGCTGTCACCCGTAGGATCGGCACGAAAATCCTTCTGCGGGTGAGCAATTCGACGACCAGTCCGAGGACCCGCGGCTGTTGACGGACGATGCTGATGCTGATCACAACGTCGCGGACGCGGCCGATCGATTCGCCGTCGGGCCCGAGCACGACCATGCCGGCGAGTCGCGCCGCGTAGACCCTGTTGACCGCAACCATGACACAAAGGGTAGGAGTGTTTGCATGGAGAACGCCTATCGGGCTCGTCGAACATGCCTTTCGGTGCCTGGCAGCAGCGAGAGGATGATCGCGAAGGCCAAGGGTCTGCCCGCCGACGAGGTATTTCTCGACCTCGAGGACGCGGTGGCGCCCGAGGCCAAGGACCAAGCGCGCACCCGAGTGGCTGCGGCGCTGTGCGAGCCCGGCTGGTCGGGGCAGCTGCGCGGCGTGCGGGTCAACGACTGGACCACGCCGTGGACCTACCGGGACGTCGTGGAGGTCGTTTCGGCTGTTGCTTCGGCCAAGGGCGCGGACCTCGACACTGTGGTGCTGCCCAAGGTCACTGACGTTTCGCATGTGCACGCGCTGAATCTGCTGCTCGCGCAGTTGGAGGCCGAGAACGGATGGCCGACGGGCCGCATCGGCATCGAGCCACAGATCGAAAACGCCCAGGGGCTGACCAATGTCGACGCGATCGCCGCCGCCCCGCGGGTGCAGGCGCTCGTGCTGGGTCCCGCCGACCTGGCGGCCAGCCTGAACATGCGCACGCTCGAGGTTGGCGAACAACCCGACGGCTACGACATCGGCGACGCATATCACCACGTGCTGATGAAGATCCTGATCGCGGCACGCACCCACGGTGTCGCCGCGATCGACGGCCCATTTCTGAAGGTGCGCGACATCGACGGGTTCCGGCGAGTGGCCGGCCGCTCGGCGGCGCTGGGTTATGACGGCAAATGGGTATTGCATCCCGACCAGATCGAAGCGGGCAACGAGATATTCAGCCCGCGCCAGCAGGATTACGACCGCGCTGAGCTGATCCTCGAGGCGTACGAGTGGCATACCTCCCGCGAGGGCGGCGCGCGCGGTGCCGTGATGCTCGGCGACGAGATGATCGACGAGGCCAGCCGCAAGATGGCGCTGGTGATCGCGGGCAAGGGCCGGGCCGCCGGGATGGTCCGCAAGGCGGACCCGTTTCAGCCGCCGAGCTAGGCGGACGGGTGGGTGGTGGCGAACGCCACGGCGAGGACCAGGTATACCACCCAGAACAGTGTCACCAACGCGCCAATGATGGTGCCGGCCAATGCGATTCCGTAGCCATTCTGGCCGGTGCGCTTGGTTTCGCGCATCCCGATGATGCCGAGTATCAGGCCGGCGATCGACGGCAGGCCGCACAGCAGCAGGCCCGCCAGCGCGCAAACCAGCGAGGCGATCGCCTGTCCATTGGTGCCCGGAGGTCTGGCCGATCGGTATGGGTCGTACGGATCGATCGGGTAGGTGGGGTAGCCGCCCGGATAACTGGGATAGCCGGCGGGATAACCGGGATAGGGACCGACCGGGGTCTGCGGGTAGACCGGCGGTGGGTAGGCCGGTGGCGGCATCGGTGGGTAATTGGCTGGGTAGTCGACGGCGCCGTATGGGTTGGCCGCGGGAGGCGACTGCTCCAACGGCGGATATTCGACGCCGCGGAACGGCTGCTCCGGCGGGTAGGTCATGTCACCTGCTGAACACCGCGATGGTCCAGATCAGGTTGATTATCAACATCGCTGCGCCGACTGCAATGCCCGCGATGGCCAGGCCGCGGCCACCCTCGCGAGTCTGGTTGATCTGGTTCAGCGCCATCACGCCGAGCACTATGCCGACGATGGCGCCGATGCCACACAAGATGCCGATCAGCGACGACACCAGCGACCAGATCGCCAGCTGGTTCGTCTTCTGCTGCTCCCCGTATCCGCTCATGTAGCCGCCCGAGTACCCATAGCCCGAGGGCGGTGGCGGATAGCCGGGCGCGCCGCCATATTGCGGCGGCGGGTAGGCGTCGGATGAGTAGGACGGCGGCGGGTAACCCGGCTGCGACGAGCCGGTCGGTGGCGGATAGCCCGTCTGCGGTGTGTACCCGGGTGGTGGATAACCGGGTGGCGGATATCCCGACGCCGGCGGTGGTTGCGGCGGTTGGTAGGTCGGCTGGCCGTGAGTCTGCTCGATCGGCGGCGCCTCGTGGGCGCCTTCGGACGGTGTCGCGTTCTCCCCGCCTTGCGGCTTTTCGCTGGATTCGTCCGGAGTTGTCATGCAGATCAACCTAGCGTATGTGCTGGTGATGCGGTGGAAGCTGCATTCCGCGGCCGCTACCAGCGACGTTGGCGGGGCACGAATACCCGGCCCGGGTCGTTGAATATGACGGCGAGTTACTCGCTAACTCGCACGTGAGGAGAGTGAAGATCGATGACTAATCCTTTCCCCGGACAGAACCCCGGTCCTGCCCCCGGCCCGGCGCAGAGCTCGCGGAGGGCGGCGCTGCCCACTCCGCCGAAGGGTTGGCCGATCGGGTCGTATCCGACGTATGCCGAGGCGCAGCGCGCGGTGGACTATCTGTCCGACCAACAGTTCCCGGTGGAGAAGGTGACGATCGTCGGCGTCGATCTGATGCAGGTGGAGCGGGTCACCGGCCGGCTGTCATGGCCCAAGGTGCTCGGCGGGGGCATCCTGACCGGCGCGTGGTTGGGTATCTTCATCGGCCTGGTGCTGGGCTTCTTTGCCCCCAACCCGTGGGGCGCGCTGCTGACCGGGTTGATTGCCGGCGTGTTCTTCGGCTTGATCACATCGGCGGTTCCGTACGCGATGGCTCGCGGCACAAGGGATTTCAGCTCAACCATGCAACTGGTTGCCGGCCGCTACGACGTGTTGTGCGACCCGCAAGACGCCGAGCGAGCCCGGGATATGCTGGCGCGCTTGACGTTATAGCGCCGCTAACCGGGAATTTGATTTCGGCGGCGCGTCGTTTTCTCGCATCCGCTGGCGGCAACGCGCAGGTCACGATATTGGGACGCGCGGCAGAAATTGTTGCATGTCGCGCGTGTCTGGCTCTACGGTTTGCGCGCGGGAAGAACACGATCGTGCATAACAGCACGCGTCGACGGACGGGAGGCGATCGTGCTGCAGTCGTCGAGGCGCAAACTCGCGAGGGCGTCCGCGGTTGGCCTCGCGACGCTAACCACCGCATCCATGGTGTCGGCGTGTGGGTCCAGCGGCGGCGGCGTTGTGGTCAGCTACTACACGCCGGCCAACGAGACCGCCACGTTCACCGCAGTGGCAAAGCGCTGCAACACGCAGTTCGGTGGGCGCTTCACCATTCGGCAGATCAGCCTGCCCAAGGGCGCTGACGACCAACGGCTGCAACTGGCCCGTCGTCTGACCGGCAACGATCACTCCCTGGACCTGATGGCGCTCGATGTGATGTGGACGGCCGAATTCGGCGAGGCGGGCTGGGCAGTGCCGCTTTCCGACGATCCGTCCGGATTGGCGGAGTCCGACGCCACCACCGACACGCTGCCCGGGCCATTGGAGACGGCGAGGTGGAACGGCAAGCTGTACGCGGCGCCGATCACGACGAACACTCAATTGCTTTGGTACCGCACTGATTTGCTGCCCGAGCCGCCATCGGATTGGAACGGCATGGTGTCCATGGCAACGCGACTGCACGCGGCCGGCAAGCCGAGCTGGATCGCAGTGCAGGGCAGGCAGTATGAGGGCCTGGTGGTGTGGTTCAACACGCTGTTGGCGAGCGCGGGGGGCCGGGTGCTCTCCGATGACGGCAAGACCGTCACGCTGACCGACACGCCCGAGCATCGCGCCGCGACAGTCAAGGCCTTGCAGATCATCAAGGACGTCGCGACCGCACCCGGCCACGACCCGTCTATCACCGAGACCAACGAGGCCACCGCCCGGCTGGCGCTTGAGCAAGGCAAGGCCGCACTCGAGGTGAACTGGCCGTTCGTGCTGCCGTCGATGCTGGAGAACGCGGTCAAGGGCGGGGTGGCCTTCCTGCCGCTGAACCGCGATGCCGGCCTGGCCGGCACGATCAACGAGGTTGGCACCTTCGCACCAAGCGACGAGCAGTTCGCCGCCGCGTATGAGGCCAGCAAGAAGGTGTTCGGCTTCGCGCCGTACCCGAGCGTGCAGCCCGGCCGACCGGCCAGGGTGACGCTCGGCGGTCTCAACCTGGCGGTGGCCAAGACCACCCGGCACCTCGCCGAGGCCTTCGAGGCGATCCGGTGTCTGCGCAGCCGCGACAACGAGAGGTACATCTCCACCGAGGGCGGCCTACCGGCGGTGCGCACTTCGCTTTACGACGACCCCGCGTTCCAGCTCAAGTACCCGGCCTACGACATCATTCGGCGCCAGCTCACTGACGCGGCCGTGCGGCCGCTGACGCCGGTCTACCAGACGCTGTCGATGCGGATCTCGACAACGCTCGCCCCGATCACCGAGATCGACCCCGAGAAGACGGCAGACGTGCTGGCAGCTCAGGTGCACAAGGCCATCGACGGCAAGGGACTGATCCCTTGACCGCGACCGCAGCCGAACCCGACCAGAACGCGACGGCCACGCCGGCGGCGACGAAAAGACGTCCGGCCGCTGATCGTCGGTCGGAACGGCGGCTGGCGTACCTGTTGATCGCGCCTGCGGTGATCCTGATGCTGGCGGTAACCGCGTATCCGATCGGCTATGCGGTGTATCTGAGCCTGCAGAACGCGAACCTGGCCACCCCGGGCGACATGACGTTCGTCGGGCTGGCCAACTACCAGACTGTCCTGACCGACAAGTATTGGTGGACGGCATTTGTCGTGACGCTGTCGATCACGGTGATCTCGGTGTCGATCGAGCTGGTGCTCGGCATGGCGCTGGCGCTGGTGATGCACCGGACGATCTTCGGCAAGGGTGTGGTGCGCACCGCGATTCTGATTCCGTACGGCATCGTCACGGTGGCGGCATCATATAGCTGGTACTACGCCTGGACGCCCGGCACCGGCTACCTGGCGAACCTGTTGCCATCCGGCAGCGCGCCACTGACAGAACAGATTCCGTCGCTCGGCATCGTGATCCTCGCGGAGGTGTGGAAGACCACGCCGTTCATGGCGCTGCTGCTGCTGGCCGGTTTGGCGCTGGTGCCAGAGGACCTGATGCGGGCAGCCCAAGTCGATGGCGCCGGTGCATGGCAGCGGATGTTCAAGGTGACGCTGCCGCTGATCAAGCCCGCTATTCTGGTGGCGCTGTTGTTCCGCACGCTCGACGCGTTTCGCGTCTTCGACAACATCTACGTGCTGACCGCCGGCTCGAACAACACCGGCTCGGTGTCAATCCTCGGCTACGACAACCTGTTCAAGGGTTTCAGCCTGGGCCTCGGCTCGGCGATCAGCGTGCTGATTTTCCTGTGCGTCGCGGTGATCGCGTTCATTTTCATCAAGGTGTTCGGCACAGCAGCGCCCGGCGCGGGCGGGAGCCGCTGAGATGGCCGAGCGGATATCGGCACGACGTGCGAGCGGGTGGGTGGTCGCCGACATCCTGGTGCTGATCTATGCACTGTTCCCGGTGCTGTGGATCCTGAGCCTGTCGCTGAAGCCGACGTCATCGGTGAAGGACGGCAAGCTGTTTCCCGCACAGGTGACGTTCGACAACTACCGCGGCATCTTTCGCGGTGATCTGTTCGGCCCGGCGCTGCGCAACTCGGTCGGCATAGCGTTGATCGCGACCGCGATCGCCGTCGTAGTGGGCGGCATGGCTGCGTATGCCGTTGCACGCCTGGACTTTCCCGGTAAGCAGCTGCTGATCGGCGCCGCGCTGCTGATCGCGATGTTTCCCCAAATTTCGCTTGTCACACCGATTTTCAACATCGAACGGTCGCTTGGCCTATTCGATACATGGCTCGGGCTGATCATTCCGTACATCACGTTTTCGCTGCCGCTGGCGATCTACACGTTGTCGGCGTTTTTCCGAGAGATCCCGTGGGACTTGGAGAGGGCGGCCAAGATGGACGGTGCGACGCCGGCGCAGGCCTTCCGCAGGGTGATCGCGCCGCTCGCCGCGCCGGGCATAGTCACCGCCGCGATCCTGGTGTTCATCTTCGCGTGGAACGACCTGCTGCTGGCGATATCGCTGACCGCGACCACCCGGTCGCTCACCGCGCCGGTCGCGATCGCGAACTTCCCTGGCAGTTCGCAGTTCGAGGAGCCAACGGGGTCGATCGCCGCAGGCGCAATTGTGATCACCCTACCGATCATCATCTTTGTTCTAATCTTCCAACGACGGATCGTCGCCGGCCTGACCTCCGGCGCAGTGAAGGGATAAGTTCGATGGCCGAGATTGTGTTGGACAGGGTGACCAAGAGTTACCCCGACGGCGCGACGGCCGTGAAAGATCTGTCCGTCACGATCGCCGACGGCGAGTTCATCATCCTGGTCGGCCCGTCCGGTTGCGGCAAATCGACAACGCTGAACATGATCGCCGGGCTGGAGGAAATCTCGTCGGGCGAACTGCTCATCGGCGGCGAACGGGTGAACGAGAAGGCGCCCAAGGACCGTGACATTGCGATGGTGTTCCAGTCGTATGCCCTCTATCCGCACATGACGGTGCGCCAGAACATCGCATTTCCTTTGACTTTGGCGAAGATGAAGAAGGCAGAGATCGCTGAGAAGGTCGAAGAGACTGCGAAAACCCTTGACCTGACAGAGCTACTGGACCGCAAGCCCGCGCAGTTGTCCGGGGGGCAGCGCCAGCGGGTCGCGATGGGGCGGGCAATCGTACGCAACCCCAAGGCGTTTCTGATGGATGAGCCGCTGTCGAACCTCGATGCGAAGCTGCGGGTGCAGATGCGCAGCGAGATCGCACGGCTGCAACAGCGTCTCGGCACAACGACGGTCTACGTCACCCACGACCAAACCGAGGCGATGACGCTGGGGGACCGGGTGGTGGTGCTACGCGCGGGCGTCGCCCAACAGATCGACACCCCGCAAGAGCTCTACGACAAACCGGTTAACCTATTCGTCGCCGGATTCATCGGGTCGCCCGCGATGAACTTCTTCCCGGCGACGCTGACCCCGACCGGGGTGAGCCTGGCGTTCGGCGAGGTCACGCTGACTCAGGACGTGCTCGACACCATCGCCCAGCACCCGAAGCCGAACAACGTCATCGTCGGGATTCGCCCCGAGCATCTCGCGGACGCCGCGCTGATCGACGT
>NZ_DASQVQ010000146.1:0-4799 GCF_035640695.1 Mycobacterium sp.
CAACGACGACTACGCCAACGGCTACGCCAACAGCAAATGGGCCGGCGAAGTGCTGCTGCGGCAGGCCCACGACTTGTGCGGGCTGCCGGTGTCGGTTTTTCGCTGCGACATGATCCTCGCCGAAACGAGGTACGCGGGCCAACTCAATGTGCCCGACACGTTCACCCGCATGATGCTGAGCCTGGTCGCCACCGGCATCGCGCCCGGCTCGTTCTATGAACTCGACGCGGACGGCAACCGGCAACGGGCGCACTATGACGGGCTGCCCGTGGATTTCATCGCCGAGGCGATTTCCACCCTCGGCCAACAGGCGGGCTTCGAGACGTATCACGTGTTGAACCCCTACGACGACGGCATCGGGCTCGACGAATACGTCGACTGGCTCATCGAGGCCGGGTACCCGATCCAGCGCATCCCCGACTACGACGCCTGGCTGCAGCGGTTCGAGACCGCCATGCGGGCCCTGCCCGACCGACAGCGCCAGCACTCGCTACTGCCGGTGTTGCACAACTACCGGCGGCCCGAGAAGCCGATCAACGGACCCATCGCGCCGACCGGGCGGTTCCGCTCCGCGGTGCAGGACGCGAAAATCGGCCCGGACAAAGACATCCCGCACGTTTCCGCGCCGATCATCGTCAAATACATCACCAACCTGCAACTGCTCGGACTGCTATGAGCCGCCGGGCCGATCACAGGCAGAACGGCCCCTGCTATCTCTCCAAGAACTGTTCATCCGTCTAAAGTTTTGCCATATCGTTCGCGACGGTTTCAGGTCTGGTGCTGTCGCGAGCAATCGGAACCGTTGCCGTCGGGCCGCAGCGTGTGGGCATGCCCACGCCGGCCCCGTATCCTGATCGTCGCTGGCCGAGTGGTATTCCGACCGGGAGGCAGGCGATGGGACACAAAGCAACAGTGGAACTCGTGCTCGATTGTGAAGAGCCAAAGAGGCTCGCTAAGTTCTGGCGCGAGGCCCTGGACTATCGCGATTACTACACGGACGCGAATCTGGCTGTGCTCGTTCCCAAAGAAGGGATCGCTTCACCGCTTCTCCTTCAGGGAGTACCGGAACCCAAAGTGGGCAAGAACCGCATGCATGTCGACATTGTGGTCGACGACATCGAGGCCGAGGTCGGCCGGTTGCAGGCACTCGGCGCTCGTCGCATCGACGCAGGCGTGCAGAGCTTCGGGGGAACGCGATGGGTGAGAATGTGGGACCCCGAGCAGAATGAGTTCTGCGTCTCCACCGGCGTCGAGTGGTAAGGCTTGATACCAGGTCCGATGTTGCGGCAATGAATACGCCGGGATCGATCATGGCAGAAGGGAAAACCCGCAGAGCCTTAGCTTGTTCAACTATCGCCGCTGTTGTACGCGGCGGGCCGTAATTTCACCGCGAACACCCTATAGAGGGTCCTGTGGTGGGGACGGCATTAGCGGGGGCGTTACCCGGCCAGTCGCTGGGCCACCCGTTGATACCATTGGAACTCCACGCACCGATAGCGGACTGTCCAGGGGGCGCATTACGGACACCCAGCCGCTGTGAGCAGCCGCTGCCCGGGTTGGAGCCGCTGACGCTACCGCCGGTCGACACCACCGGCCCCGGCGTAGGCGTAGCAGTCGCGGAGGGTGCGGCGGCGGGGGCAGCCGTGGCGGGGGGAGGAAGAGGGGTCTGACTCTCGTCGGCCAGGGCCGGGCTGGCCAACAAGATGGCACTGCCTGCCAAAGCTGTGAATAGGATGGTCTTCATTGATTCTCCTCGATTTGGGCTCCTGGGTTACAGGTGGCTCATCGAGCTTCGTCGCGTGATGCTCCACAGCGACATGAACAACTTCAAGATCGGATTCACGGCCCGGCTGAATGCGGAGGCGGAAGTGATCCTCGCCACCCGGTTTCTTGTGGCTGGTGACAGCGATTTTCGGGTGCAGCGCCGCCGCCCGGTTAAGCGCGTCGATCCAATTGCGCCGGCTCTCGGGGGTGGTGTCCCCGACGTACAATGGCACTGGTTGTAGAGCACGTCGCCGCCGACGACGAGATCGATGTTAGGAACATGCAGCGACGTCGTATTCACCGTGTCGGTGCGGCCCTGCTCGATGATGAGTAGTTCGTGGCCCCCAGGGTGAAGGTGTCATCTGGGTAGGGTTCGGCCATCACCGGCCGCGCGTGAGTAGATGGTGGTGACGTTGCGATGGTGTAACGCAACCCAGCCCGCGAGCACCTCGGCCTCGGCCACGGTGGTAAGGGTTTCCACCAGCACCGCGTCGTACTCGCCGTAGATCAGCGTGGACGTGATGGTGATGCCCCGTCGTGCAGCGCTGCAGGAACGTCACCGCCCATAGTGCTGATCAACAGAGCCAACAGATAATCGAGGCGGTAGCCCACCTCTTCGACGTCGGGGTTGTTGTAGCTGGCGAAAAGCAGGCTCGGTTGGTCGACGGCGAGTTTGGTGTCACCGTCGGGGTCGGCGTAAAGAAGGGTGCGCAGTGGGGCGTGCAGCATCACGGCCGGGTCGTGGTGAAACATGCGTTCGGCGATGGTGTGGTTGCCCATCAAGTACTCGGTCGCCTTCCAAAACGACGCTGACCCCGCCATGGCGGCGGTCACATCGGTGCGGTAGTAGCGCATGAACCCTTGTGGGGCATTGATTTCGGCGAGTTCCAATGTTGCTTGCCAGTTGGCCATCTGGCCGAATCGAGCCATGTCTGCCTCGGGTACCAGGGTTTCGTAGAGTTCCCTGGCTTCGTCATAGAGGTGGGGCAGGTGCACGATGAGCCGCCGCGAGCGGTGATCGACGGCGCTGCTGACGGTGGTCACGGCTGGTCTCCTTCGTTGGTGCAATGCAGTTCGACGTTGCCGATGTCGAGGATGATGGACGGCTGGTTGAGATTGACGGTGTTGTCCGGGTTGCGTCGAAAGATCCGTCGACGGGTGGCAACCCGCAGTCCGTCGAAGGATCGGTAGCGGCCGCTGTAGTGGCCGACGAGGGTGCTGCCGAGAACTTCGGTGATGTAGTCCATTCGGCGTTGCAGGCCCGCTGAGTCGAAGTAGAACACTTGCTCGGGATTGTGGGTCGCGATGGAGGACGGGAAGTGCACTCGCAGTCGCCGCCAGGTTTGGCCGGCCTCGTGCCACGGCTCGATTTCCTTCGCGACCACCCCGGGATAGGCGAACAAGAAGGGGCTGGTGAAGTAGTTCCAGTTGGCGTAGCCCAAAAAGTACCCGAGGTGTAGGGCGTCCCAGGGGGTTGGTCGCAGGTGGCCCTTGAATGAGGCCCGCGCCGGAGCCAACGTGCCGACGGGGTGCCCGTCGAGTGTCTGTAGTGCCACGGTGTCCATGTCCGCGTCAAAGGTCATCCGCCAGTCGGGCCGCGTGAACGGCGCGAATTCTATGTGTTCGTCGACGGTGTCGAGGGTGACGGTCTGGTCGAATGTCGCGCCGGGCGGCCACCCCTTCATCGCCCATATCGGCCCGCCGATCGAAAGGTCGACGGTCAAGCCGCGCAACGTATCCCAAAGCTTTTGACCGCCAGCCGCCTCGATAGCGGTCGCGACGAGGTCGTCAGTCACGCATCCCAGTGTCGTGCGCCGAGCCCCCGCTCGTATCTGCCGGTGGACAGTCCGAGTGGTCAGTCGCACCAGCGCCGCCCCGCCGGCCGAAGGCTGTCCAATTGCACTGTCCACCGGTGGATACGAACCCGGGCCAATTCAATAACACTCGATGGCCCGGGCTCGCGAACGTGGGAGCTCAAGGGGCATCCGCGAAGGACCATGTGGACCCGGGACTGGTGGACCTGCCGCCGAGGAGAACATGGTCAAAACTAGCCGAGGAGAACCCATGTCGGAGCAGGTGATTGAACATGTTCTGCGTCGCCTGAAGGAGATCGGAGTCGACGCGATCTTCGGTGTCCCCGGGGACTTCGCGTTCAGCGTTCAAGATGCGATCGTCAACCACGCCGGTATCGAATGGATCGGCTGCTGTAACGAACTGAACGCGGGCTACGCGGCCGACGGTTATGCGCGGCTACGCGGCGTGGGTGCGCTCAGCACCACCTACGGGGTCGGCGAACTCAGCGCGATCAACGCTATCAGCGGCTCCTATGCGGAGAACCTTCCGGTCTTCCACCTCACCGGGATGCCCGCCATGCCGGTGCAGTCGGCCCGCTCGCGGGTGCATCACACGTTGGGCAACGGCGAATTCGACCTGTTCCGAAAAATGGCCGAGCCGGTGGTGTGTGCGAGCGCCGTCATGACACCGCAGAACGTCGCACACGAGACGGAACGGTTGATCGCGGCTGCTCTCTACCACCGGCGACCCGTTTACATGGCTTTTCCATCGGACCTGGCGGCCCAACCGGTTGTTGGCCGTGCCCACGCCCTCGATCCACCTTTAACCGACCGACCCAGCCTCGCCGCAGCGCTGGACGCAATCGTCAAAGCCCTCGATGCGGCCCGCACCGCCTGCGTCCTGCCGGGAATGCTGGTCGCCCGCGTCGGTGCACAAGATCTCCTGCGGGAATTCGTTGACGCAGTGGGACTCCCCTTCGCGACGATGTTCGCCGACAAGTCGGTCCTCGATGAGCAGAATCCGTTATACATCGGGATGTACGACGGAAGGCTGATGGACGAACCCGTCCGGGCCTTTGTCGAATCATGTGACCAGGTCTTGTGTATAGGCACGATGATGACCGACCTCAACTCGGGCGCCTTGACCGCCAGCCTCGAACCGGCCCGCACCATCGAAATCGCTCACCACCGCACACGGGTCGCGTCCCAGGTGTTCTCGAACATCGAAATGCGTGACATGCT
>NZ_DASQVQ010000147.1:0-87346 GCF_035640695.1 Mycobacterium sp.
TGGCCTCCGCCGCGGCCGGCCCGGCGGTGGGCAGTGATCAACCCTGGCGTTCTGCGTTGCTTCTTGCGGCGTCGGTGTCGCATCGCGGCCCGCCGGTCGGACTCGCCCGCTGACCGACGACCACTTAGACACCAGAAAGCCACAAACGAATGACGAATATTGCTGCCTGGGCATCGCGCGCTCTTATTACGGCCGCGATACCCGCTGTTGCGATCTCTACCGGCGCCGGGCTGGCGTCGGCGCATGTCCACGTCCAAGCCGACGACGCGCAGCGCGGCGGCTTGACGGTCCTTACGTTTCGGGTGCCCAACGAATCGAGCACCGGCGCGCTGACGACTCAACTCAGCGTCGCGTTGCCGAATGTGACGTCGGCGAGCACGGAGTCGATGCCGGGCTGGACCGCGCGACTGGACCGGGACGCCGCGGCGGGTGTCGTGCGATCGGCGACGTGGACGGCCGCACCGGGAGGCGGTGTCGCGCCAGACCAGTTCGCGTTGTTCCGCGTCGACGTGAAGCTGCCGGACACCGACAGCGTCAGCTTTCCGACCACACAGACGTATTCCGATGGCACCGCGGTGCATTGGGATCAGCCGTCACCGCCGGGAGGCAGCGAGCCCGAGCACCCGGCGCCGACGCTGACGCTGACCGCGGCCGGACGCGACCATGATGATCATCAAGCCGGCGCCCCGTCACGTGCCGCGGACGACACCACCGCCCGGTGGCTGGCCGCCGCGGGAATCGCCGTCGGGTTGATCGGAGTGGCTCTCGCGCTGATCGGCCGGCGACGAGCGTGATGCGGATCACGCGGCTAGCCGTGGCGGCCATCGTGCTTGCGCTCGTCGCGATGGCCGCCCCCGCCGTCGCGTCCGCACACGCCACGCGCATCGCCGTGGACCCACCGGAGAACGCCACACTCACCACCGGTCCGGGTCAGGTCAGCGCAACGTTCAACGAACAGCTGCAGACCTCTTTCGCCGCGATGACCGTGGTCGGCCCGGATGGGAATCTGTGGTCGTCCGGCGAGCCCCGGGTTCACGGCGCGGTGATTGCCGTGGACCTGCGTCCGCTGGGTCCCGTCGGCGCATACACGGTCAACTACCGGGTCACGTCGGCCGACGGGCATGTCGTGACCGGCTCGTGGTCGTTCCGGTTGACCGTCGCCGGCAATGGCACGCCGGGACTGCCGGCGGCGTCGTCATCGGGCGGCGCCGACGGAATGCCGGTGTGGCCGTTCGCTGTGGCCGGCGTGCTGCTGGTCGGTGCCGGCGCCTGGTGGGCGCAGCGGCGCAGGCTTGGATGAACCTGCGGGCATGGGCCGGCGGCGCACTGCTCGTCGTCGCCGCGCTGGCGGCGGCGTGGTCGCTGGCCTATCCACAGGCCGCCCCGGCATCCGCATCCGCCCGGGCGATCGCCGATTACGCGGCCGTGGCCACCCTCGGTCTTGCCGCGGTCCCGGCGTTCGATACCGGCCGCCACCGCGCCGAGTTGGCCGGACGGGCTGCGTCCCCACTGGCCGCGGTCAGCGCGGCGTGGTTGCTGACCGAAGTGATCCGTCAGCTTCTCGTGGCCGCACAGCAGGCCGCCGTGCCGTTAACAAGGCTCGCCGTACGGGCCGCATTGGAATTCGCGCTGCACACCACGCCCGGCCGAGCCGGGCTGGCCAGCATCACGTCGGCGGCGCTGGTATGCGTTGTGGTGCTGGGCTTTCCGCGATCGCCACCGCACGTGATCGCAACGATCGGGTTGGCGGCCGCCGGCGTTGTCGCCCGCGCTGTCAGTGGACACCTCGCCGAGAATGTGCTCGGTGCCGGGGCGGTCGCGCTCCATGCCCTGGCTGCAGCGCTGTGGTGCGGCGTGTTAGCCGGCCTCGTGGTGACGGTCGACCATCGCGGCCAATGGGCTCGGGTATTGCCGAGGTTTTCCCGGCTCTCGCTCGCGTGCGTGGCCGTGTTGCTGGTGAGCGGGACGGTTGCAGGGCTGCTGGTGATCCGCTCCCCCGCCGAGCTGTATGACACCGGATACGGCCGGCTGCTGCTGGCGAAAGTCGCGATGGCCGTCGTGCTGGTGGCACTCGGCTGGCGCAACCGCACCGGGTGGCTGCCGGCCGCCCGCTCGCACCGGGTGAGCGCCACCGAGTCCCGTCGGCGGTCGCTGCTTGAGCTGGCTCTCATGGTCGTCGCGCTGACCCTCGCCGCCGCTCTGGTTGTCACGGGTTAACGGCGTGGCCGCCGGTAAGGCACTGGCATGATGGGGTACCACTGCGAGAAACTGCGAAGGAGCGCACCCCATGGCAGACGAGCAGGATCGCCCCGACGACAGCGGCGCCGCCCCGCCGCCGGAGATCCCCCCTGCCAAGCGCCCGCCCGCGAAAGCCAACAAATCACCCGCCAAGAAGGCTGCGAAAAAAGCACCGGCGAAGCCCGCCAAGAAAACACCCGCCAAGAAAACACCCGCCAAGAAAACACCCGCCAACAACTCAGCGGCAAAGGCCGCCAAGAAGGCGCCGCCAAAGAAGGCACAAGGCAAGGCCGCCCCGGAATCCAAGCCGCCGATCCCGCCTCAACCGCCGATCCCGCCTCAACCGCCGATCCCGCCTCAACCCCTCGCGGCGCCCAAGCCCAGTCCAGAACCTAAGCCGAAACCCGAGCCCGCGCCGAAGCCACCGCCCGAGCCGCAACCGCCGATCGCCGCCGAGCCGCTCGCCGCGGCGACATTGGGCGACACCAACGGGGAGGCCGACAGGCTGGCCGCGGCCGCGAATGAGGCCGCGGCACAAGCCAAGTCGAACATCGACGCCGCCCCCGACAGTTTGGCGCCGGCGCGGCTGTCCTCGCCGAGCAGCTCTGCGGCCCGGTTGTCGGTCGCGGTCGCGGCGGTGCTCAGCCTGCTCGCGATACTGCTGATCCGCCGGCTGCGCCGGGACGAGGACTGAAACCGGCTTGACCCCGACGCGACGTCAGGGTCAATAGTGGCTGCCATGGACGAACGAGCGGCGGCGAGAACCGTCGGCGCCGTTGCCGCGTTGACCGGCGTTTCGGTGCGCACCCTGCACCACTACGACCACATCGGGTTGGTGGTGCCGAGCGTGCGCACCGCCGCCGGGTATCGCGGCTACACCAACGCCGACGTCGAACGGCTGCACATGGTGCTGGTGTACCGCGCCGCCGGTCTGCCGCTAGACGACATCGCCGTCGTGCTCGACGACCCGGACGTTGACGTGCTGGACCGCCTGCGTCATCAGCACGCGCTGCTGCACGAGCGGGCCGACCTGTTACACCAGACCATCAAGGCATTGGAGAAGCTCATGGACGCACACCGTTCCGGTATCCAACTCACCGCCGAGGAACAGGTCGAGATCTTCGGCACCACCGCCTTCACCGAGGAGTACGCCGCCGAGGCGCAGGAACGCTGGGGCGACACCGAGGCCTGGGGCCAGTCACAACAGCGGGCCGCCGGCTACACCAAGGAGGATTGGCGGCGCATCAAGGCCGAGGGCGACGCGCTGCTCGCCGATTTCGCCGGGGCCAAGCGCGCGGGCGCCGAGCCCGGCTCCGCACGCGCCGACGAGCTGGCGCGCCGTCACCGCGCGAGCATTGAGCGGTTCTATGACTGCGGCCCGGAGATGCACATGGCGCTCGCGTCGATGTATCTGGCCGACGAGCGGTTCAGCCGGTACTACGACGACGTCGAGCCCGGGTTGGCCCGATTCGTGCACGACGTCGTGGTGGCCGCATACTCGCAGGCGTGAGTCACGCAGTAGAGGCGCGCGCGACCGCCGACCTGGTCGACGAGTTGGGCCCCGACGTACGCAGCTGCGACACGCAGTTCCGGCAGTTCGGCGGACGCGCTACGTTCGCCGGCCGCATCAGCACCGTGCGGAGCTTCGAAGACAACGCGCTGTTGAAGTCCGTGTTGTCCGAACCCGGCGACGGCGCCGTGCTGGTGATCGATGGCGCCGGGTCGCTGCACACGGCGCTGGTCGGCGACGTGATCGCCGGGCTGGGCCAGTCCAACGGCTGGGCCGGGATCATCGTCAACGGCGCCGTGCGCGACGCGGCCACGCTACGCACGCTCGACATCGGCATCAAGGCGCTGGGTACCAACCCGCGCAAGAGCGCCAAGACCGGCCAGGGTGAACGCGACGTCGTCGTGGAGCTCGGCGGAATCCTTTTCGTGCCGGGCGATATCGCCTACAGCGACGACGACGGCATTGTCGTCGTCGCTGCGGCCGACCGTGGGTAGGCGGCCACGCCCGACCGTCGCTAGGCGGCCACGGCCGCCCGGTGGCGCGAAAACACCAGCCCGTCGTCGGCGACCTTCCCACGGCGGATCATCTGAACGTCCAACGCGTAGTTCATGTTCAGCCGCCACGGCTTGACCGCTCCCTGCTTCGGCAGGCGGTCGAGTGCGCGCAGCACGTAACCGGGCGTGAAGTCGAGCAGCGGGCGCTCCTCGACCGCGTCGCCGGGATGCTGCGGCACCACGGTGTCGTAGCCCTGCTCGTCCATGTAGTTCAGTAGCCGGCAGGCGAACTCGGAAACCAGGTCCGCCTTCAGCGTCCATCCGATGTTCGTGTAGCCGACGGTGAAGACGTGGTTCGGCAAACCGGAGAGCATCATGCCCTTATAGGCCATCGCCTGACTGAGGTCGACCCGCTTGCCATCGAGGCTGATTGTGGCGCCGCCGAATAGTTGCAGGTTCAAACCCGTTGCGGTGACGATGATGTCGGCCGGCAGCTCGGCGCCCGAAGACAGCTTGATCCCGGTCGGCGTGAACCGCTCGATGGTGTCGGTCACCACCTCCGCGCGGCCGTGACGGATGCTGCGGAACAGATCGCCGTTGGGCACCACGCACAGGCGCTGATCCCACGGGTGGTAGCGCGGCCCGAAGTGCTTGTCAACGTCGAAGCCCTTGGGCAACTGCCGCTTGACACCGAACATCAACACATTGCGCATCTGCCCGGGCAACCGCTGGCACAGCTGGTAAAACGCCGTCTGCAGAAAGATGTTCTTCCACCGGGTCATCGCGTAGGCCCCGCGCCGGGGCAGCCACCGGTTCAGCGTTGCCGCGACGACGTCCTCGTCGGGTTGGGAAACGATGTAGGTCGGCGAGCGCTGCAGCATCGTGACATGGCCGGCACCCGAATCGACAAGCGCGGGAATCAGAGTCACCGACGTCGCGCCGCTGCCGATCACGACGATGTTCTTGCCCTGGTAGTCGAGGTCCTCGGGCCAGTGTTGCGGGTGAATGATCGGGCCCGTGAAGTCTTCCTGTCCGGGGAACTCGGGCGAGTAGCCCTGGTCGTAGTTGTAGTAACCGCTGCAGACGAACACGAATCCGGCTTTGATGGTGCCTTCCGTGCCGTCGTGGTCGAAGTGCACGGTCCAACGGTTCTCGGCACTCGACCAGTCGACATTGAGCACCTTGTGCCGGAACCGGATGTGCTTGTCGACGCCGTACTCCGCGACGGTTTCGTGCAGATAGGAAAGGATCGACGGTCCGTCGGCGATGGCCTTCGCGCCGGGCCAGGGCCGAAACCGGAAGCCGAGGGTGTACATGTCGGAGTCGGACCGGATACCCGGGTACCGGAACAGGTCCCAGGTGCCCCCGAGGTCGGAGCGCGCCTCCAGAATCGTGTAACTCTTCGTCGGGCACCGGTCTTGCACATGCCACGCGGCGCTGATGCCGGAGATCCCGGCTCCCACGATGAGGACGTCGACAAATTCAGTCATGCTGTAAACGTATCAACGCCATGTCGACCAAGTCAACAGCCTGTCGAGAAAATCGACATTGAGGTAAGGTGGCTGCGTGACCTCGTCCGCCTTGCCGACTCATGACCATCCTCCGCGAAGTCGCCGTGCGTCGCGTCCGTCGGGTGACGATCGTGAGCTTGCGATCCTCACGACCGCCGAACAGCTGCTGGCGCACCGGCCGCTGGCCGAGATCTCCGTCGATGATCTTGCCAAGGGCGCAGGCATCTCCCGGCCGACGTTTTACTTCTATTTTCCGTCCAAAGACGCGGTGCTGCTGACGCTGTTCGACGGCTTGATGTGCGAAGCCGACGCGACCTTCGACGGGCTGGCCGGGAAGCTGGCGTCCGGCGATCCGCTGCGCGTATGCCGCGAAGGCATCAACGCGTTCTTCCAGACCTTCGGCCAGCACCGCGCGGTCACGCTGGCCGGCGCCGCGGCCAAGCCCGCCAACGCCGAGTTTCGCGGCGTGTGGTCGAAGTTCATGCAGAAATGGGTCGACCACACGGCCATGTTGATCCGGGCGGAACGCGAACGCGGCGCCGCGCCCGAGACCCTTCCCGCCGAAGACCTCGCGGTCGCGCTCAATCTGATGAACGAGCGCGCGATGTTCGCCGCGCTTGCCGCCGAGCCGCCGGCGATCGCCGACGAAAAGGTCGTCGACACCCTGGCCTTCATCTGGTTCACCACCATTTACGGCGCAGTCCCGACCTAATCCCGACCTAGCCCGGCGCTCGTTGTCGGACCCGGATGCGAACATATGTTCGTGTCGACATCCCGGGTTGCGACGATCCTGCACGCTGACCTCGACTCGTTCTACGCGTCGGTCGAGCAGCGCGACGACCCGTCGCTGCGCGGCCGGCCGGTGATCGTCGGCGCCGGCGTCGTGCTGGCGGCGAGCTACCAGGCCAAGGCCTTCGGCGTGCGGACCGCGATGAGCGGCCGTCAGGCCCGTCAGCTCTGCCCGCATGCGGTGGTGGTGCCGCCGCGAATGTCGGCCTACAGCGCCGCCAGCGAGGCCGTTTTCGACGTGTTTCACGACACCACGCCGGTGGTCGAGGCGCTGTCGGTGGACGAGGCGTTCCTGGACGTGTCCGGGATGCGCCGGGTGGCGGGCATGCCGATCCGGATCGCCGCGCGGTTGCGCCGCGACGTTCGCGAGCGCGTCGGCCTGCCGATCACCGTCGGAATCGCGCGCACAAAGTTCCTGGCCAAGGTCGCCAGCCAGGTCGCCAAGCCCGACGGGCTGCTGCTTGTCCCGCCGGAGCAAGAGTTGGAGTTTCTGCATCCGCTGCCGGTGCGGCGGCTGTGGGGCGTGGGTGCGGTGACCGCCGAGAAGCTGCACAGCCACGGTGTCGAAACGGTGGCCGATGTCGCCGAGCTCTCCGAATCGATGCTGGCGTCGCTGGTTGGCAGGGCGATGGGGCACCGGTTGTACTGTCTGTCACGCAACATCGACGCCCGGCGCGTGCAGACCGGCCATCGCCGACGCTCGGTCGGCGCCCAGCGCGCGCTGGGCCGCAGGCACGTGTCACCCGGCGAGCTCGACGCGACCGTGGTCACCCTCGTCGACCGGATCACCCGCCGCATGCGCACAGCCGGGCGCACCGGGCGAACCGTGGTGCTGCGCTTGCGATTTGACGATTTCGGACGCGCAACGCGTTCGCACACATTGCCGCGTGCGACGTCGTCGACCGAGCCGATCCTTGGCGTCGCGCGCGAGCTCGTCGCGGCCGCCACGCCGCTGATCGCCGAGCGTGGGCTGACACTGGTCGGCTTCACCGTCGCAAACATCGACCGCAGCGGGGCCCAGCAGCTGGAGCTGCCCTTCGATGACACCCCGGTGGATATGTTGGCCGTCGACGATGCCGTCGACCGGGTGCGCCGCCGCTACGGCAACTCAGCGATCACCCGCGGAGCACTGGTCGGCCGCGGTCCGCCGCTCGAGATGCCGCTGCTGCCGGACTGAATTAGCCGCCATCGAATGACTCCACGTCCGTGCGGGTACACCCTCGGCAGCAATGGAGGTGTGCTCATGCGGGTTACCAAGCAGCAGGCGGCGCTCAATCGGCAAAGGATTGTCGACAGCGCCATCAAACTGTTCGGCCGGCGTGGCGTGGACAGCGTCGGTGTCGCGGAGGTGATGGCCGACGCCGGGTTCACTCACGGCGGCTTCTACAACCACTTCACCTCCAAGGAGGACCTGGTGCTGCAGGCGTGCAGCACCTCCTTTGCCCGCTCCGTCGACTTCCTCAAGCAGGTCGACGTGCTCAGGCAGAACGCGCTCAATGGCGACCTCGGCGAATGGATGTCCGCGGCGATGCTGTCGGAGTCCTCGAAGGCGAGCGGGCTGGCATCGGTGTTCGCCGACGGACTGCGCGCGGTGCTGGACGTGCTGACCGAGCAGTTCGGCGACCGGCAAGGCGCGGCGACCGGGTTGGCCCGCTGCGTCGGCGCCCGGGTGATCTCCCGGGCCGTGGAGAAGGCCGACCCGGAACTGGCCGACGAATTCGACACCACGCTGCACCCGTCAGACCAGCTTGACTCGACGAAGGAGAAGTTTCAGCGGCCCGAGCGGCTCCAGGCCAGCAGCTGATCGGCCGGCCAGGTGTTGATGATGCGGTCGGCCGGTACGCCGGCGTCGAGCGCGCGCTGACACCCGTAACTCAGGAATTCGAGCTGGCCGGGCGCGTGTGCGTCGGTGTCGATCGAAAACGCACAGCCGATGTCTAGTGCCAGGTCGATCAGCCGCCGCGGCGGGTCGCGGCGCTCGGGCCGCGAGTTGATCTCTACCGCCGTGCCGTGGTCGCGGCATGTCGTGAACACCTTCTCGGCGTCGAACTTCGACTCGGGCCGCAGGCCGCGGTTGCCGTCGACCAGCCGGCCGGTGCAGTGCCCGAGCACGTCGACGACGCCCTCCGAAACCGCGCGCACCATCCGCCGCGTCATCGACGGCGCATCCATCGACAGCTTGGAATGCACGCTGGCCACCACGATGTCCAGCCGCTCCAGCAGTTCGGGCTCCTGGTCGAGGCCGCCGTCTTCGAGAATGTCGACCTCGATTCCGGTGAGAATGCGCATCGGCGCGAACTGCGTCCGCAACTCGTCGATCACATCGAGCTGCGCGCGCAGTCGATCCGGCGACAGGCCATTGGCGATCGTCAGCCGCGGAGAATGATCGGTCAGCGCGCAGTACTCGTGGCCCAGCGCCTTCGCGGCTTGCATCATCTCCTCGATCGGCGCCGACCCGTCGGACCAGTTCGAGTGGCAGTGCAGGTCGCCGCGCATCGCGGCACGTATCTCGCCCCCGCCCAAATCCTTTGCAGCCCCGCGTAATTCGACCAACACGTCCGGTATCCGGCCGGCCCAGGCCTGCGCGATCACCTTGGCGGTCTTAGGGCCGATGCCCGACAGTGTCTGCCAGCTGTTGGCCTGACCGTGGCGCTCCCGCTCTGCCTCGTCGAGCGCCTCCACCACATCGGCCGCGTTGCGGTATGCCATCACCCGGCGCGACTCCTCGCGCGCCCTGTCCTTGTAGTAGGCGATCTCACGCAGCGCGGCTACCGGATCCATGGCCCCAGTCTGCACCCAGCGCGCACACAGAAAATTGCCCTAGTGTTGACCACGTGCGATTCGCGTTCAAAACTTCACCGCAAAACACCAAGTGGCCAGAAATGCTCGCGGTCTGGCGGGCCGCAGACGACATCGACGTCTATGAGTCCGGTTGGACATTCGACCACTTCTATCCGATCTTCTCCGACTCCTCCGGTCCATGCCTGGAGGGCTGGATCACGCTGACCGCGCTAGCGCAGGCGACCAAGCGGCTCCGGATGGGCACGCTCGTCACGGGCATTCACTACCGCCATCCCGCGGTGCTGGCCAACATGGCCGCGGCGCTGGACATCATCTCCAACGGCCGGCTGGAGTTGGGCATCGGCGCCGGCTGGAACGAAGAGGAGTCCGGCGCGTACGGGATCGAATTGGGCAGCATCAGGGAGCGTCTCGATCGCTTCGAGGAAGCCTGCCAGGTGCTGATCGGTCTGCTGAGTCAGGAGACGACCGACTTCGACGGCAAGTTCTATCACCTCCAGGCCGCGCGCAATGAGCCGAAGGGGCCGCAACGGCCCCACCCACCGATCTGCATCGGCGGCAGCGGCGAGAAGCGCACTCTGCGGATCACCGCCCGCTACGCCCAGCATTGGAACTATGTCGGCGGTCCGCCCGAGGAGTTCGCCCGCAAGCGCGACGTGCTCGCCGCGCATTGCGCGGACATCGGGCGCGACCCGAAAGAGATCATGCTGTCGGCGCATGTGCGGTTGAGCCCCGACCGCAATTACGGTCAGGTGGTCGAGGACGCGGCCGCGCTCGGCAAGGAGGGGCTGGACCTCGCGATCGTGTACCTGCCGCCGCCGTACGATCCGGCGGTGCTCGAGCCGCTGGCCGATGAAATCAGGCGCTCGGGGCTTCTGGACGGCTGACTCCCGCTGGGTTGCGCGGCCAACGGATTAGCCAGAAGATAACGGTTTGGTAACGGTCAGCAAACCTTCCGGTCGCGGCGCCGCTACCGCGTGCCAAACCTGGCCGCGCCGGTGCGCCGGGAGCCTCGGAGCCGGCCTAGAAGCCGAATCGGAGCAGCTCGCCCGGGGTGATCAGGCGTTCGTCTTTGGCGGGAAACTCGTGGCTCTTCGCTGGGTGCCGAAACAATGACCAGGCGATTCGCCCTACCCGCGACCTGCTGAGCGGGGTGCGGTACACAATGAAAACTCCTGCCGTCGAGATCTTTCGGTGCTAGTTATCGCGGGGTCCTACATTACACCGCAGCACCCCGGTCTGAATATTTAACACCACGGTTAGGGCAAACTTTTGCAGCCACGCCGAGAACACGTAATCGGCGTGTCGAAAGTTCGCCAGAAAGGTTTGGGGGAATCCTACAAGCCGCCTCTGCCACGCTCGCGCAAGATCGATCGGCGCGCCGTCTGACCGCGATCCGCCGCGGCGGACGCCGCCTAACGCTGCCGCCTAGCGCTGCGGCACCGCCGTCGGCTTGATCGGGGCAGGCAGCGCCGTGGCGCCCATCAGGTAGTCGTCGACGCCGGCGGCCGCCGCGCGGCCCTCGGCGATCGCCCACACAATCAGCGACTGGCCTCGGCCCATGTCGCCGGCCACGAAGACACCCGGCACCGAGGTCTGGAAGTCGTCGTCGCGGGCGACGCCGCCGCGCTCATTGAATTCCACGCCGAGATCGGTCAGCAGGCCATCCCGTTCGGGCCCGACGAAGCCCATCGCCAGCAACACCAGGTCGGCTTCCAGCTCGAAGTCGGTGTCGGCGACCTTGATGAACCTGCCGCCGTCCATCTTGACTTCGTGCCCGCGTAGCCCGGCGACCCGGCCATCGTGGCCGATGAACTCCTCGGTGTTGACCGAGTAGACGCGTTCGCCGCCCTCCTCGTGCGCACCGGACACCCGGAACATCAGCGGATAGACCGGCCATGGGGTCGATTCGGCGCGAGTGTCCGGCGGACGAGGCATGATCTCGAACTGGTGCACGCTGATCGCGCCCTGCCGGTGCACGGTGCCCAGGCAGTCGGCGCCGGTGTCGCCGCCGCCGATGATGACGACTTTCTTGCCCTTCGCGGTGATCGGCGGCTCGCCGTCCTCGCCCAGCACCGGGTCACCCTGCTGCACCCGGTTCGCCCAGGGCAGGTACTCCATCGCCTGATGGATGCCGTCGAGGTCGCGGCCCGGGATCGGCAGTTCGCGCCACGCGGTCGCGCCGCCGGCCAGCACTACCGCATCGAATTCGGCGCGCAACTGTTCGGCCGTGATGTCGACGCCGACATTCACACCGGGGCGGAAGACGGTGCCCTCGGCCTCCATCTGCGCCAGCCGCCGGTCCACGTGACGCTTTTCCATCTTGAATTCGGGAATGCCGTAACGCAGCAGACCGCCGATACGGTCGTCCCGCTCGAACACCGTGACCGTGTGTCCGGCGCGGGTGAGTTGCTGCGCGGCGGCCAGTCCCGCTGGACCGGACCCGACGACCGCGACGGTCTTGCCAGTCAGCCTGTGCGGCGGCAGCGGCTTGACCCAGCCCCGCGCGAAGGCGTTGTCGATGATGTCGACCTCGATCTGCTTGATCGTGACCGGATCCTGGTTGATGCCGAGCACGCACGAGCCCTCACACGGCGCCGGGCAAAGCCGCCCGGTGAATTCCGGGAAGTTGTTGGTCGCGTGCAACCGCTCGATGGCATCCCACCACCGGTCGGTGCGGACCAGGTCGTTCCATTCCGGGATCAGGTTGCCCAGCGGACAGCCGTTGTGGCAGAACGGGATACCGCAGTCCATGCAGCGAGCGGCCTGCACCCGCAACCGGCCGTGGTCGAAGTCCTCGTAGACCTCTTTCCAGTCGCGCAACCGCAGCGGGACCGGCCGCCGGGCCGGTGTCTCGCGCTTGGTGTACTTGAGGAAGCCTGCCGGATCAGCCATGCGCAGCCGCCATTATCGCTTGGCTCACATCGGTGCCGTTCTGCTCGGCCTCGGCCATTGCCTGCAGCACTCGCTTGTAGTCGCGCGGCATCACCTTGACGAACTGCCGCTGCCGGTGCGGCCAGTCGGCGAGGATGCGCCGCGCCGGCACCGAGTCGGTGGCGTCGAGGTGCTTGGTGAGCATGCGGTGCAGCCATTCCAGGTCGCCGCCGTCGAGCTCCTCGAGCTCGACCATCTCGGTGTTGAGGTGGTCGGGGAATACGCCGTCGGGATCGTAGACGTAGGCCACGCCACCGGACATGCCCGCCGCGAAGTTGCGGCCCGTGGACCCGAGCACGACGACCTTGCCACCGGTCATGTACTCACAGCCGTGGTCGCCGACACCCTCGACGACGGCGTGCGCACCGGAGTTGCGCACCGCGAAGCGCTCCCCCACCACACCGCGCAGAAACGCCTCACCGCTGGTGGCGCCGAACAGGATCACGTTGCCGCCGATGATGTTCTCCTCGGCGACGAAGTCCTCGGGGGCGTTGCGGGCCGGCCGCACCACGATCCGGCCGCCGGACAACCCCTTGCCGACGTAGTCGTTGGCGTCGCCGTACACCCGCAGCGTGATGCCCTTCGGCACGAACGCGCCGAAGCTGTTGCCGGCCGAGCCGTCGAACGTGATGTCGATAGTGTCATCGGGAAGGCCTTGCCCGCCATAGGCTTTGGTCAGCTCGTGGCCGAGCATCGTCCCGACGGTGCGGTTGACGTTGGTGATTTTGGTGGAGAACTTCACCGGCGTCTGGTCGTCGAGCGCCTCGCGGCTCATCACGATCAGCTGCTGATCGAGCGCCTTCTCCAGGCCGTGATCCTGGCGTGAGCTGCAATACAGGTCCTGGTTCATGAACGCCGACTCCGGTTCGTACAGCACCGGCGACAGGTCAAGCTTGCGCGCCTTCCAGTGCTCGGCGGCCACCGTTGTATCGAGCGCGTCGACGCGGCCCACCATCTCGTTGACCGTGCGGAACCCTAACCGTGCCATCACTTCCCGAACTTCCTCGGCAACGAACATGAAGAAGTTCTCGACGAACTCGGGCTTGCCGGTGAACCGCTCGCGCAACACCGGGTTCTGGGTGGCCACGCCGACCGGGCAGGTGTCCAGATGACACACCCGCATCATGATGCATCCCGACACCACCAACGGCGCGGTGGAGAAGCCGAATTCCTCTGCGCCGAGCAGCGCAGCGATCACCACGTCGCGACCCGTCTTGAGCTGGCCGTCCACCTGCACGACGATTCGGTCACGCAATCCGTTGAGCAACAACGTCTGCTGAGTCTCGGCCAGACCGAGCTCCCACGGCGCGCCGGCATGCTTCATCGACGTCAGCGGGGTGGCGCCGGTGCCGCCGTCGTGCCCGGAGATCAGCACCACGTCGGCGTGCGCCTTGGAGACGCCCGCGGCGACCGTGCCGACCCCGACCTCGGAGACCAGCTTGACGTGCACTCGCGCCTGGGGGTTCGCATTCTTCAGGTCGTAGATCAGCTGCTTGAGGTCTTCGATCGAGTAGATGTCGTGGTGCGGAGGCGGCGAAATCAGCCCGACGCCGGGGGTGGAGTGCCGCACGTCGGCAATCCACGGGTACACCTTGCCACCCGGAAGCTGGCCGCCCTCACCCGGTTTCGCGCCCTGGGCCATCTTGATCTGCAGGTCGGTGCAGTTGGTCAGGTAATGGCTGGTGACGCCGAAGCGCGCCGACGCCACCTGCTTGATCGCGCTGCGGCGCCAGTCGCCGCCGGGGTCACGCTCGAAGCGGCGGACATCCTCGCCGCCCTCGCCGCAGTTCGACCGGCCGCCAAGGCGATTCATCGCGATCGCCAGCGTCTCGTGCGCCTCGGCGGAGATCGAGCCGTAGCTCATCGCGCCGGTAGCAAAGCGCTTGACGATCTCGCCGGCCGACTCGACCTCTTCGATCGGCACCGGCGGCCGCACGTCCTCTTTGAACTTCAGCAGGCCGCGCAGCGATGCCATCCGCTCACTCTGGTCGTCGACGAGCCTCGTGTACTCCTTGAAGATCTTGTACTGCCCGGTGCGGGTGGAGTGCTGCAGCTTGAAGACGGTGTCGGGGTTGAACAGGTGGTACTCACCCTCGCGGCGCCACTGGTACTCGCCGCCGACCTCCAGCTCCCGGTGCGCCCACTCCTCGGGTCGGTCGAGGTAGGCCAGCCCGTGCCGGGCGGCGACATCGTCGGCGATGTCGGTCAGATCGATGCCGCCGGTCGGGCAGGTCAGCCCGGTGAAGTACTCGTCGAGCAGCTGCTGCGACATGCCGATCGCCTGGAACAGCTGCGCGCCCGTGTAGGACGCCAGCGTCGAGATGCCCATCTTGGACATCACTTTCAATACGCCCTTGCCGGCGGCCTTCACGTAGTTGGCCTTGGCCTTCTCGCGATCCAGGTCCTTGATCACGCCGCGGTCGATCATGTCCTCGATCGACTCGAACGCCATGTACGGGTTGATCGCCGCGGCGCCGAACCCGATCAGCGTGGCCATGTGGTGCACCTCGCGGGCGTCACCAGACTCGACGACCACGCCGGCGTAGGTGCGGGTGCGTTCGCGGACCAGGTGGTGATGGACAGCCGCGACCGACAGCAGCGACGGGATCGGTGCGAGCCGCTCGTCGGATTCGCGGTCGGACAACACGATGATCCGCGCACCTTCGGCGATCGCGGCCGACACCTGCGCGCGGACGTCGTCGAGCGCCTTGCGCAGCCCGGCGCCGCCCTCGGCCACCGGATACAGGCAGCGGATCACCTTGGTGCTCATGCCGTGCCGACGCCCGCCGAGCTCCTGCTCGGGGTCGAGGTTGACCAGCTTCGCGAGCTCGTGATTGCGCAGGATCGGTTGCGGCAAGATGATTTGCCGACAGGAGTTCTCGTCGGGGTTGAGCAGGTCCCCCTCGGGACCGATGGTGCCCTGCAGGCTGGTCACCACCTCTTCCCGGATCGCGTCCAGCGGCGGATTGGTCACCTGCGCGAACAGCTGCTGGAAGTAGTCGTAGAGCATCCGCGGCCGCTGCGACAGCACCGCGACCGGGGTATCGGTGCCCATCGACCCGATCGGCTCGGCGCCGTTGCGCACCATCGGGGCGACCAACAGGTTCAGCTCTTCGTAGGTGTAGCCGAAGAGCTGCTGGCGCAACACGATCCGGTGATGCGGCATCCGGACGTACGGACCCTGCGGCAGCTCGTCGAGATGAATCAGCCCCTCGTCGAGCCATTCCTGGTAGGGCCGTTCGGCGGCCAGTTCGGCCTTGATCTCCTCGTCGGAAACGATGCGGCCCTGCGCCGTGTCGACCAGGAACATGCGTCCGGGCTGCAGCCGCATCCGCTTGACCACCGTGGACGGATCCAATTCGAGCACACCGGCTTCCGACGCCATCACGACCAGGCCGTCACTCGTCACCCAGATCCGGGACGGCCGCAGGCCGTTGCGGTCCAGCACGGCGCCGACCACGGTGCCGTCGGTGAACGTCATCGACGCCGGGCCGTCCCACGGCTCCATCAACGACGAGTGGTACCGATAGAACGCCCGCCGCGCGGGGTCCATCGACTCGTGGCGTTCCCATGCCTCGGGGATCATCATCAGCACCGCGTGCGCGAGGCTGCGCCCACCCAGGTGCAGCAGCTCGAGCACCTCGTCGAACCGGGCGGTGTCGGAGGCGCCCGGCGTGCAGATCGGAAAGAGCTTCTCGACGTCCTGCTCGGAACCGAATATGTCGGTGCGGATCAGCGCCTCGCGCGCGCGCATCCAGTTCTCATTGCCGGTGACGGTGTTGATCTCGCCGTTGTGGGCGATCCGGCGAAACGGATGCGCCAGCGGCCACGACGGGAAGGTGTTGGTGGAGAACCGGGAGTGTACGATGCCCAGCGCGCTCTTCAGCCGGTCGTCTTGCAAGTCAAGGTAGAACGCCTTCAGCTGCGGCGTGGTCAGCATGCCCTTGTAGATGAAGGTCTGGCCGGAAAGACTTGGGAAGTATACGGTTTCGCGTCCCGGGCCGTCCTGGCCGGGGCCCTTGGTGCCGAGTTCGTGCTCGGCGCGCTTGCGCACCACGTAGGCGCGCCGCTCCAGTTGCATGCCGGACGCGCCGCCGATGAACACCTGACGAAAGGTCGGCATCGCGTCGCGCGCCAGGGCGCCGAGCGACGACTCGTCGGTGGGGATGTGCCGCCAACCGAGCACCTGCAGGCCCTCGGCCTCGACGATCTTCTCCACGGCCTCGCACGCGGCCGCCGCATCCTTGGACGACTGCGGCAAGAACGCCATGCCGGTCGCGTAGCTTCCCGGCTCGGGGAGGTCGAAATCCACCACAGCGCGTAGGAATTCGTCCGGCACTTGAAGGAGGATGCCCGCGCCGTCACCGGTGTGCGGCTCGGCTCCCTGGGCGCCGCGATGCTCGAGGTTCAGCAGGGCGGTGATGGCCTTGTCGACGATGTCGCGGCTGCGGCGGCCGTGCATGTCGACCACCATGGCAACGCCGCACGAATCGTGCTCGAACGCGGGGTTGTACAGCCCGACGCTACTCGGTGCCATTCTTACCTAACCCTTCGCGAAAGCTCCTCCACCTGCCGATGGTTCCGCGCCCCCGTAGGTAGCGGGCTCGGCCCCTCGGAACCCCGCGAAGGGAGCGCACCGTGCCTCGTTGAACGATGCGCTTTTCCCAGTCGCGACAAGTGCAGAAAACGATATGACAAACAACGCCTGACATGCCAACTTAGCCAACCCTAACTAGGCGCTCGGTCCGCCGGCTCCCCCGCCGTGCCTTCCGCCGGATTAGCCTGTGCGCCTTGCGATTCTGCACGCCATCAACGCTACGCCGTTAAAGCCGATATTCGCTAGAAAGTTTGCCCCAGGTCGGCGGTGATCCGGCCCACGACCCCAAAATTAGCGCATACCAGCTGGTAGTGGCCTTGGTTAAGAATGCATACGTTCCGAATTTTAGAGTTTACTGAGAAGCTGTGGCCTGCGCCACGTCGGCGTTGACCGCCGCGGTGGCCCCGACCGAACTACGCCCTCGGTGCCGTTGCGTGTCGCCATGATTGGTTCCACACCACCGCTCGAAACCGAGGCCGGGTTGTGCGTCCGGTTCACCACGTACGCGGGCTCGACGGGAATGATGACCCCCGCCCACATGCCCTGGGCACCGGTCCAGCCGGGGTTGGGTTTCTATTCATAAACGTAGCAGCGATACGGCAACACGGGACCTGGCGGTTTTCGGCCGGGCCGGCTGGGATCGGGGCGGGCCGGGGCCCCTCCGTGGCATGGCCGATACTGGACTGGCGATGCAGAACCAACCGGCCCCTTTCCGTCGGCCCAGACCATGAGCAACCTCGACCCCGCCCCACCGGAACTGGCTTGCGCACCATCACCGGGCGCAAGCGTCGAGGTGCTGCATCCGCGTGAAGTTCCGCTGGGCGGCCCGCGTGCGATCCGCGTGCGGCGCACGCTGCCTCAGCGACAGCGTTCCCTTGTCGGCGCGTGGTGTTTCGCCGACCACTACGGACCGCACCATGTGCGCGAGTCGCACGGCATGGCTGTGGCGCCCCACCCGCACACCGGATTGCAGACGATCAGTTGGCTTTTCAGCGGCGAGGTCGAACATCGCGACAGCAACGGCGTGCATGCCCTGGTGCACCCGGGCGAGCTGAACCTGATGACCGCAGGGGCGGGTATCTGCCACTCCGAGGTCTCCACCCACAACACCACCGTGTTACACGGCGTACAGCTTTGGGTAGCTCTGCCCGACGCCGACCGCGATACCGCCCGCCGCTTTGATAATTATCTGCCCCAACCTGTTTCGGCTAACGGCGCCACGTTGCGGGTATTTCTCGGCGAGCTGGCCGGCGGACGGTCGCCGGTGCGCACGTTCACGCCGCTGCTGGGCGCCCAGATCGATCTGGACGCCGGGACCGGCATCACGCTCGATTTGGATCCGGCGTACGAACATGGCGTGCTGCTCGATCGCGGTCGGATCGAAGTGGCCGGAGCTCGGCTCGACGTCGGCGACCTCGCCTGCCAGGGAACCGGCCACCGCTCGGTCACGATGCGCAACAATGGCGACGAGCCCGCGCGGGCGCTGGTGCTTGGCGGCGCACCGTTCGATGAGCAGTTGGTGATGTGGTGGAACTTCGTCGGCCGCAGCCACGACGAGATCGTTCAGTACCGCCGGCTGTGGGAGTCGCACGACGAGCGGTTCGGCAGCGTCGACGGATACGTCGGCTCGCCCGCCCGGCTGCCGGCCCCGCCCCTGCCCACGACCCCGCTGCGGCCGCGCAGAGCCGCCAGCAGAAAGGCTTCACAATGACGACGGACAAGACCGGTGCCCCGACGACGGTTACTCGGGGCCAGGACAAATTCGAGATCGCGGTGAACGGCGAGACGGTGGGGCTGGTGAAGTTCGTCGATCGCGCGCAGCAGCGCGTGTTTCTGCATACCGAAGTGGCCGATGAATATGCGGGCCGCGGCCTCGCAAGCATTCTCGTGGATGAGGCACTCAAGGCGACCAGGGATGAGGGGCTGCGCGTCGTCGCGGTCTGCCCGATGGTCGCGGCGTTCCTGGACAAGCACAACGAGTTCGACGCCATCCGCGATCCGATCAGCGACGACCTCGTGGACTGGCTGGAAAGTAGTTAGCACCCAGCGCGGGCTGCCGCTTGACGGCGCGACACCGGGATCTTGAACTGCATCACCCGGTACGGCCAGCCGGCATCGGGCCCCTCGGTCTTCCACTGGCTCAGCAGGATGTGGAATCCGCGGTCTAGCGTCGAGCCGGGGACGATCGACGGCCCGTAAAGCTGCGCGACCGCGTCGTCGCCCTCGTGCCCCCAACCGGTCCCGCGGATCGGTGTGCTCTTGGGCACCGCGCAGAGGTTGTCCGTGATGTTGGTGAACACCCGCACGCCAATGTCGTATCCCTCGACGTCGGACGTGTCGAAGGCGACGAGCACCCACTGGCCCTGGATGCGCCGCAGGCACGATTCTCCGAATTTGCCGTGCGCACCCGCTGCCTCGAGCACCGGCGTCGGTTCGTTCCCCCACGCCCATACGTTGTCCTTGACACCCCAACCCACGTAGGCTCTCGGGTCCGCGATCTCGTCGCGGGGCACCCGCCGCAGGATTACGGGCTTGTCGCGCTGGAAGCCGGTGGACATCACATAAACCCACCCGTCTTCGCACACGTCCCAGGTCCACAACTGCGCGAGCCCATTGTGAAGCCGCGCATCGAATTTCGCGCCGGTGTGCTGCCAGGTGCGACCGTCGTCGGTCGATTTCCAGATTTCCGTCCAGACAACGTTGCCGAGACCCTTGTTCACGATCACGTGCACATACATCGTGTCGCCGACGGTGATGACGTCAGACGGCAGGACGGTGGAGAACATCGGATTGTCGTGCTGGTAGTCCCACAGCTGAGCCGCATAACCGGGAACGCCGCCGGCCGGCTGACTCCAGACAATGCCGTCGTCCAGCTTCTTGGTGTCGGAGAACAAGCCGACCGGTGCGCGCCAATCACCGGCACCGACTCGCGGTCCGCGGAATGTGTCCCCGAATATCGCCAGTATGCGACCCGACGGGGTGCGTGCCATCACGCCCAAATCCGTTGCGGCCATGCCGAACCGGTCCGTCAGCCCCGGTCCGGTGACATCCCCTATCTTCTTCGACTGACCGACTGTCGGTCCGGGATCGACCGGCTCCGCCGGCTTGCGGCTTGGCTCAACGCGCCTTCGCGCGGTCGCTGATCGTGATTCGCAGCTTGGCCTGCTTTCCCAGTACGGCCAGTGACTTCGCAGCATCCGGGAACTCTAGCTCGAATTGCCACGACCCGTCTGGCAGCGACGTGACTGTGCACGGCTGCTGAGTCTTCGCCGGTTCGAAATCCTCAACCGCTCCGGGAATTTCAGAGTTCCACTTGGCCCAGGCACGCAAACCCCGGCCCGAGTCGTCCGGCCCGACGTCGAATATGGCTGAATCCGCCCAGTCGGCTACCTGTTCGAGATGTTCACTGAAGTCAAAGAAGCTGTTGCGTTCGTTGAGCTTTATCACCCGCAGGGTCAGGGCGTATCTGCTGACCCCGCTGTGCCTGGCGACGACTTCCTCCTCCACCGTCAGCACATCCCGCACCGGGGTCGTCAGGTCGAGCAGGAACGTCGTGAGCAATGGCACGGGATGGTCAGGACTGTCGTGCAGTCGTTTCAGTTCATCGTTGAGCTGAATCGGACTCTGTTGGTCGGACCGCTGCTCGCTGAGAACCACCGAGAGCCCGCGGACCGCCAACCGCATCTCGAGCTGCCAGATCGGCGAATCGCCGTCTCGATTTTCCTCGTCGATCGGATACCTGGGCAGGTCGGCGAGATCGACTTGCACCTTCCAGCGCCCGAAGAGGAACCGTCGCAGGTTCTGATATCCCTCCTCGGAATTGACTTCGCCATACGGACCCGAATGCGCCTTGTAGACGAAAGCGCGATGAGCGTCGCGGACGTAGGCGTCTTCGATGCGCACGAGCCCGTCGCTCTTGGGGCCGACAACCTTGCGTGATACCCCGTAGTCCTTCGAATCGGTGCCGATCAGGCAGAAGATGTTGTCTGTGTCGAAGGCCTCGTCAGGGATCGACTGGGGGTCCCAGTGGTCATCGTCTGCTGGCTCGTCGCCATACGTATGCCCCGGCACGAGGTAGCCGAACATGTTGTCTGGCGCGAAGATATCGGAGCCTGCCGGCCCGATGACGTCCTCGAACCAGTTGAGCACCGTGCTTTCGAAGACGATGCCGCCGTGCGGGGTTCCGTATGTGAAGAACTTGGCGACGAGCTCTTTCGGGTCCTTGTTCTTGAGGCGCGCGCGTTTTTGGATCATGCAGCGGGCGACCAGGCCACCCATCGAATGCGCGACAAGGTTGACCCGCTTGTCATCGCCCTTGACCTTCTCGCGCACCAACTCGATCAAATCCAGCAGGCCGTCCGCAGCATCCTCGATGTTGAATCCCTTCGCCGTCACCCGGCGTTCCACCTCATTGACCGCGCCTGCGACCGGCCCGCGGTCGGGCTGCTGGGCGAAGGTGGTGGCGGCCTGGTCGTAGAAGCGGTACACCCAGATCGAGTTTGCGGCGATGGCGCCCGGCCTGCTGTTTTCCAGAAACGCCCGTTGGTCTCCGTGCACCAGCAGCTGATAATCATGATCGATCATCAACCGCAGCAGCGGTCCCTCGAATTGGTAGAACTTCGGTTCATCCCGACCGACGCGAACGTGAGTCGCGCCGTGATTGAAGCCATAGAATGGGTCGTCGACTTGAGCGTCGATGCCCGCCGTCGAGCCGGCATAGCCGCGAATATAGATGATCGGCAGTCGGTCCATTACTCCCCCTTGTACAGCGTTTCACTACGGTGCCGACCCTAGGGGAAGGGGTGGTAGCACGTTTATCGGTTCGCGCAATTCGCGTCGCTTTTCGGCGAGTTGATTGATTAGGAAAATATCGTGGTGCGCGGTGGGAACCCGCCACTTTATTTACCATTCACCGTGCGTATACCGACCACGCCGGTCAAGTTGGTGCGCCGCTCAGCGCAGCGTCACATGGTCAGCTTGATCGGCGCCGGCGCCGACGTGATTTTGTCGAGCACCTCGATATTTCTCGCGATGTCCCGGCTCTCCCGGGCGGCGATCGCCTCGACGATTGAGTCGATCAATCCGACCAGCCCGGGTGGGTCATACATCAGTTCTCCTCGCTCTGCCACGTGGCGATCCCGCGCCCAGATCGTGGCGGGCCGCGCAAAACCGGGCTCGAGGGCCAGGACCACGGCGAACCGCCACGCGCTGTCGCGAAATTGCTTGACCGCCTCGTTGATCAGCAGTATTTCGTGCTCCATCAGTACGGCGTAGAGGTCGGCCAGCGCAGGCGACAACTGTCCGATGCTGGCGACAACACCGTTTACCTGGCTGGCCAGGACGGCGTTGATCCGATAGAAGTCGTCCTTCAGGGTCGGCAACCGCGGCCCGGGATTGATCGTTGCTGCGACGATTCCGAGGTCGAGAACGATGTGTGCGTTCACCCCGCCGAGCATGTGTTGCACAATGATCGGTTCCTCGCGGCCTGCCGCCTCGAAAGTCACCCGCCACGATGATGTTGGCTTGCGGAATTTTTCCGGGTGAAAGTATCCGTTCAGCGCGTCGAGGTAGCGGCTGGCGAATGCGACGTCGAAGCGCTCCATCCGCGGTCCGTCATCAAACGCGCCCTGGTTGAGTGCGGTGCCGACGGCGATCGTTATCCGCTTGTATAGCGCGGCGAAATAGCCGAGCCGGCTCGACGTGGCGATCGACCAGTCAATAACGGATGCGAGCGCCTCGACGACCTCATCCAGGTGCTGGCAGGGCGGTATGGGTGGCGGTGGCGGCGGCTTTATCGGCATGCTCAAAAGTATGACGCAGAATGCCTTTCGCGTCCTCGCGTCCTCGCGGACGGCGGGCGCGGGATTTTCGTCTTCGATTTATCGTGCGGTCCGGTAAGCGTTAACCACGTCGGCGGGAATCCTGCCCCGGTGACCGATCTTGTAACCGCTTCGCCGGGCCCATTCGCGCACGGCGGCGAGCTCATTTTGATCACCCCGCGACCTGCCCGCACGACCACTGCGGCGTCGGCGAGCTTCCCCGGTCCGCCGACCGGCATCGATCCATGGCTTCAGGTCGCCGCGGATTTTCTTGGCGTTCTTTGACGAGAGATCGATCTCGTAGCGGACACCGTCCAACGCGAATGTCACGGTTTCCGCGGCGGGCTTTCCGTCGAGATCATCGACGAATGCGACTGTGACTTTCTGGGCCATCTGCTGACCGCCCTTCATATTGTTGCCAGCGTAAATATACCGCCGGCCGCGCTGAAGGGGCGAGGCGAAACGTTTCACTAGGTTCGGTGTGGGCGAAGGGGGACTTGAACCCCCACGTCCCGAAGGACACTGGCACCTGAAGCCAGCGCGTCTGCCATTCCGCCACTCGCCCCGAAACAACCGGTGGATGCTACCACGCTACCGGGCACCACTCCCAACCGCGCAAGCTCGCTAATGAGCCGTTCTAGCCACCGGTTCAATGCCTGCGATTATCGTTGTGACCTGGGTTGATGTGATTCTCAGAGTTGGCACGGTGCCACTGCGCTTCTTCGGCCCGATACCATGCAGTTGAACGAAGTGGCGGCGCGACACGCGGATGACATGCGGGCGACACGCGAGCGAGCACGCCACGGGGCCAGGAACGACACGTAGAACGACGCGTAAAGGACGGGCGGTGATATGGGCATCGTGCAGCGCATCGAGCGCAAGCTCGAGGTCACCGTCGGCGACGTCTTTGCGCGGGTGTTCGGCGGCGCCATCGTGCCGCAGGAAGTGGAGGCCGCGCTGCGGCGCGAGGCCGAAGAGGGCGTCCTGTCGCTCGAAGGAGGGCGCCAGCTTGCCCCCAACGACTACATTATTACGCTCAGCCAGCCCGACTACGACAAGGCCATGGCCGATCCGGACCTGACGTCAGATACTTTTGCCAAGCATCTCGAGCGGTTCATCCAGGACCAGGAATGGCAAACGTATGGTGAGGTGGTCGTCAGGTTCGAGCAGTCGCAGAAGCTGCACACCGGACAGTTTCGCGCGCGCGGCGCAGTGAATCCGGATGTCCAGCCGCGCTCGACGCCGCGACGACCCGCCCCACCACAGCAATATCAGGCGCTCAACGAATCAGGAGTACCGATGACCGACAACCCCAGTTATCGCGGCGGAGAGGGACCGGGGCGGCCCGCCGACGAATATTACGACGACCGCTACGGCCGTCCGCCAGAGGATCCGCGCGGCGGCCCGCCGCCGGAACCGCGCGGCGGCTATCCGGAACAAGGCGGCTACCCCGGCGGCGAACAGGGCGGGTACCCGCCTCAGTCCGAGCCGTCCTACCGGCCGCGTCCGAACTATCCGGATCAGGGCGGCTATCCCGACCAGGGCTATCCGCCGTCGTATGAGCAGCGCCCGCCGGCCGGCGGTGGCTACGGCGCGGGGCCCGGCGGACCGCCGCCGGCACCCGGGTACGACCAGGGTTACCGGCAGGGCCCCGGCGGCTACGGCCAGCAGCAGGGCTACGACTACGGCGACTACGGCCGCGGCGCTCCGCCGCCCGGACGCCACGAGGGCGGCGGTTATGGCCGTCCGGAGCCGCGACCCGGTTACGGCGACTACGAGCAGCAGGGCTACGGCGGCCAATCATACGGTCGGCCCGACTACGGCCAGCCCGACTACGGCCAGCCCGACTACGGCCGCTACGAGGGCGGTCCCGCCGGCGGCGCCGGTTACGCCGAGCCCCCTCCCGGTGGGGACTACGACTACGCCCAGGGTGGCTACGCCGGCGGTTACGCCCAGCCTGATTACGGCCAGCCCGACTACGGCGCCACCGGCGCGCAAACCGTCACCCTGCAGCTCGACGACGGCAGCGGCCGCACCTACCAATTGCGCGAAGGCGCAAACATCATCGGTCGCGGCCAGGATGCCCAATTCCGGCTGCCCGACACCGGTGTGTCACGGCGCCACCTCGAGATCCGGTGGGACGGTCAGGTGGCACTGCTGTCCGACCTGAACTCGACCAACGGCACCACGGTGAACAACGCGCCCGTTCAGGAATGGCAGCTGGCCGACGGCGACGTCATCCGGCTCGGGCACTCCGAGATCGTCGTCCGCGTTCACTGAGGTCAGGCCGGGGGAAGCTGTCGGCTTCGCCCTCGGTCGGATCACCGTCGAAGTATCGTGACGTTGCCGCGGGCAACCGATTTCATCCTGTGCCGTGGCCGCGACGAGAACGGGACGAGGATGGAGGGGCCGCCAGATGCAGGGTATAGTGCTGCAGCTGTCGCGTGCCGGGTTCCTGTTGCTGCTGTGGGTGTTCATTTGGTCCGTGCTGCGCATCTTGCGCACCGATATATATGCGCCCACTGGTGCGGTGATGGTCCGCCGCGGCCTGACCCTCCGCGGCTCGCTGCGGCCGAATCGCCAGGCCCGAAACACCGTGCGTCACCTGGTGGTGACGGACGGAGCCCTAGCCGGCACGCGCATCACGCTCGGTAGCCAACCCGTCCTCATCGGCCGCGCCGACGACTCCACGCTGGTGCTCACCGACGACTACGCCTCGACGCGGCACGCCAGGCTGTCGCCACGCGGTTCGGACTGGTATGTCGAGGACCTAGGATCGACCAACGGCACATATCTTGATAGGGCGAAGGTGACGACGGCGGTACGGGTTCCGATGGGCACGCCGGTTCGGATCGGCAAGACGGTGATCGAGTTGCGCCCGTGACGCTGGTCCTTCGCTACGCCGCTCGCAGCGACCGAGGTCTGGTACGTGCCAACAACGAAGACTCGGTCTATGCGGGCGCGCGGCTGCTGGCGCTCGCCGACGGGATGGGCGGGCACGCGGCCGGCGAAGTCGCGTCGCAGCTGGTCATCGCCGCACTGGCCCACCTCGACGACGACGAACCCGGCGGCGACCTGCTGAGCAAGCTCGACGCCGCCGTCCGCGAGGGCAACGCGGCGATCGCCGCCCACGTCGAACTTGATCCCGAGCTCGACGGCATGGGTACCACGTTGACCGCAATCCTGTTCGCGGGCAATCGACTTGGCTTGGTGCACATCGGCGACTCGCGCGGCTATCTACTGCGCGACGGTGAGCTCACTCAGATCACCAAGGACGACACGTTCGTCCAGACGCTGGTCGACGAGGGCCGCATCACCGCCGAAGAAGCCCACAGCCATCCGCAGCGCTCGCTGATCATGCGCGCGCTCACCGGCCACGAGGTCGAGCCCACGCTGATCATGCGCGAGGCCCGGGCCGGCGACCGCTACCTGCTGTGCTCGGACGGCTTGTCCGATCCGGTCAGCCAGGAGACCATCCAGGAAGCGCTGCAGATACCCGACGTTGCCGAAAGTGCCGACCGCCTCATCGAATTGGCGTTACGCGGCGGCGGGCCCGACAACGTCACGGTGGTGGTGGCCGACGTCGTCGACGTCGACTACGGCCAAACTCAGCCAATACTCGCCGGCGCCGTGTCCGGCTATGACGATCAGCTCGCCCCGCCCAACACCGCCGCCGGTCGTGCATCTGCCATCAATGCGCGCCGAGATACTCCCCAACGTGTTGCGCCGGAACCAGAAGCGCCGCCCCGACGAGCGCTGTCGAGGCGGCGCATCTTAATCGCGGCGGTGCTCTTGGTTCTGCTCGTGCTTGCTGGTGTGGCCGTCGGCCGGGCCATGATCCGCAGTAACTACTACGTCAGTGAGCATGCCGGCACCGTCGCGATCATGCGCGGCGTCCAGGGCTCCGTCCTCGGTTATACCCTCCATCAGCCCTATCTGCTCGGCTGCCTCAACGGCCGAAATGAGCTCTCGCTGATTAGCTTTGGCCAATCCCACGACCACCTGGACTGCCGGCCGTTCGCAGTCAACGACCTAAGGCAGTCGGAACGCGCCCAGGTCATCGCCGGTCTGCCGACCGGCAACCTGGACAATGCCATCGGGCAGATCCAGCAATTGGCGCGCGATTCGCTGCTGCCGGTCTGTGCCCCGCGTGCTCCAGCTCCGACGCCCACGCCCAGGCCTTCTATCCCCAATCCGCCGCCATCGAACCCCTCCCCGAATCCGCAGAATCCGGCGCCCAATCCGCCTAATCCGCCCAATCCGTCCGGACCTCCCCCACCGCCCGCATCACCCGATGCGGCGCCGCCCGAAGCCCCGCCGCCGCCCGAAGCCTCGCCGCCGCCCGAAGGGCCGCCTGCGCCGGCGCCACCACCCAGCCCGACCGTGACGGCGCTGCCCCCGCCACCGCCCCAGCCGGGCGTCAACTGCCGGGCGGCGGCATGAGCACACAACCCCAACCGGTGGTCGCCGTGACCCCGCCCCTGCCCAACCGCCGCAATGCCGAACTACTCCTGCTCGGGTTCGCCGCGGTCATCACCACGGTCGCGCTGATCATCGTCGAGGCCAACCAAGAGCAAGGGGTGCGCTGGGATTTGGCTCAGTACACCGTTGCGTATCTGGCCTTGTTTGCGAGCGCCCACCTGGCTATCCGGCGGTTCGCGCCCTACGCTGACCCGCTTCTGCTGCCTGTCGTCGCGCTGCTCAACGGGCTGGGCCTGGTGATGATCCACCGGCTCGACCTAACAGCGGGTCCGCTGGTGTCCGGCGGCTCGCACGGCCCGAGCGCCAACCAGCAAATGCTGTGGACTCTGCTTGGCGTCGTTGGATTTTCGCTCGTTGTCATCTTCTTGCGCGACCACCGGATTTTGGCCCGCTACGGGTACGTGTGCGGTGTGACCGGGCTGGTGCTGCTGGCCATACCCGCGATCCTGCCCCGGACGTTTTCCGAGCAGAACGGGGCGAAGATCTGGATTCGCGTGCCGGGCTTTACCATTCAGCCCGCGGAATTCTCCAAGATTCTTTTGCTGATCTTCTTCGCCGCGGTTCTGGTGGCCAAGCGTGGCGTGTTCACCAGCGCCGGCAAGCATGTCCTCGGCATGAACCTGCCGCGGCCCCGCGATCTGGCTCCGCTGCTGACCGCCTGGATCATCTCCGTCGGTGTCATGGTCTTCGAAAAAGACTTGGGCACTTCGCTTTTGCTCTACGCGTCATTTCTGGTGATGGTGTACATCGCGACCGAGCGGCTCAGCTGGGTGGTCATCGGGTTGGCGTTGTTCGCCGCGGGCAGCGTAGTCGCTTACTACATATTCGCCCACGTTCAAACCCGGGTGCAGACCTGGCTCGACCCGTTCGCCGACCCGGAGGGCAGCGGCTATCAAATCGTGCAGTCGCTGTTCTCCTTCGCCACCGGCGGAGTGTTCGGCACCGGCCTGGGTAACGGCCAACCCAACACCGTGCCCGCTGCGTCAACGGATTTCATCATCGCCGCAGTGGGCGAAGAGCTCGGTCTCGTCGGCTTGGCCGGGGTGCTGATGCTGTACACGATCGTGATCATTCGCGGCCTGCGCACCGCGATCGCCGTGCGTGACAGCTTCGGCAAGCTGCTCGCCGCCGGGCTGGCTTCCACGCTGGCGATCCAGTTGTTCATCGTCGTCGGCGGCGTCACGAAGTTGATCCCGCTGACCGGGTTGACCACGCCATGGATGTCGTACGGCGGATCGTCGCTGGTGGCCAACTACCTGCTGCTGGCCATCCTGGTGCGGATTTCGCACGCCGCCCGCCGCCCGATCGTGACCCGGCCGCGTCCGAAAACTCCGATCGCCGCCGCCGGCACGGAGGTGATTGAGCGGGTATGAACACCTCGCTGCGCCGCGTGTCGGTCACGATCATGGTGCTGATCGTGCTGCTGCTGCTCAACGCCACGCTGACCCAGGTGTTCACCGCCGACGGGCTGCGCTCGGATCCGCGCAACCAACGGGTGCTGCTCGACGAATACTCACGCCAGCGCGGGCAGGTCTCGGCCGGCGGCCAGTTGCTGGCGTACTCGGTGTCCACCAACGGCCGGTTCCGCTTCCTGCGGGTCTACCCGAACCCACTCACCTACGCGCCGATCACCGGCTTCTACTCGCTTCTGTATTCCAGCGCCGGACTGGAACGCGCCGAGGACTCGGTGCTCAACGGCTCCGACGAGCGCCTGTTCGGCCGCCGGTTGGCCGACTTCTTCACCGGCCGCGATCCGCGCGGCGGCAACGTGGACACCACGGTCAATCCCCAAGTGCAGCAAGCCGGTTGGGACGCGATGGCCCAGGGCTGCGGCGGTGGCCCGTGTAAGGGTGCGGTGGTGGCGCTGGAGCCGTCGACGGGCAAGATCCTGGCCATGATTTCCACGCCGTCGTATGACCCGAACCTGCTGGCATCACACGACGTCGACGACCAGGCCCATGCCTGGGCAGGGTTGCGCGACAACCCCAATACACCCTTGGTGAATCGCGCGATCGCCGAGACATATCCGCCGGGGTCGACGTTCAAGGTCATCACCACCGCCGCGGCACTGCAGGCCGGCGCGAACGAGGACGATCAGCTGACCGCTCAACCCAGCATCCAATTGCCCGATAGCACAGCAACTTTGCAGAACTTCGGCGCCAGCCCATGCGGAGGCGGTGCGACCGCATCGCTGCGTGAGGCGTTCGCCCGATCCTGCAACACCGCCTTCTTCCAGCTCGGCATCAAGACCGGCGCCGACGCGCTGCGCAGCGCCGCGACCGCGTTCGGGCTGGACATCCCACCCGGACCCATCCCGTTGCAGGTGGCCGAGTCCACGATCGGCGCCATCCCGGACGCGGCCGCGCTCGGCATGTCCAGCATCGGGCAGAAGGATGTCGCACTGACACCGTTGCAAAACGCGTTGGTGGCCGCCACCATCGCGAACGAAGGGGTAATGATGCAGCCCTACCTGGTCGATACCCTCAAGGGGCCCGACCTGGCCAATCTCAGTACCACGAGCCCAAGACAACAGCGCCGTGCGGTGTCGCAACAGATCGCCGCTAGGCTGACTGATCTGATGGTGGGTGCCGAACAGGTGACGCAACAGAAGGGGGCGATCCCGGGGGTGCAGATTGCGTCCAAGACCGGGACCGCCGAGCACGGCACCGACCCTCGCAATACCCCGCCGCACGCCTGGTACATCGCGTTCGCGCCAGCGAAGGCACCGAAGGTAGCGGTGGCGGTCTTGGTGGAAAACGGCGGCGACCGGCTGTCGGCCACCGGCGGGGCGCTGGCCGCCCCGATCGGCCGGGCCGTGATCGCCGCGGCGCTTCGGGAGGCATCATGAGCCCGCGCGTGGGTGTGATGCTGTCCGGCCGGTACCGGCTGCAGCGCCTCATCGCGACCGGCGGTATGGGCCAGGTCTGGGAGGCGGTGGACAGCCGCCTCGGCCGACGCGTCGCTGTCAAAGTGCTCAAGCAGGAGTTCTCCACCGACCCCGAATTTGTCGAGCGCTTTCGCGCCGAGGCGCGCACCGTCGCGATGCTCAACCACCCCGGCATAGCGACGGTGTACGACTACGGCGAAACCGACATGGACGGTGAGGGCCGCACCGCGTACCTGGTGATGGAACTGGTCAACGGTGAACCGCTGAACTCGGTGCTCAAGCGAACCGGGCGGCTCTCGCTGCGGCACTCGCTGGACATGCTCGAGCAGACCGGCCGGGCGCTGCAGGTCGCTCATAGCGCCGGTCTGGTGCACCGTGACGTCAAGCCCGGCAACATCCTGATCACCCCGACCGGCCAGGTGAAGCTCACCGACTTCGGCATCGCCAAGGCCGTCGACGCAGCGCCGGTGACGCAGACCGGAATGGTGATGGGCACCGCCCAGTACATCGCACCCGAGCAGGCACTGGGCCACGACGCGACCGCCGCCAGCGACGTCTATTCCTTGGGAGTCGTTGGTTACGAAGCCGTTTCGGGTAAACGCCCGTTCACCGGCGATGGTGCGCTGACCGTCGCGATGAAGCACATCAAGGAGGCACCGGCGCCGCTGCCCGCCGATCTGCCGCCGAACGTGCGCGAGCTCATCGAGATCACGCTGGTCAAAAATCCCGGCATGCGCTACCGCAGCGGCGGCGCGTTCGCCGACGCGGTGGCAGCCGTCCGGTCCGGCCGCAGGCCCCCGCGGCCCAATCAGGCGCCCACGATCAACCGCGCCACCCCGGCAGCCATCCCATCCGGGGCCCAGGCGCGGGCGGCCACCGAGCTCACCGCCCGAACGGGCGCGACGACCGCCGGCCGGCCGCGAACCGCCACCGGCCCGCATCGCCAGCCGCCGCCCCGGCGCACCTTCTCATCCGGTCAGCGTGCGCTGTTGTGGGCCGCCGGCGTGCTCGGCGCGCTGGCGATCGTCATCGCAGCCCTGATCGTGATCAACGCCCGCGACAAGGCCGACCGCCAGCAGCAGACGCCGCCGACCATCAGCGAGTCCGTCACCACACCGGCCCAGTCAGCGCCGCCGGCCTCGCCGCAGAATTGGACGCAACCGCGTGCCGCCGGTAATGGTGGAGATCGGATTGGGTATTCCCGATGGGCGCCGACGATGCTGCCCAGCCATTACGAGAACTTGCAATGACGACCCCACAGCACCTGTCCGACCGCTATGAGTTGGGCGAAATCTTGGGCTTCGGCGGCATGTCCGAGGTTCACCTCGCTCGTGATCTGCGGTTGCACCGCGACGTCGCGGTCAAGGTGCTGCGCGCCGATCTGGCCCGTGACCCCAGCTTTTATCTTCGGTTTCGCCGCGAAGCCCAGAACGCGGCCGCGCTGAACCACCCGGCGATCGTCGCGGTGTACGACACCGGCGAGGCGCAGACCGCGACCGGTCCGCTGCCCTACATCGTGATGGAGTACGTCGACGGCGTGACGCTGCGCGACATCGTCCAAAACGACGGCCCCATCCCACCCCGCAAAGCCATCGAGATCATTTCCGACGCGTGCCAGGCACTGAACTTCAGCCATCAGCACGGCATCATCCATCGTGACGTCAAGCCCGCCAACATCATGATCAGCCGCGCCGGCGCGGTGAAGGTGATGGATTTCGGCATCGCGCGGGCGATTGCCGACAGCGGCAACAGCGTCACGCAGACCGCCGCGGTAATCGGCACCGCGCAGTACCTCTCCCCCGAGCAAGCCCGCGGCGATTCGGTCGACGCGCGCTCCGATGTCTACTCGCTGGGCTGTGTCCTGTACGAAATCCTCACCGGCGAGCCACCTTTCGTTGGGGACTCACCGGTCGCGGTGGCGTATCAGCATGTGCGCGAAGACCCGGTGCCGCCGTCGCAGCGGCACGATGGTATTTCGCCCGACCTCGACGCCGTCGTACTCAAGGCGTTGGCAAAGAATCCGGACAATCGCTACCAAAGCGCCGCCGAGTTGCGGGCCGATTTGGTCAAGGTGCACAGCGGGCAGGCCCCGGATGCGCCTAAGGTGCTCACCGACGCCGAGCGCACCTCGCTGCTGTCGTCGCCTCCCGCACAACCCGCCGAGCAAACCGATCGACTCACGCGTCAGCAGCCCCCGTACCCCGACCGTGGCGGACGCGGCTCGATCGGGCGTTGGCTCATCGCGGTGGCCGTGCTGGCGATCCTGACGGTGGTCGTCACCGTGCTGATCAACATGGTCGGCGCGAGCCCGCGCGACGTGCAGGTGCCCGATGTGACCGGCCAGCCGTCCGCCGATGCGATCGCGGCCCTGCAGAACCGCGGCTTCAAGACCCGCACCCAGCAGAAGCCCAACTCGACGGTGCCGCCCGACCACATCATCAACACGGACCCAAAAGGCAATGACACCGTCGGCGCGGGCTCAGAGATCACGCTGAACGTGTCCACCGGCCCGGAGCAGCGCGAGGTACCCGACGTGTCGAACCTCAGCTACGCCGACGCTGTGCGCAAGCTCACCTCCGCCGGGTTCGGCAAGTTCAAGCAAACGTCGACGCCCTCGACGGCCGAACAGAAGGAAAAGGTGGTGGGTACCAGCCCGCCGGCCAACCAGACATCTGCGATCACCAACGAGATCACCATCCTCGTCGGCTCGGGACCGTCCACCAAGCCGGTGCCCGAGGTCGTCGGCCAGATGGTTGACCAGGCGCAAAAGAATCTCACCGTCTACGGGTTCAGTAAGTTCAGCCAGAATCCCATCGACAGTACTCAGCCGGTCGGCGCCGTACTCAGCACAAATCCGCCCGGCGGCACCGAGGCTCCGCTCGATGCGGTGATCGAGCTTCAAGTGTCGAAGGGCAACCAGTTCGTGATGCCGGACCTGACCGGCCTTTTCTGGCTCGACGCCGAGCCGCAGCTGCGGGCGCTGGGCTGGACCGGCGTTCTGGTCAAGGGCGCCGACGTGCCCGGCGGGGACGCTCAGCGCAACCGCGTGGTCTACCAGAGCCCGGCGGCGGGAACCGGCGTCAACCGGGATGGAAACATCACGCTGAAGTTCGGCTCGTAGCGCTGGTGGCCGCGGCCACCGCGTTGGCGACCTCGGTCTCCAGCCTCCGCACCAGCGCCTCGTCGGGCGCGGCTCCGCAGTCGGACAGCCAGTTGGCCAGCATCCGGTGCCCACCCTGGGTCAGGATCGACTCGGGGTGAAACTGCACACCATGGATCGGCAGCTCGACGTGCCGCACACCCATGATCACACCCGTGCGGGTCCGCGCGGTCACCTCCAGCTCGGGCGGCACGGTGTCGGGCAGGATCGTCAACGAGTGGTACCGGGTCGCCGTGAATGGATCCGGAAGCCCTTGCAGCACACCGCTGTTCCGGTGATATACGGTGCTGGTCTTGCCGTGCAGCAGCTCGGGTGCCCGGTCGACGGTCGCGCCGAACGCCACGCCGATCGCCTGATGGCCCAGGCACACGCCCAGCATCGGCGTGGCCGCAGCTGTGCAGGCCTTCACCAAGGGGATTGAGGCACCGGCGCGTTCGGGCGTGCCGGGACCGGGGCTCAGCAGGACTCCGTCGAACTCGGCGACCACGGCCGTGACGTCGTTCAAGCGGTCGTCGTCGTTTCGCCAGACAGCTGCGTCGACCCCCAGCTGGCCCAGGTACTGCACGAGGTTGAACACGAAGCTGTCGTAATTGTCGACGACGAGGACCTGCACCATGCCAGATTAACGCGTGGACGAGGCGGACCGGTTCATCCGACCGGGCCGGCGGCCTTGGCGTAATGCATGTGGATCGGTTCGGTGTAACCGACGATGTCTACCGGCGACCGCGGTTCCTCGGCGTAGCCCAAGCCGAATCGGACCACGTACTGCCGGTACAGCGTCACCAACGGCGCGGCCGCCAATGCCGCCTGCATGGCGCCCACGTCGCCGATCGCGGTGATCTTGTAGGGCGGACTGTAGGTGCGTCCGTTGAGCAGCAGCGTGTTGCCGACGCAGCGCGGCGCCGACGTCGCGATCAGCCGCTGATCCTGCATCTGGATGGCCTCGGCGCCGGCGCTCCACATCGCGTTGACGACGGCCTGAATGTCCTGCTGGTGGACGACCAGGTCGTCGGGGGACGCATCGCGGGGGAAGCGGCCGTTTGCGTCGCGCTGGGCGTCGGTGAGGGTGACCACGAGCCCGGGCCCGCGCACCGGGTCCAGGCCCGCCGCCGCGGCCAGCGGTGCCGCCTTGTCGTGCAGCGCCGCCACGGTCATGCGGCTGCCGACCGTGCCGTGCACCGAACCGATCTGATTGGCCAATGCGTCCCGTTGGGCGCTGAGCCGATCCACCGACTGCTGGGCCTCTCGGACCAGGTCGACCAACCGGGGCGCGTCGCTGCGCCGGATTTCTCCGCCACCGGAAACGCCATGCGTAGTGGCCAGCAAGGCGCCCGCGAGCAGGCAGACCAGGGGTACTCCGAATCGCCAGGCCGACCGCGACGTGCTCACGAACTGCGTTCCTTTCGTCGGCCTGCGTTAATCTCATACTTGCATCCGTTCCCTGCTCACCGAAGGTATCCATGCCCAAGTCGAAGGTTCGCAAGAAGAACGACTTCAGCATCAGGCCGGTCAGCCGGACGCCGGTGAAGGTCAAGTCGGGGCCGTCGAGCATCTGGTTCGTCGCGCTGTTCGTCGGATTGATGCTGATCGGACTGCTGTGGCTATTGGTTTATCAGCTCGCGGCCACCGGCTCGGGGGCGCCTGAGGCGTTGACATGGATGGCCAATCTGCAGGCGTGGAACTACGCGATCGCCTTTGCTTTCATGATCACCGGGTTGTTGCTGACGATGCGGTGGCGCTAACCGGTCACGGCCTGACGGTGTGTTCATCCGGACGTGTGTGGCGTTACCGAATTTGCAACCGGATCGTCACCCAATCACACCGATGTGATTCATCCCCATTGTTGATAGCACTTGTGGATAACTTCATTAGGTGTGGTAATCGGGCGTGGGTTAACCGTGCAGCAAACTGAATGGGCGCCCAAAACGGCGGCATTGATTGGTTGCGCTGCGCTCGGCATATTGTTGGCTGCAGCAGCTGTGACGCAGGTCACAGACGCGCCTGGGCGGTTACTCGCTGGTATCGCCGGGGTGGGTCTGCTGATATTTGCGGGCTTTTCGTATCGGGCGCGACCGCGACTGGCTATTACCCCCGACGGGCTGGTGGTACGCGGCTGGTGGAGAACCCATACCCTTCGCAAGCCCGACATCAAACTCATCCGCATCACCGAGTTCCGCCGCATCGGGCGGAAGGTCCGGCTGCTGGAGATCGATACCAACGACGATCAGCTACTGGTGCTCAGCCGGTGGGATCTTGGCGCAAACCCGCTGACCGTGCTCGATGCGTTAACCGAAGCGGGATACGCCGGTCGCCGAAATTCCGATTAGGTGATCGTTATCGCGTTGATGACCACCGGTTCCGTCGGCCGGTCGCGCGCGTCGGTGGCCGTGGCTGCGATCGTGTCGACAACCTTCTGCGACTCGGGGTCGATAACCTCACCGAAGATCGTGTGCTTTCGATTGAGATGCGGGGTCGGGCCGATGGTGATGAAGAACTGCGAGCCGTTCGTGCCGGGTCCGCGATTGGCCATCGCGAGCAGATACGGCCGGTCGAACTGCAACTCCGGGTGAAATTCGTCGCCGAACTCGTATCCGGGCCCGCCGGTGCCGGTGCCGGTGGGATCGCCACCCTGAATCATGAACCCGTCGATGACGCGGTGGAACACGGCGCCGTCGTAGAAGGGGCCGGATCGGCCCCCTGCGGCGTTTTGAGTGGTGTATTCCTTGGTGCCTTGTGCCAATCCAACGAAGTTGGCCACGGTTTTGGGCGCATGGTTTCCGAAAAGCGCGATCTTGATGTCGCCGCGGTTGGTGTGCAGCGTCGCCGTCGTGGTCTGGATTGGGCTCGTCACGCCATGCAGTCTGCCACGCCGTCCGGCCGCTTCGATCCCACCCCGCGCGGCTGGCGATAGGGTTAGGGCCGTGAGCGCAACAACGACAACGCGGCTAACGCCGAGACAGCGTCTGGCGCGTGGCTTGACCCACACCGCGGTGGGACCGGTGGACATCACCAGAGGCACGTTGGGACTAAGCGTTGGCGGCGTGCAGTCCGCGGTGCGCGGGCTGCGTCGGCGCTCCGAGAAGGGCCGATTGGCCAGTCGATGGGGCAAGGAGATCGGCAAGGAGATCGGCGAGGTGCAGGAGGCGCTCGGCAAGGAGATCGCGGCGGCGCAGCAGGTGGTCGCCGACTTGCCGCAGGCATTCGCCGAGGCGCGACATCCCAAGCGCCGCAGGCTTCCCTGGATCATCGTGGCCGGCGTCGCGACCATCGCGGCCGGCGGCGTCGCGTTCGCCATCATCCGGCGCTCATTGCAGCCGCCGCACCCGCGACCCGAGCCGTCGCCCCGGCCCCCCAGCGTGGACTTCGAGCCCAAGCCGTAACCGTCACGCTCGCCGCAACGAAACAGGTTGCTGGAACGGCTGTCCGACCGCGACAATCCTCGAACTGGTTCAGGAATCGCAGATGCCCCATCACCCCAGTGGGACATGAAGCCCGGGAGGGCGTTAGTTGAACTCGCTTTGGTGCACAGCGTCGCGAAGCCGTTGACCCGCGCAGTGGGCTAGCGGTCTACTCCGGCTAGCAGGTCTCCCTGCAGACACATAGCGTTAGGCTGCCTGCAGATGGCGGGCAACGGCCATCCGTTCCGTTGCCTCATGAGGGGGCCAAATGACCGCGGGGACCACGCTAGACATACCGGCGCTGGATAAGGCGCTCGATGACTTACATTCCGGAGCCGCCGACTGGGTGGCCCTGCCGCTGAACGAGAAGGTGGCGCTGCTTGAGGCGCTGCCACACAAGGTCCTTGACCTTGGCCCGCACATGGTGGCTGCGGCCGGTGAGGCCAAGGGCATCGCCCCGACCTCCCCATGGGTCGCTGAGGAGTGGACGACAGGTGTCTGGGTGTTCATCCAGGCCGTCAATGCGCATCTGCGCGTGCTCAGACGCATCCTTGCCGGAAAAGATCCGGTGACCGCCGAGGCGGTGCATACCAGGCCGGACGGCCAAGTCGTTGTCGACGTTTTCCCCGTCACCGGATACGACCGGCTGTTGCTCAACGGCTACAAGGCGCAGGTTTGGATTGAGCCGGGGGTCAGTGCCGACCAAACACTCAGCGACGCCGCCAAGATGTATCGCGGCAGCGGTGACAAGCCTGGAGTCTGCCTGGTTCTGGGCGCAGGCAACCTAGGTACGATTACAACGCTGGACATCATCGACCAGTTGTACGCACGGGGAAATGTCTGCGCGGTAAAGCTGAACGCCGTCAACGATTATCTCGGCCCCTTCTACGAGAACCTCTTCAGCGAGTTCGTGTCGCGTGGCTGGGTTCGCTTCGTGTACGGCGGCGCCGACGTCGGTGGCTACCTGGCGCGTCATCCCAAGGTCGACACCATCCACATGACCGGTTCAGCGGCCACATACGACGCGATCGTGTGGGGCACCGATGACCAGGCCGCCAGCCGCAAAGCCAACAACACGCCGATACTGGACAAGCCGATCACCGCCGAACTCGGCGGAGTCAGCCCGTTCATCGTGGTGCCCGGCGATTGGAGCCAGGCCGACATCAGGTTCCAGGCCGAACATATCGCCACAACCAAGCTCATCAACTGCGGCCACAACTGCAACGCGACACAGGTTCTGGTGGTATCCCAAGATTGGCCACTGGCCGACAAGCTCGTCGAACAGGTTTGCACGGTCATCCGCGACGCCGCGCCTCGCCCCACCTATTACCCATACTCGAAGGAAAGGACCGACCAAGCCTGTAATGGCATGCGCGGCGTCGAATTTCTCAGCAGCGACAGGAGCCGCGTCCTGATTCCGGATGTCGACCCCCGCAGTGAAGCCTCCATCCTCCAAGACGAGGTGTTCACCAGCGTCATCGGAGTCGTTCGTGTTCCCGGCAAGACACCACAGGAGTTCCTGCGCAACGCCGTTGAGTTCTGCAACGATGTTCTGCCCGGCAACCTCGGTGCGGTCATTGCCGTCGACCCCAAGACCCGCAAGCAGAACACGGCGGCTTTCGACGCGGCTATCGCCGGCCTGCGCTACGGGGCGATCGGCGTCAACGTATGGGTGGGCGTGGTCTTTGCGTTGGGCTATCCGCCCTGGGGCGCGTTTCCTGGCAATACTCCACAGCACATCGGTAGCGGCACGGGAGTGGTGCACAACGCCTTCTTGCTGTCGCGCCCCCAGAAGGCCGTCGTCGAGATCCCGTTCCGCCCAGCACCGCGCTCGATCTTCAACGGCGAGTTCACACTCTCGCCAAAGCCGGTTTTCTTCACCACCAACAAGACGGCCCAGACAACGGTCCGTCGACTCAGCAAATTCTTTGTCAAGCGCAACCCGATCGCGCTGCCTGGCATCTTTGTCTCCGCTCTGCGTGGCTGAACAGGCCTCGCGGCGCCGAAAACAAGCTCAACTTCGCGCCGAGCTACCCCCTTTTGTGGAGCCTAGGAGACTCGAACTCCCGACATCTGCCTTGCAAAGGCAGCGCTCTACCAACTGAGCTAAGGCCCCGCACCGAGATCAGCTCGGGTGATCGGCGGCCGCGTGCCACACCTCGACGTCGCGGCGTGACCGCCACACGACCACGATGACGGCGAGCACGGCAAGTATCAACGCCACCCTCATGGTGCAACCCTTCCGTGGGGCTAGGAGGACTCGAACCTCCGACCTCTTCGTTATCAGCGAAGCGCTCTAACCGCCTGAGCTATAGCCCCGTACGGGCACGCGACCGATGAGATTACCGCAATCCTAAGCCGCCGCCCAAACCCCGCACGGCGTCAATCCCGGTCGGCCAGAGTCACCTCGATACCGCCGACCAGATCGGTGGTGAGGTTGTAGATGAAGGCGCCGACGGTGGCCATCGCGGTCAGCAACACGATGTTGACGAGTCCGATCAGGGCCGCCCCGCCGAAGATCGTCCCGCTCGATACCAGTTCGGCGGCGCTACCGCCCTGAGCGGTCAACAGGTCGCCGACATTGCTGTTCAGCTTGCTCCACACGCCCATGCCGCCGAGCACCAGGTAAAGGAACGCCACGGCGACCATCCAGACGAAAAACAGCGCAACCGACAGCACCAGCGAAACCTTCAGCACGCTCCACGGATCGACGCGCCGGATCTGCATGGCGGCACGCACCGGCCCGCGCGGCCGAGCTCCGACCTGGATCCGGCTGGTGGGCGCCGACATCCGACCGGCGGGCCCGGGCGGCGGCTCGCCGCCCGGCCGATCGGTCATGGTCTTGCGCGGCGCCGGGGGGCGGGGCAGTGGCCCGGACAGGTCGGGCAGTTCGCTTTGATACGCCTCGGCGCGGGGCGACGGGGCGGGGCCGTCGGAGTCGACCGGCTTCGATGGCGCCGCCGGACCCGAAACGAAACGATTCACGCGGGCTTCCCGGGAGTCAATGCCGCCGGTGTGCGCGGCGTCCGGCGGGCGTCGCTTGCCCTGCCGCGCCCGCGCCGCGGGGCCGCGCTGCCACGGTGGCACGTCGCCGGGATCGGCCAGCGGGCCGGTGGTCGAGATCGGCCCGGTTGGCGTGGCACGCGACGGACCGGGCTTGGGGCGGTTGCCGTTCGCCGGGTCACCGGCTGCGGTATGCCCCGGGTCGTTCGGTGAACTCACCTACGGCTCCTTACCTGATCACGTCGAGTCGGGGTTCGTGTTGACCTCGTCGGTAGTGTCGGCTTCCTCGGCGTTGCGGGCAATCGCAACCAGTGTGTCGCCTTCGCCCAGGTTCATCAAACGAACCCCCTTGGTCTGGCGGCCGGCCTTGCGTACCTGCCGCGCCGCGGTGCGAATCACGCCGCCGCCGGACGTGATGGCATACAACTCCGTGTCGTCGTCGACCACCAACGCACCAACAAGCCTGCCACGGCGGCGGTCGTATTGGATCGTTAGTACCCCTTTACCGCCGCGGCCCTGCACCGGGTACTCCTCGATCGCGGTGCGCTTTGCGTACCCGCCCGAGGTGGCGACCAGCAGATACGTGCGCTCGCGGACCACGTTCAGCGACAACAATTGGTCGTCGGCGTTGAACCGCATGCCCTGCACGCCCGAGGTCGCCCGCCCCATCGGGCGGAGCGCCTCGTCGCTGGCATTGAACCGGATGGACTGACCGTTTGCCGAGACCAGCAGCAGGTCGTCGTCGGCCGAGCACAGCACCGCGCCCACCAATTCGTCGCCGTCCCGCAGGTTGATCGCAACGATGCCGCCGGAGCGATTCGAGTCGAAGTCGGTCAGCTTGGACTTCTTGACCAGGCCCTTGCGGGTCGCGAGCACCAGATACGGCGCGTCTTCGTAGCCGCGGATCTGGATGACCTGCGCGATACGCTCCTCGGGCTGGAACGCCAGCAGGTTCGCGACATGCTGGCCGCGCGCGGTGCGCGACGCCTCGGGCAGGTCGTATGCCTTCGCCCGGTAGACGCGGCCCTGGGTGGTGAAGAAGAGGATCCAGTCATGGGTCGAGCAGACGAAGAAGTGATTGACAATGTCGTCCTGCTTGAGCCCCGCGCCCTGGACGCCCTTGCCGCCCCGCTTCTGGCTGCGGTACAGGTCGGTCTTGGTGCGCTTCGCGTAGCCGGTCTCGGTGATCGTCACGACGACGTCCTCTCGGGCGATGAGGTCCTCGTCGGTCACCTCGCCGTCGGCGGCGACGATGCGGGTGCGCCGCTCGTCACCGTGCTTGTCGGCGATCTCCTTGAGCTCGTCGCGCACGATCGCGCGCTGCCGCTCCGGCTTGGCCAGAATGTCCTCGAGGTCGGCGATCTCGGCCTCGATCTTGGCGAGGTCGTCGACGATGCGTTGCCGTTCCAGCGCCGCCAGCCGCCGCAGCTGCATGTCGAGGATGGCCTGGGCCTGGATCTCGTCGATGTCCAGCAGCTCGATCAGGCCGACCCGGGCATCGTCGACGGTTTCCGACGCCCGGATCAGCGCTATCACTTCGTCGAGCGCGTCGAGCGCCTTGACCAGGCCGCGCAGGATGTGGGCGCGCTCGTTGGCCTTGCGCAGCCGGTAGCGGGTGCGGCGCACGATGACGTCGAGCTGGTGATCGACGTAGAACCGGATCAGCTGGTCAAGCCGGAGGGTGCGCGGAACTCCGTCGACGATCGCGAGCATGTTGGCGCCGAAGCTGGTCTGCAGCTGGGTGTGCTTGTAGAGGTTGTTCAGGACCACCTTCGCCACCGCATCGCGCTTGAGCTCGATGACGATGCGAATGCCGACCCGATCGCTGCCCTGGTCCTCTATGTTGGCGATCCCGTTGAGCTTGCCGTCGCGGACCTGCTCGGCGACCGAGGTGATGAAGTTGTCGTGGTTGACCTGGTAGGGCAGTTCGGTGATGACGAGCGCGGCGCGGCCCCGCGAGTCCTCCTCGACTTCCACCACGCCCCGCATCCGGATGGAGCCGCGGCCGGTGGTGTAGGCGTCGGTAATCCCCTGCGAGCCCACGATCAAGCCGGCGGTGGGGAAGTCGGGGCCCTTGACGCGCTTCATCACCGCCTTGAGGGTCTTCTCCTCGTCGGCGTCATGGTTCTCCAGGCACCAGAACACCGCGTCGGCAAGCTCGCGCAGGTTGTGCGGCGGGACATTCGTCGCCATACCGACGGCGATGCCCCCCGAGCCGTTGGCCAACAGGTTCGGGAACCGGCTGGGCAGCACGGTCGGTTCTTGCACCCGACCGTCATAGTTTGGAATGAAATCGACTGTCTCCTCGTCGATTTCCCGCAGCATCTCCATCGCCAGCGGCGTAAGCCGCGCCTCGGTGTACCGCATCGCGGCCGGCGGGTCGTTGCCGGGGGAGCCGAAGTTGCCCTGGCCGTCGACCAGCGGGTAGCGCAGCGACCACGGCTGCGCCATCCGCACCAACGTGTCGTAGATCGACGCGTCGCCGTGCGGGTGGTAGTTGCCCATGGTCTCCGCCACCGAGCGTGCCGATTTCGCGTGGCTGCGGTCCGGCCGGAACCCCGAGTCGAACATCGCGTACAGCACCCGGCGATGCACCGGCTTGAGCCCGTCGCGCACCTCGGGCAGCGCGCGGCCCACGATCACGCTCATCGCGTAATCGATGTAGCTGCGCTGCATCTCCTGTTGGATGTCGACGGGCTCGACGCGATCGAGCGAGTCGTCGCCTGGTGGCAGCGTCGTATCAGTCATGCAATCCTCGTCTTGTTAAACGTCGGGCCTAAACATCGGCCCTAAACATCCAGGAAGCGAACGTCTTTCGCGTTGCGCGTGATGAAGCTGCGGCGGGCGTCGACGTCTTCGCCCATCAACACCGAGAACAGTTCGTCGGCAGCGGCGGCGTCGTCGAGCGTGACCTGTCGCAGTACCCGCACCGACGGGTCCATGGTGGTCTCCCACAGCTCCTTGGCGTCCATCTCTCCGAGGCCCTTGTAGCGCTGAATGCCGTCATCCTTGTTGATCTTCTTTCCGGCCTTCAGCCCGGCCTCGAGCAGGCCATCGCGCTCGCGGTCGGAGTAGGCGAACTCGGGATCGCTGCGCTGCCACTTCAACTTGTACAGCGGCGGCTGCGCCAAGAACACGTGCCCGTTCTCGATCAGCGGCTTCATGAACCGAAACAGCAGCGTCAGCAGCAGCGTGGAGATGTGCTGGCCGTCGACGTCGGCGTCGGCCATCAGCACGATCTTGTGATAGCGCAACTTGGAGAGGTCGAACTCGTCGTGGATGCCGGTGCCGAGCGCGGTGATGATCGACTGCACCTCGTTGTTCTTCAGGACCCGGTCGATGCGCGCCTTCTCGACATTGATGATCTTGCCGCGCAGCGGCAGGATCGCTTGGAACATCGAGTCGCGGCCGCTCTTGGCCGAGCCCCCGGCCGAATCACCTTCCACCACATACAGTTCCGACTTGCGCGGATCGGTGGACCGGCAGTCGGCCAACTTGCCGGGCAGCCCGCCGATGTCTGTCGCGCTCTTGCGGCGCACCAACTCGCGGGCCTTCCGCGCGGCAATACGGGCCTGCGCCGAGGACACCGCCTTGTTCACAACGACTTTGGCGTCCGCTGGATTGGATTCGAACCAGTGCGTCAGCTGCTCATTGCAGACCCGTTGGACGAACGACTTCACTTCGGTGTTGCCGAGCTTGGTTTTGGTCTGGCCCTCGAACTGCGGCTCGGCCACCTTCACCGAGATCACTGCGGCCAATCCCTCGCGGATGTCGTCGCCGGTCAGGTTCGGGTCCTTGTCCTTGAGCAGCTTGCGGTCCTTGGCGTACTTGTTCACCACGCTGGTCAGCGCGGCCCGGAAGCCTTCCTCGTGCGTGCCGCCCTCGTGGGTGTTGATCGTGTTGGCGAAGGTGTGCACCGACTCCGAGTAGCCGGCGTTCCACTGCATCGCGACCTCGGCCTCGTGGCCGGGCCCCTTGCCCTGGAAGTCGACCACGCTGTTGTGGATCGGTTGCTTTGTCCGGTTGATGTGCTTGACGAAGTCGACCAGACCCCCGGGGTAGCGGAATTCGCGGCGCCTGACCTTGTGCTGTGCAGCCGCCTCTTCGGCCGCTCTTTCTTGGGCCGACTTCGGGGCCTCGGCGGTGTCGCTGACAACCTCGTCGACCACCTCTTCGGCGCTCGCGCGCTCATCGGTCAGCGTGATGGTCAGCCCCTTGTTCAGGAACGCCATCTCCTGCAGTCGGCGGGCCACGGTTTCGAAGTCATAGGCGGTGGTCTCGAACACCGTCGGGTCGGCCCAAAACCGCACCGTCGTCCCGGTCTTCTTGGTCTTCTCGCCCTGCTTCAGCGTGCCGGGCACCGAATGGTCGTAGTACTGAAACCATTCGTAGCCGTCACGCCATATCTCCACCTCCAACCGCCTCGACAGCGCATTCACCACCGACACACCGACCCCGTGCAACCCGCCCGACACCGCGTAGGACTCGGAGTCGAACTTCCCGCCGGCGTGCAGCTGGGTCATCACCACGTCGACGGTCGGAACACCCGAGGCGTGGGTTGCCACCGGGATGCCGCGGCCGTCGTCGGTAACCTCGACGCCGCCGTCTTCGAGCAGCCGCACGTCGACGCGGGTCGCGCAGCCCGCCATGGCCTCGTCAACAGAGTTGTCCACGACCTCCCAGATCAGGTGGTGCAGTCCCCGCTCCCCCGTCGAGCCGATATACATGCCGGGCCGTTTGCGGACAGCCTCCAACCCTTCGAGAATTGTGATGGACTGGGCGTCGTACTCCGGTTGTGCTTTCTTTTTCGGCGCAGCCACGGTCGACGGTCTCCTTGGGGGTCACATACGAGCGGTGGCGGTCACCGCGTGAACGTCTGCGACCAGTCTACCGTCAAGTAGCGTCGGCACCGATTCTGAGGCGGCGTTTCTACGCACCTGATCGCCCCCTGTGCGGAATATCTTGATCCGCGGTGCGTCCTGACGCTTGCGACACATGTCCGGTCCCGCATCGTGGCTCTCAGCCGGACCCCCGGCTGGGGCTCATCCGTACGTGTCCCGCGGCCCGCGGCCGGCAATATGCAACCGCCCCTTGCGCCACGACGGCGCCGCCGGGCCGGTGATTCTGAGCGTGTTGACGACGCCGTCGCCGACCGTGGCGGCGATCTTGGCCAGCAGTTGCGACTGCACCATCCGCAGCTGGGTCGCCCAGGCGGTCGATTCGGCCGACACGTGCAGCGCGCCATCTCGTAGCGCGGTCGGCGACGCGTGTGCGGCGATCTGATCGCCGACCATGGCGGCCCACTGCGCGAACACCGTGCCCTCGGCCACCCTCGGCGACCAGCCGCGCGCCTTGGCAACTTCGCTGGTCGCCGCGCCCAACCGCTGCGGATCGCGGGAATCCGGTCCCGGGCCCGACCAGCTGCGCCGCCGCCCGCTGCCCGCGACCCGCCGAGGCGAACGCCGACCGTGGCCGACGTCTTTGCCCTGGGTTCGGGCGGCCCCTCTGGCCTCCTCGAGGGTGCGGCGCACCAGGTCCATCCCCGGCAAGTCGGTCAAATGCTCCGGCGGGCGGACGTTTTCGCCACCGCCGCCGGCGGAGTGCGTCGATTCGGTACTCATTGCTGCACCACCGAGACCCGGCCCTCGTCGTCTTCGCGCAGGCCGATCGGCACGCGGCGAACGTCCCAGTCCGCCGGGATGTCTTCGTCGACCGCGGCCGTCACCAACACCTGTTCTGCCGATCCGGCCACCGCGGCCAGCGCCCGTCGCCGGGCGGTGTCGAGCTCGGCGAACACATCGTCGAGCAACAGCACCGGGTCGGTTCCCTCGGTCCGCAGCAGCTCGTAGCCGGCCAGCCGCAACGCCAACGCCATTGACCAGGACTCGCCGTGACTGGCGAATCCCTTCGCAGGCTGATCGCCCAGCCGCAACTCGAGTTCGTCACGGTGCGGCCCGACCAGGCAGACGCCGCGCTCGAGCTCGTCACTCCGGCGCCCGGCCAACGCTGCCAGCAGCGCCGCCTCGAGGAACTCCGAATCGGCGGGACCCTCGAACTCCACGCTACTGCGGTAACCGATGTCGGCCGCCCGCGAACCGGGCGCCAGCAGTTGGTATGCCTTTTCCACCTCCGGCCGCAGTTCGTTCACCAGGTCAATCCGGGCGGTCAGCAGCTGCGCGCCGTGCTGCGCGAGATGACCGTCCCAGACGTCGAGGGTGTCCAGGACGCCGGCCCCCGGTCGGTTCCGGGCCCCGGCGGCGGTCTTGAGCAGCGCGGTGCGCTGCCGAACCACTCTTTCGTAGTCGGCGCGCACGGCGCCGATGCGCGGTCGTCGGATCGCCGCCAACTCATCGAGGAACCGGCGCCGCTCGCCGGGCTCGCCGCGCACCAGCGCAAGGTCTTCCGGGGCGAATAGCACCGCGCGCAACACGCCGAGCACTTCCCGCGCACTGCGCACCGGTGCCCGGTTCAGCCTGGCCTTGTTGGCCTTGCCGGCGGCGATCTCCAGGTCGATCGCCAGCTCGCGGCCGGCGTTCACGACGATGGTAGACACCACCGCCCTGGCCGCGCCGGTACGGATCAGCGGCGCATCGGCGGCCACCCGATGCGAACTCAGCGTCGACGAATACCACAGCGCCTCAATGAGATTCGTCTTGCCGTACCCGTTGGGGCCGACGAACACCGTCCGGCCGGGTTCCAACTCGATATCGGCCTGCGCCCAGGACCGGAAGTCGCGCAACCCTAGCTGGCGGACGAACACTTACCCGGACTTACTGATCCTCTTGACCGCATGTCCGCCGAACTGGTTGCGGAGCGCCGCGACCGCCTTCATCGTCGGCGAATCGTCCTGACGAGACAGGAATCGTGCGAACAGTGACGCCGCGATCACCGGCACCGGAACGCGATGGTGGATGGCCTCCTCGACGGTCCATCGGCCCTCACCGGAATCCTCGGTGTACCCGGTGATCTGGGTGAAACGCGGATCCTCCTTCAATGCCTTGGCCAACAGCTGCTGCAGCCAGGACCGCACCACGGTGCCGTTCGTCCACGCCTGGATCACCGCCTGCGGATCCTTGATCAACTCCTCGGCGGCCAGCATCTCGTAACCCTCGGCGTAGGCCGTCATCAACCCGTATTCAATGCCGTTGTGAATCATCTTCGCGTAGTGACCCGCCCCGACCGGGCCGGCGTGCACGAAGCCGTCCTCTCGCGGGCCGGGCGGACGCAACGTGTCGAAAATCGGCATCGCGCGCTGCACGTCGGCGTCGCTGCCGCCAACCATCAATCCGTAGCCTTCCTTCAGGCCCCACACCCCACCGGATACTCCGGCGTCGATGAACGCAATTCCCTTGTCGCCGAGTAACTTCGCGTGTGGGCCGTCCTCGGTGAAACGCGAATTGCCCCCGTCGATCACCAGGTCGCCGGAACTCAGCTCTTCGGCCAGCGAGGCGATGGTTTGATTGGTCACCGGTCCCGACGGCACCATCACCCACACCACCCGCGGTGCGCCGAGCTTGTCGGCCAGCTCCTTGAGCGTCGGTACGTCGGTGACCTCGGGCCGCGGGTCGTAGCCGATGACTTCGTGGCCACCCTCGCGCAACCGCTCGCGCATGTTGAAGCCCATCTTGCCCAGACCCACCAAACCCAGCTGCATGTGCGCCTCTTTCGTCGCGATAAGCCGGTCAGCCGGGGAGCCGCACCGGCATCAACAGATAGACGTAATCAGTGTGCATGGCCGGGAATGGAGCCGGCCCGGCCGTGCCGCCGATGTCATCGTCGCTCGCCGGGCGCAATACCGCGGGACGGCTCGGTGTCGTAAAGCCAAACCACACCCGTTCGCTGTGCAACGAGCTCAGCCCGTCGGTCAGATAGGTCGGGTTGAATGCGATCGTGAGCGGATCGCCGGAGTAGTCCACCGGCAGGTCCTCTTCGGCACGGCCGATGTCGTCTGCACCGGCCGACAGCCGCAACGAGCCGTCGCCGAACTCCATTCGCACCTGCGCCCCCCGGTCGGCGACCAACGCGACCCGTTTGATTGCCTCCGCCAACTCCGCGACACCCATTACCGCGACCGCGGTGTGCTCGGTCGGCAGCAACTGGCGGAACTTGGGGAATTCGGCGTCCAACAACCGAGTGGTGCTGCGCTTGCCCTCACTGCGGATACCCAGCAGCCCGTCCTTCCCGACGGCCGAGCCGGCCCCCAATGCCAGATGCACGTCGGTGCCCGCCGGCCCGGCCTTCGCCGCTTCCGCCAGCGTCTTGGCCGGCACCAACACCGCGGCGCTGGTATCCGCCGAATCCGTCGACCACGTCAGCTCGCGAACGGCCAGCCGAAACCGGTCGGTTGCCGCCAAGACGACGGTCTCGCCGGAGATTTCGACGCGGATTCCGGTCAACATCGGCAGCGTGTCGTCCCGGCCGGCGGCGACGGCGACCTGGCTGATCGCCTCTGCGAACAAATCGGCCGATACCACCCCCGTCTCGTCGGGCAACGCCGGCAACGTCGGGTAATCCTCGACCGCCATCGTCGGCAGCGAAAACCTCGCACTCCCGCACGTCAACGCGACCCGGGTGCCGTCGACGCTGACCTCGACAGGTTTCGGTGGCAACGCCCGGGTGATGTCGGACAGCAGCCGTCCAGATACTAAAACCCTTCCCGGAGAAGCGATTTCAGCTGGAACTTGAACCTCGGCGGAGACTTCGTAATCGAATCCGGAGATTGTCAGGCCGTCCTCGTTTCCGGTCAGCAGCACACCGGCAAGCACGGGCACGGTAGGCCGGGTCGGCAGATTACGCGCGACCCAGGCGACCGCGTCTGCGAAGTCCTCACGAACCAGCCGGAATTTCAGATCGGTGAGCCCCACCGCCGTCGTCGTCGCCACTTCCATAGCGTCCCTTCGATCCGAACCACAACCACGGCGAAAACCTGCGGCAACTGCGGTGTTGAACTCCCTGCGAAGCACCACCGTAGAGCTTTTCGCTTCGTCTTGAAAGGTAATCGAGCACGCCGACAAGCGGCCCTGCGCAACGCCGCGGAACCCTGTGCATGAACATGTCCCCAGGGGGCTTCTTCTAGGGAACATCTAGGGATAGAGAGCAGTAACAGTAATAGGGCGTGTGCAGACTGGGGACAACGCGGTTTTCCGCACCAAGCGCAGGGTTTCGGGCTGTGGGTAATTCGATGCGGGATGGCCGGCGGCGCCGCGGCGGATGTGGATCGTCGAGCGCCTGTGCACCGAAATCCCAGCCGGCGGAGTCTGCCGGCCGGTGTTATCCACAGGATGTCCACAGCGGGTCTGTGACATGTGAGACTGTTGGTTCGGAAGTTTTTGGGGTTCGCGGCGCGGTCGATGGGTGGGTCAGCGCTTGGAGCGCTGGCGGATCCGGGTCGTGAGCTCCTTGACGTGATCGAATACCTCGCGCCGCTGCGCCATTTCCGCACGGATCTTCTTTTCCGCGTACATGACCGTGGTGTGGTCGCGGCCGAACGTCTGGCCGATCTTGGGCAGCGACAGGTCGGTGAGTTCGCGGCACAGATACATCGCGATCTGGCGGGATTGCGCGAGCGCGCGTGTCTTGCCGGGCCCGCGGAGTTCTTCCACCGTGGTTTCGAAGTACTCGGCGGTGGCGGCCATGATCGTCGCGGCGCTGATTTGCATCGTACTGATGTCCGAAATCAGGTCGCGCAGAACGATTTCCGCGAGGGACCGGTCGATGGGCGTCTTGTTCAGCGACGCAAACGCGGTGACCCGGATGAGCGCGCCTTCGAGCTCGCGGATGTTGCGTTCGATGCTGCTGGCGATGAGCTCGAGGACCTCGTCGGGAACGTCGAGTCGTTCCATCTGAGCCTTCTTGCGCAGAATCGCGATGCGCGTTTCCAGTTCGGGGGGCTGAACGTCGGCGATCAGGCCCCACTCGAAGCGAGTGCGCAACCGGTCTTCCAGCGTGGCGAGCTGCTTGGGTGGCCGGTCGGACGAGATCACGATCTGCTTGTTTGCGTTGTGCAGCGTGTTGAAGGTATGGAAGAACTCTTCCTGGATGCCTTCCTTGCCCTCGATGAACTGGATGTCATCGACCAGCAACACATCGATATCGCGGTAGCTCTGCTTGAACGCGACCTTGCGGTCGTCCCGCAGCGAGTTGATGAAGTCGTTGGTGAATTCCTCGGTCGAGACGTACTTGACTCGCATGCCGGGAAACAGGCGATGGGCGTAGTTTCCGGTCGCGTGCAACAGGTGCGTCTTGCCGAGCCCCGATTCGCCCCAGATGAATAGCGGGTTGTATGCCCGGGCCGGTGTCTCGGCAACGGCGAGCGCCGCGGCGTGAGCAAACCGGTTCGACGCGCCGATGACGAACGTTTCAAACGTGTAGCGCTTGTTGAGGGTGATGTCCGAGGACGGGCCGACGGTGGCGTTTGAGGGTTTGTCGATGAAGTACGCTGGCCAGCTTTCGTGAGCGCTGGCCAACGCCTCACGGTCCTCGTCGACTTCGTCGATGTCGGGATCGAAGTTTGCCAGCGGGGACGCCGCCGGGTCCTCGGCTTCGCCGGGCGCCGGCGGAGCGATGCGGACCCCGAGTTCGACTCGATGGCCGAGGCGGCGGCTGAGTGCGTCGACGATCGGCGCGCGCAGGTGGCGTTCGATTTCGTTCTGCACGAAGCCACTCGGCACCGACAGCAGCGCGAACCCTTCGGCTATCACGAGCGGTTTGACCAGTTTCAGCCAGGCCCGCTGTTGCGGGGTCAGGGGTGGGGGGAGGTCGTCGCCGTTACTGCGGGCAGCACCGGCGGAACCCTCTCCGTTGAGTTCGGCGACCACGGTGTTCCATACCGTGGCGAAGCGGGCGTCGGGGTCCTCTGTCAATGACGATCGCCCCCCAATCGTGGTCAGAAGTCGACAAATGGGACGAGTAGCGAACTGTCCACATAGTTATCCACAGGTTGTGGAAGGACAGCCGTCCTCGTCTCGTGTCGCTCGGCGATGATGCGATTCCTTCGCTGCGGCCAGCGCTTCCAGGCGGTGACCCGATCAACGATCGGGCGGGCATCCTCGCTTCGGTGTTCGTAAATTGTCTGCGGCCGTTTCGATCTGAAGCGGCATTGGCAGAAGCTAACAGTTTTCTCCGCGGGTGCCAACCGTTCTGCAACATTGGTGGGATCTTCCTTACCGTTTGCTCAGACAACGTGACAGGTGTGACTGAAGTAAAGTTTTTGCTGCTGGTGTGGCCTCGTTTGACCGGGCGAAGCGGCGTCAGTACCCTCGAACAGTCGCCCGAACGTCGGCGATACGGCAGCGAACCAGGGGCTTCCCTGGGGGACGCGCCGGTTACGGAGCGAGGCGAAGAGCTTACCAACGGTGACCGCGTCCGATCGGGCGCACGAGTTAGCGGACCGTGCGCGGGTCGGTGGGGTGCCATACGCAATGAGGAGAGACAGCCGTGGCCAAGGGCAAGCGGACCTTCCAGCCGAACAATCGGCGTCGGGCGCGGGTGCACGGATTCCGGCTGCGGATGCGGACCCGCGCCGGCAGGGCGATCGTTTCGAACCGGCGGCGCAAGGGCCGCCGGTCGTTGACTGCCTGATTCGGCCAGGGCTGCAACGGCGGTGCTCCCCGCGCGATACCGAATGAAGCGGTCGACGGAGTTCAGTGCGACGGTGAAGCACGGCGCGCGCGCCGTGCAACCCGACATCGTGGTTCATGCCGTACGGCTGGCCGACGGGTGTGCCGACCCGGGTCCGCGGATCGGGTTGGTCATCGGAAAGTCGGTGGGGTCATCGGTGCAACGCCATCGGGTCGCGCGCCGGTTGCGGCATGTGGCTCGCGGGGTGATTGACGAGCTGGACCCGGCCGACCGTGTGGTGGTGCGGGCTCTGCCGAGCAGCCGGCACGCGGTATCGGCGCGGCTGGAGCAACAACTGCGGGCCGGGCTGACCCGGGCGCATCTGCTGACCGGGGCCGCGCGATGACAATGGCGATGGCGGCCCGGCAGGTGCGGCACATGCCGGTGCGATGCGCGATCTTCGCCATCGAACTGTATCGAACATATGTTTCACCGATGCGGCTGCCGACGTGTCGGTTCACGCCGACGTGCAGTCAGTACGCGGTGGAGGCGCTGACCGAGTACGGCCTCATTCGGGGCGGGTGGCTGGCCGCGGTGCGGCTGGCCAAGTGTGGCCCGTGGCATCGGGGAGGGTGGGACCCGATACCCGAGCGGCGCGGGCGCACGACGGCGTCGGTGACCGGGTCGTCATTAGACCCGGCATTAGATCCGGCATTAGATGATGTCGGGGGTACCCCGCCTTTGCGAGGGGAGAGCGAGTCGCGTGTTTAACTGGTTCAGCCTGGACATCATCTACTACCCGGTGTCGGCAATCATGTGGGTCTGGTACAAGGCGTTCGCGTTCCTGCTCGGCCCGTCCAACTTTTTCGCGTGGGCGCTGTCGGTGATGTTCCTGGTGTTCACCCTGCGCGCGATCCTGTACAAGCCGTTCGTCCGCCAGATCCGCACCACCCGGCAGATGCAGGAGCTGCAGCCGCAAATCAAGGCGCTGCAGAAGAAGTACGGCAAGGACCGCCAGCGCATGGCGATGGAGATGCAGAAGCTCCAGCGCGAACACGGCTTCAACCCGATTCTGGGGTGCCTGCCGATGCTGGCGCAGATTCCGGTGTTCCTGGGCCTGTATCACGTGCTGCGGTCGTTCAACCGGACCCAGGGCGGCTTCGGCCAGCCCAAGCTGCCGCCGGAGGTCAACCGGTCCATCGGCAACTACGTGTTCAGCCCGACCGATGTCGGCCACTTCCTGGACGCCAACCTGTTCGGTGCGCCGTTGGGCGCCACCATGGTTCAGCGAACCGGTCTGGACGCGTTCACGGAATTCAATCGCGCGGCGGTGATCGCGGTCGGCGTGCCGGTGATGATCCTGGCCGGCATCGCGACGTACTTCAACAGCCGCGCATCGGTGGCGCGGCAGAGTCCGGAGGCGGCCGCCAACCCGCAGACCGCACTGATGAACAAGCTTGCGCTGTACGTGTTTCCGCTCGGAGTCGTTGTCGGTGGGCCGTTCCTGCCGTTGGCCATCATCCTGTACTGGTTCGCGAACAACATCTGGACGTTCGGGCAGCAGCACTACGTGTTCGGCATGATCGCCAAGGAGGACGAGGCCAAAAAGCAGGAGGCGTTGGAACGCCGCGCGGCCAACGCACCGCCGCCGGGCGCCAAACCCAAGCGCCCGCGCAAGGGCGCTCAGTCGGGTTCTCAGTCGGGGACTCAGGCGGGTTCGCCTAACGGTTCGCCGGCCCAGCAGGACGGCGCCGAGGAGTCGATGGCCCCGCCCCAGGAATCACCGGAGAAGCCGACGGGCTCACCGCAGAAGCCGCTTGGCTCAGCCCAGAAGTCGACCGGTTCGGCCGAGCCGCAGCCGAACGGCGTGGACTCCGGCAACCGCACTTCCGGCAACCGCGCTTCCGGCAACCGTGCTTCCGGCAACCGCACCCCGCGCCCCGGTGCGCGGCCGAAGAAACGCAAGCGTTAAACGCCCGGGGGAGCAGACCGGGCGGACGAGGGAGGAGGGCAACGATGACCGACGCGGACATCACCGAACGAAGCGAGGACGCGGAGACTGCGCCCGAGGAGGACGGGCTGGCCCCCGAGGACCTCGAGGAGCGGTTGGTCGCCGAGGGCGAGATCGCCGGAGACTATCTCGAGGAACTGCTCGACCTGTTGGACTTTGACGGCGACATCGACCTGGACGTCGAGGGCAACCGCGCCGTCGTCAGCATCGACGGCGGGGACGACCTGACGAAGTTGGTGGGCCGCAAGGGCGAAGTACTGGACGCGCTGCAGGAGCTGACGCGGTTGGCGGTGCACCAGAAGACGGGGGAGCGGAGTCGGCTGATGTTGGACATCGCCAACTGGCGCCGGCGTCGCCGCGACGAGCTGGCGGCGCTTGGTGCCAAGGTGGCGCGCCGCGTGCTGGAAAGCGGTGAGCGCGAGGAGCTGGTCCCGATGACCCCCTTCGAGCGGAAGATCGTGCACGACGCCGTGGCGGCGATCCAGGGCGTGCGGAGCGAGAGCGAGGGCGTCGAGCCGTCCCGCCGGGTCGTCGTGCAGCTGGACGGCTAGCGAGTTACACCGATGTAGTTAACGGGCTGCCGGCGGGTAAGCCGCCGCCTCGGAAGGATGTTTCACGTGAAACATGGCGAAGCGGCGGCCGTCCCCGCCGCCGCCGCCGGAGTCTTCGGCAACCGGCTGGAGACAGCGATGGCGTATGCCGATCTGCTCGCCGACGACGCCGTGCGGCGCGGGCTGATCGGACCGCACGAGGTTGGCCGGCTCTGGGGCCGGCACCTGCTCAACAGCGCGGCCGTCGCCGAGTTGATCGCTCCGGCGGAGACGGTGGTGGACGTCGGCAGCGGGGCCGGGCTGCCGGGTGTGCCGCTCGCGCTCGCGCGGCCCGACCTCCGGGTGACGCTCGTCGAGCCGATGCAACGTCGCGTCGCCTTCCTGAACGAAGTTGTCGACCGGCTGCGCCTCGAGGTCGTGGTGGTGCACGGCCGGGCCGAGGAGCGAGCCGTGCGCGAGCGGGTCGGCGACGCCGACGTGGTAGTGTCGCGCGCCGTTGCGTCATTGGACCGGTTGACGAAGTGGTGCCTGCCGTTGCTGCGGCCCGGCGGCCGGATGCTCGCGATCAAGGGTGAACGCGCCGGCGAAGAAGTCGAACAACAACGGCGTGTAATGGCATCGTTGGGCGCGATCGATGTCAGGGTGGTGAGATGTGGCGTGAACTATTTGGATCCGCCGGCCGCCGTGGTCGTCGCGCGGAAAAGAACCTCACAGCCACGGGCGGCGGCACCGCGCCGGGCGGTGAAGAGGAGGGGAGCATGAACCCGACCGATACGACGGCCGACGCCGCGCACGCCGCCGATGTTTCACGTGAAACACTCGGCGGAACGCCAAATGTTTCACGTGAAACGTGGGACCGCGAAACATCAGACACCCCAATCGGCGCGGCCGCCGAGCGGGCGATGCACGTACTGCACACGACCTATCCGCGGCTGCCACGGCCACGGCGCCAGCGGGTTCTTACCATCGCCAATCAGAAGGGCGGCGTCGGCAAAACCACAACCGCGGTGAACCTGGCGGCGGCGCTTGCCATCCAGGGCCTCAAAACATTGGTCATCGACCTGGACCCACAGGGCAACGCCAGCACCGCGTTGGGTATCGAGCACCGCCAGCCCGGCACGCCGTCGACATACGAGATGCTGCTGGGCGAGATGCCGCTACGCGAGGCGCTGCGGCAGAGCCCGCACAGTCCGCAGCTGTTCTGCGTGCCAGCCACCATCGACCTGGCTGGCGCCGAGATCGAGTTGGTCAGCACGGTGGCGCGGGAGAACCGGCTGCGCACGGCACTGGCGGAGCTGCACAACTTCGACTTCGATTACGTCTTCATCGACTGCCCGCCGTCGCTGGGCCTGCTGACGATCAACGCGCTCGTCGCCGCACCTGAGGTGCTGATACCGATCCAGTGCGAGTACTACGCATTGGAAGGCGTGTCGCAACTAATGAACAACATCGAGATGGTCAAGGCACACCTGAACCCGGGCCTCGCCGTCTCCACCGTGGTACTGACGATGTACGACGGTCGCACCAAGCTAGCGGATCAGGTCGCCGAGGAGGTGCGCCGCTACTTCGGCGACAAGGTGCTGCGCACGGTGATCCCGCGCAGCGTGAAGGTTTCGGAGGCCCCCGGATTCAGCATGACGATCATCGACTACGACCCCGGTTCCCGGGGCGCGATGAGCTATCTCGACGCCAGCCGCGAGCTCGCCCAGCGCGACGGCATCGCGCCGACCGAGGGGCCCGACTGATGACCGGTTGCAGGAAGAGTTGCACGAAGAAGAGAAGAGAAGCATGAGCCAACCAGTACGCAAGAGGGGCGGCCTCGGCCGCGGTCTGGGAGCACTGATCCCGACGGGCCCGACCGACGGCGAACCGGTCCACCTCGGGCCGCGGATGGGTGACGCCGCGGCCGACGTCGTGCTCGGTGGGCCACCGATCGCGGACGCGGGGACCGGCGCCGTCTACCGCGAGATCGACCCGGCCGCGATCGACCGGAACCCGCGGCAGCCCCGGCAGGTGTTCGACGAGGAGTCTCTCGCCGAGCTGGTGCACTCGATCCGCGAGTTCGGGCTGATGCAACCGATCGTGGTCCGGCCGCTCGATGGCGCCGGTCGCTATCAACTGGTCATGGGTGAACGTCGATGGCGGGCGGCCCAGCAGGCCGGCCTCGCGACGATTCCGGCGATCGTCCGCGAGACCGCCGACGACAACATGCTGCGCGACGCCCTGCTGGAGAACATCCATCGGGTCCAGCTGAACCCTCTCGAAGAGGCGGCGGCATACCAGCAGCTGCTCGACGAGTTCGGCGTCACCCACGATGAACTGGCGGCGCGGATCGGGCGTTCCCGGCCGTTGATCACGAACATGATCCGACTGCTCCGGCTGCCGATCCCGGTGCAGCGCCGGGTGGCCGCGGGCGTACTGTCCGCCGGTCACGCGCGAGCGCTGCTGGCCCTCGAGGGCGGTCCGGACGCTCAGGAGGAGCTGGCGGCCCGAATCGTCGCAGAGGGCTTGTCGGTGCGGGCCACCGAGGAAGCCGTCACGTTAGCCAACCGGGACGACCCCGCCGCCAAGCCCGCCCCGCGCCGCAAACCCATCCAGATGCCGGGACTGCAGGATGTCGCCGACCGGTTGTCGACCACCTTCGATACCCGGGTCACCGTCAGCGTCGGCAAGCGCAAGGGCAAGATCGTGGTGGAATTCGGCTCCGTCGACGATCTCCAGCGAATTGTCACGCTGATGGATGGCCATAACGGCTGAATAACGATGTACTAACACACGTCGTAGTTGCGTCACAGTGACACATCCGGCCGTGCGGGCGCCGCTCGGCCCGGCTGTAAGAGGCAAACGAGCTGCGCCGCAATGTGATTGAGGCTCCGCGCGGGCCGGGCGGTGTCGGCCGAGCGACACTGGCCCATTCGGGTCGGACTCTCCTATCCTGGAAGGGCTGCTGCGCGCACAGCACGGCTTGGAGGCAAGGTAAGTAGTGTCCGCTCGGATCAACCCGCTGCGGCTCGAGTGTTTCGAGCAGCTGCCCAAGCACGCGCGCCGCTGCGTGTTCTGGGAACTCGACCCGGCGACCATGGGCCGCGATGACCGCCTCGCCGATCCCGAATTCGAGAAGGAAGCGTGGCTGTCCATGGTCATGCTCGAGTGGGGTTCGTGCGGCCAGATTGCGGTGCCGGAGCGCCCCGGCAGCGCCGACGAGGCGCCGTGCATCGGCTACGCGCTCTACGCGCCGCCCGGCGCGGTGCCCCGGGCGAGCACCTTCCCGACCGCACCCGTGAGCCCCGACGCCGTGTTGCTGACGACGATGGGCGTCGAACCCGGCCACGCCACCGACTCGCTGCCACGCCAACTGGTCGCCCAGGTCGTGTCCGACCTCGTCCGTCGCGGCGTGCGCGCACTGGAGGCGTTCGGGCGCACCCGGCAGGCCGCCGAGCTGGTGGACCCGGCGACCGCGCCGCCGCAGGTGCAAGCGGTCGGGGACTGCTCGTTCGACCAGTGCATGATCGACGCCGATTTCCTGCAGGACGTCGGGTTCGTCGTGGTGGCCGCACATCGATACTTCCCGCGGCTGCGGCTGGAACTCAACCAGGGACTCGGCTGGAAGGCAGAGGTGGAGGCCGCCCTGGAGCGACTGCTGGAGAGTGCCCGCCTGGAGCCGGTCGGCGCCGGCAACTGTACCGTCGACGGTTAAGGGCTGAGCCGCCCGGCCTGTTCCACCGACAACTCGTGGGCGAGCAGCTCGGCGAAGGTGAAAGTGCCTGTGGGCCGGTCGTTCTTGCCAAGCAGATAGAGCCGCTTGACGGCGGCGAGGATTCCTTCGGCGATCGCGTCGCGGGCGTGCGTCGTCACCAGCATGCCCCGATCGCGTGCGTTGGTGATGTACCCGATGTCCACTTGCACGGTCGGCATCCGGGTCAGCCGCAGCAGGTCCCACGTTCGGCCGTGCGTGCGGCAATCCTGTAATCCAGTGCGGGCCACCACTTCTCGCTGAATGAAGTCGGCGAGGTTGCGGCCGATCGTCGAAACCGAGCCGTGCGAATTGCCGAAGTGGAACGACGCAACGCCGTTGGCCGATGGGCTCACATGGTTGGCGCAGCGCAGGCTGATCATCAAGTCGGCGCCGACGGTGTTGGCCGTCGCGGCTCGTTCGATGTCGGACGGGCTGCGGTTGGCCGGCCGCGACAAGAACGTCTCCATGCCGATCGCGGTCATCCGGCCCTCGAGTCGGCTTGCCAAGTCCCACAGAATGTCTGCTTCGCCGATCGGGCCCGCCGGACCTTGGAGTATCACCCCGTGATCCGCGCCACCGCGGCCCGGGTCGATGATGATGCGCTTGCCCGACAGCCGCGGCCCGGATCGCCGTACCATCTCCTCCTCCCGGATGGCGTGTGGCGAGCCACCGGTCACGCGGGAACCAAGAAAATACAAGGAACGCAAGGTTTCTGGCCCACAGATGCCGTCCGGAGTCAGGCCGTATTCGCGTTGGTAAGACATCAGCGCGTTGTGAGTGTGCAACCCGAAGTGTCCGTCCACCAGGCCGGTGTAGAAACCGAGGTCCTGCAACCGCCGCTGCAGCGTCGCGACGTCGTCGCCGTACATCGGGGCGCCGAACTGGTGGTGCAGCGTGCGGGCGCCCAGCCGGTAGGAGGCTTCCTTCAGCGCCCGATAGGTCGCCTCGCCCACGATGCCGTCCACCAGCAGGCCGCGGTGCTGCTGAAACGCCCGCACCGCGTGGTCAAGTTCGTCGTCGAACAGTTCGGGAACGGCGTGCCTTCCCGTAATCAGGTTGGCGTCGGGGTCGTCGAGCAGCCCCAGCGAGGCCAGCGCCACCCGTACCTCGGTGACCGCACGGCCGCGGTCTCCACGGCGCAGACTCGACATGCCAAGGCCTTTCGGTCGCGGTCGTCCCACTGTGGGTCCAGCGATTGCAAGATAAGCTAGCCACTATTCTCGCAGAAGCCGGTCGAATTCCGGAAAACCCCAGGCGACTACCCGCCATCGGGGGCCCGGCGACGGTGGCTAGAGCACGCCGTCGAGTTCGCGCAGCAGTGCGGCCTTGCCCTTCGCGCCGACGATCCGCTTCACCGGTTTGCCGTCCCTGAACAGGATCAGCGTCGGGATCGAGATCACTTGAAAGTCGCGCGCGGTCACCGGGTTGGCGTCCACGTCGAGCTTGGCCACGGTCAGCTCGCCGGCCTTGTCGTTGGCGATCTCCTCGAGCACCGGCGCGACCATCCGGCATGGCCCGCACCAGGTCGCCCAGAAGTCCACCAGCACGGGCAGGCTGGCAGCCAGCACGTCATCGGCGAACGAGTCGTCGGTGACGGCCACCGGGGCGGTTTCGGCAGTGTCGGTCACGAGCGTGCTCCTATCAGGTCGGTGTCGTCGGTGCCGCCCGCAAGCGGCAGGTTCCCCCCATCGGCGGCGGCCCTTTCGGCCAGCCACCGCTCGGCGTCGATCGCCGCCGAACAGCCACTGCCTGCGGCGGTGACGGCTTGTCGGTAGCTCCGGTCGACCAGGTCGCCGGCGGCGAACACACCCTCGACCGAGGTGTGTGTGGTGCGGCCGTGCACCAAGACGTAACCGTCGGGGTCGAGGTCGAGTGCGTCACGCACCAGGTTCGACCGCGGGTCGTGGCCGATCGCGACGAACACGCCGGTGACGGGCAGAGTGCTCGCTTCGCCGGTCAGGGCGTTGCGAATCTGCAGCCCGGTCACGCTGTCTTCGCCCTCGACCGCGGTCACCACCGTGTTGGTCAGGAACCGGATCTTGTCGTTGCTGCGGGCCCGCTCGAGCATGATCTTCGAGGCACGGAACTCGTCGCGGCGGTGCACGATCGTGACGCTGCGGGCGAACCGGGTCAGGAACGTGGCCTCCTCCATCGCCGAGTCACCGCCGCCGATCACGGCGATGTCCTTGTCCTTGAAGAAGAACCCGTCGCAGGTCGCACAGGAGCTGACGCCGCGGCCGAGCAACCGGTCCTCGCCGGGCACACCGAGATAACGGGCGGCAGCGCCCATCGCCAAAATCACGGCCCGGGCCGCATACGTTTCGCCGCCGGCGGTCACGGTCTTGACCGGCCCCTCCAACGACACCTCTTCGACGTCTTCCATGCGCAGGTCGGCGCCGAAACGCAACGCCTGCTCGCGCATTTCGTCCATCAACTCGGGGCCGGTGATGGCGTCGCGGAAGCCTGGGTAGTTCTCAACGTCGGTGGTCGTCATCAGCGCGCCACCGAACTGCGTGCCCTCGAATACAAGCGGGGCTAGCTGGGCGCGTGCGGCATACAGGGCTGCGGTATACCCGGCCGGACCCGACCCGATGACGATCACCTCATGGACGGTCTTCGTGGCGGTCATGGCTACCTTCCTGCCTGGTCGGAGGATAAACCCGGCCAAGCACTCCTTAAACAACAGCGTATGCCCGGCTGTTCCCGGTCAAGCGCTACGGCGGTGCCACCTGAGTCTGGGCGATCAGACCGGTTTCCGCCGAATTACAGTCGGCCCGCACGGCCAGCGCGACCAGATCGTTGGGGGTGTCGGCGGCCAGCACCAGCAGAACCGCGGGCTGGCCTCCGACGTGGACGGCCTTGGCGCCCAAGATCGGCGCCGAAATCGGATAGCCGAGCCCACTCAGGCACGATGCACGCCGCTGCGGATCGGCCAGCGCACCGTAATCGGGTGGCCGGCGAACCAGTGCGGCGATCTCCGGGCCGGACAGCGGGATGGCTGGCAGGCGCGCCACCGTGATCTGCTGGATGGTCGGCGCCGGCCTGGGTGTAGAGCCCGGGGTCATCAGCAGCATCACGGCGCCAATTCCAATCGCCGCGATCGCGGCCGCCAGGCCCGCCAGCGCGCCGACCCGGGCCAGCGGTTGCCTGGCGCGGTGGTCGCGACCGGCCAGGCCGGTGACGCGGTGATCGTCCGCCGCGCCCATCAGGACGCTGCCTGCAGCGTGATCTCGTAGATGTCGCTGCGGCTCCTTCCGTCGGTGGTGCCCAGCGTGGAGATCCACACCAGCACGTTCGACGTCGGCCCCGCCTTCGGCACCTGAATTGTGTTGTGGCCGCGCTGCAGCGGTGTCGGCGGGGTCAGCGCGGTGGTGTCGGACAGCGATGACGGTGTCGCGCTCGATGACGACCGAATCTGAACCTGGGTGCCGGTGCTCGACAGGTCGATGCCGACCGACGCCACCGTGGTCGGCTGCGGCAGCTGGAGCAGCAACCCGACGCCGCTCTTGAAGTTCGGGAACGGCGCCGCGTCGCTGTAGGTGTCGGTCGCCCATGCGGTGGCCGGGTTGCCGTCGATTGCCAGTCCGGCCTGGCCGGGCGCGTCCGGCTCGCCGCCCGGCGAAAACACCGTGGCCTTAACCGGTCTCACAAGGTTGCCGGGCGCCGACGGCTGTTGTGAGCTGGGCGGCGCGTTCAGGCCGAGCTGGCTTCGGTCCAGCGGCCCGTTGACGCCGCCAAAGATCCGGCTCAGCACCGATGCGAGCACCAGCAACGCCACCACGATGATCGCGCCCGCGACGCTCAGGCCGACGATCAGACCCTTGCGCCGTCGAGCGCGCGCCGCCGGGTCCTGCGGGAGTGGACCCATCCATCCGCGCATACGGGATGTCGGGGGAGAAGGTGGGGTGGACTCGTCCACCGGGTTGATCACCACGGTGCGGTCGGCGACCGCGGTCGCCTGCTGAAGCAGGTTCAAAAGAGTTGAGGCGCTGCTGATTCCGCCGCCGTCCTGGATCGAGCGCACGGCCGCGGCCGAGATCTGGAACGGGATGTCCGGGTCGATCACGGTGGGCTCGACGGGTTGACCGTTGGGACCGCGTTCGGCCGGTTCCAGCCCGCTTGGCACCCCGGTCTCCGGCAGCGGCCAGCGGTTCACCAGCAGCGCATAGAGCGTCGCGCCGATACCGCGAACGTCGCCATCGGGAGTTGCGGCGGGCGTCGTCGCCGGGAAGGCAAGCGCCACATCGCCCTCGATGCTGACTCGCACCCGGCTGGGGTGGTCTATCGACAGCGCCACACCGGAGCGGTGGGCCGCGTCGGCGGCGGCGGTCAGCGACTGCATCGCCCTGGCGCCACCGATAGGCGACGGGCTCGTGTCGGCCACTTCCTGTAGTGAGCCTCCGCGGATCCACTCCGCAACCACGAGACCGCCGGCACCGATGCGGACCACGTCGAGCACCCGCGCCATCCCCGGCATGTCGATCCTGCTGAGCTTCAGTGTGCGACCGAGGATCTCTTGCAACTCGTCCGGTGGCAGCATCCCGTCCGGGTCTACGAAGGTGAGCGCCACCTGGCGATCCAGCGCGGTGTCCAGCGCCTGCCAGAACTGCAGGTGCTCCGGTCCACCATGGAACAGCAACAGCCGATAGCGGCCGTCCACGATGGTGGCGCCGGGAACGAGGTGAATCTCGGATTCGGCCCGTGACGAGTCGGCGGTCTCCCGCGGCGCGGTGAACGCCGTTGGCTCGCGTGTCGGATCACCGGCGAAATCGCCGGGCAGTCGCCGGGGCGGCATCACCACGGTCTCTTCGGTGGCCATGACGACCGTTTCGTCTGCGGTCTCCGGCTCGGCCGCGACGTCGGGCTGGAAGTCGTCTGCCGGTGGCCGCGGCAGCCGGGTGGTCGCATCGGGGGCGGCCTCAGGCGCGGTGTTGCCGGTGGGCTCGTTCGTCACCGCCATTCCTTTCCGCACCTCGGCTCCGGCAACTGGGGCAGGGGGCGCGCGCCGGACGGATTCCGGGGCCATCCGCCGCCTCGGCGCCACCGAATGCCTCTGCTCAGCGTACGTGAGCAGGGTATCCCTGCGTGCCATGGCCGAAACGGCCGTACCGGCCGCGGCTACCTGCCGGCGCCCGCCCAGCCGACGGCCGACGGCGGCCAACGCCGCTTGCGCATCGGGCACCTTCGCCGCCAGCAGCACCGTGGCGATGATCGGCATCATGATCGCCGCCAACACCAGCAGTCGCAACAGCGAACCCGCTCCGCCGCCGGCGCGGGTTAGCGCCGCCAACCCGGCGATCCGGTCCACCACGTATGCGATGAGTCCCGCCGACAGCGACGCGGTCACCGTGACGAGCACGGTGCGCAGCACGGGGATGCTGATCAGTCGCCCGGCCGGCGGGTTCAGTGCGCGGCGAAGCAGCACGTAACCGGCGGCGGCGCCGGCCAGGAAGCCGATTCCGTTGGCCAGGCCGAGATAACCGGCGACCAGCTCGCGGTCGTCGGTCAGGCGTGGGGCAAGCAGCGACACAGCGATCTTCGCGGTCGTGATGACGACAATGATCGCGATTGGTGTCCAGGGCTGTTGCCGGGCGTAGAACACCCGCAGCTGCAGCAGCACCAGCGCGTACGGGATCAGGGTGAACGCCGACAACGCGATCGCCGCGCCCAGGTAACCGGCGTCGACCGAACCGAAGTTGCCGTACGCGAAAAGCGCCGACCCGATCGCCGGGCCGCCGACTGTCATGAAAGCGACGACGGGGATCAGCGTGATCATGGTGAGCCGGGTGGCCAGCGACAGGTCGTCGAGTACCGCCGGAATGTCGTCGGCCGCGGCGTTGCGCGACAGCCTCGGCATCACCACCGTCAGCACCGTCACGCCGATCACGCCGAACGGCAACATCAGCACCAGCCACGCATAGTTGTAGATCGCCGGCCCGGAAGCCGCAGCGGCCGAGGCGATTTGGTTGCCCACCACCAATCCAAGTTGGCTGATCAACACGTAGAGGACCATGGCCGCGGCCATCGCGCCGAACTGCTTGAGCCGGTCGTCGACGCCCCACATCGGTTTGAGGCTGATGCGTTCGCGGCCGATCGCGATCAGCAGCACCATCGTCTGGGCGGCCACCCCCAGCGTCGTGCCGATGCCGAGCACCAGCAGCTTGGCGTTGCCCATCTGCACCGGGTTGACCGAAAGTTCGCCCGGCACAGCCAAATACAGGCCCAGCGTGGCGATCGCCACCACATTGTTGACGACCGGCGCCCACGCCGCCGCGCCGAATACGTTGTGGGTGTTCAGGATCGCCATGAACACCGACGACAACCCGTAGAAGATCACCTGCGGCAGCAGCAGGTACGCGAACGCGGTGGTCAGCGGCCGGTTCACCTGCGGATCGCTGCCCAGCATCAGCCGCACCAGCAGGGGGGCCGCCGCCACCGACAGCAGCGTCGCGACAACCAGCAGGGCCGTGGCCAACGTGACCAGTCGGCGCACGAAGGCCGCGCCGCCGTCGGCGTCGTCGCGTTCGGCGCGGGCCAGCACGGGCACGAAGATCGCGGTGAATGTGGCCTCCAGCACCAACGCCGCCACCAGGTTGGGCAGCTGGTTGGCCACCGAAAACGCGCTCGACAGCGCCGCACCCAGGATCGCGGCCAGCGCCACGATGCGGGTGAACCCGGTGACGCGGCTGATCAGCGTCGCGAACGCCATGCCCCACGAGCGGGACACCACCGCGGCGTCGCTCAGCTCGGCTCGCCGCGGCGGCGCCCCGGACCGACGTGGCGGCGGTCGCTGGGCATGCCGCGGGGCGTACCGCACGTATCGGGGATCGATCGGTCGGCCGGGGTAGGGTCGCCGCGGCGGCGGCGGCGGTGGGCCGGCGGGCCGCCAGCCGCGGGTGCTCATTCCAGTTCCGGCCGGTCGAGGTCGGCGGGATCCGGCTGGCCGCGGAACCGGTGCCAGAGCCGTCGGCCCACCAACACCGCGAGCACCACGCTGCCGGCCATGGTGATCGCGAACAGCACCTTGCCGTAGGCATTCGAGTGAACCGACAGCCGCACCGGCTCACCGAGCGGCAGGCCCTCGGGTGTGCGCAGCGCGACGTCAACCGCGACACGCTGGGTGAAGTGCACCTCGATCGGCACCCGCAACGGCAGGTAACCCGGCGGCAGTTCCTGTTCGCCGATGTCGGTGACGGTCATCCCCGGCGGGACATCGACCTGTAGCCGCACCCGCACCGGGACCGGCAGGTTGTTGCGCAGCGCGAGCGGCAGCGGGCTGTGCTCGGTGGCCAGCGTGTAGGAACCGCCGGGGTTCACGATCGTCACCGCCCCGAACATGTCGTCGATCGTCGAGCCGACCGCATCAAGCCGCTGGGCGGCCAACCCGTTTCGGCTGTCCGGCGGAACCGATTGGCTCAGCGCGCGCAGCATGTCCTCACGCAACGGCGCGGTGTATTTAACTCCGGTCAGCCCGGTGCGGACGTCGGTCGTCAACGCCGCAGTCAGCCCCCACAGGCGTCCGACCTGCCCGGCGATGCCGGCAGTGACCGCGTCGTCGATGCGCCCTCGCTGGTCGGTGGGCGCGGCGCCGTCCACCGGCGCGGCGGGCACTGCGGTGGCCTCGGCGTCGGCGATGACGTTGGTCAGCGAGCGCGGCGCCGCCAGGCCGGCGTGGATGCTGGTGGCCAGCGCGGTCAGGATGGCCTGCGCGTCGGGCGGCTGCAGGTTCCACACCAGCGGCGGCATCAGGACCTGGGTGCGCGGCTCCGTGTCGGAGTTGAGCCCCAGCCACAGCATCGATCCGAGCGCATCCTGTCGGCGCGCGGTGGGCGAATCGTGTTTGAGCGGCACGGTCAGCGAACGGTCGAGATACGACGGCGCGACCGGCTCGGCACCGGCGGCGGCCAACGCCGCACCGACGGTCGGATCGAACGGCGCGCGCACCAGCTGCGACGACAACCGGCTCGGCGTGACATTGGCCGTAGCGGGCTTGCCGGTCACCGCGTCCTGCGCCGAGCATTCTGCGGCCGCGATCGCCACCGTGGTGCCCTGCGCGGTCAGCAGGTCGGCTGCGGCCCGGGTCAACAGGCCGTCACCGACGATCGTCGCGCCCCGGGTGGAGGTGATGCCAAGAATCTCGTCGACGATGTCGCCGGCGCCGTTGGTGGCGATCGCGCCGAGCCCCTGGTCGCCGACCCGCTGCAACGCATCGAGGTCGACCTGCGCGTACGTCGTCGTCGTCACGCACAGCCGCCGCGCCAGCCCACGCAGCCGGTCGAGCCACGCCGCCGCGGCCGCCTGCCCGGTGCCGGGGTGGGCGGCCGAGTTGCGGTCGGCCGGGTCGTCGGCGACGACGTAGCCGCCGGCCATTGCGTTGACCGTCACCAACAGGTCGGGATCGACCGCCAGGCATAGCGACGTCGCGACCGGGCCGCCCGGGTCGACCGTCGGGCCGGTCGCGAACTCCACCGAAGACAGCAGCGTGTCGAGTCGGCCTCCGGGCGCCAGCGAAGTGGCCAGCTCGTCGTCGATCAACCGCACCGGCGTGGCGCCGCCGGGTGCACCGGCAGCCAGCCGCGGCCGGTCGGCAACCGGCCACAGCATCGTGACTTGCACGGGTTTAGCGGTGTTGGGCGGAATGACGCCGCTGAGCGCGTCGGCGGCCCGTTTGTTGGGATCGGCGGGCACGCCCAGCACCGGGAGCAGGAAGCGGGCATCGTCGAGGCGGGCCGGCGCGCCGTAGTCGGGGGTGCCGTTGACGTTGACCAGCACCGGGTACACGCCCGGGTTGTCGACTCCCAGCGACGAACCGGCGTCGGACCGCAACGGAGCGGAAAGAGTAAAGGTGCCGGTCTGGCCCTGCCGCAGCTCGCTGGCGACCGGAACGAACTCGCCGACCGGCCGGTACTGGTCGGTGGTGCCATCGAGGCTGGTGCGCAAGCCGGCCGACGAGGTCACCGCGCCCGCGTGCTCGAGGCGCACGACGATGTCGCGCACCGCACGGTCACCGGTGTTGGTGACGGTCCCGCTGATCGTGACGTTCGGTTCGCTGGCGGTTGTGATTACCTCGGGTGTCACCTTCTCGATGCGGATTTGAAGAAACGGCGCCGCACTGGGTTCGCCGGCGCCCGCGCGCGGGGCCATGCCCGGCATCGCCGAGGCCGCTATCAGAGCGGCCGCGGCGAGCAGCCGCAGGCCGATGCCCCGTCGGCTGGTCACTGGCCCGGTCCGCGACCGTTCGTCCGGGCCGATGGGGGATCGTCGCGCCGGCGGTTGCGGGTGTGTGAGTGTGTCTGGGCCCGCCGCCGAGGCGAACTATGCGGCAGCGGCGGCAGGGCCGCGGGCCCGTGGGTGTGCAGGGCGTCGATCAGTTCGCCCGCGACCTCGGCAAGCCGCCGCTCGTCGGCGTAGGCCAGCCGCGACGGCAGCTCCCCCAGCGGCACCCAGGCCACCTCGCTGACCTCCAGGTCGTCGTCGGAGAGCTCGCCGCCGAGGAAACGCAAGAGATAGTGGTGCACGGTCTTGTGCACCCGTCGGCCCTCGGTGACAAACCAGTAGTCGATGCTGCCCAGCGAGGCCAGCACGTCACCGCGGATTCCGGTCTCCTCGGCGACTTCGCGAATCGCGGTTTGCTCGGCGGTTTCACCCTGCTCGATGTGGCCCTTGGGCAGCGACCACAACATGCGGCCGCGGCGGTCGACCCGGCCGATCAGCGCGGCAACCTGCCTCTCCGGCGGCCCGTCGAGACCGTCGACGACGAGCCCACCCGCCGACGTCTCGTGCACGGTCCGCAATCGCGCCGGGGATCTGTGGCCGGGCCGCGGCTGATGGTTCTTCGCTGGCGCCGTTTCGGCCGGCTCGGCCTCCGGCCGCTGGGCCGTGTTTTCTGCCGGACCCGCAGCGCGCCGACGACGGCGCCGGCCTCGGCGCCGTCGTGGTTTGGCCTGTTCGCCGTCCGACACCCAAGCGATAGTAGCTGCCACCCGTTTTCGCTCCGGCCCCACGCGCCGGTGGGCCGTGCCCGTCAGCGCATTAGGCTAGTCGAACGTGCCTGACACCGCCTTCGACGCCCAACAGCTGGCCGCGGCCCAGCGGGAGCTGAATCAACACGGCGCTGTGCTTCGCGGGCTGGGCAGGTCGTTCGCCGACGCGGGCCATGAGCTGTATCTGGTCGGGGGCACCGTGCGCGACGCCGTGCTCGGGCGGCTCGGCACCGATCTGGATTTCACCACCGACGCGCGGCCGCACGAGGTGCAGCGCATCCTGCGGCCGTGGGCCGATGCGCTGTGGGACACCGGGATCGAGTTCGGAACCGTCGGTGCCGCCAAGGGCGACGACCGCGTCGAGATCACGACGTTTCGCGCCGATGCCTATGACCAGGTGTCGCGCCACCCCCAGGTCCGGTTCGGTGACCGCCTGGACGGCGATCTGATGCGCCGCGATTTCACCGTCAACGCGATGGCGGTGCGTGTCACGCCCGATGGCGCCGGCGAATTGTTTGACCCGCTGGGCGGTTTGGCGGCGCTGCAGCAAAGGGTGCTGGAGACGCCGTCGGCCCCGGAGGTGTCGTTCGGCGACGATCCGCTGCGGATGCTGCGCGCCGCGCGGTTCGTCTCGCAGCTGGGCTTTTCGGTGGCGCCGCGGGTACGCGCGGCGGTCGGGGAGATGGCCCGGCAGCTGGAGCGCATCAGCGCCGAACGGGTGGCAGCCGAACTCGACAAGCTGATGCTGGGCGCCGACCCGGTGGCCGGCATCGAGCTGATGGTCGACACCGGGATGGGTGATGTCGTGCTGCCCGAGGTCGGCGCGATGCGGCTGGCCATCGACGAGCACCACCAGCACAAGGACGTCTACCGGCATTCGCTGACGGTGCTGCGCCAGGCGATCGCCCTCGAAGATGAGGGCCCGGATCTGGTGCTGCGCTGGGCGGCGCTGCTGCATGACATCGGCAAGCCGGCGACCCGCAAGCTCGAAGCCGACGGCGGGGTGAGCTTTCACCACCATGAGGTGGTCGGCGCGAAGTTGGTGCGCAAGCGAATGCGGGCGTTGAAGTACTCCAAGCAGATGATCGAGGAGGTGGCCCAGCTGGTGTACCTGCATCTGCGCTTCCACGGCTACGGCGACGGCACCTGGACCGACTCGGCGGTGCGCCGCTATGTCACCGACGCGGGACCGCTGCTGCCGCGGCTGCACAAACTGGTTCGCGCGGATTGCACAACCCGCAACAAGCGGCGGGCGGCGCGGCTGCAGGCCAACTATGACGACCTGGAGCGGCGGATCGCCGAGCTGGCCGCGAAGGAAGACCTCGCGCGGGTGCGGCCCGACCTCGACGGCAACGAGATCATGGCGACCCTTGGCGTCTCGGCCGGCCCGCAGGTCGGCGAGGCGTGGCGGTATCTCAAGGAGTTGCGGCTGGAGCGCGGGCCGCTCAGTAAAGAGGAAGCCAGGGCCGAGCTGTTGGCGTGGTGGAACGCCCGGCAGTAGCGCTCAGTGGCGCCCGGGCCCGGGCGGGCCCGCGAACGCCTGCGCGATCGTCAGCCACCGCTGCGCGTCCTCGCCGACGGCCCCGATGTGCAACGCCCCGCGCGGCCGGCGCTGTGTGACCAGATAACAGAAGTCCTCCGCCGAGCCGGTCACCCGCTGCGCCGCATCTTCGGGCCCCCACGCCCACGTCGACCCGTCCGGCGCCCGCAGCTCGACGCGAAACGGCGCGTGCGGAGCCGGCAAGTCATTGACGGCGAACGCATAATCGCGCGTCCGCACACCGAGATGGGCGATCGAGCGCAGCCGATTGGTCGCCGGCTTCGGCACGCCGAGCGTGTCGCCGACGTCGAGGCCGTGCGCCCAGGTCTCCATCAGCCGGGCGGTGGCCATCGACGCGGCGCTCATCGGTGGCCCGAACCACGCCAGCTTGCGACCGGCGTCGACACCCAACAACGCGTCGTGCAACCGCGCCCGGGTGCGCCGCCAGTCGGCCAGCAGCTCCGCGGGCGGTCGCGCGGCCTCGGCATCGGCAGGCTTGTCGACGAAGCCGGCGGGATCCGCCGCGGCCGCGGTCAGCAGGTCGGCGAACGCCGGCTCGTCGATGATCGCCACCAGCGCGGCCCGATCGGTCCACAACAGGTGGCCGATCTGATGGGCGATGGTCCAACCCACCGCCGGTGTCGGAGCCGACCAGCGCTCCGCCGGCAGCTCCGCGACCAGTGCATCGAGCTCATCGCTCTCCGCACGCAGGTCGTCGACGATCGGGGACACATCGGCCATGAACCGAACCCTAGCCTCTCGCGCCGGGCGGTCCGCGCCGGCCGACGACGGTGTGCACGATCAACCCGGCCAGATACACCGCCGCGCCGGCGACCGCCAGGCCGGGTGAGTGACCGTTGTCGGCGATCACCGTCGCGGACACCGCGATCGCCGCAATGAACGACACCCAGAACAGCGAGTCCTGGACGGCGAACACATGCCCGCGCAGTGCGTCGTCGACGTCCATCTGCATCGCGGTGTCGGCGCACAATTTGATCACCTGACCGGCGGCGCCCAGCAGGAAGCCGCACACCAACATGACCGGCAGCACCAGACTCGCACCGATCAGCTGGATCGCCGCGGCGAACGCCAACGCGTAATTGGCGGTCGCGAACCGGCCCAGCCGGCGCACCGTCGCCGGCGTGAGCAGGGTCGCCAAGAACGATCCGGTTCCGGTCGCGGCGACGAACACCACGGCGGTGCCGAGCCCGACGACCGCGACCTCGCGGCTCTCGCTGTGCCGCACGAGCACCAGCATGAGCAGCGTATTGATGCCGAACACCACCCGGTGTGCGGCCAAACCGGTTAACGTCGCAGCTACACTCGGCGTGCTCACAACCGTGCGCAGCCCGTGCACCCAGCCGGTGGCCACCGCGTAGACCGCGGAGCCGTGGATTGCCCGGGCGGTGTCATCGGGGCCCAAGCTGTGTGGCGGAAACCGCAGCGCCAACAGCAGCGCCAGCAGCACCGGCACGGTGACGATGAAAATCACTGTGGCAGCGCCGGTGTCGCCCGCGCCGAAAAGCCAGCGCGCTATCAACATGAAGTTCGCACCCAAGAACGCCGCGGCCGCCCCCACCGCGGTGGCCACCGAATTCATCGTCACCACCTGCTCGCGCGGCACCACGTGCGGCAGCGCCGCCGACAGGCCCGAGGTGACGAAACGGGTGACGCCGTTGACGATCAGCGCGCCGCACAGAATCGGGATGTCGCCGGTGCCGACCGCCAGCAGCAGGGCCACGCCGGCGATCAGCAGCAACCGCGCGAAGTTGGCGCCGACGAGCACGAACCGGCGGTCCCAGCGGTCCAGCAGCGCGCCGGCAAACGGCCCCACCAACGAATACGGCAGGAACAACACCGCAAACGACACGGCGACCGCCCACGGGTCGGCAGCCCGGTCGGGATTGAACAGAATCGCACCGGCCAGACCGGCTTGGAACAAACCGTCTCCGAACTGGGCGGCCAGCCGCACGCCCAACAGTCGCCCGAACTGGGGCATGCCGCGCACCGACCGCCAAACGGCAATGGATGCGCGCGCGTCAACCACCAAAATCACTTTCCGTTGCGAACAGGTTCGAACACCTCGGCAACTTGACCCACAGTACAAATATCCCGGCGGGGCCGTGCTTGATGGCCACAACGGTGCTGCGCCGGTGACATGATGGTGAGATGGCGCACTCGGAGGATCCGGAGGACTACGCACCCGTGGCACATCGGGTGCGTGCGGGCACGTTGCTGCTCGCCAACACCGACCTGCTGGAGCCGACGTTTCGTCGCAGCGTCATCTACGTCGTCGAGCACAATGACGGCGGCACCCTCGGCGTAGTGCTGAACCGGCCCAGCGAAACCGCGGTCTACAACGTGTTGCCGCAGTGGGCCAAACTCGCCACCAAACCCAAGACCATGTTCATCGGCGGGCCGGTCAAGCGCGATGCGGCGCTTTGCCTGGCAACGCTGCGGGTCGGGACGGACCCGAACGGAGTGCCGGGTTTGCGCCACGTGCAGGGCCGGATGGTGATGGTCGATCTGGACGCCGACCCGGAATCGATCGCCCCGCTGGTCGAGGGGGTGCGCATCTTTGCCGGCTACTCCGGCTGGACGATCGGCCAGCTCGAGGGTGAGATCGAACGCGACGACTGGATTGTGTTGAGCGCGTTGCCGTCTGACGTTCTTGTCACGCCTCGGGTGGATTTGTGGGGCCGGGTGTTGCGCCGTCAGCCGCTGCCGTTGTCCCTGCTGGCCACCCACCCGATCGACATCAGCCGCAACTAGGCGACTTGGCGCCACAGCCGGTTGGCCATTACCGCGCACACCATCGGCTCAATCTGATGAAACGGCATGAGCGGCAACCCGCCTCAGCGGCACGACCGGGTGCACGTCGCGCAGCCACCCGCGCACGGCGTGGCCGATATCTCACGCTGAGCCGCCGCCGCGGTATACCGCGCACCTTGCCACGCGCCGGCCCCGACGGTGCCGACCGCGCCCACCACGCAGACGATCAATACCGGCAGGCCGGTCGCCGGCCTGGCGCCCAGCGCCACCACACCGCCGGCGCTGAGCATCACCGCCGCGGCCAGTTGGGTGGGTGCCACCGCCCGCAGAACTTGCTGCACGCCGGTGGCGGGCGCCGGCCGCGCCAACGCGCGAACCCCGAACCCCGCCGACACAGCCGCCGCGCATAGACACAGCACCGCCGCGATCAGCATTCGGAGAACTTTACGAAACCGACGCCGATCGCGCCAACCTAGGGACTGCCCGGCCGCGGGGCGGCCGCCGCCGGCGGCGCGGCTGCGGTGACGCGGAAGCCGTTGACGATCGCGTCGGTCGCGTCGGAGAACGCAACGGCCTGCGCCGCCGACGTGGTCACCGACAGCGACACCAGGTACTTGTCGGCGCCCGACGCCGCGATGATGTGACGGCGGAACGTGTTGAGCGTCTCCTCGTTCGAACGGTACGTGCCCTCGATACGCGCCGACGGGAACCCGCCGAAGTCGGTGAGCGCACCGCCGGTGGTCTTCCACGAAGGCAGCTGCTGGCTATCGACAAAGCCGTGGGTGATGGCCTCCAGCGGGTCGAAGTCGCCGCTCAGCTTGTACACCACCACCTGCGCGTTCGGCGTGTAGAGGCCATCGCCGCCCGCGCGGTTGGCAATCACGAGGAAGGCGTCCGGGACGTTCGGGTCGGGCACCTGCGACCAGCCCGCGGGCATCGGCAGTGTGATGGTGAGCGCCTTGAAGTCCTGCGGCCTCTGCGCGTCCAGCTTGACGCTCTTGCTGTTGAAGAAATCGGTCAACGTACCGGACGTGGCCGGCGTCAGCGCAGGCACCGCCGGTGGCAGCCCGGGGTTGGCCGCCTGTGGCAGCCCGGGGTTGGCTGCCTGCGGCAGCCAGGGGTTGGCCGTCGGCGCCACCGCGACCGGCGCGCCGGCTCCCGCCGCAGGTGTGGCGGTGACCGCCTGCGTGACGGTGGCGGGGGCCGGCGGAATAGGCAGGGTCGGCTCGGCCCCGGCGTGGGCGCCGGATAGCCCGGCCACGCCGGCCACGCCGGCCGCGGCTGCCCCGGCGACCGCCAACCACGCGCGGACTCTGTCGATCATGACGGCCGTCCCCCTCCAACTACGACGACGGACAAACTACGACGACGGACAAGCACCGCCTCGCCAGGCGCTGAACTTAACAACTGTCACTTCTGACCCACCAGACTCAGGACGGCTCTGCAACGGAACCGAGACCAAGCCGTGGCCGGCGCGACCGCCGAAGGTCCCGATTACCCTGTTGGCGTGGCAGAATCCCCGACCGCCGCGCCCAGTGCCGCTGGTGAAACCGACACCCCGCAGTTCCGCTACACCGCGGAACTGGCGGGCGAGATCGAGCACGCCTGGCAGCAGACCTGGGCCCGGCTGGGCACCTTTCAGGTGCCCAACCCGGTCGGCTCGCTTGCGCCCCCGGACGGCTCACCGGTGCCCGAGGACAAAATGTTCGTTCAGGACATGTTCCCGTATCCCTCGGGCGAGGGGCTGCACGTCGGTCACCCGCTGGGCTACATCGCCACCGACGTCTACGCGCGGTTCTTCCGGATGACCGGGCGCAACGTGCTGCATGCGCTGGGCTTCGACGCGTTCGGCCTGCCGGCCGAGCAGTACGCGATCCAGACCGGCACTCACCCGCGCACGCGGACCCAGGCCAACATCGTGAACTTCCGCCGCCAGCTCGGCCGGCTGGGATTCGGTCACGATGCCCGCCGCAGCTTCTCCACGACCGACGCCGAGTTCTACAAATGGACGCAGTGGATCTTCCTGCAAATCTATAACGCGTGGTACGACACCGCCGCCGACAAGGCACGGCCGATAGCCGACCTGGTAGCGGAGTTCGATTCAGCCGCAAGGACTCTGGCCGACGGCCGGGACTGGTCGGCGTTGTCGGCCGGCGAACGCGCCGATGTGATCGACAGTCATCGCCTGGTGTACCGGGCCGACGCGGTAGTGAACTGGTGCCCGGGACTGGGCACGGTGCTGGCCAACGAGGAGGTCACCACCGACGGTCGCAGTGAGCGGGGCAACTTCCCGGTGTTCCGCAAGCGGCTGAGGCAGTGGATGATGCGCATCACCGCGTACGCCGACAGGCTGCTCGACGATCTCGACGTGCTGGACTGGCCCGAGAAGGTCAAGACGATGCAGCGCAACTGGATTGGCCGGTCCACCGGCGCGTCCGCGCTGTTCACCGCGACGACCAACGACGGCAAGACCGCCGACATAGAGGTGTTCACCACTCGGCCCGACACCCTGTTCGGTGCCACCTACCTGGTGCTGGCGCCCGAACACCGACTCGTCGACGTGCTGACCGCCGCCGACTGGCCCGACGGCGTCGACCCCCGCTGGAGACACGATGCGGCGAATCCGGCCGAGGCCGTCGCCGCGTACCGGCGGTCGATTGCGGCGAAGTCAGACTTGGAACGCCAGGAGAGCAAGACCAAAACCGGTGTGTTTCTTGGCAGCTACGCCACCAACCCGGTCAACGGGCATCAGGTGCCGATCTTCATCGCCGATTACGTGCTGGTCGGATACGGCACCGGCGCAATCATGGCCGTGCCGGCCCACGACCACCGCGACTGGGAGTTCGCACACGAATTCGGTCTGCCGATCGTCGAAGTGATTGCCGGCGGAGACATTTCGGAAGCCGCCTACATTGGGGGCGGGCCGCTGGTGAACTCCGATGGCTTTGACGGGCTGTCGGCCGAGGATGCCAAGCAGGCGATCACCGAGCGGCTGGAGGCCGGCGGCCGCGGCAAGAGCCGCGTCGAATACAAGTTGCGCGACTGGCTTTTCGCACGGCAACGCTATTGGGGAGAGCCGTTTCCGATCGTTTACGACGAGATCGGCCGCCCGCACCCGCTGCCCGAGTCCTGTCTGCCGGTCGAACTGCCGGATATGGCCGACTACTCGCCGGTGCTCTTCGATCCCGACGACGCCGACAGTGAGCCGTCGCCACCGCTGGCGAAGGCGACCGACTGGGTGCATGTCGAACTCGATCTGGGCGACGGTCCGAAGCGCTACACCCGCGACACCAACGTGATGCCGCAGTGGGCGGGCAGCTCCTGGTATGAGCTGCGCTACACCGACCCGCACAATTCGGAACGTTTCTGCGCCAAAGAGAATGAGGAATACTGGATGGGACCGCGACCGGCCGAGCACGGTCCCGACGACCCCGGCGGCGTGGATCTCTACGTCGGCGGTGTTGAGCATGCGGTGCTGCATCTGCTGTATTCGCGGTTCTGGCACAAGGTGCTCTACGACCTCGGCCACGTCAGCTCGCACGAGCCGTACCGGCGGCTGGTCAATCAGGGCTACATTCAGGCGTACGCCTATACCGACTCACGCGGGGCGTACGTGCCTGCCGCCGAAGTACAAGAACGCGACGGCGTGTTCTTCTACCCCGGACCCGACGGCGAGATCGAGGTGTTCCAGGAGTTCGGCAAGATCGGCAAGAGCCTGAAGAACTCGGTGTCGCCCGACGAGATTTGCGACAACTACGGCGCCGACACGCTGCGGGTCTACGAGATGTCGATGGGGCCGCTGGAGGCGTCGCGCCCGTGGGCCACCAAGGACGTCGTCGGCGCGTTCCGCTTCCTGCAACGCGTCTGGCGGGTGGTGGTCGATGAATCCACCGGCCGGCCGCGCGTCGATGAGACCGACGTCGACACCGAGACGCTGCGCCTGCTGCACCACACCATCGCGGGCGTGACGGACGACTTCGCGAACCTGCGCAACAACACCGCGGCCGCCAAGCTGATCGAGTACACCAATCACCTCACCAAGCAGGGCACGTCAGCGCGGTCGGCGGTCGAGCCCTTGGTGTTGATGCTGGCGCCGCTCGCCCCGCACCTCGCCGAGGAGCTGTGGCGCCGGCTGGGCCACGGCCCGTCGCTGGCGCACGGGCCGTTCCCGCGGGCCGACCCCCGGTACCTGGTCGAGGAGAGCGTCGAACTCCCGGTTCAGGTCAACGGAAAGGTACGTGGCCACATCACGGTGTCGCCGGATGCCGACACCCGCGCGCTCGAGGCGGCGGCGCTGGCCGACGAAAAGGTCGCCGCGTTCCTGACCGGGGCGACGCCGAAAAAGGTGATCGTGGTGCCGGGCCGGCTGGTGAACCTCGTCGTGTAAAGCCTGTCGACCCTAGCGCTTCGGCCGCTGCCGCACGATGATCTCGTGCACCTGCGCATCCGGCGGTGTTGCGACGACTTCGGCGATCAGCCCGGCGACGGTTTCCGGCTTCAGCAACGATGATTCGTCGTACTCGCCGCCCTCGAACGCGACCAACTCCCGCTGCATCGCGGTGTCGATCCGGCCGGGGTGCACCGACGTCACTCGCAGCGCCGGCTCCTCGGCGCGCAGCGAATCCGCGACTGCTCGCAGCGCGAACTTGCTCGCCGAGTACGACGCCGCGCCAGGCAGCGCATTCAGTCCGGCGCCGGAGTTGATGAAGATGACGTGACCTTCGGCACCACGCAGTGCGGGCAGCACCGCCTGAGTCAGCGCGACCGCGCCAATAACGTTGACCTCGAACGCGGTTCGCCAGTCTCCGATATCGGAATCGGCGATGCCGGCAAACGACGCCACCCCGGCGTTGTGCACCAGCACGTCGAGCTCGTCGATGACTTCCGTGCTCGCCTCGATGCTGTCGATGTCGGTGAGATCCAACGGGAACGTGGGGGCGCCCAACGCTTCGGCGAGGGCATCGAGCCGAGGCGACGGCCGCCCCGCCAGCAGCAGGCTGTGGGTGGGCGCCAATGCGCGGGCGATGGCCGAGCCGAGGCCGCCGCCCGCCCCGGTGATCAGCGCGGTCGGCATGCCGGCCACCCTACCGTTGCATCGCGCAATGGCCGAAGTCGCCGCAGAATGGGTAAGCATGGCATCCGACCCGGGCTTTACTTCCACGCAGCTGGCCGCTCGCGCGGCCTATCTGCTGCGGGGCAACGACCTGGGTGTGATGACCACGGCCGCGCCGCTGCTGTATCCGCACATGTGGAGCTGGGACGCCGCGTTTGTTGCGGTCGGCCTCGCGCCGCTGAGCGTCGAGCGGGCCGTAGTGGAGTTGGACACGCTGCTTTCTGCACAGTGGGCGAACGGGATGATCCCGCACATCGTGTTTGCCACCGGCGGGGATGGCTATTTCCCGGGCCCGGCCCGGTGGGCCACCGCGACACTGGCCGCCAACGCCCCGCGCAACCGGCATACGTCCGGAATCACCCAACCGCCCGTGCACGCGATCGCCGTCGAGCGCATCCTCGAGTACGCGCGCAGGCGCGGCCGCACCACCCGTCAGGTTGCCGACGCCTTCGTCGACCGGCGGTGGTCCGATCTGGTGCGCTGGCACCGGTGGCTGGCCGAGGCGCGTGACCAGAACTCGCGCGGCCGGATTACGCTCTATCACGGCTGGGAATCCGGGATGGACAATTCGCCACGCTGGGATGCGGCCTACGCCAACGTGATTCCGGGCAAGCTGCCGGAGTACCAACGCGCCGACATCGCGATCGTGACGGACCCCACGCAGCGGCCGACCGACAATGAGTACGACAGGTATCTGTGGCTTCTCGAGGAGATGAAGGCCGCGCGCTACGACGACGAGCTGCTGCCCAAGGTGATGAGCTTCATGGTGGAAGACGTGTTCGTCTCGGCGATCTTCGCGGTGGCCTGCGACGTGCTGGCCAACATCGGTGAAGACTACAAACGCCCGCATGCCGACGTCCGTGATCTATATGCGTGGGCCGACCGGTTCCGGGCCGGCGTGGTGGGGACTGCCGACGAAAGAACCGGTGCAGCCAGGGATTACGACGTTCGTGCCGAGCGCTGGGTGGCCACCGAGACGGTCGCTCAATTCGCGCCGCTGCTCTGCGGCGGCCTGCCGCATGGCAAGGAGCGCACGCTGCTGCGGCTGCTCGAGGGTCCGCGGTTCTGCGGGCACCCGGATCTGAAGTTCCCGCTGATCCCGTCGACGTCGCCGGTGGCTCGGGATTTCCAGCCGCGCGAATATTGGCGCGGGCCGGTGTGGCCGGTGATGACGTGGCTGTTCTCCTGGGCGTTCGGGCGTCGGGGCTGGGCGGAGCGGTCGCGGACCCTGGCCAGGGAGGGTCTGCGGCAGGCCAGCGACGGCACGTTCGCCGAGTATTACGAGCCGTTCACCGGTGAGCCGCTGGGCAGCATGCAACAGTCCTGGACCGCCGCGGCGGTGCTGGACTGGCTCGGCTGACTAGCCGATAACGGTCAGGTGCCGCCCTGGCTGGCCAGCCGCTCCAACGGCAGCAGCGCCTTCGTCAGCGTCTCCAGGTCGTCCTCGCTGAGCTTGCTGAGCATCGCCGCGAGTGCGGCGCGACGATTGGCCAGCGATTCACGGTGCACGGCGAGGCCACGCGGAGTGATGTCGACGAGCACCGCCCGCAGATCCGAGGGGTCGCGGGACCGCTTCACCAAACCGAGCTTTTCCAGTCGGCGGATCGCGACGGTCGTCGTCGGCGTGCGAACCCGTTCGTGGGCGGCCAGCTCGGTCATCCGGATTGGGCCGCGGTCCAGCAGTGTAAACAGAATCGATAGCTGCGCCAGGGTCAGATCACCGGTGGCAACCCGGCTGGTGTCGCCCCGACGCAACACCGCGAAAACCTTGGTGAGGACACGGTGCAGCTCTTCGGCCAGCTCACTGACCTGCGGTTGTGTGTCCACCATAATTCGCCAGTCTAACCTGTCTGGAACTGCCGGGACTCAAACTCGGCATTTCCGCTACCGAATTTGCGACAAGAACCGCTGGCGGCGTTTGGGTTCGGGACGGTCGAAGATCAGCTCGGCGCCAAGCTCAGCGATCAGCAGCGGCTGCGTCGAAAAACCTGCGCCGCAAGCTAATAAGCTCCATTTGCTCGGTCGCGCCAGCGGCACAACGCCTCGGCTCTGCTCAGGTCGTAGTCGGGACCGCTGACGCCGACCGTGAACTGCGTGACGCCGAGCTCGACGAGCGCGTCGGCCTCGGCCAGCAGCGCATCGCCGGCGGCCTGGACAGCTGCCGACCGCTCGATGGTCGCCGGATCGCGGCCCACGTCGGCGCAGTGCCCGGCCAAGATCTCGGCCTTGCGTGGATAGGTTGCGCGGTCGACGAAGCCGTGCCACGTGTTGGCGTATTCGGCCACCAGTCGCAGCGTCTTCTTCTCGCCCTGCCCACCGATGAGGATCGGAATGTCGCGGGTCGGAGCGGGGTTCAGCTTCGCGAAGCGTGCCTTGATCCGCGGCAGCGCGGCCGCCAGCTGATCGAGCCGACGTCCCGCGGTGGCGAAGTCGTAGCCGTACTCGTCGTAGTCGCGCTGAAACCAACCGGAACCGATTCCTAGGATCAGTCGGCCACCCGAAATATGGTCGGTAGTGCGGGCCATGTCGGCCAGCAGGTCCGGATTGCGATACGAGTTGCAGGTGACCAGGGCACCGAACTCGACGCGTGACGTCTGCTCGGCCCATGCGCCGAGCATGGTCCAGCATTCGAAGTGCGGCCCGTCGGGGTCGCCGGAGAGCGGGAAGAAGTGGTCCCAGTTGTAGGCGACGTCGACACCGATGTCTTCGCAGCGGCGCACGGCATCACGGATGTTGGCGTATTCCGGCGAGTGCTGCGGCTGCAGCTGCACGCCGATTCTGATTGGGAAGGTCACCCGGTCACGGTAGCGCCGCGCCGGGTCGCCGAGTGCGCCGACTACTGGGCGTCCACGATTTCGCGGAGGATGGCGACGAGCGCCAGCGGCTGATCGCTTTGCACCGAATGCCCGGAATCGGCGACGACGTGCACACCTCGAAAACCCGGCGCGGTGCGCGCGAATTCGTCGACGTCCTCGTCGGTGACGAACTTAGAACATGCCCCGCGCACCAACGTGGTGGGCGTGGTCAGTGCGGGCACGTCGTCCCACAGCCCGACGAAGCCGTCGCCCTTGCGAATTGCGTCGTACCGCCACGTCCAGGTACCGTCGCTGCGCCGCTTTGAGTTGTGAAAAACGCCGCGCCGCAACGATTCCCGGTCCCGGTGTGGCGCCGCCGCGATCGTCAACTCCAGCATCGCCTGGAAACTCGGGAAGGTCCGATCGCCCTGGATGAGGCCGACGGTGCCGCGCTGCGCGTCGGTCATCTCGGTGTGCCGATCGGGTGCCGACGGTGTGACGTCGACGAGCACCAGGTTGGGCACCAAGTCCGGCGCGCTGACGGCCAACCGCAGCGCCGTCAGGCCGCCCAGCGACATTCCGACCACCAAGTCCGGATGGGGAGCCAGCCGCCGCAGCACGGGTTCCAGCGCCTCGGCGTTGCGCCGCGGCCCGTAATCGCCGTCCGCGCGCCATGCCGATCGTCCGTGCCCCGGTAGGTCGACGGCCACTGCCGGCTCGCCCAGCCCGATGATGACGGTATCCCAGGTGTGTGCGTTCTGTCCGCCACCGTGCAGGAACACCACCCGCGGCGGCCCGTCGCCGAACCGCAGCGCGCTGACCGGGCCCACGTCGACACGTTCGACGGCGGGCAACGGCCCCGTCACACCGGCTTGTCGCGCATTCTCCTCGAGCAGCGCGAATTCCGGCAGCGCGGCCAGTTCGTCGTCGGACAGCTCGGCGTTGGTCACGCCGTTGACGCTAGCTCTGGCCGCCGGCGATGAACTCCTCCAGCCTGGTGCGGGCCACGTCGTCCGGCAGCTGCTGCGGCGGACTCTTCATCAGGTACGCCGACGCCGGGACGATCGGGCCGCCGAGCCGGCGGTCCTTGGCGATCTTCGCCGCGCGCACCGCGTCGATGATCACGCCCGCCGAGTTCGGCGAATCCCACACCTCGAGCTTGTACTCGAGGTTCAGCGGCACGTCGCCGAACGCCCGGCCCTCCAGCCGGACGTAGGCCCACTTGCGGTCGTCGAGCCAGCCGACGTGGTCGGACGGACCGATGTGCACGTCCTTGGTCTTGAACTCGCGCTGCAGGTTCGACGTCACGGCCCGGGTCTTGGAGATCTTCTTCGACTCCAGCCGCTCGCGCTCGAGCATGTTCAAAAAGTCCATGTTTCCGCCGACATTCAGCTGCATCGTGCGGTCGAGCTGCACGCCGCGGTCCTCGAACAGCTTCGCCAACACCCGGTGGGTGATCGTCGCGCCCACCTGGCTCTTGATGTCGTCGCCGATGATCGGCACACCGGCATCCTCGAACTTCTTGGCCCACACCGGATCGGAGGCAATGAACACCGGCAGCGCGTTGACGAACGCCACACCGGCGTCGATCGCGCACTGCGCGTAAAACTTGTCGGCCTCCTCCGAGCCCACGGGCAGGTACGACACCAGCACGTCAACCTGGTTGTCCCTCAGCGCCTTCACCACGTCGACCGGTTCGGCGTCGGAGAGCTCGATCGTGTCGGCGTAGTACTTGCCGATGCCGTCGAGCGTCGGGCCGCGCTGCACCACCACGTCGGTGGGCGGTACGTCGGCAATCTTTATCGTGTTGTTCTCCGACGCGAAGATCGCCTCGGACAGGTCGAATCCGACCTTCTTCGCGTCCACGTCGAAGGCGGCGACGAACTTGACGTCGCGAACGTGGTACGGCCCGAAGCGCACATGCATCAGGCCGGGAACCGTCGAGTTCTCGTCGGCATCGCGGTAGTACTGAACGCCCTGAACCAGCGAGGAAGCGCAGTTACCGACGCCGACTATGGCGACGCGCACCGCCCCGGGGGTTCCGTTCCTGTCACTCATGGGCGTTCTCCTTTTCCTTTGAATCGTCGGGTCGGTGCATCGCGGTGCGTCTACTGCTCGGCACGGCCCTGCGCCACACGTTCCGCTGCTATCAATTCGTTGAGCCAGTTCACTTCGCGCTCGCTGGAGTCAAGTCCTAGCTGGTGCAGTTGGCGGGTATAGCGGTCGAGTGAGTTGCTGGCCCGCGCCACTGCTTCACGCAGCGCCTCGCGGCGCTCCTCCACCTGACGGCGTCGACCCTCCAGGATGCGCATCCGGGCCTCGGCCGGCGTGCGGTTGAAGAATGCCAGGTGTACGCCGAAACCGTCGTCGGTGTAGTTCTGCGGACCGGTGTCGGCGACGAGCTCGGCGAACCGTTGCCTGCCGGCGTTGGACAGTTGGTATACCCGTCGGCCGCGGCGCCGAACCGGCGTGCCCGCCGGGGCGACGTCCTCGACGATCAGCCCGTCGGCCTGCATCCGCCGCAGCGCCGGGTACAGCGAGCCGTACGAGAACGCGCGGAAGGCACCCAGCAAACCAGTGAGGCGTTTTCGCAGCTCGTAGCCGTGCATGGGCGATTCGAGCAGCAGTCCCAGGATGGCGAGCTCCAGCACCGAACCACCTCCTTTGCGCGGCCGTTAGGACGGTGAAACACCTCGCGCCATAGTATCGCGTCGATATATTTGGCGCTACGCCGGGTCGCGTGCCTGGCGATTGCCGCGTCGCCACGTCGAAGATCGTAAGAGTTGCGCAGAAAATTGAGCCGCCAACGCCGCAGACCAGATGCCCCACCGATGAATGGACATAGTTGTCCGGTGCTCGTGCGTCCCCGGGCAGACGTACTCTGGTCACCGTGCGACTGCAGCGACAGGTGGTGGACTACGCGCTCCGGCGCCGCTCTCTGCTGGCCGAGGTGTACTCCGGCCGCACCGGTGTTTCCGAAGTCTGCGACGCCAACCCGTACCTGCTGCGCGCCGCCAAATACCACGGCAAGCCGAGTTCGGTAGTGTGCCCGATCTGTCGCAAGGAACAGCTCACGTTGGTGTCCTGGGTGTTTGGGGATCACCTCGGCGCGGTATCCGGTTCAGCTAGGACCGCCGAAGAGTTGGTGATGCTCGCGGCGCGTTACGACGAATTCTCGGTACACGTGGTGGAGGTATGCCGGACCTGCAGCTGGAATCACTTGGTCAAGTCGTATGTGCTCGGCGCGGTGCCCCCTGCCAAGGGCTCGCGCGGCACCCGGACGGCGCGCAATGGCGCGCGCACGGCCAGTGAATAGCGGAGAGCGCCCAGAACGGTCAGCCACTAACGTCCGACGCGGACCCGCGGCCGACCGCGCCCCGGGCCGTCCACGGCGGGGCGACGGACCGTCGGGTCGACCCGAGGCGCCGCCGGTGAGACGTCCCGAAACACGTCGGCCGCCGCCGGAGGCTCATCCGACGGCGGTCATTCGCACGGTCCGCGATGAGCCGATGCGCGACCCTATCGAGGCTGTCAAGGCGGCGTTGGACAGACCTCCACCGCCCCGGTATCCGCCACGCCGCCTCGGTCCGCCACCCGGTGGCGGACATGGCCCGCCGCCACCGCCCCCACCGGGGCCACGGCCGGAGCTGCAGATCAACTGGAAGTGGTTGCGGCGTGGGCTCGCAGCCTCCTTCGCGGCGTTGATCCTGCTGCCGATCATGACGTTCGCGATGGCCTACCTCATGGTCGACGTGCCCAACCCGGGCGACATCCGCACCAACCAGGTGTCCACGATCCTGGCCAGCGACGGCTCCGAGCTGGCGAAAATCGTTCCGCCGGAAGGCAACCGCGTCGACGTCGACATCAAACAGGTGCCCCAGCACGTGCGCGACGCGGTGATGGCGGCCGAGGACCGCAACTTCTACTCGAATCCCGGCTTCTCGTTCACCGGCTTCGCCCGTGCGGTGAAGAACAACATCGTCGGCGGCGACACGCAAGGCGGGTCGACGATCACCCAGCAGTACGTCAAAAACGCGTTGGTGGGTTCGCAGCGCGCCGGCGTGGGCGGCCTGACCCGCAAGGCCAAGGAGCTGGTGATCTCGACGAAGATGTCGGGGGAGTGGCCGAAGGACCAGGTGCTGCAGGCCTACCTGAACATCATCTACTTCGGCCGCGGAGCCTACGGCGTCGCCGCGGCGGCCAAGGCCTACTTCAACAAGCCGGTCGAGCAGCTCACCGTCTCCGACGGCGCACTGCTGGCGGCGTTGATCCAGCGCCCGTCGACCCTCGACCCGGCCGTCGATCCCGACGGTGCCGCCAAGCGCTGGAACTGGGTGCTCGACGGCATGGTGACGATCGGTGCGCTGGCACCGAAAGACCGGGCGGCGCAAGTGTTTCCGCCCACCGTGCCGCCCGAGCAGGCCCGCGCGGACAGCCAGATTAGCGGCCCGAACGGGCTTATCGAGCGGCAGGTCACCAAGGAGCTGCTCGACCTGTTCAACATCGACGAACGCACGTTGAACACCGAAGGGCTGCAGGTCACCACCACGATCGATCCGATGGCGCAGAAGGCGGCGGAGCAGGCCGTCTCGAAGTACATGCAGGGCCAAAACCCCGACATGCGCGCCGCGGCGGTGTCGATCGACCCGCGCACCGGCGGGGTCAAGGCGTACTACGGCGGCGCCGACGCGAACGGGTTCGACTTCGCGCAGGCCGGCCTGCAGACCGGGTCGGCGTTCAAGGTGTTCGCGTTGATCGCCGCGCTGGAGCAGAACATCGGCCTGGGCTACCAGCTGGACAGCTCGCCGCTGACGGTGGACGGCATCAAAATTACCAACGTGGAGGGCGAGAGCTGCGGCACCTGCAGCATCGCCGAGGCGCTGAAACGGTCGCTGAACACGAGCTACTACCGGCTGATGCTGAAGCTGAAGAAGGGTCCGCAAGATGTCGCGGCCGCCGCGCATCAGGCCGGCATCGCCGACAGCTTCCCCGGTGTCGACCACACCTTGTCCGAGGACGGCAAGGGCGGCCCGCCGAACAACGGGATCGTGTTGGGCCAGTATCAAACCCGGCCGATCGATATGGCCTCTGCGTACGCGACGCTGGCAGCGTCGGGCACATATCATGCGCCGCACTTCGTGCAGAAGGTGGTCAATGCCGACGGGCAGGTGCTGTTCGACGCGGCGACCCGGGACACCGCCGGTGAGAAGCGCATCGACGACGCCGTTGCGAACAACGTCATCTCGGCGATGCAACCGATCGCCGCCTACTCCAACGGGCATGCGCTCGCCGGTGGCCGCACGTCGGCCGCCAAGACCGGCACCACCCAGCTTGGCGACACCGGGGCCAACAAGGACGCGTGGATGGTCGGTTTCACCCCATCGCTGTCGACGGCGGTGTGGGTGGGCACCACCGAGGGCACGAAGCCACTCGTGAACAAGTGGGGCTCACCGGTGTACGGCTCCGGCCTGCCGTCGGACATCTGGAAGTCGACGATGGACAACGCGCTGCAGGGCACGAAGAACGAGTCGTTCCCGAAGCCCACCGAGATCGGCGGCTATGCGGGACCGCCCGCTCCGCCCGCGCCGCTCCCGTCGGCGAGCCCGACGGCACCGTCGATTCTGCCGGGCCAGCAGGTGATTCAGCCGACCGTTGAGGTGGCGCCGGGCATCACCATCCCGATCGGCCCGCCGACCACGGTGCCGGTCGCACCGCCCGCCGGCCAGCCGGGCACACAGCCCGGGATCCAGAATCAGCCCGGGACGCAGAACCAACCCGGGACGCAGAATCAGCCCGGGACGCAGAGTCAGCCTGGGACGCAAGGCGGTCCACAGAGTCCGTTCCAGCCCGGACCATTTTCACAAACGCCGCCGTGACGGACACGGACGCGGAGAGATCGACCGCGCCGACGGTGTCGCCGCTGCCCGTGGCGGCCGATCGGCGCAGCATCGACGATCGCGACCTGCCAAGCCGCACCGATGTTTTCGTTGCTGCCCTCTCGGAAACCATCGGCGGCCCGGTCGGCAAACACGCATTGATCGGCCGCGCCGGCCTGCTCACACCGCTGCGGGTGATGTTCGTGATTGCGCTGGTCTTCATGGCGCTGGGCTGGTCGACGAAGGCGGCGTGCCTGCAGAGCACTCGCACCGGGCCCGGCGATCAGCGTGTCGCCAACTGGGAGAACCAACGCGCGTATTACGAGCTGTGCTACTCCGACATCGTTCCGCTGTACGGCGCGGAGTTGCTGAACCAGGGCAAGTTTCCGTACAAGTCGAGCTGGGTGGAGACCGACAGCACGGGTGCGGTCAAGGCCCAGTACAACGGTCGCCCGGCGGTTCGGTACATGGAGTATCCGGTGCTCAGCGGGCTCTACCAGTACACCTCGATGGCGCTGGCCAAGACCTACACTGCGCTAAGCAAGGTCATCGCGCTGCCAATCGTCGCCGAGGTCGTGATGTTCTTCAACATCGCCGCTTTCGGCCTGGCGGTGGCGTGGCTGGCGACGGTGTGGGCGACTGCGCGGCTGGCAGGCCGACGGGTATGGGACGCGGCGCTCGTCGCGGCGTCGCCGATCGTCATATTTCAGGTCTTCACGAACTTCGATGCGCTGGCAACGGCTTTCGCCACCGGGGCGATATTGGCATGGGCACGCCGCAAACCGGTCCTGACCGGTGTGCTGATCGGCCTCGGCGTGGCGGCCAAGCTGTATCCGGTGCTGTTGCTGATCCCGCTGTGCATCCTGGGGGTACGCGCGGGTCGGCTGCGCGAAGTCGGCAACGCCGCGGCCGCGACGCTGATCACCTGGCTGCTGGTGAACCTCCCGGTGCTGGTGCTATTCCCGCGCGGCTGGTCGGAGTTCTTCCGACTCAACATGCGCCGCGGCGACGACATGGACTCGCTGTACAACGTCGTCAAGTCCTTCACCGGATGGCAGGGATTCGATCCGAATCTGGGATTCTGGGAACCGCCGCGGTTGCTCAACACCGTCGCCGTGGTGTTGTTTGTATTGGGTTGTGCGGCAATCGCTTATGTCGCGCTGACCGCGCCGCAACGGCCGCGCGTAGCGCAGTTGGCGTTTCTGGTGGTCGCGGTGTTCCTGCTGACCAACAAGGTGTGGAGTCCGCAGTTTTCGTTGTGGCTCGTCCCGCTGGCGATATTGGCGTTGCCGCATCGGCGAATTCTGCTGGCGTGGATGACAATCGACGCGCTGGTATGGATTCCCCGGATGTTGTACCTGTACGGCGAGCAGAACCGGGGACTGCCCGAGCAGTGGTTCACCGCCGCGGTGCTGATCCGCGATTTGGCGGTGATTGGACTGTGCACGTTGGTGGTCTGGCAGATCTATCACCCCGCCGGCGACCTGGTTCGGTTCGGTGGGCGCATCGATGACCCGTCCGGTGGGGTGTTCGATCGCGCTCCCGACGCGCCGCCGAGCTGGCTGCCGCACTGGCTGAGACCCGTCGGCGGCAAGGACCCGACCACCGCGCCGGCTGTCTAGTCACACTCGCCGCCCTCAGCTCCCACCGCGATTTCGCACGTCAGCATCCGTTCCTGTAACCTGGGCCGGTTGCCGACGCAGGCGACCCTCCTGCCACGGACCGACCGTGGCCGCACATGACCATAGGAGGTGATGAGGTTCCCATGCGTCCCTACGAAATCATGGTC
>NZ_DASQVQ010000148.1:0-3430 GCF_035640695.1 Mycobacterium sp.
CTGGAAGGATGGCCTGACCGCGTTGGGCGGCTGCTCGTGTTGGATCGGCATGATTCCCGCCGGCGCCAACCAGGAACCATTGGGCATTGCCATTCTGGCGAATGGCTTCTGGACTAGAAGCGATCCCCGGGTGATAGCCGACGGCCACGGACAGGCGATGCTCAAGCAGATCTCATCCGCCATCTGAAGATGACACCACGAGCCGATTCGCACTAAGTCGTCGGTGTTGTGCTGATGCGTCGGTCGCCATGTGGCTGTCGGCGCTGTCGCCGTGGCCGGCCGGCTGCACGGCGAAAAGGTCGGGCGACGCGGGCCCCCAGCTGGGGAACCTCGGCGCGGCGCTCGGGGATGGACGGCCCTCGCCCACGGTTGGCGCGGCAGCCTTGACAGACTGTGGGCATGGCACAGATAACGTTGCGTGGAAATCCAATCAATACGGTCGGCGAGCTACCCGCCGTAGGTTCGCCGGCCCCCGGCTTCACGCTGACCGGCACCGATCTCGGCGCGGTCAGCAGCGAGCAGTTCCGCGGTAAGCCGACGCTGCTTAACATCTTCCCGTCCGTGGATACCCCGGTATGCGCGGCAAGCGTGCGGACCTTCAACGAGCGCGCTGCCACAAGCGGTCACTCGGTGCTGTGCGTATCGAAAGATCTTCCGTTTGCGCAGCAGCGATTCTGTGGCGCGGAGGGCATCGAGAATGTCATCACGGCATCGGCGTTCCGCAGCAGCTTCGGGGAGGACTACGGCATCACAATCACCGACGGTCCGATGGCCGGGCTGCTTGGGCGAGCCATCGTGGTGATCGGTGCGGACGGTGGGGTCGTATACACAGAACTGGTGCCCGAGATCGCCACCGAGCCCGACTACGATGCGGCGCTAGCCGCAATGAGATCGTCGGTTTGAATCACACAGCGACGCAGCCGCCTGGGAGGTCGCCGATTTGGTCGCGGCGTCGCAGCGGCCAGCGCCGCGGCTCGGGCGAATGGTTTGGCCAGCGCCCGGAACGCCGTGACGGTACCGAGACCGTAGACGAGGTGCGCGCTGAGGTCCTTCCACAGCGTCACCGCGTCGTACTCCCATGGCGGCTTGTACAGCTTCGCCGGCACGAGCACCGCGTAAGACTGCACCCATACGCCGGCACCGAAGACCAAGCCGTGCCAGGCACGGCGGGTCGGGACCAAGCCGCTGAGCAACCCGAACGCGGCACCCCAACCCACACCGGTCGCCCAGTGCATGATGTTGTTCACGAGGCCGGCCTTCTCTGGCGGCAAATCTCGCCGAAATAGCGCCTTGAACACACGCTTACCGAACCGCGCCGGGGCCGGAGCATCGTCCCAGCTTTCGACGCCGGCCGAGAACTCCCAATCGGTGAAACCGCTGTCCCCACCATCGCGGCGGTATCGGTTGTACCAGAGCAGATCCATCGCCAGAGTGCCTACCGCACCCGCCGCCGCGCCCAGCACGACCGCCCCCAAAGGTGTCAAGGGGTCTGGCCGACTCACTCTGCCCAGCGTACGGCTTCGGCTTCGAGCGCCTCAGATCGCATGTACCGGCCGCACAGGGGAGCCGTTCCGAGCTCGGCCCACACAGATCGAGAGTGGCAATGTTCCAGCCTCTCACCTTCCATGACACGCCAGGCGTGACGACGACGGTCACCCCTGACCGGCATCGCGTGTCCTCCACGCGTCGACAAGCGTGACCAGAATTTGCATTCGTCGTTCGAATGCGCGGCGCGCGCGAGACGGCGCGTCGATCAGCCCGCCCAGATCCTTCAGCCCGTCGGTCGCCGCGACCAACAGCGCGGCCAAATCGGCCGCATCGATGGCGCGAGGAATATCGCCGTCCGCCTGGGCCTGCCTGATCAGGCCGGCAAGCAAGCCGACCCACGCCCGCGTGTGGCCGCGGACCAGATCGTCGACATCGGGAACCCGGGCCAGGTCGCGCGTCAGCCGGGAGACACTGAATGCGCTCGGGTCGTCGCGATGGACACGCACGAGCGCGAAAGCCACCTCGCGCAACTGGTCGACCGCACGCGGTTCGGCACTGACCACGGCCTGAACCGCGTCAACCCACTGGCGTTGCTTCTCGTCGATGACAGCCAGTGCGAGTTGTTCTTTGGAGGAGAAATGGAAGTAGAAGGCGCCCTTTGTCAGTCCGCTGCGGGCGATCAGTTCGGACATGGTTGTGTCGGCGTAGCCGCGCTCCGCGAATACCTCGGCGGCGGCCTGAAGCAGAAACGCGCGGGTGGCGGCACCCTTCGGCGTGACCGGCGCGGATGACACGCTGCGAGGTTAGCACAAAACCGACCGGCCGGTACGGCTAGACATACCGGTCGGTCGGTTTTAACCTGGGCCTGAGGAAGACTCCCTGCGGAAAGGTGACGGCGATGAATTACAAAGGCGAACGGGCCCTGGTGACAGGCGCCTCGTCGGGAATCGGGGCTGCTTTCGCCCGCGAACTCGCCAGGCGCGGCGCCGACCTGGTGCTGGTGGCCCGCTCGCGGGCCAAGCTCGACGCGCTAGCCGACGAACTGGCCACTACCTTTGGCGTGTCCGCCGACGTGGCGGTCACCGACTTGGCCAAGCCAGCAGCGGCAGATGAGCTGGCGTCCGATTTGCGCGATCGCGGGCTGCAGATCGACATCCTGGTAAACAACGCCGGTTTCGGCCTGTTCGCACCGCTTCACGACGCCGACGGTGCCGCGCTCAGCGACATGATCCGCGTCAACGTCGCCGCGCTTGTCGATCTGACCCGATTGTATGTGCCGGCGATGCTCGAACGTAACCACGGCGCCGTCATCAACGTCGGCTCGACGGCCGGCTTTCAGCCGGTGCCGTACATGGCGGTGTACGGCGCCACCAAGGCATTCGTGCTCTCCTTCACCGAGGCGCTCTGGGCCGAAACGCGCGGCACCGGCGTCCGGGTGACGGCGATCTGTCCGGGTTCCACCGAGACCGCCTTCTTCGACGTCGCCGGCGAAAACGCCCAAGTCGGCAGACGCATCCCCCCAGAGCGCGTGGTCAATGCCGCACTTCGCGCCCTCGACCGGCGGGCGAGCACAACAATTACCGGCGGTGCGGGTAACTGGCTGATGATCAACGCCCCCCGGCTGGCACCGCGGAACGTGGTCGCGCGCATCGCCGAGCGCACGATGCGCCCCGCCAAGCCCGGCCAGCACCCGGATGCGACGCCGCTGTCGTCTGCGCGCACGACTGTCGTGGACGAATGAGCTGGACTATCGAGGAGACCGATGGGCTGAAAGCCGTGGACTCCTTGCTCATCTCAGCCTGCGGTAGGCAGGCGGCAGCGGCAAGCCCAGTTCGGCCATCACGGCGCGCAGTCGGGTCGGATAATCGGTGATGATTCCGTCGGCGCCGGCCGCGATCTGCGCCCGCATCGTGTCGGGATCGTTAATCGTCCACGGAATCAC
>NZ_DASQVQ010000149.1:0-17498 GCF_035640695.1 Mycobacterium sp.
GTACTACCAACATGCAGCGGGCCGGCTCGACGTCATCGACACCGACGCGTACGCGGTAAGCGACACCATCGCCGTGGCCGCCGACCCTGTCACCGTTACCGTTAGTCCGGATGGTGCCCGTTTGTACCTAACGCACGATGACATCGCGGGCATCACCACGATTGAGCTGTCAACACACAGGGCCGTCGAGGTGTGCCTTGATGAGGTGCCGCTCAGTGTGACGTTCAGCCCCGATAGCACCCATGCGTATATGCCCCACCTCAGTTCGCTGACCGTCATTGACACGGTAACGCTGGAGAAAACCCGCATCAGCACCGGTGAGTTGCCCCGGGGCGTGCTGTTCAGCCCTGACGGCAAGCGCGCCTACATCACGAATATCGGTGATCACGCAGTCACTGTTGTGGACACCGTCACCGGCTCGGTGGCGACCACGCTGGCGGTGGGAGGCAATCCCGAAGCGATGGCGGCTAGCCCCGACGATGAGCGACTGTACGTCGGTGACTACTGGTCCGGCACAATCGCGGTGATCGCCCGACCGTCGGTACAAGATGAGCCGGAGCCATCCACGGACCAGGCTTGAGACAAGCCCGGCGTGAGCGCCGCCGGCAGCGGCAGACCCAATCTGAAGACCCTCGGACGCGGCGGTGGATTGTGTTGGTGTGGTGAAGACGTAGCGTCGTATGCGATCGCCCGTTATCTTCAGCTGGTGACGTCGGTGGCGATTTTGGGCGGTGGAGTCGGCGGGTTAAGCGCCGCGCACGAACTCAGCGAGCGTGGGTTCGACGTAACCGTGTACGAATGGCGCGACCGGTTCGGTGGCAAGGCTCGGTCGATGCCGGTGCCCGACTCCGGGACGGGCGGCAGACCGGACCTGCCGGCCGAACATGGTTTCCGTTTCTTTCCCGGCTTTTATCGTCATGTGATCGACACCATGGAACGGATTCCGTGCGCTGGTGGGAAAGTCGTCGCCGGCCATCTCGTGGATGCCACGCGAATCCTGTTGGCGCAGGCCGACGGACGAAACGAGCTGATCCTTCCCGCACGATGGCCGTCATCGATCAACGACCTGGCGGTCTTTGTGCAGGTTACGTGGGACTTCGCCCACAGCGTCAGGATCCCGCCGTGGGAGCTGGCCTGGTTCATGGGGCGACTCTTAACGCTACTCACCTCATGCGATGAACGCCGACTGAACGAGTGGGAGTTAAAAAGCTGGTGGGACTACACCTCTGCGGATAAGTTGTCCGACAACTTCCAAAAGTTCCTCGCCGATGGGCTGACCCGCACCCTGGTCGCCGCGCAGGCAAAAGAGATGTCGGCACGCACCGGCGGCCTGATTCTCTGCCAGCTGCTCTTCGACATGATGCGCGCCGGCGGCAGCGTTGACCGCGTGCTGGACGGCCCGACCAGCGATGTGTGGATAGATCCGTGGCGTGTATACCTGCAAAGCGTCCGCGGCGTCAGCCTGCGCAACAACTGCAAGGTCACCCAAATACATTGCGACGGCGGGCTTATCAGCGGCGTCACCGTTGAGGGACCGGATGGATCGGAGACGGTTGTCGCCGATCACTATGTGGCGGCGCTGCCAGTGGAGCAGCTACAGCCGCTGGTGAACGCGGAGCTAGTTGAGGCCGAGCCGCGGTTGGCCAAGCTGAACAAGCTGCGGACGCGATGGATGAACGGCGTCATGTTCTACCTCGATAAGGATGTCGCGCTGCAGCGCGGCCACACGATATTCATCGACTCCGAATGGGCACTGACCGCGATCTCGCAGGCGCAGTTCTGGCCCAACGTTGACCTCGAAGATTTCGGTGACGGACAAGTTGACGGGGTCTTGTCGGTGGATGTCTCGGAGTGGGAACGGCCCAGCAAGCACACCGGCCTGATGGCCAAAGAGTGCACCGATAAACAGATCTGCGACGAGGTGTGGCGACAGATGGTCGACCACATCGACGACGGATCGCTTCAGCAGGCAAACGTGCTCAGGTGTTTCGTCGATCCGGCGATACAAATTCCGAACCCCAGCAAGCACGTGAACCTCGAACCGCTGCTGATCAACACCGCCGGCTCATGGGACGACCGTCCCGAAGCGATAACGAAGATTCCCAATTTCTTTCTCGCCGCGGACTTCGTGAGAACCTACACCGACTTGGCGACCATGGAGGGCGCCAATGAGGCCGCGCGCCGCGCCGTCAACGGCATCCTCGACGCAACCCATTCGTCCGCGTCGCGCTGCCGGGTGTGGAAGCTGCGAGAGCCCGCCGTGCTTGCTCCGCTGCGCGAATTGGACCGGCTGCGCTGGCAGTTGGAGCGGCCCTTCACGCCATACCTTCGGGTGACCGAGGCGAGGGCGCTGGAGCTGACCGGGGTGGTCACACAAGGCCTGCGCGCGGCAGCACGTCATCTCGGGTAGCCGGCCCGCGATGTCGGGTGGGGGCGCTACCCGGACTTCGGCTTGGCGTGATCCAGAATTGCTTGAGCTCGAACAATATCCGGGCACGCACTGTCGCGGGGAAGACGCCGTGCCACGTCGGCCAGAGCGTGTCGAGCGGGCTGGCCACGGAAGTGGTAATCGTCGAGTGCGGCGCGCAGTTCGAACAGCGTGGCGCCTTGGCGGCGGGCGATCTCGAGCGCCGCGCCGATGTCGCGTTGGCGGCGCTCGGAGTCGGGGTGGGTTTGGGCCCGCAGCCGCAGCAGTTCGGCATCGTAAAAGTGCATCCTGCTGTCCGCGGCCAGCGTCAGTGCAACGTCCAGGCGAGCGCGGGCCCGCTCGGGTTGGCCTGCGCCGATCAGCAACCGCGCGACGAAGGCGTCGACGAACGTGAGATAGATGCTCAGCCCTAACGCACGCATTAAGTCGAGCAAGCTGGTGATGGTCGCGATGTGGTCCGCGAGCCCGGTCGGCTCACCGCCATCGGTCGGTAGTGAGGCCAGCGCGTGCACAATACCCTGCTCGGTCGCGCCAACCAACCGCCATTGGTCGAAGCCGTAGCGCTCGGATCGGTCGAGCAGCTCGTCGACCGATAGTGCCGCGCGGTCGAGCTGGCCGCATTCAATTTGGATCCAGATCTCGACAAACCGTGCGTACGCGAGGGTATACGGACCCTTGGGGAAGCCGTACTGGTCAACCCGGCGTTGTGCGTCGGCCAGTGCGGCCTCAGCCCCGGCGAGGTCGCCGCGGACGAAATCCGCCAAGGCCAGGTTGATGTATGCCGAGGCGATCGGTTCGTTCGGCAGGAACCATACCGCGTCGATCTGGTCTGCGGTGTTCTGGCCGGCCGTGGCCTGCTCGCAGTGGCGACGTGCAGCAGCAAACTCGCCGAGTAGCAACGCCACCACCCCGAACAACGCTTCGATCGCGGGGCGGAACCACTGCCGGTCCTCCCCGACGCGCGTACTTAGCAACTCGCCAACGTGCACTGCCCGGCGCAGGTCACCGCGCACTTCGTAGTAGCCCATCAAGGCAGCCAACGTCGCCACCAGCTCGTCGCCATGCAGGTTCGTCCCCGCGAGCTGTAGACACCGTTCAAAGTCGGCAACCGCGGCTTGGCTGGAGTGGCCCTCGGCCGCTCCGGTGAGGAAACCCCTTTCCAACCGGGCCGCGATCTCACGCCGGTCACGGTCGGGGCCGGGCTTGGTGCGGTCGAGTTGTGTGATGGCAAGGCTCAGATAGGTGCGGGCCTCGGCCAGGGCGCCGCGGCGCCGCGCCGCCGCGGATGCCTGCTGGTAGGCCGAGGTCGCCTCGTCCAATCGCGCGGCCTGCTCATAGTGGCCGGCGACCAGCCGCCAGTCCGGCTCGCCGCCCACGCCATGCACGAGGGCGTCGGCAACTTGGGCGTGCAGCGCTCGGCGGACGCTCGGTGGCGCCAACTCATAGGCCAGCTCGCGCAACAATTCGTGGCGAAACCGCCAACCGTCGGTTCCCCACGGTTCGAGGACTTTGGCTGCCTCGAGGTGATCGAGCACATCGTCGAGGTCGTTCTCAGTGAGCCCGCACACCGCCGCCAAAAGGCTGCGATCGATGTGGCGACCGATCACGCCCGCCGCCTCTGCCACCGGCACCACATAGGCGCTGGCACGCAGTCTGGCAAACAATGGCTCATAGAGCGCTTCGGGCACTCCGGTCTCGGTGAGTCCGCCGACGACCTGTTCGATGTAGAACGGCACTCCATCGCAACGGTCTCGCACGACCGCCCGGTCATCTGCCCCCAACGTGGGATCGAGGGCCGTGATCAATTCATCGCTTTCTTCTTCGGTCAGCGGAGGCAGGTCAAATTCCTTGACCGGCCAGTCGGGATGCAGCCAGCTGCCGGGTCTCCCGGCCATCACCACCAACAGCCGACCCGATGCCGACGCCAGTAGCGAACCGATGACCTCCAGGGTCGACGGGTCGAACCACTGCAGATCATCAGCGACCACCAGGCCCGCACCGTCGCCCACACAGGCCAGCAGATAATCCTGCACCGCCTGCGCGATCAGCTCATAGAGCTTGCGGCCCTCGGCGGGCGCCGGCGTATAGCCGTGCACCGCGTCAATCCCCAGCACCGGTGCCAACAACGGGACCGTGGTGACCGGATCGAGCGAACGCGAGCGCACCTCGGCCTCCAGGAGTCCCAAACGCTCGGCCGGAACGGTTCGACGGCCGATGCCGCAGCGGCGCTCGAGCAGCGTGCGGACCGGGTGCAACCCGGCATCGGTGTGAAAAGGTGAGCCGACCAACTCCAGCACCACCGCCCCCGAGCACGCAACCAACTCGGTAGCCGCCGACGCCAGCCGGCTCTTCCCAATCCCGGGCTCACCACGAAAAACCACCCCTGGCGTCTTCAACGTGCCGGCCTGTGCGCGCGCCCAACTCTTCTCCAGCCGCGCTTGTTCGCGCCGACGACCCACAAGCGGGCTGCGTTCACCGTTTCCGACACGAGGCGCCTCGATCCGCTCGTTGAGCACCCGGTGATGAGAAACCAGCCCGTCTACACCCTTCACCGGTGCGGGTGGCTGGGGCGCCAAGTCGAAAGCATCCTGGACCAGCGACGCAACCGCATCCGAAACCACAACAGTTCCCGGCGGCGCCAAACCGGCGACCCGCGCCGCCAAATTGGCCGCCAAGCCGTACACGTCATCCTCAGACGTATCCAGATAGACCAGCCCGCGGTGCACCCCCACTCGCACTGTGATCTGCACCCCGAATCGGCGCTGGGCCTGATCGCTCAATCTGGCCACTTCACGTGTGATCTCCAGTCCGGCAGCCACCGCACGACAGACATCGTTGTCGTGCGCCCTCGGGTGGCCAAATACTGCCAGCAAGCCATCGCCCTTTGTGGAGCCGACGTGCCCCTCGTAGCGCTCCACTACCCGCAGCACCTGCTCGCGGTAATTCCCGACGACCATGCGATATGTCTCCGGCTCGACCTGTCTGGACAGCGCGGTCGAATCGACAAGGTCGGCGAACAGGATCGTCAGGCGCCGAATTTCGCCACTATCCCGAGGTGCGGCAAGCAGGTCCTCCGCGTCGGCATTACCATCATCAACCGCCAAGACTTGACCGGCAAGGGCCGTCGCGGCCGCTCGGTCACCACGGTTGCTGGCCCGCACCGCCCGATCAAGCAGCTCATCGATCGACGTATCGCGTTCATCAACAGGGCCCAACACGCCCTCCTACCGCTGGGTAGCGCCCAAATAATACCCGCCCCTGGTGGCAGGTGTGGCAAACATAGGTCGGCGGAGGCGTCAACTGTTTGGCAAATGTCAGTGAGCCGCCTGACTTGCGCTTGGAACGAGACAGGATGAGCCCCTTCCCCTTGCGACGCCCGCATCGCCGATTGGTAATTTCTGAACCGCGCCGTGGTTGGCATCAACCACAGCCTTGAGGCCCCCAAGCGGTCGCGTCAGCACCGACGCTGACCGAGCGGCTACCCGTCACACTCCCGGACACATGGTAGCGCCAACGTTGGCCAAGCCCAACGCATAGCAACCAATTAACTACTCTGGGCCGTGGCTGGTCCGCTACCAGGTCTGGCGGCGATGGAGCGCGTCGTAGTCCTCGACATGCGGGTTGGCCGCTAGATTTCGACCGCTGCCGGTTAAGGCAGATCGGCGACTATCGGGCGCGGGCCTGATAGTTGCATAATGCAACTGATAGTGGAATGCTGGCGTCGTGGCCGAGCAACTTCCGAAGAAGCTGGCGCAGCATCCAACGGTGCGCGCGGTGCGGTCCCGCACCAATCGGGTCAAGCCAGCGGTGATCGATGCCGATTGGCTGCGACGGATGTGCCTCGACGCCGGAGCCGACGACGTCGGGTTCGTCAGCGTGCACCACCCCGATCTCAGCTCCGAACACGCGCATGTGGAGGCGGCGCTGCCGGGCACGAAGAGTTTGCTTTCGTTGGTCGTGCGGATGAACCGTGACAACGTCCGCTCGACGGCGCGCAGTGTGGCCAATCAGGAATTCCACCGCAGCGGCGAGATCGCAAACGAGGCCGCGCACCGAATCGTGCGTCAGCTACAAGACGCGGGGTATCGCGCGCTGAACCCGTCGATGTCGTTCCCGATGGAGATGGAAAAGTTCCCCGGTCGCATCTGGGTGGTTGCCCACAAGCCGGTGGCGGTCGCAGCGGGCATGGGCGTCATGGGCATTCACCGCAACGTGATTCACCCGAAGTTCGGCAACTTCATCCTGTTGGCCACGGTCTTGGTCGACGCACCGGTAAGCAGTTACGGGGAGCCGCTGGACTACACGCCGTGCCTGGAGTGCAAGCTGTGCGTCGCGGCGTGCCCGGTCGGGGCGATCGGTAAGGACGGCAGCTTCGACTTCCTCTCCTGTTCGGTGCACAACTACCGCGAGTTCATGGGCGGCTTCACCGACTGGGCGCAAACCATCGCCGATAGCGCTGACGCCACCGAATTCCGTTCCAGGATCAGCGATTCGGAGAACGCGTCGATGTGGCAGAGTCTGTCGTTCAAGGCGAACTACAAGGCGGCCTACTGCCTGGCGGTGTGCCCGGCCGGCGAGGAGGTCATCGAGCCGTACCTCGATGACCGCAAATCATTCATGGACACGGTGCTGCGTCCGTTGCAGGAGAAGCGCGAAACCCTTTATGTGCTACCGAATTCGCGAGCCAAGGCGCATGCCGAGCGACGGTATCCGCACAAGCAGGTCAAGGTTGTCGACAGCGGGGTCAGCGGGCGCTGACCGTCGACGGCTAACGCGTGCGTCACGCTGGTTGAGGAAGTAGACCCTGACCGCTGCCACCGCCACCGATATCGCGATCACGGCCAGGACGTTGAACAGTTCAGCCACGTACCGTTCCTCCAAGCTCGTCATATGCCCGCCACCAGATGGCTTCGTGCTGAACGGGTGACACCGCACCGGAAACGACCAGGCGGTCGGCTTCGGTCAGAGCGCCGGCCAGTTTGTGCCATTCCGCATAAAGTGCGGCAGAGTTCGCGTCGTCGTCGCCGTCGATCAAGACCACCGACATCGAACGGACGCGCGCACGAGCCTCACCCGCCAAAGCGAATGCGAAGGCACCGGCCGCAACGTATGCCGCCGTGGAAATCACCATCGCCACACCGACGGACACCTTGTTCGCCAGACAAATTTCGGACATCAGCCAGACGAGCGCGCCCCACATCGGCCAGCCCCGCCAAAGCCGAATCAGCCGCCGCTCGGCCGGCGTGATGCCCGGCGGATAGACGACCAACCGATACTTGCGAAAGCCGTACCGACCCGGCCAGATATCGATCGATCCCCACCTGCGCTGGCCGTCGAGCAGCCGGGACCACCACCTGGCCGCGGGGCGAGCGGGAGGCGTTTGAACCTTTCCCATGGGTCCGGGTTTACGCCGATTGCGCAACGATGTCTGAAATCTGAACGCGATCCATACGCTCAGGCGCCGGATCTTTACGGTGTTGCCGGTCCTACCAGGCGTGTACTTGGTTTTGCGCAGCCTCGAGGCCTAACTTGATCAGCAGCTCGGTGGCGTCGGCGGCCTGCTCGCAGACCACTGGCACCTCGGGCCGCTCGGCGGCGGTGAAGTTCTCCAGCACGAACGCCGCGGGATCCTTGCGGCCCGGCGGACGACCGATGCCGATGCGCACCCGCAGATAATCCTTGCTCGCCAACGCCGTACTCACCGATCGCACCCCGTTGTGGCCGGCTTCGCCGCCGCCCTGCTTCAACCGAATTTTGCCGAAGTCGATGTCGAGCTCGTCGTGAATGACGATCAGTTCCGCCGGCGGCACGGAGTAGAACTTGGCCAGTGACGCGACCTGGCGTCCAGACTCGTTCATGTAGCTGCGTGGTTTGCCGAGCACGACGGGATGGCCGGCCAGCCGGCCGGTGGCCACGTCGGTGCCCGACTTTTTGTGCACCTTGAAGCCCGAGCCGATGCGTTCGGCCAGTAGGTCGGCCACCACGTAGCCGATGTTATGTCGGGTAGTGGCATAGCGCGGGCCCGGATTGCCCAGGCCGACAACCAACAGCGGTTCGGCCACGGCCTATTCGGAGCCGGATTCGGCGGCCTCGCCCTCCGCGGGCGCCTCGGCCTCCTCGGCTGCCCCCTCGCCCTCTTCGGCCTCGCCGGCGCCCTCTTCCTCGAGCTCCTCACCGGTCGGGGAGGTGACGACGTTGACCACCAGCATGTCCGGATCGGAGATCAGCGTGACACCCGACGGCAGCTCGACCTGGCCGGCGAGGATCTGCGTGCCCTCCTCGGCGCCCTCGACCGAAACCGTCAGCTGCTCGGGGATCGACAGCGCCTCGGCCTCGATTTCGATGGTGTTGGTGTCCTGGGTGACCAGCGTTCCCGGCGCGGCCTCGCCCTCGACGGAGATCGACACCTCCACGTTTACCTTCTCGCCGCGGCGCACGATCAGCAGGTCGGCGTGCTGGATGTTGCGGCGGATCGGGTGGATGTCGAGAGCCTTGGTGAGCGCGAGCGCTTCCTTGCCGTCGATGTCGAGCGTGAGCACCGCGTTGGCGCCGGAGTGGCGCAGCACCGCCGCGAAATCGTGGGCGGGCAGGTTGAGGTGCTGCGGATCGGCGCCGTGGCCGTAAAGGACCGCGGGGATCTTGCCCTCGCGACGGGCACGGCGGGACGCGCCCTTGCCGGTTTCGGTGCGCACTGCGACGCTGATTCGATTGGCAGATGTTGCCATGTCGCTCCTCCAATGCCGTTGGTGATCAAGGCACGGCAAGAGCAGACAACCGCCAGAAGTCTGTCCCGTCGATAACGGTGGCGGCTACCACCCTCGCCGTGACGCTCGGCCAGGTTAGCGCATAGGCACTTCAGAGCGGAAATTTGGTGTCGGTGAGCCGCTCGGACAGCTCCCACAACGCCGCGGCGGTGTCGGCCCTTTTCGCCCGTCGGCTGCGGCCGGCCGGCCGGCTGGATCCCCACATGCCGAACCGCGGACCGATGTACGTGTTGCCGGGCAGGTTCTGTGACACTGCGAAGAGTGTCTGCCTAGCCCCGAAGTCCGCATCGGTGGCCACCAACCGACTGCCGAGCGCCATGAACGCATCATTCACGCGACTGCCGGATTGGCCATGCAGATTCGTGTGTGAGTATCCGGGGTGTGCGGCCAGCGCCCGCAACGACGATCCGGCCTGGTCGAGTCGGCGTTGCAGCTCGCTGGTGAAGAGCAGGTTGGCCAGCTTGGACTGGCCGTAGGCCAGCCACGGCCGGTAGCGGCGCCGCTCCCAGTTCAGGTCATCGAGATCGACACGGCAGAGCTGATGAAAAATCGACGACACCGTCACCACCCGGTCGGAAAGCTTGGGCAGCAACAGATTGGTCAGCGCGAAATGGCCGAGATGGTTCGTGCCGATTTGGCTTTCGAAGCCGTCCACGGTGACCGCGTACGGCGGGGCCATGATGCCGGCATTGTTAACAAGGACGTCGACAGCACTCGTGCCGTCGGCGAACTCGCACACCGACGACAGGTTCTGCAGGTCGAGCCGACGTACCTCGACGTCGCCCGGCATGTCAGCCGCGGCGGCTTCACCCTTGCCGGTGTCGCGGACCGCAAGCACGACGTGCGCGCCGACGCGGGCCAGCTCCCTGGCGGTGACGCGGCCCAATCCGCTGTTGGCGCCGGTGATGACGACGGAGCGTCCGGAAAACGATGGCAAATCCGCGGCGGTCCACGAAGTCATGGCGCTTACCCTAACGGGCTTGATCAACCGCGGGCGCGGGAGATTACTGCGTGCGACTACCGCATGTGACTACTTGGAAGCGACGGTGAAGCCGCCGATGATCTGCTCGATGTCGTTGGACTGCGGCTGGGCTTCGTTGGCGGCGGTGGTGACCGAGAACTGGACCAGGTAATTCTGATTCGCGGGCGGCGCGCCGGTGGCGATGACGATGCGGTTGTAGGTGTGCAGCCGTTGATCGCCGACGTTGTAGCTGCCCTCGATCATCGCCGACGGGAATCCCTTGAAGTTGTTCATCGACGCGCTCAGTTGGTGAAAGCCGTCGGATAGTTGGGCATCGGCGTAGCCGTGCTTGATCGCCTCGGCTGGGTCGAATTTGCCCGTCAGCTTGAACACCATCAGCGTCGCGGTGGGCGGATAGGACGCCACATCCGTCTTACGAAGAACCTGGTAGGTCGTCTGCTGATTCGGATCGTCGACGATCGTCCAGCCCGGTGGCCGCGGCATCGACACGTTGAGGTCGGTCAGCGTTCTGGGGGTCATCGGCTCACCGTTGACGCCCTGGTCCTCCAGGTACTTCGAGATCGGAACCGGCTTCGCGGTCCCGGTGTTCGGCGCAGCGGTGGGCGACTTCGACCAGATGGCTTGGTAATCGGGCGGTTTCGTGCCACAGGCAGCGGCCACGAACAACACCGCCAGCAGGATCATGCAGCGATACAGCGTCACAGGATCTCTCGGACGACGTCGATGGGGCGGGCCAGCCGAGTGCCTTTGGGCGTAACAACGAACGGCCGCTCGATCAGGATCGGGTTCTCGGCCATCGCGTCGAGCAGTTCGTCGTCACTGGCGTCGGCAAGGTCAAGCTCGGCATAGGCGGGCTCGCGCGCGCGCACCGCTGCGCGCACCTGGATACCCGCATCGATGATCATATCAGCCAACTGTCCCCGCGTCGGGGGTGTCTTCAGGTACTCCACGACCGTTGGCTCAATGCCGTTGTCGCGCAATAACTGCAGCGTCTTACGAGAGGTCGAGCAGCGTGGATTGTGATATATGACCGAGGATGACGACTCAACCACTACGCTTCCCCGTCGAAAAGCCCTGTCACTGAGCCGTTTTCGAATACCGCGCGGATGGTACTGGCCAGCAGCGGGGCAATCGACAGCACGGTCAGTTGTGGGAAGCGTTTGTCGTCGCCGATCGGCAGCGTGTTCGTGACGATGACTTCTCTTGCACCGCTGGCCGCCAGCCGCTCGGGCGCCGGATGCGACAACACGCCATGAGTGGCGGCGATGATCACGTCAGCGGCGCCGGCGTCGTGCAGCAGCTTCACCGCCCCGGCGATCGTGCCGCCGGTGTCGATCATGTCGTCGATCAGCACGCAGGTGCGGTCGGCGACGTCACCGACAACGCGATTGGACACCACCTGGTTGGGGATCCGCGGATCGCGCGTCTTGTGGATGAACGCCAGCGGCACGCCGCCCAGCGCATCGGCCCACTTCTCGGCGATGCGCACCCGGCCGGAGTCGGGGGACACCACGACCATGTCGTCGGTCAGGTAGTGGTCCCTGATGTAACTCGTCAACAGGTTCTGCGCACGCATGTGGTCGACCGGGCCGTCGAAGAAACCCTGGATCTGATCGGTGTGCAGATCGACTGTGACGATCCGGTCGGCGCCCGCGGTCTTCAGCAGGTCGGCGACGAGCCGCGCCGAAATCGGTTCGCGGCCACGGTGCTTCTTGTCCTGACGCGCGTACGGATAGAACGGCAGGATCGCAGTGATCCGCTTGGCGCTGCCCCGCTTGAGCGCATCTAGCATCAGCAACTGCTCCATCAGCCACTGGTTCAGCGGCCAGGGATGGGACTGCAGCACGAACGCGTCGCTGCCACGCACCGACTCCTCGAACCGGACGAAGATCTCGCCGTTGGCGAAGTCGCGGGCCGTCTGGGCGGTAACGGCGACGTCCAGCTCCTTGGCGACCTGCTCGGCCAGCTCAGGGTGCGCGCGGCCGGCGAAGAGCATCAGATTCTTGCGGTTATCGGTCCACTCGGTGCTCACGCTGCCCTCGCCGGTTGGAATGAGATGTCGGCCTAATGGTACGTAGCGTGCCATGGAGCGGGCTGCCGGGTTGCCGGTAAACCAACACCGGGCAACCAAATCACGGCGTATCCCCGCCTTCGGGAGGCTCCTTTTGCTTGGCGTTTTCCCTGGCGGCTTTTGCCTTGCGGGCAGCCTCGGCGGCGGCGGAGCCCGGACGTTTTGTCACCACCCAGTCCTCGATGTTGCGCTGCGCGCCGGCCGAGATGGCCAGCGCGCCGGGCGGCACGTCCTCGCGCACCACCGTACCGGCGCCCGTGTAGGCGCCGTCGCCGATGGTGACCGGCGCGACGAACATCGTGTCCGAGCCCGTGCGCACGTGCGAGCCGACCGTGGTGCGCCGCTTGGATTCGCCGTCGTAGTTGACGAACACACTGGATGCGCCGATATTGCTGTGCTCGCCTATGTCGGCGTCGCCGACGTAGGTCAGATGCGGCACCTTGGTGCCCGCGCCGATGTTGCTGTTCTTGGTCTCGACGAACGCGCCGAGCTTGCCGGCGGCGCCGAGCACCGTGCCCGGCCGCAGGTAAGCGAACGGCCCGACGAGCGCGCCGTCGCCAATCGACGAGGACGTGCCATGGGTGCGCACCACCGAGGCCGATTCCCCAACGGTCACGTCGTCGAGCGTGGTGTCGGGCCCGATCACGCAGCGCCCGCCGACCCGGGTGGCGCCGAGCAACTGGGTGCCCGGCTGGATCACGGTGTCCCGCCCGATCGTTACATCCACGTCGATCCAACTGGTGGCCGGATCAACGACCGTCACACCCGCCCGCTGATGGGCGGCGACGATGCGCCGGTTCAGCTCGGCGCCGAGCTCGGCCAGCTGCACGCGGTCGTTCACACCCGCCACCAGAGTGCTGTCGTCGACGTGCTTGGCGTGCACGGTCCTGCCGTCCTGGCGGACGATCGAGACCACGTCGGTCAGATACAGCTCGTGCTGCGCGTTGTCAGCGCGCAGCCGGCTCAACGCCGACCGCAGCACCGCGATGTCGAACGCGTAGATACCGGCGTTGACCTCGCGGATGGTCAGCTGCGACGCGGTGGCGTCGGGTTGCTCGACGATACCGATCACTTCGCGATCCTGAGTGCGCAAGATCCGGCCGTATCCGGTCGGATCGGGCAGCGTCGTGGTCAGCACGGTGACCGCAGCCGGCGTGGCGCTGTGCGTCTGGATGAGGTCGGCCAGCGTGTCGGCGTCCAGCAGCGGGATGTCGGCCGAGGTCACCACCACGACGCCGGCAAAGTCGGCGGGCAGCGCGCCAAGACCGCAGCCGACCGCGTGACCGGTGCCCAGCTGATTTTGCTGTACGGCGATCTGGATCTTGCGGCCCAGCTGATCGGCCAGTTCGGCGACCGCGGGCACGATGCGATCGCGGTCGTGGCCCACCACCACCACCAAATGCTGCGGCGCGACCTTGGCCACGGAATGCAATACATGAGCCAACATGCTGCGCCCGGCCAGCTCGTGCAGCACCTTCGGGGTGTCGGACCGCATGCGGGTGCCGGCCCCGGCGGCCAGCACCAGGACCGCCGAATCAGTGTGTGTTGTCACCGCAAGCCTCGCTCCGTCGCCAGGACTCGAACCTGAACTCTCAGAACCAAAATCTGATGTGCTGCCGATTACACCACGACGGACCGGTATGAACTGTTGTCAGCCTGACAATGTAGTCGAACGGATTGGGCCGGTGGGCGGGAGCGAAGTGACCCGGGACTAGGCTGGCTAGCCGTGGCGGCACCGGAAAAAGAAGTGCGCAGTCCGCGCGCACGCATGACCGGGGCAGAGCGGCGTCACCAATTGATCGACGTCGCCAGGACGTTATTCGCCGAGCGTGGCTACGATGGCACCTCGATCGAGGAGATCGCCCAACGCGCGAGCGTCTCCAAACCGGTGGTCTACGAGCACTTCGGCGGCAAGGAGGGGCTCTACGCCGTGGTGGTGGACCGGGAAATGTCGGCATTGCTCGACGGCATCACCTCGTCGTTGACCAAGTCGACCAACAACCGGTCCAGGCTGCGCATCGAGCGGGTTGCGCTGGCGCTGCTGACCTATATCGAGGAACGCACCGACGGGTTCCGCATCCTGATTCGCGACTCTCCGGCCGCGATCACGTCGGGCACTTATTCCACGCTGCTGAACGAGGCCGTCAACCAGGTCTCATCGATCCTGGCCGGCGACTTCTCCCGCCGCGGGCTCGACCCCGAGATGGCGCCGCTGTACGGCCAGGCCTTGGTCGGCTCGGTGTCGATGACCGCACAGTGGTGGCTTGACGTGCGCGAGCCGAAGAAGGAAGTGGTCGCCGCCCATCTCGTCAACCTGTGCTGGAACGGGCTGATGCATCTCGAGGACGATCCGGTCCTGCACGACGAGTAGAGAAGTCGCACACCGCTTTTCGTGACGTCTGAGTCGACAACTAGAATGGCGGCATCATGACCGCATCGGGGACTGCGCAGTCCGCTGGCGTCGAAACCCCGATCGCGGGGCTGGTTGAACTCGCGCTTCGCGACCCGACATTCGACGCCATCCGCGCCGCCGGCAAGACCGCCGAGCTCGCCCTCACCGGGCCACCGAGTGCCCGGCCGTTGGTGGCCAGTGCGCTCGCACGGCGTGGCCCGCTGCTGGTGGTGACCGCGACCGGACGCGAGGCCGATGATCTGACCACGGAGTTGCGCGGCGTGTTCGGCGACGCCGTTGCGCTGTTCCCGTCCTGGGAGACGCTGCCACACGAGCGGCTGTCACCGGGCGTGGACACCGTGGGTAACCGGCTGCTGGTGCTGCGTCGGCTCGCGCATCCCGACGACGCCCGGCTTGGGCCCCCGCTGCGCGCGGTGGTGACGACGACGCGGTCGCTGCTGCAGCCGATGGCGCCCGGCCTGGCCGACATCGAGCCGGTCACGCTGAGCCTCGGCGCGGAGGTCGCGTTCGAGGACGTCATCGCCCGGCTGGTGGGCCTGGCCTACACCCGCGTCGACATGGTCGGCAGGCGCGGCGAGTTCGCGGTCCGCGGCGGCATCCTCGACGTCTTCCCACCGACGGCCGAACACCCTGTGCGCGTCGAGTTCTGGGGCGACGAGATCAGCGAAATGCGGATGTTCTCCGTCGCCGACCAGCGGTCCATCCCGGAAATCGACGTCGACACCGTGGTCGCCGTCGCGTGCCGGGAGCTGCTGCTCACCGATGAGGTCCGCGAGCGTGCCAAGCGGCTCGACGGCCGCGGCCGCCGCGACGTCAACACCGTGATCGGCACCGTCACCGACATGCTGGCCAAACTCGGCGAGGGCATTCCGGTCGACGGTATGGAGGCGCTGCTGCCAGTGTTGCGCGGCGAAGACTTGACGCTGCTGACGGAGCAGCTGCCCGACGGCACCCCGCTGCTGGTGTGCGACCCGGAGAAGATCCGCACCCGCGCGGCCGACCTGATCAAGAGCGGCCGCGAGTTTTTGGAGGCCTCGTGGTCGACGGCGGCCACCGGCGGCAAGGCGCCGATCGACATTGAAGCGCTCGGTGGGTCGGGTTTCCGCGAGCTGGACGAGGTGCGCGCGGCCGCGGCGAGTGGCGGTCATCCCTGGTGGACGCTCAGCCCCCTCGGCGACGCCAACGCGATCGCACTGAATGTCCGGCCGGCGCCCGCGGCGCGCGGGCAACAGCGCAGCATCGACGAGACCTTCGCCATGCTGCGCGCGCATACCGCCACCGAGGGCCACGCCGCGATCGTCACACCGGGGACCGGCACCGCACACCGCGTCGTGGAGCAACTGCGCGACGCCGATGTGCCTGCGTCGATGCTCGAGCCCGGTGCCCAGCCGCAACCCGGCGTCGTCGGGGTGCTGAAGGGGCCGCTGCACGACGGCGTGGTGCTGCCCGACAGCAACCTCGTGGTGATCACCGAGACCGACCTGACCGGCAACCGCGTCACGACCACCGACGGCAAGCGGCTGGCCGCCAAGCGCCGCAACGTCGTCGACCCGCTCGCGCTGACCGCCGGTGACCTCGTCGTGCACGACCAGCACGGCATCGGCCGGTTCGTCGAAATGGTTGAGCGCACCGTAGGCGGCGCCCGGCGCGAGTACCTGGTGCTCGAATACGCGTCCAGCCGCCGCGGCACTGCCGCCGGCCAGGGCGACCGGCTCTACGTGCCGATGGATTCGCTGGACCAGCTGTCGCGCTATGTCGGCGGCCAGGCGCCGTCGCTGAGCCGGCTGGGCGGGAGCGACTGGGCCAACACGAAGACCAAGGCCCGTCGCGCGGTGCGCGAAATCGCCAGCGAGCTGGTGTCGCTGTACGCCAAGCGACAAGCGTCAGCCGGCTACGCCTTCAGCGACGACACGCCGTGGCAGGCCGAGATGGAAGACGCGTTCGGGTTCACCGAGACCGTCGACCAGCTGACGGCGATCACCGAGGTCAAGGCCGACATGGAAAAGCCGATCCCAATGGATCGGGTGATCTGCGGTGACGTCGGCTACGGCAAAACCGAGATCGCGGTGCGGGCGGCGTTCAAGGCCGTACAGGACGGCAAGCAGGTCGCCGTGCTGGTGCCGACCACGCTGCTGGCCGATCAGCATCTGCAGACATTCACCGAGCGAATGGCCGGTTTCCCGGTCACCGTCAAGGCGCTGTCGCGGTTCACCGACGCCAGGGAGTCGCGGGTGGTGCTGGACGGGATGGCCGACGGCAGCGTCGACATCGTGATCGGCACCCACCGACTGCTACAGACCGCGGTGCGGTGGAAGGACCTCGGGCTGGTCGTCGTCGACGAGGAGCAGCGCTTCGGCGTCGAGCACAAGGAGCACATCAAGTCGCTGCGAACTCACGTCGACGTGCTGACCATGAGCGCGACCCCGATCCCTCGGACGCTGGAGATGAGCCTGGCGGGCATCCGCGAGATGTCGACGATTTTGACCCCGCCCGAGGAGCGCTACCCGGTGCTGACCTACGTCGGGCCGCACGATGACAAGCAGATCGCCGCCGCGCTGCGCCGCGAGCTGCTGCGCGACGGTCAGGCGTTTTACATCCACAACCGGGTCAGCTCGATCGACGCGGCCGCCGCCCGGGTGCGAAACCTAGTACCCGAAGCTCGCGTCGTCGTTGCGCACGGTCAGATGAACGAAGACACACTGGAGCGCACGGTCGAGGGCTTCTGGAACCGCGAATACGACGTGCTGGTCTGCACGACGATCGTCGAGACCGGTCTTGACATCTCCAACGCGAACACGCTGATCGTCGAGCGTGCCGACACCTTCGGGCTGGCCCAGCTA
>NZ_DASQVQ010000150.1:0-8870 GCF_035640695.1 Mycobacterium sp.
CGAACACGGCAACCCCCGCGGCGGCTTTGCCTCACACATCGGCAACGGAATGTTCGCGATCGGATACGGCATCCCCACCAATGGCCCACTGCGAGCAATCCGCCTCAACGCCACCCCCCTGGCCCGCGACATCGCGCACTACCTGGCGACAACACCTTCCACCACCATTGACCCGCTGACTGTGCCAGCCGCCGACTGAGCGCCGCCGCTCGTTTCATCGCCGCGAACGACCTATCGCTCTTCGGTCTCACGTGGTGTGGCGAATTTAACACCGCAGCGAAAAGCATGACTGTGCAACACCATTGAACGTTTGACGGCGCTATCTCGTGGGCATAGCAGGTGGATCCACCGCTGGGACGCGTGGCTGCGCAAAAGAGAGGGACGCATGGTTTTGATTTCCGCTGAGAGGAGTTTCTTCCGCGGCGCAGATGGATACGAAACGGCCCGTCGAGAAACGGTGTGGAATGGCCTTCTGCCAGACCGCTTTCCCGATGTCATCGTGCAAGCGCGCGACACCGACGACGTGGTGGCAGCGATCCGCTACGCGCGGGCCAATGGCCACAAAGTCGGCGTACGTTCGGGCGGACACAGCTGGGCGGCCAGTCACCTTCGCGACGGTGGCCTGCTGCTTGACGTCAGCCGCCTCGATCACTGCAGCGTCGACACCGATCGGCTGACCGCCAACGTCGGGCCGGGCAAGATCGCCAGCGTCTTCGCGATGGAACTCGACTCACAGGGGCTTTTCTTTCCTGCGGGCCATTGCGAGGGCATTCGCCTGGGTGGCTATCTATTGCAGGGCGGATACGGCTGGAACAGCAAAGTCCTGGGAATGGCATGCGAGAGCGTGTTAGGACTGGACGTCGTTACCGCCGACGGTGAACAGATCTACTGCGACGCCGAGCACCACCCCGATCTCTATTGGGCCGCCCGCGGCTCGGGACCCGGCTTTTTCGGCGTGGTCACCTCCTTCAAACTGCGGCTTTACCCACGCCCGGCCGTCTTGGGCACCTGTCTGTATCTGTACCCGATCGAGCTCGCCGACGAGGTGTTTAGCTGGGGACGTTCAATCAGTCCCCAGATCGACGACCGGGTCGAACTGCAAATCCTCACCACGCGTAGCTTTCCCGGAGCCGGGCTCGACCACCCGGGCATCGCCATCGCCTCGCCAGTGTTCGCCGATTCCGAACAGGAGGCGGCCAAAGCCCTTGCCGTGCTGAGCACCTGCCCGGTCGCCGATCAAGCGATCGTCAATATTCCGTATACGCCGACCACATTGGCCAATTGGTATGGCGCCATCATGACGAACTATCCCAAGGGGCACCGCTTTATCGCCGACAACATGTTTACCTCGGCCTCGGCCGCCGAACTGTTGCCAGGCATCCGCAAAATCATCGAAACGATGCCACCGCACCCCTCGCACTTTATTTTCACCGGCTGGAAGCCATCCGCGGACGCGGACATGGTGTACGGCCTGGACGACGAGATCTACCTGGCGCTCTACACCGTGTGGCAGAACCCCGCCGACGACGAACGCTACCGCGACTGGGCCGGATCCAACATGGCCGCGATGTCACACCTGCAAACCTGTATCGCGCTCGCCGACGAGAATCTCGGCCGGCGTCCGGCAAGATTTATCACCGACGCGAACATGGCGCGCCTCAATAAGGTGCGCTCCACCTACGACCCGGATGCTCGATTCCACAGCTGGATGGGCCGCATATGAACGGTGACTGCTTGCACATCAATCGTTTTCGCAACTGCATGCCGTGCGGATCGAGGGCGCCGCGGGGCCGCTGACCCATGTCTGTGGGGTGACGATGCGGGGGAGCGTACTTCTCGCCCCGCCAGGCCTCGTGGCGGGACGAGAAATAGCTTCATACATTCAGGCGCGCAACGCCGCTCTCGGGTTGGGACGTGGTCTGCTGCCGCGGCTGTGCGCGGCGATGGACAACGTTCTCGAATAACGCGCGTCACGCGCACCGTCAAGCGCTACCGGTGCCCGCCCCAGGGAAACCAGCCACCATAGCCGCCGTGGTAGTAGCCGCGGTAGTCGCCGCGATAGCCACCGCCATAGCCACCATGATCGCCGCCGTGATCGCCGCCGTGATAGTCAGCGTCCACCGCCGGCGCGCTGGCGATCGTTGCCGACTGAACCCGGCCGGGATCGGCCCCTGCGGTTGGTGCCGCGGCGATAGCTAACGCGGCGGCTCCCGCCGCTAACACTGGGGCGATGTACTTTAGTCCGATTCGCATGGTGGAACTCCTTCGCTTGTTGGCCCTATCCGGGCGGCGTGTTCTCCCAGAAACGCTCTGCGGTGAATATCGGCGAATGTCGTTGCCGCCGCCAGCCATCAATGCTCCCGCCGGCTGGACGTTGCCCGTATCTGGTGGCCCGCAAGAGCACTGTCGATCCGCTCGGGGGTTTCCCAGTGGCGACCGCGTGTTGTCATTTCCGAACTTCCTGGTTGTAGAACGGTGGCAGTTAGTGCCACTAACCTAAACAACGCAACCGATCGCCCGGAGTTCAACGTCGAGGACACCACACATGCAACCCGATGCTGCTTGACACGGGTCGCTCAGGTAAGGCACCACTTCAGATTTGGTGAGAGTGCAGGACAACAAGACCCGGCCGGCCCTGCCGATCGCCAGCGACTGGTCCCCGGCAAAGGCCAGCGCTACCCAGCCACACCCGCGGCGATGGCAGCGATTGAGCGGTCCACGTCATCGTCTGTCGTGCTCCAATTGGAAAGGGACACGCGCAAAACGGATTCGCCCTGCCAAGTGGTCCCACCGACCCAGCAGGTGCCATCGCGCTGGATGGCGGCCACGGCGGCGCGGTTGGCCTCGTCGCCGCCGGGCAGCCGGACGAGGACTTGATTCAGCACTACGTCGTTGAGAACCTCGGCGCCGGGAATCGCAGCCAGCCCCTCCGCCATCCGCCGGGCCTGTGCGCAGTTGCGCTCGACCAGGTCGGCGACCCCGGCGCGGCCGAGCGATCGGATCGCCGCGTAGACGGGTATCGCGCGGGCGCGGCGAGAGCTCTCCGGCACGTAGTTGGTGCTGTCCCGTTGCCCCGGATCGGCGACGAGATACGGCCCGGCAAGTCGCATGGCGGCCAAATGCGCCTCGGGGTCGGCCACGATGGCCATCGCGGAGTCGTAGGGCACGTTGAGCCACTTGTGGGCATCGACAGCCCATGAGTCGGCCCGTTCGATCGCGCGCGTGAGGTGCCGTGTGGTCGGCGCCGCAGCGGCCCAAAGGCCGAATGCACCGTCGACGTGCAGCCACGCGCCATGCTCGGCACAGGCGTCGGCGATCGGCTCGAAGTCATCGAACGCACCCGTGGACACGTTGCCCGCTTGGGCGCAAACGATCACCGGACCGCTGTCGGCGGCAAGGGCGTCTGCGAGGGCATGGGTGTCCATGCGGCCTTGGGCGTCGGCGCGCAGGCCCACGGCCGAACCGGCACCCAGGCCGAGAAGACGCGCGGCGGTATGGATCGTGGCGTGGGCCTGCTGCCCGCAGAGGATACGGAGCCGCGGAGCGCCGATGAGCCCGTCGTTTTCGACGTCCCAGCCGGCGCGCGCCAGCACAGCGTTCCGCGCGGCGGCCAGGCAGGTCGTGTTCGCTCCCTGGCCGCCCGTGACGAAGCCAACGCTCGCGGTCGCGGGCAGGCGCAGCAGGTCGAGGATCCACGTGGAGGCCACTTCTTCGACCGCGGCGGCGGCAGGGGACAGCGAGTGGAAGGCAGCGCACTGATCCCATGCGGATACAAGCCAATCGGCCGCCAGAGCGGCAGGCAGCGTGCCGCCGATGACGAAGCCGAAGTGGCGCGGGCCCGCACTGGCTACGAGGCCGGGTTCGGCGCCGGCAACCAGCGCGTCGATGACGGCGGCGGCTTCCTCGCCTCGTTCGGGCAGCTGCTGTCCGACGGCTTCGCGGACAGCAGCGGCGGCGACGCGGGCCGCTACAGGACGGTCGTCGAGCGTTGCCAGGAAGGCCTCCGCGTGCCGGACGGCGGCGCCAAGACCGGCGGTGCGATCGTGCATTGGCCGACCCTACCGAGACGGTGTTCGACAGAGAAACATCCGACGAGCGCGAACCCGTGGCGCGCTATTCGCGAGTCAGCCGAGTGTGGACCGAATTGCATGCGCCCAAGCCATGGTAGAGCGTCTCACCCGACGCACGTCTTCCGCGTGGCGGCGCTCAAGATTATCCAAAGTGCCTCGTCACGATGGGCATTCGTGGTTCCTCAGCGCGCTATAAGCCGCGGCGTGAGATCGTTATGACGCCTGCTCTTCAATGACGAACAGCATGTGCCCGCTCCCGATCCGGGGCGTCCAACGGCACACACGGATAGGTCCTGGGATCAAACACGTTGTCGCGGAACAGAGGTAGTATGGGGATTTCCAGTCGGCTGACGGCAGCGTTCGTTGCCGTCCCGGCGGCTCTATCGGTGATCGCGACGATGCCTCACCTCGTTTCCGACAACGAGCAAAGCGTTGACGGCAAGCGCCGCACGCTGAACATCGAACAGTGGGACACCTTCCGCAACGGCAGGTACCCATTGGACAAGAAACGGGCGGCGCGACGGGGTTTCAACTTCGCGGTGGCGTCTACCCTTACCCAAGGAGTTGTGATGAGGACGCTCACGGTTGCCTGGTTACGTTGGCGACTGGTTCAAGTCATCGGACGAAATCCGCTGGTGCGGACGACCGACCAGATTGAGGCTGCGCTGATCGCGTTGGCGGTGGCAGTCTCGCTCGCCGCCATTGCGATCGCCGGGGCCGTCGGCGCGTCGGTTCACGAACAACGCGGCCGCACTTTTTCCGAAGAGGCGCTAACCCGCCACCGGGTCGCCGCGACCGTGACGGGAGAATCCGTGGCTTCCTCCGACGCGCGACAACCGGTGACCATCGTTGGCGCCCGTTGGCGTGTCGGCGACACCGAGCACACCGGCGCGTTCACGTGGGATCATCCCGTCAACGATGGCCAGCGCATTGATATTTGGATCGACCAGCTCGGAAATCACGTCAACCCGCCGACGCCGACGTGGCGAGCCGGCGCCGACGCCTTGGCCGCCGGCGTGTCACTATGGTTGCTTGTGACCGGTGTCACGGCGGGGCTATTTGCATCCATCCGACCTTGGCTCATCCGTATTCGTTACAAGGGCTGGAAGCGTGGCATCACCGCCTTGGTCGACGACGATGGTGGCCGAACGAACCATCGATCATGATGCGACAGGTCGCGGCGCTGGGTAATCCGCGTGGCGTACCCGGGCGTTGAATGACTCAATGTAGCCGATTCGCCAGGGCTACCGGGCGGCATGAAATGCAGGCGGGCGTGTTCGCCGGCTCAGTCCACCATTGCGGCACACGCTAATTCGGGTCGCAACGCAGCACGTCAGGCAGTCGCCGCGGTTAGCGGTTCACGCGATCCAGTTCGGAGATGGACCAAACGGCCAGGTCACCGAGCTCTCCCTAAACGGCCCACAGGTCCCGCGTGTTGGGATTCGGGGCGCTTCGTCATGGGGCCGTTACGGCACTCTCAGCGCGGGCTCAGCGAGATGTCTATACGGTCGGCGGCGTGACTGAGACAACGAAAGCCAACGGCGTCAAGACCGAGCGTGTGCTGCTGAGCAAGGTGCCAGAGGTAACGGTGTGGTTCTGGATCATCAAGATCCTGTGCACGACCGTGGGTGAGAGCTTCGCAGACTGGATCAACAACACTTTGGGTGTTGGCCTGAACGCGACGGCGCTCATCTTTACCGTGGTCCTTGCCGCGGTTCTGGTATGTCAGCTGCGCCTCAACCGCTACGTCCCATCCATCTACTGGCTGACGGTCGTCGTGCTTAGCGTGACTGGCACGCTCTACACCGACATCCTCACGGATAACCTGAACGTTCCACTCGCCGTGAGCACGAGCGTCTTCGCGGCGGTCCTGGCCATCGTCTTCGCCGTGTGGTACGCGCGCGAGCGGACACTTTCGATCCACAGCATCGTCACGAGGCCGCGAGAGTTGTTCTACTGGCTCGCAGTTCTGGTCACCTTCGCCCTGGGTACGGCGGTCGGTGACTGGACGTTGCAGCTGACTGGCTGGGCACCTGGTGTGTCGGTGCTTCTGCCTGCTGGCCTGATTGTCTTCATCGTGATCGGCTGGCGGCTGGGCGCCAACGCCGTGCTGTCCTTCTGGCTTGCCTATATCCTGACCCGCCCGCTGGGGGCGAATCTCGGCGACTGGTTTGCTTCCCCATCCACCAGCGGTGGCCTCGGTTTGGGTTACGGCATCACCAGCGCGATCTTCCTCACCGCGATCCTTGCCACGGTCGTGTACTTAACACGCACCCGCGCCGACGTAATCGAAGAGCATAAGCCGACCCCGACGCCGACCGTAACTCCGCGCCCGGTTCGCGAGCGGATCATGCTCGGTTACTACGCCGTAGTCGCTGTGGCCACTGGCGTCCTGATGATCTGGGCCGCCGGTAAGCCGCACACCACCACGGCGAGCGCGGCCGGCGCGGAGGAAGCCGATCCAGCGCCCGCGTCCGCCCCACTCAGCCCGGGGCAGGCTGTCGCGCATTTCCCGGCGGCAGACATGGCAAACTTCCGCACGATCGCACAGGACACGCTTACGAAGGTCCAGGCCGGCGACCAGGCAGGCGCGAGAAGCCGCGTCAAGGACCTCGAAACGGCTTGGGACTCCGACCAGGCGACACTGCAGCCGATGGACGGAACCGCATGGAACGGCCTCGACGGGCAGATCGACAGCGTCCTCAAGGCGGTGCGCGCCAGCAAGCCCGACCCGGCGACCGAAACACAAACTCTCACCGCCCTGGTGACCGCGCTTCAGTGAGCGCCCCGCCGACTAGTCGCGTCCTGCCTCGATGATCTTGTCTGCCAAGCCGATTGGGTTGGTGAAGATGGCTTCGTGACTGCCAGGCATTTGGACGAGCCGGAACGTTCCGAGTCGACTGGACATCCTGGGATGCCAGCCGGTGTCACCGGGTGGCAGCACCATGTCCTCTGTGCCCACCAAGAAGCTGCGCGGTGTCGGTAATTGGTGGAACCGCTTGAGGTCCATCGGCTCGACCCACGGACCGTACGGTTCTGAGGACAGCTGCTGGTAAGCCGACCGAACCAGGTCAGGGTCGCCGTCATTGATGAAGACATCGCGCCAGAGTTCGAACGGCATGGTGAAGGTGTTATCGGCGGACTCGGCCGCCATCTTGGTGACCCACTCGGTGTCGAAAGGCAATGCACCGAGCATGGTTTCGCCGTCGTTGAGGACGAATGCACTCCAAAAAACGAGACGCCGGACGCGTTCGGGGATGGCCTCGACCACCTTGCTGATGATGGGGCCCGCAGCGCCGTGGCCGACAAGCACGAAGTCGGTCAGGTCCTTGGCCGTGATGAAGTCCACGATCGATTCGGTCTGTTCGGCGTGGGTAACGTTTTTGGGGACGCCTTTGCCGTGCCCGGCCACCGTGGGGCCGTAGGCAGAGTGGCCGAGGTGCTTCAGATGCTCGATGACGGGCCGCCAGGCCGAGCCGTCGTGGTACCCCCCGTGAACAAGTACGAATGTGTAGCTGTCGCCGGCCATGGCTACGCCTCCGAACCATCGTTTGTGAGCAATTGGCGTAGGACCAGGCGCGTGGTTCGCACGATGGCGTCGTGATCCAGATGCGGATTGTGCACGGCTCGAAAGATCAGTCCCCAAAAGGTGGCGGCGATCGCCTCGACCCGGTCGGCGACCTCGCGCTCACTGAGGCCCGCTAGCCGTTCCGAGACCAGCCGGGCCAGGCGACGGCGGGAGCCCGCATCCGCCGAATGCAGCTTTTCCGCGATCCTTGGATTTCGCGCTGCCTCGGCGAGTATTTCCAGCCGCAGTGGCGTTCTGTCGAGGTCGAGGCGGTCCACTGCATCGTCGATCCGGTCCATGAGCGCAGCCAACGCATCGTCGCCGGCGTAGAACTCGTCGAACATTCCAGGCAACTTCTCCACCTCGCGGTCGACGAGGGCCTCGATGATGGCGTCCTTGTTCTCGAAGTAGTGATAGATGTGGCCGACGCTCATGCCCGCCCGCTTGGCGAGCTCGGCCACGCTCGATCCATGAAATCCGCTCTGGCCGAATAAGTCTGCGGCTGCCGACAGGATCTGGTCACGCCGAGCACGGTTGCGCTGCATCGCGGCGGACGGTGTGGCCTGTGTAGCTGTTTGCATGGGTTTCCTTTGTGGCGTCGGGACGCGGTTGCTTTCGCCCTTCGGGCGGCTTGCCGGCTTGACGATGAAGCCAGCCTAGCATAGATTGAACGTTCATCCGAGAATGAAGGTTCAACCAACCGGCGGTACGCTACTGCCATTTCGTGTATCCGGTCGGCGACCCGCACGCGGTGGCCGCCGTCGCGGTATAAACGCGCCTGGGGCATCGGTCGCCACATCCAAGCAGCCAGATCCTCGACTGCCGCGCGACCCGGACCACACGCTAGAACCCGGCTGGGCGCCGCTGACCGCCTCCGGGCTTGCCCAGTGGGGACCGTAGCTCAGTCGAATATTCCTTGACGCCAAGCTGTCTTCGCGGCTGATCGGCGACGCAGCCGGGTAAGGCGGTTCAGAAATTTGCGCTGCGCGGTGTCGCTGCGTGCGTGTGGTCGGCGGCGCCGAAGATTGCGACGGCCACCGCCCCCAGGATCGCGCCGACGAACGCCACCGCCACCAGCCAGCCCAGCCCGCGTTCAGCGGTGTCACCAAGCAGGATTACGCCGGTGATACCGGGCACGACCGTCTCACCGACAACGAGAGCAGCGGCGGCCCCGTTTACCGAACCGAGTTGCAGCGCCACGGTAAACAAGTAGAAGCCGCCCAGACCGGCGA
>NZ_DASQVQ010000151.1:0-9857 GCF_035640695.1 Mycobacterium sp.
TGCCGATAAGCCACATTATGTCAGTTAAAGTACGCCGTTTTCATCCGATGGATCATTGCCAGCGACCCGGGCGCAGCGGGCGAGTGATCCTGGCACTGCGGACTAAACGAGTCGCACTGAGCCGAACTCCTCCACAGTTGCGGCGAGGCGTCCGTCGCGCAGAACGGTGACGCGGTCTGCGATCGCGACAACCTCCTCAAGACGGTGAGTCACGTAGAGGATCGACTGACCCGCCTTGGCGAAGCGTTTCGGCGCGGCCAGCAGCAGATCCACCTCAGGCCTCGGCAGCGCCGCGGTCGGCTCATCCAGGACGAGGATCCCTGAACTCGTTCCTTCCTGATCCTGTAGTGCGCGCGCGATGGCGACCACTGTGCGCGCCGCAGGGCTAAGCGCCGCCAACGTGTGTCGGGATCGGAGTCGATTCAGACGGGGCCACCACCGCTTTGGCCCTTCGCTTTACGGCTTTGGAGCTGATTGTTCCCAGCGGCCCGGTCTCGAATCCTTGCCCGATGGCGAGGTTCTCGTCGACCGTCTTCGTGGCATCTCCGCCGGTCAGCGGCGATCATGTTGCGGCGCTGAGGACTTCGATCCTGCACGTCGGCCCGTGGGCGCGGGCGAGCCGCTCGTCCATTGTAAGCAGGGTCGCGTCGAAGGCCTCCGCGAGCGCGACGTAGAACGCATCCCATCCCCGCACCGAATCTCGCAGTCCCCAGGCGCGCTGTAGCAGCCACCGGTGCCCGAACCGCTCACCCGGCCAGTCCCGCAGATCATCCACCGCCTGCCCCGCGGCGGTGCCGTCCAGGCGCCCCTGCAGGTACTGGGCGCGAATCACCCCCATGACCTCCACGTCAACTACATGCGGCGCTGCCTGATCGATATCGGCGGCCAAGCGCGCCGCGATCGCATCTGCCGCGGGGGTATCCGCTACGACCTCGAACAGGCAGGATGCATCAACGACCAGCATCTGGCCACTCGCCACGCCAATCGTCCATCGTTGCCAGCACCTCCGCCGTGGACACCGTCGACGGTCGCCGGCCGGTCCGCGCCAGCCACTGCGCAATCGACGGCCGGGCCGCCAAGCGGGCTGCTTCACGGCGCAACAACTCCGGCACCGTAATTCCCTCTTCGCCGGCACGACGCACCAGGCCGGCATATACCTCGTCGTCAATGTCCCGAATTTGAACAGTCTTAGGCATACACGCATCGTATCATGCGGCTATGCATCAACTGGTGCAAATCTTCATGAAGCCTGGCGACCGCTATGCGGAAACTCGCACCTCATCAACACGCACCATTACCCGCTAAAGGTATCGAGTTAAATTGCAGTACAACCTATTTCATTAGATGTAAGTACCTATCGGGGTCCACGTATTGGTGGCTTAGCCCGCGGTTGCCGTCGCGATTAGGGCCGGTGCTGGGAAACGCACGCGACCATCCGCGGCGACCAACTGGGTGAGCCTGGCAGCTGCCCTGGAACGCAGTCGGGCGAATTGTTCATCGTCGATGCGCTCAGCCAATGTCCAGCCACGGATGTCGGTAAACAACCACTCGTCGAGCGACACGCAAGTCCGTTATGGCCGACGGGATTACCAACATTTGCCGTCAAAAACTTAAAATTTTCGGGTTCGGTAAAAGCGCAGGTAGCAGCGCCTTCTAATCCCTAGCTCCGAAAGAATCCTGAGTGCGAGCGCCCTCAGTTAATTTTTTAAGCCGTTATCCACGTTCATAGTTCGAATCCGTATCCGAGGTCGCGTTGCCGCTCGGCTGCCGGCTGGCTGGTGGCGATTAGTAGGCCACAGCCATCCCGACAATCAGAGCCTCTCCCCTGCCTCGTCTCGACCGACACGCTGCTGTGCATCGGGAGGAATACGGCGGAAACGAATATGGCGGGTTATCGCCGCACCGGTTTGCCGATGTACCGCGGTGGGGTACGTCTGTGATTCCAGACGAGGTATCTGACCGGCAGGTTGAGCGAACATGACGAAGCGTACTCGCAGCCTCGCGCTGGATGCACCAACGGAAACGCTGCCAGCGCCGCAGAAGGTGCTGCAGCGCCGACGGCATACGTGGTTTCGACGCGGGCTGTCCGCCTTGCTTGTGGTGATCGGTGTGCTGGGCGTGGGGGTCGCCGGCGCCTTGCCGGGGTGTCGGCACGGATGCGGTCACGCGGCACCTGATCCCACGGCACTGCACGCGCCAGCACAGGTCACGATCACGCCTGCTGCTGATGCTGGCGACGTGGATCCCGTCCAGCCGGTATCGGTGGTGGCGACATCCGGAACGCTGACAGATGTGCGGATGGTCAACGACCTGGGCAAACGTGTAGAGGGCGTGATGACTCCCGATGACGTCGTCTGGCATCCCGTGGAGCCGCTGGGATACGGGCACACCTACACCATCACCGTTGTGAGCCGAGGACCGGGAGGTATTGCCGCCACCCAAACCTCAATGTTCTCAACCTTGGTGCCCCGCAACCAAACCAAGGTGTCGTTCACCAGCCCGGCCGAGGTACCGCTACAGGACGGCGGCAAGTACGGCGTCGGGATCGTGATTGTGGCGCACTTTGATGAGCAGATCGCCGATCGGGCGGCAGCTGAGCGGCAATTGACGGTGACGACCTCGCCACCGGTCACGGGGTCGTGGTACTGGGTCGATGACCAAAACGCCCATTGGCGTCCCGAGCACTACTACAGCACAGGAACGGCTGTCACGGCAGAGGCGAAGATCTATGGCATCGCGCTGGGGAACGCGCTTTTCGGGCAGCAAGATACCAAGGTGTCGTTCACGATCGGCGACTCGCATGTCTCCATCGCCGATGACGCCACCAAACAGGTCAGCGTCTTCAACAACGGCCGCCTGGTGCGCACGATGCCCACGTCGATGGGCATGGGCGGTACTCAGCAAGTCGCGGGCCGCACGCTGTCGTTTTGGACTCCGCCGGGTATCTACACGGTGCTGGACAAAGGCAACCCGGTGGTAATGGATTCGTCGACCTTTGGCCTGCCCAAGAATTCGCGGCTGGGCTATCGCGAAACCATAAATTGGGCTACCAAGATCAGTACCGACGGCATCTACCTGCATCAGCTCGACGCCACCGTGTGGGCGCAGGGCCACACCGACACCTCACATGGCTGCCTCAACCTCAACGAGGAGAATGCGAAGTGGTTTTTCGACTTCTCCCAGCCCGGCGACGTCGTCGAGGTACACAACAGCGGCGGGCCGCCCCTACAGCTATCCCAGAACGGCGATTGGACGGTTCCCTGGGACCAGTGGCGCAAAGGCAGTGCGTTAAACCGATGATGATTGTTCGAGCACGCAACGGTCGCCGGCGGCCCGCGGCCGGCGCCGATCAAACATCCGCTGGGGTATCGCCGACATTTCGGTGTCATGTTCTCAGTTGAGATTCGCGCAGCGGGAGACCTGACATCGTTAATCGGCGTTATTGGCTGTCGCCCTCGGTGTCGTCGAAAAAATGCCACTCGCCGTCCTCGTGCCGGACTTCCATGCGCCATCCGAGCTCAGAATTGTCTGCCTTGGCATCGACGAACCAAGCATGGGCATCATCGGCGCTTTCTATGTCCTTGGTTTCGACGACTTCGCCCTTAGGGTTCATCACACGATAAGTAGCCATGACATCAGCGTTCCCGGGCGCAGCGGTTTTAATCATGTCAGCCGGGTCCATGGCGGTGTGGCGGCTGCGCCGACGAGCACCCGCCAGCCGATCCGCCGCCGGCCAAACTGAACCGGCACGGTGAGCGATCGCGATGCGGCGTTTAGGGACGCTAAGTTGCGGGGACCGCTCTGGCGAGCGGGGAACAACTCTGCACTTGAGCGTGCTTGTCAAACGGAAGTGAGCACTATGGCTGAAGTCAACGCGGGTCAAGATGTCGTCGAATTCCTGATAGCGCAACATAACCTGATCAAGGATATGTTCGACGAGGTGCTCTACGCGTCGGATCCGAAAGCTCGAGAGAAGGCATTCATCGACCTGCGCCAATTGCTGGCGGTGCACGAGACTGCCGAGGAAATGGTGGTGCACCCCCGGGCCCGCGCCGAACAAGCAGCCGGTGACGAAGTCGTGGATGCGCGGCCGCGCGAAGAGCACCAGGCCAAGGAGCAACTAGCGAAGATCGAGAACCTGGATGTCGCTTCGCAGGAGTTCATTGACGCGCTCAAGGCGCTGCGGGAGGCCGTCATAGACCACGCCCAGCATGAAGAAAACGAGGAATTCAACAAGCTCGAGCGCGAACTGGATCCCGGCCAACTCAGGCGGATGACCGATGCGGTGCGCGCCGCCGAGTCCATTTCACCGACGCGTCCCCACCCCGGTGTCGAATCGGCTACGGCCAACTTCGCGGTCGGCCCGTTCGCGTCGATGCTGGACCGGGCTCGCGACGTGCTGCAAGCGGCGCTGCGGTAACACTTGCCTGGGCGAGATCCTGTACCTGCACGGCTCCACCGGCAGCGGCCTGATCTTCACGGCGAAGGCGGCACCGTCGGAGCCTGCCGGCCTGCGTGACAGTCAGCCTCGTCGGACCGCCTCGTGCTGGCCCGCGCGGCGATGCACCATTCACTGAACTACCGCTCGGTCGTCGTCATGGGTAATGCGCGTCTCGTCGACAACCGCTCGGAAAAGCTTCGGGCGCTTGGGGCCCTTGTCGATCACGTCGCATCTGGCCGGGTGCCGATAGCAGGACGCCGAATCTCCGCGAGCTTGCCGAGCACAGCCGCCGCCAAGGCGACAGCCTCGCCCGCTCGACTCCTCTGCTGTGGCGGGTTAATCGGTGGCAGATTCCTCGAACCAGCAGACGAACTCGTCTTCTGCATGCCAGCGGCCGTTAGAGTCGGCAATGGCGGTGAAGCTGCCGCGGCCACGGATTCCGGTGAGTTCTGCTGTGCCGGAACCGGGTTGGACGATCCAGTTGCCGGTAACTTTGTGAGGGCTGTGGTTGCGTCCGTGTGCGGTGAGGATAAACGACCCTCTGCGTCCATTGACAGTGCCCTCGATGCGCTCAATGCCGGTTGTGATGCCGCTGCCGTCCCGATGCAAGAGACGGAGATGGTCGGCATATCCCATGCCCTCGATCGCGCCGGTGAAGCGCTCGGTGAGCACGGTTGACACGAGGGTGGAACCGTCCTCGTGGTTGCTGATGTCGTACTTATCGAAGCCGATGACGTCGATGCGGCTGTGACAGCGGGTGGCGTGCGGCGGCGGTTGTTGTTCGGTGAGCGCCTCGGCGGTGTCGGCGAGTCCTCCCCATTGGAAGCTCATGTGCTCGTTCACCCCTTCTTGATCTCGGTTCTCGTGCGTGTGTTCGGCTTGCGCCGGGACGACTGTGCGTTATCCGGCCACGATGGTGTGGATAGCCGCGGCTGTCGTCTCGGGTTCGGTCGCGTACGGCATGTGCCCGCCGGGAAGGTACCGAAGCTCGGTTTCGAAGTGTTGGGCGAGCCATCCCGCGGCCCGAACTGGTGGTGTGCCTTGATTGTGCGAGTCGGCCATCACCGTGATCGGGACGTCCACCCGCTGCAGCGTTCGCGATGCACCGGCGGGATCGGGTAGGTAGCCGACGATTGCGGGGATCTCGAGGTCGAAAAAGACTTCGGCATTGGAGAACATCCGCTCCTGCGCGTCGGTTGCCAGATCGTTGAACGCCTCGCCAATGGACTGCCCGACATGGTTGCGGAACTCCTCGCGGACCGCGTTGTGGCGGATTGCACGGGCGGCGGTCCCGAGCAGACCTTTTGCGAGCTTCTCACCGTCGTCGAGCACGCCGAACAGCGGTGGTTCGTGCACCATCGCCGCGCGAACCAGCCCCGGCCTGCGCACCAAAAGCTCGAGCAAAATGAGCCCCCCGAGACTGCCGGCCCACACAGCACACGGCGCCAGTCCGAGCGTCTCGATCAGGCCGGCGACGTCGCGGGCCTGTTCGGCGATGCTGGTCGCGTACCACCCCGTCGGGCGCGGACTCCTGCTGTTGGCGCGGCGGTCGTAGGTGACGGTGTAAAAATCGTTGGCCAGCCGTTCGGCGACCGCTGCGTAATGTGTGGCGTCCACTGTGCCGCCGGGGATGAACACCAGCGCGGGCCCGCTGCCGCGTGCCTCGTAGTAGAGCCGCGCAGCATTCACCTCTGCCTGACCTCGATGCGTGATGACTTCCATACCGCGAAAATATGCCTATGATAGGCATATGTCAACGACAGGCGAATCTGGCCCGAGGGCGGCCCAACAGCGCCAGCCCGCCCGGCTACGACGACACGGGCTACGAGAACAGAAAAAGGACCTCACCCGCGCCACGATCGAGGCCAGGGCCTTGCACCGTTTCCTCGCAGAAGGGTACGAACACGTGCGCCTCGAAGACCTCTGTGCGGACTGTTTGGTATCCACGCGCACGTTCTTTCGCTATTTCACCTCGAAAGAGGACCTTGTACTCGGTCGTCTCCGGTCCCATCTGGATCTGGCCGAGGAGCTCTTCGCGAGTCGGCCTGCCGATGAACCGCCGCTCGTGTCGCTGCGCGCGGTCATTACCCAAACGGTTTCCGATTATGCGGCCCAGCCGGAGCGAGAATTGGCGCGGCTGCGCCTCGTCACCACCACCCCACTGCTCGAGGCCGGGCTGGGCCGGGTGTTCGCTGGATTCGAGCGACTCGTCCGCCAATTCACCGCGGCCCACTATCAGACGAACGACGACGACCAAAGTCCCCGACTGACAGCCGCGGCAGCCGTTGCGGCATTCCGGGTTGGACTTGAGATGTGGATGGAAAGCAATGCAGAGACAGCTCTCGCAACCTTGATCCTCGACAATCTCGACCAACTCACCGCCGGCATCCGCGAGATGTGACGCAACACTAACCGGCACGGTTACACCATGCATGGCGCCGTCTGCGGCGTGAAGTCAGGACGAACGAAACAACCAGAAGAGCCGCCGACGTGGCGCGGATCGCGATGCAGGCCGACCCCCTCTACGGGATTGTTCGCGATCGCTTACATAGGTTCGACACGTCGGACGGCACCGCTAATGCCACGCAGTAACGCACTTTCTCGGGTTTTGGTCAATCTTTCTGTCGGATAACGCAAAATCCCGGCCAGGGGCCGATTCGGGCCCCTGGGCTCTGCTGCTGCTCCTACCGCTGCCACGGCTGCCACGGCTGCGGACCACCACGGTCGCCACCACGGTCGCCGCCTTGGTCGCCCTGCCGAGGCTGCCATCCACCGCGGTCGCCACCTTGGTCGCCCTGCCAAGGCTGCCATCCACCGCGGTCGCCACCTTGGTCGCCCCACCAGTCGCGACTGTGATCCCAGCCGTCGAAATCGCGGTGATGGTCGTCGTGGCAGGTACCCCAGTCCCAGTTGAAGCCCCACCACGGGAACCAATCATCGCCGGGACACCAGTGATACGCCGGAAATGGACCGGGCTCGGCCTGGGCCGTACCGGGCGTTAGCGCGAAACCTGCCAACCCCAGACCCCCGGTCACCAAGGCCGTCGTCGCTAATCCCACAATTCTTTTTCTCATACCCGCAATATCGCCATAACACGCCACATCCGTTACCTTGCAGTTACCTTACAGGTCGCTGAGAGTCGCTGTGCCCCAATGAAATTTCGTCTCCATTGGCTGGTCAGCCATCGCTGTATCCCTCGTCCCCAGGCGAGCTGAGGACTTCCTGCGAGTGAGGTCACATAGTCATGGCGGTGCGCGGCGCGTTCATCGGAGGGTCGCTGCGATCATCGCCAAATCAGGCAGCCCTTCGCGGCTGCCGTGTCCCACAAAGTATTCCGAGTGGCTCGGCTCAAGGACTCAACGGGTTGTGGATGATGCATCAAATGAATCAAACGCGTACGCATCCGCGCAGTCGCCAACGAATATGGCTCTGGCACTTACCGATTGGTCTCTATCCAAGTTGCGGCCCCGGAAGGCAAGATGGGCTTCGACGTCCTTCTGGTCCAGTTCTAGCCAGGCCGGCCGCCGGTTTCATCGGCGATTGTTAGGATCTGCACTCCGGGCCCTGCTGGCGTAGCGCACGTCCTTCGTCGTCACTCCCCATTTGTGCGCAGTTCCCAGGGCTGCATGCCGAGTGCATCCGCAAGGTTCCGCTGCAGCGCGACGCCGGACGGCAGCGGGCGCCAAAAGATGGTCACCTCGGCGATCTTGCCGTCCGCGCCGAGCAGGACGTAGAAAATTCCGTTGACCGCGGCGTCTCCGATTTGCAGCCGGTAGAACGCCGCGTGGTGGGTCTCGCCGCTGAGGACCTCAATATAGGTGTCGTCGGACGCCAGTCTGTTGACGGTCTGTATGGTTTCCACGGCGGCCTCGCGGCCGGTGACTGGCTCATCGCCGAGCGGGCCGTACAGCACTACGTCCTCGGCGAGCAAACGGGTGAGGGTGTCTTTGTCTGCGCCGCCGTGGATGCAGTCGACGAAGGACTCCAAGGTGTCGCGGTGCGGGGCGAACGTGGTCATGGTTACTCGTTGTGTGTGAGACTTGGTCGGTGCGCCTGGGCCGTGAGGTGGCGGAAAAGTAATGGCCGTTGTCCAGATCGGCGAGCAGGCTGGGCTGAGCGGGTTCCCAGCCCAGGGTCCGGCGCGTGATGAGGTTGGACGCTGGGAGGGACATCGCGACCAGATTCGCGTAGAACCCAAAGTATCCCGGCAGCATCAGTACGTCCGCGGGAACGCTTACAGTGGGCAGGCCCAGACGGCTGCCAATGGCCTCGGCGATCTCGCGGAACGGGATGCCCCCGTCCTCGATTGCGTGCCAATATTTGCCGGCCGGACCCTTCTCCAGCGCCAAGCGGAACAAGGAGGCGACATCGCGAATGTGCACGGCGCCCCACAGGTTCGCGCCGTCTCCGGGGTAGCCCGCGAAGCCCTTCTCCCTCGCGAGCGCGATCAGCCCCGGGAGGAAGCCGGCACGATCGGTCGTGCTATGCGCGATGGGGGGAAGCCGCACGATTGAAGACCGCACTCCCCGCTCGGCGAGGCCGACTACGGCAGTCTCCACCGCGTTACGGAACCGCAGGGTGCCCTTGTATTCATCGCCGCTGGGAAGGGCCTGGTCCTCCTCGGTGGCCGGCCGGCCCAGGTTTCCGGGCGAGGCCATACTGCCCGCCGCGACCAGCGGCTTTCCGGTTCCCGCGAGTGCCTCGCCGTACGCGAGCATGACCGAGAGCTCCGCGGCGGTCACGGCGTCGATCCCGCCGGACGGAAGCAGGTCTTGCCTGTGCGCGACGTGGATGACGCCGTCGGAGTCCGCGGCCGCCTCCTTGAGTCCGTCGAGATCCTCGAGGCTGCCGCGACGCACCTTGGCGCCGAACGCGGACAGGGCCGCCGCGGCCGTGTCCGATCGGGCCAGGCCGGTGACCTCGTGCCCGGCGGCGATGAGCTCGGGGATGATGTACGAACCGGAATGGCCGGTCCCGCCGGTAACGAAAACGCGCATAATTACTGTCCTTTTGAGGTTGGTGGAGGGGCCTGTTCTCGTTCCGTAGAGCGACTGGCGCGAGAAGTGGTGGTGCGCTCAGTTGAGAATGCCGACGCCAAGGAAGAAGTTGGTGTGCTTGACCGAGTGGGCGACGAGGCCCAACTGCAGCAGGGCGACGTTCTCTAGTGCCCGCGCCATTGGCAGCTGCCCGGCGTCCATCGGGCGCAGTCCCAGGCTCTCGATGAACGCCGACACGCGTGCCTTTGCCTGCGCGTCATCGCCGGCGATGAATACGTCCAATGGGCGACCCTCGGCTGAGCCGACCGCCAGAACATTGGAAAACAGGGTGTTGAACGCCTTGACGACATGCGCGCCGGCGGGGGCGGCCTTGGCGATCTCCTGCGCGGCGGAACTGCCGTCAGGGGTAACAAAGCCAT
>NZ_DASQVQ010000152.1:0-52687 GCF_035640695.1 Mycobacterium sp.
CGCGATGGCCGGCCTTTCGTCGCTGTTAATCTGGTCGAAGGTAATGATCGGCACCGCGGCCGGACCGCCGGTCACGACGAACAGCTTTGCCAAGTTCTCGATCGGAAATGCGCTCAATGGCTGATCGTAGAACCGCCTGAATACCGAATTTTCCCAGTTTTGAAGCCACGCCTTGTGGATGTCGGGCAAGTTGTCGACCACACATCGCGAGTACTTGGCGATACTGACCTTGATTCCGTCCAAGGTCCATCGCATGAACTCGCCGAGTGGCTGGCCATCGATATCGTCTCCCAAGGCGTCCACGTTTCCCAACCAATTGTAAAAGCCGGCGTCGTCGGGATCGTCATACCAGAGGAACCAAATGAGTTGGCTGGAAATCTTCAGTCTGCGTTGGTGGTCATAACTATCGCATAGGCAGTCACCAAGTGTTGCTTCGCTATACGTGTGGTTCGCGACGGGATTGTCCGCAAGTGGTTGCGCGAGAATCGAATCCACAGCTTGCTGCTTGGCCTCGATCAGCACGATGAGGCAGCGGTACAGCCGGTGCTTCCAGCTTTCGAGCATCTCGGCCAGATACGACTGACCCGACGGCCGCTGTGGGGAGTCGTTCGCAAGGCCTTCGAGAACGTCCTCTAAGGCATGAACCCATGCGATCAGGGTGCGCACCCAACCCAGCATTGCGAAGATGTCCGTCGAGAAATCCCAACTGTTCTGGGCCCGAAAATATATATGCCGCAGCCAATCCTTGATCTCCAATGCCTGCGAGGAATTGAGGGCGGCATAGTCGACTGCTGGACGTGGCGGTCGGCAGAGTTCCGACCACGGGTCGGTTAACAGAATCGCAATCCGCTCGGCGTCCAGCGCGATACGACACTTGAGGTACGCCTCTTTGGTAATCAGGTCCTCGATGGTCAGGTCCTCGCCTTTTGTGTCTGCCAACGCGGCCGCCAATGCTTCTTGCCGGGCCCGTATCTGGAGCACTTGGTCGTTGTTCTCACGCAGTGGACCGAGCTCGTCCGCGGCCGATTCCGTGCGCTGCTTGAGCGCCATCGAACCACGGATGACCGGAACCAAACCCAGGGCGCTCGATGCATTCTTGGAGCTTTTCGTTGGTTCGCTCGGGGTGGGCGGCTCGGGGTCCAGGTAGATCAGCCACCGCTTGGACGGCATGGACGCCGGAGCTCGCTGAATACAGCGGATGGCGCGATCGATCGGGATGTTGTCGAAGACCCCACCGTCGATGACGTTGAATGGCTTGTCTGACTTGGCATTTGACCGTGCATACAAGAACGCCCGGGCCATGTCGACGTCAAGGCCAGTGCCAGGGGTGTCTTCGGCCGTGGAATAGATGTCGGCGGGTTCGAATGCACCCGGGAACGACGACGTCGAGCGTGCGGCTAATGCCATGCGGTCCAACGCAATTCCGGCTGATTGCCGGGTGTCATGACCGCCTGGAATCGTGGTGTAATTCGAGGCTAGATCACCCGGATTCTTTACGAACGAGAAGCGAGCGCGGTTGTCGCGATGCGGATTGTGGATGTCGTCCAACAGGGTCGCGGCAAGTTCGACCGCGACCCGGTCAGTTCGCGCGTCTGGGTTGACGAGGGGTTTCCATTTCCCTTCCGCACTGTCCGGATTCGCGATCTTGCCGAGCGCGGTGCGGACGACTGTGAAGAAGCGTCCGTCGCCCTGGAGGATCGACGTCACTCGAGAGAATCCGGGCTTCTGCAATAGGTCCCATATCGCGCCGCACTCGACCCAGGTGCGACGCACCGTATCGTCCATCACGGTGCCGGCGGTCTGGGCCAAGCCGTACAGCACCGCGTTCAAGCCGCCCGCGCTCGCGCCCGCCAGGATGTCGATCTCCACACTGTGGTACTTGGTCAGGGCGAGAAGTTGGCGGTAAATGATCGCCCGTTCGTGATGGCGTTGGTTTTCGCCGTCGGCGAGTGTTAATTCCGTCGCGGAAGTGTTTGGGCAGCTGCACGCGCGCCGGAACAGGTCGAGTTCGGCCACCGCGCCACCGATCCACACCGCAAGGCTGACGCCGCCGCGCATCGCCAAGGCCAACCGCAGCACCCGAGTCTTCGCCGTGCTCGATGTCAGCTCACTCATCACGGGCTCGGCCATCATTCCCTCCGCTGTGACAGCTGTGAGCGCAGCGTAGGTCCGTCGTGCGGCGCGGACTTGCGTAGTCGACTACCTGTTCGGCGCAGCAGCGCCTCGCATTTCGGTGTCAGCTATTGGACGGTGTTCGACGCGTGGCGGGGCCGCGCGTCGGCGATGCCCGACATCGCCGAGGTCATCGCCCTGCTGCGGTGGCGGATCATGCGCGCGGGTGGGCCTGGTCGTGCACGGCACGCAGGCGTGCGACCGACACGTGCGTATAGAGCTGCGTGGTGGCCAGCGTGGAGTGACCCAACAGCTCCTGCACGATCCGCAGATCCGCGCCGCCCTCGAGGAGATGGGTCGCGGCGCTGTGCCGCAGCCCGTGCGGGCCGATGTCGGGTGCGCCATCGACGGCGGCGATGGTCTGGTGCACGACCGTGCGCGCCTGCCGCTGATCGAGCCGCCGGCCGCGGGCGCCCAGCAGTAGCGCCGGTCCCGACGCGCCGTTGGCCAGCGCGGGTCGGCCCTCGGCGAGCCAAGCCGTCAAGGCTGCCTGTGCGGGTTCGCCGAACGGAACGGTGCGTTGCTTGTTGCCCTTTCCCAGAACGCGGATCAGCCTGCGACCGGTGTCGACATCGTCGATGTCCAGACCGCACAGCTCGCCGACCCGAATACCGGTCGCGTAGAGCAGCTCGACGATCAGCCGATCGCGCAGTGCCAACGGATCACCTTGCTGCGTACCGGATTTCGCGGCAGCCATCGCATCGAGCGCCTGGTCCTGGCGCAGCACGGCGGGTAGCGTGCGGCGCGCCTTGGGCAGCTGCAGGCGAGTCGCCGGATCGACGGTGAGCAGCCCGCGTCGCGCCGCCCACGCGGTGAATGTCTTGACCGCCGAGGTGCGACGCGCCAGCGTGGTGCGGGCGGCCCCGGCGGCGGCCTGCGCGGCCAGCCACGAGCGCAGCAGCGGCAAGGTCAGATCGTTCAGCGTCGCATCCGCCTTGCGCGCGGCGAGGTAGTCGAGCAGCGAGCCGATGTCGCCGAGGTAGGCCCGCTGCGTGTGATTCGAACGTCCGCGCTCCAGCGTGAGGTGGTCGGCGAAATCGTCGAGTATCGCGGACAACGCGGGCGGCCGGCGCACGCTTCTACCGTCGCAGACGGCGGCGGTTAAACCGCCTCAGCCACGACCGCGTGTCTCGACGGGACCCCGCCTTGCTGGCAGTAATGGACATCAACTTCGTGATCCTGCCACGCCTGATTCACATCCTGCCAACCCGAACTAAACCGGCTGACCTGCCTGTTTGTGCGACCAGATCAAGAGGAGGCACCGAAATGAAGAGCATTACAACTGCCACACGGTCCGCACAGGCATCGTGGGCGCGACGGCTTGTCGCAGCAGGCGTACTGGCCGGCGCAGCGTTGTCGGCACCGGTCGTCGTGGCCGTCGCCGACTCCGGCGCCCCGTCGGTGCAGGCCGTCGGCGGGCACCACACCGGCCCGGACTACCAATCGATCACCGGTGCCAGGGTTGGCGCCCCCAGCGAGCAGGAGGTCAGCATCTACGGCGGCAGCCACAAGCATCTGTGGGTTGAGCAACAGCTGTACGGCCCTGGTGTGGTTGACGTTCCGCAGGTCGACTCCAGCGTTCACCAAAGTCGCTGACGCAGGCTGCCTGGAAGCCGCACCGTCGTGGGGAGACCCGCTCGGTGCGGTTTTGTCGTTCACGTGAGAATCTCGAAGCGCTTGCGGTGCAGAGGAAAACGAGCTTGATGCTGCGAGTACGGTGACGCGGTGACCGTTTATGCCATCGCCCAACTGAGGTTCACCGACCGCGCGGCTTACGATCGGTATCAGGCGGGATTCATGCAGGTGTTCGGCCAGCACCGCGGAACCGTCCTGGCCAGCGACGAGTCGCCTCGGGTGGTGGAGGGGCAGTGGGACCGGGACAAGGTGGTGCTGCTGGCCTTTCCCGACGAGGTGGCGTTTTATCGCTTCGCCAACTCGCCGGAGTACCAGGAGATCGCCAAGCACCGCCACCAGGGCGCCGACACAGTCCTGCTGCTCGTCAGGGGCTTGCCGTAAAACCAGAACTCGCGCGGCACCGGGCGATCGACTAGCCGGCGCCGGCTTCGGCCTCCGCCTCCGCGAGTTCGCGCTTCCACTGCCGGAACGTCTCCTCGGTGCGGCCGCGGCGCCAGTACCCGGAGATCGACGACGCCCATTTGGCGTCGACGCCGCGTTCCTTGCGGATGTAGGGCCGAAGGTTGTGCATCACGGCCTGGGCTTCGCCGTGGATGAACACCTGCACCTGACCGGGCAGCCAGTGGGCTTCCTTGACCGCGCCGATTAGCGGGGCATGATCACCGGCGCGGTCCTCTCCCACCAGGTCGGCGCGACCGCCGCGGTATATCCAGTTGATCTGCGCGCTCGCCGGAGACCGCAGCGAGATCTCGTCGTCGGGGCCTGCCACCTCGAGAAACACCTTCGCGACGGCTTCGGCGGGCAACGCCTCCAAGGCCGCGGCGATCGCGGGTATGGCCGACTCGTCGCCGGCCAGCAAATGCCAATCGGCCGCTGGGTCGGGGGCGTAGGCGCCGCTTGGCCCCATCAAGTACAAGGGTTGACCGGGCCGCGCGGCGGCGGCCCACGGCCCGGCCACGCCGTGGCCGCCGTGGACCACGAAATCGATCGCGATCTCGCGACGTTCCGGATCGGCCCAGCGCACAGTGAAGGTGCGGATCGCGGGCTGATGCTCGGCGGGCAGTTCGCGGAAACTGTCCAGCGTCAGCGGTGCCGGCAACGCCCTGACGTCGACATCCTCGCGGACGAACAGCAACTTGCAGTACCCGTCGGTGTATTCGTTCGGCACAAACGTGTCAAAGCCGCTCCCGCCGAGCACCACCCGGACGAGGTGTGGCGACAGCTGTTCCTTGCGAACGACTTCGAAGCTGTGCACCGGGCGTCCAGCCACTTATCCTCCCGAGGTTTGTTAGCTAATCTTTCAATGGTACGGAAGGTTGACGCACCCGCCTTTCGGGGTCGTCGCGGATCGGCCGGACGGCGGCCAGTGGTTGGCCGGCGGGTCGCCACTTCAGCGAAATTCACGTGATGTTCGGTTGAGTCCCGTTTCGATCGCTGTCAATATCGATGGATGTCGAAGTCCCGGCTGCCGTTGATCGAGGTGTCGGGCTGTGAGGTCGCGCCGCTAGTGCATGAGCCGCTGTCTGCGGAGGCGGCCGCCGAACTGGCCAAAAAGCTCAAGGCGCTGTCGGATCCGGTGCGGCTCCGGCTGCTCAGCGTGGTGGCCAGCCACACCGGTGGGGAGGCCTGCGTCTGTGACGTGTCCGCCGGCATCGAAGTCGGTCAACCGACGATCTCCCACCACTTGAAGGTGCTGAAAGCAGCGGGGCTTCTGACCAGCGAACGGCGCGGCTCGTGGGTCTATTACCGCGTGATTCCACAAGCGCTGCACCAGCTTTCCCAGCTCCTTGGTGCCAACGCAGTCAGTGCGAGCCGATAATGAGCGCGACGGCGTTGCCGCGGCGGCTGCTGGCCGAGTTTGTGGGCACCGCCCTGCTGGTGGCCGTGGTGATCGGGTCCGGAATCGCGGCCGCCCAACTGTCGCCCAACGACGTGGGGCTGCAGCTGCTGGAGAACTCGACGACCACCGCGTTCGGGCTGGCGGTGTTGATTCTATTGTTCGGGCCAATCTCCGGTGCGCACTTCAATCCCGTGGTCACCGGGGCGGACTGGCTGCTGGGCCGCCGCGCGGGCACCGGTATCACCGCCGGACACGCCGCCGCCTATCTGGTGGTCCAGGTGGCCGGCGGGATCGGCGGGGCGGCGCTGGCCAACGTGATGTTCGACCGGAAGATCTTGGAGCTCTCCACAAAAAACCGCATCAGCCCGGGCCACCTTATCGGCGAGGTGGTGGCCACCGCCGGGTTGATCGCGCTGATCTTCGCGTTGGCCCGCACCGGGCGGGCGGCCTCGTCGGCGGCCGCGGTGGGCGCCTACATCGGCGCCGCGTATTGGTGGACGTCATCGACGAGCTTTGCAAACCCTGCGGTTACGGTAGGGCGTCTGTTCTCCAACAGTTTCGCCGGCATCTCCCCATCGTCGGCACCGGGTTTCATCGCCGCGCAGATTGTCGGCGCCCTCATCGGCCTGGCGCTGATCGTCACGCTTTACCCGGAGGCGGCCCGTGTCGCCGACGAGGTCGTCGTCGCGCACCACAACAGGAAAACAACTGTCGAGCAATGGAGTTCGTCATGACCGAAAGCCCCGCCCCGTTGGCCCACCACGTGCGCCGCGACTTATCGATTGATCAGCAGCTGGCGCTGCGCACCGCCGCGACCCGGCTGCAACGCGAATTCGCTGAAACGTTCGGCGTGGAGACGGTCGAGCGGTTCCTCTACTGCTCCTATGACCAGTTCGCCGGCCGGGCCACCGTCGCGAACTACCTGCCGCTTTTGGCCGAACGCTTTGCGCGCCAACGCCTCAACGCCCTCGCGCGTGTTGAGGGCAAGATCAGCGACGGCAAACCGACGGTGCTGTTCTTGTGCACCCACAACGCCGGGCGCTCGCAGATGGCGTTGGGCTTTTTCACCCACATGGCCGGCGATCGGGCGGTGGCCTGGTCGGGCGGATCCGAACCCGGCTACGAAATCAACCCCGCCGCACGGCAAGCGATGGCCGAGGTGGGCATCGACATTTCCGCCGAGTTCCCCAAGCCCTGGACCGACGAGATCGTGCAGGCCGTTGACGTGGTCATCACGATGGGCTGCGGGGACGCCTGCCCAATCTTTCCTGGGAAACGCTACGAGGAGTGGGCGGTGGCCGACCCCGCCGGCCAAGACCTCGACGCGGTGCGACCGATCCGCGACCACATCGAAGAACGCGTGCGCCGCTTGCTGAGCGAACTCAACGTCGCTTCCGGCGGCTAAACACCCACCACAACACACCTGGCCGCAAACGACGTGGTGAACAGTGCGCCTCGAGGGTCGGCGGCCGCCGACCCGACTGCCATCGCATCAGCACGACGCGGCGGTTGTCGCGTCCCTGTCGGTCGACGCGTTGTCGGTTGTCGCGCACGAGCAGCCGCCGGTCGGGTCGCTCGCGGGCGCCTCCGTGCCGGTGCCGAAGGTTTCGGAGTCGGCGAGAACGGTGTACACCTCCCACTTTTGGCCCGAGGGTCCGGTCACCCACACCTTGTCCTGGGTGGCGAAGCAACACGTGGTGCCGATTTCCTCTTCGGTGAACAGGCCCTCGGCGGTTAGCCGAGCTATTTCGGCATGCACGCTGTCGCTGGAATTGACCTCTACCCCAAGGTGATTGAGGGTGCCGCCGTGCCCTGGATTTTCGAACAGCACCAGCTTGAGCGCAGGCTCGTCGATGGCGAAGTTCGCGTAGCCGTCCTTGAGCTTGGCCGGTTCGGCGTTGAACAACTTCGAGTAAAACCTGACCGCCTCGTCGAGGTCGTCGACGTTCAGGGCGAGTTGGATGCGGGACATGGTGGCGACCTCCGAGACCTTTGAGACATATATCGAACTAACTTGTTCGTGGCTAAGCATGCCACCTTTTTGATATATGTCAACATCCCTGGCAGGATTGGGGTATGCCGAAAACACTTCCCCCGGTCGACATCACCGCGCCGGTATGCTGCCCTCCGGTAGCCGCCGGCCCGATAAGCGACGACGATGCGCTGGAGGTGGCGCTGCGGCTCAAGGCCTTGGCCGATCCCGTCCGGGTCAAAGTGATGTCGCTGCTCTTCAGCTCGGCGGCTGGCGAGGAAAACGGCGGGGAGCTCGCCGCGACTCTTGGCCTGAGCGAGTCGACGGTGAGTCATCACCTGAGCCAGCTGCGACGAGCCGGACTCGTCGAATCCATTCGCCGGGGAATGAACGTCTACCATCGCCCGAGCCGCGCTTCGCTGGCGGCGTTGTGCACCGTCCTGGACCCGAACTGCTGCCGCTGACCCGGATCGGTGGGTGCCGCCCCGCTTAAACCAAGCGTCTCGCCAGCCGCCACTTTCCGTCGTTTTCCACCACCAGGCCGGCCAGTTCCAACATCGCCAACCCGCCCTGCAGCTCGGCGACCGGCAGCCCCGACCCCAGGGCCAATTCGGCGGTGGACCGCGCACCCCGGGCGGGCAGCGCTTCGTAGACACGCTTCTCGCTGTCGGTGAGCCCGTCCAACGGTGACGTCGGATGGTCCGGCTCGAGCGCCAGTTCTCCTGCCCTGCCGACGATCTCGACCACGTCGTCGGCCCGGGTAACCAGCTCGGCCCCGGCGCGGATCAGCGCGTGGCAACCCGCCGAGGCCGATGACGTCACCGGTCCCGGCACCGCGCACACGACCCGGCCCAGCGCCCGCGACCACGCGGCGGTGTTGGCGGCGCCGCTGCGGAATCCCGCCTCCACGACGACCGTCACGCCCGACAGCGCCGCCACCAGCCGATTGCGCACCAGAAACCGGTGTCGTGCGGGACGAACGCTGGGCGGGTACTCGCTGATTACGACGCCGTGCGACCGGATGCGGTGCAGCAGCGCCGCATGCCCGCCCGGATACGGCACGTCCACCCCACCGGCCAGCACCGCCACGGTCATCCCGTCAACCGACAATGCCGATCGGTGTGCGGCGCCGTCAATGCCATACGCCGCGCCGGATACCACCGCGACGTCGCGTTCACACACGCCCGCGGCCAACTCGGCGGCCACCTGTTCGCCGTACCCGGTCGCGGCCCGGGTGCCGACGATCGCGGCCGCGCGCTGCGCGATGTCGTCCAGCGCCGCACCGCCGATCACCCATAACACCAGCGGCGCGGTCCCGCCGGGATGCAGCCGGTCATCCACACCGCCGAAGGCCGCGAAGGCGAGCGCGGGCCATTCGGCGTCGGCGGGCGTGACAAGCCGGGCACCCAGCCTCGCCGCCACGCGCAGATCCTCCGCGGCGTGATCCTGTTGTCGCCGCGCCCGCGTGTGGCGAGCCAGATCCTCGCAGACCTCATCGCGTCTGACACGTTCGGCGGCCTCGACCGGCCCCACATCGGCAACAAGGGACGCGAGCTGCGCGCACGGCGGCTCGGCGACTCTGGACAGGTATGCCCACGACATCGGTTCGTTCATCGGTTCGTTCATCGGTCCGCTCCCATCTGCCGAAATCCCATGGCCGCCTTGACCTCCTCGACGCCCGGCTGCGTGCGGCCGGCCAAGTCCGCAAGCGTCCAAGCGACGCGCAGTGTCCGGTCGACGCCGCGAACCGAAACCAGCCCGCGATCCAGCGCCTTGCGTAATGGCTGCATCGCGTCGGAGCCGAGCCGATACCGTTGGCGCAGAAACGAACCCGACACTTCGGCATTGGTCCGCACGCCGTGGCGCCGCCACCGCTCGGCCGCGGCGGCACGTGCGCGGGCCACCCGTTCCCGCACCGCCTGTGTCGGCTCACCCTTTTCGTCGGTCAGCGCCTTTGTCCGCACCGGATGCATCTCGACCCGCAGGTCGACGCGGTCCAGCAGCGGGCCGGACAGCTTGCCGAGATAACGCCGCTTGGCCGCGGCCGCGCAGATGCAGTCCCGCGGGTCGGCCGGCGCACACGGGCACGGGTTGGCCGCCATCACCAACTGGAACCTCGCGGGATAGATCACCACGCCGTCGCGGCGGGCGAGTCGAATTTCCCCGTCTTCCAATGGCGTTCGCAGCGCCTCCAACGCACGCACGCCGATCTCGGCGCACTCGTCGAGGAAGAGCACGCCGCGATGGGCCCGGCTGACCGCGCCCGGCCGGGCCAGGCCGCTCCCGCCGCCGACGAGCGCGGCCACGCTCGACGTGTGATGCGGCGCGACGAAGGGCGGCCGGGTGATCAGCGGCGTGGCCGCCGAGAGCAGTCCGGCCACCGAATGGATCGCGGTGACCTCAAGCGCTTCTTCCTCGGTCAACGGCGGCAGCAGGCCCGGAAGCCGCTGGGCCAGCATGGTTTTGCCGATCCCGGGCGGGCCGGTCAGCATCAGATGGTGGGCGCCGGCCGCGGCCACTTCGACGGCGAACCGCGCCTGCGGCTGCCCGATGACATCGGCCAGATCGGGAATCGCGGGTAAGTCGTCGACGTCGATGCCAGTGCCGCGCGCCAGCTCGCCGGCGCCGTTGAGCCATGCCTGCACCTGCGGCAGCGTGCCGGCGCCGAACACCTCGAGCCCGTCGACCAGGCCGGCCTCCGCCAGGTTGTCGGTCGGAACCACCGCCGCTGGCCAGCCGTCCCGCTTGGCGGCCAACACGGCCGGCAGCACGCCGCGCACCGGCCGTATCCGCCCGTCGAGCGCCAGCTCGCCGAGCAGCACCGTCTTGTCCAACCGGGCCGGAGCCAGCTTGCGGTTGGCCGCCAACACCGCCGCCGCCAGCGCAACGTCGTAGACCGAGCCCATCTTCGGCAGCGTCGCCGGCGACAGCGCCAGCGTCAGCCTCGACATCGGCCAGCTGTTGCCGCAGTTCATGATCGCCGCGCGCACGCGATCGCGGGACTCCTGCAGCGCGGCGTCGGGCAGCCCGACGAGGTGCACACCGGGCAGGCCGGCGGTGATGTCGGCCTCTATCTCGACGATCTCGCCCGCTACGCCGCGCACCGCCACCGAGAACGCCCGACCGAGCGACATCAGCCCACGCCCTGCAGGTGCGTGATCTCCGGGGTGCGCCGCCGCCCGACGCGCACGCCGATCACGTCGATCCGGATTGCCGCCCAGCGACTGTCCTGCTCGGCCAGCCACAGCCCGGCCAGCCGCCGCAGCCGGCGCACCTTGGCCGGCGTGACCGCCTCGGCGAGCCCGCCGAATTCATCGGTGGTGCGGGTCTTCACCTCGACGAATACCGCGGTCCGTGTCGCCGGATCGGTCGCGATCAGATCCAGTTCCCCATATCGGCACCGCCAGTTGCGGCCAAGCAGGCGCAAACCCAGGGTGTTCAGATGTTCGGCGGCCAGCCGCTCCCCGAGTGCGCCCAGTTCGGCACGGGTCATTGTCGTCATGGCGCCACAATGGGGTGCCGCGCCGACAATCCCGTCGGCGATCCGGCGGGTTATCCACAGTCAGGCGGTCATGCACAAAAGACCGCCGCCGCGGCGGGTGCCGCGGTGGTGGCTCGTTGTCGTTGTGGCGCTTACAAGGGTGAGGCGAACGCCTGCAGAAGCGCAGCGATCTGCGCCGCAGACACGGTCTGGTTGCACGAGGTCCGAAGATCCGTGAGCGGCTGAGCGAGTCCCTTCAGATCGTTGTACTCCTTCATGTGGCTGGCGAAGTACGCCCGCAGATTTGCCTGCGCCTGGTCGGGCGTCTCCGTCCCGGCGCCGGTAATGGCCTGATTCGCGTCGGGATTGCCGTCCAGATAATCTCCCGCCCGCGCGGTTACCCCGCTGACCGTGTGGGCCAGTCCCGCAGCCGTGCACTGGGCGGGTTGGGCACCCGCCGACGGCAGCGCGATCGAGATGCCCGCGCAGACCGCGCAGCCGGCAAACACCCCCGCGAGCACCCGCCGCGCATTGATTGCACTCATCTTCATTGCTGATTCCTTCGAGTTTGCGATTGGGTCGCTTCCCCGATCCCGGCCACGGGGTACAGGAAAGCTATAGGGGGCAGTATCCTCCGCGCGGGCGCGCGAAACAGCACACCGCCGGCGTTGCATCAATCAGACCGTGATGTGGGTACCACAGCAACGATCCCGCTGAGGCCGGGGACGGATGCCCGAGGAAGATCGGCTGAAGACCGTCGCACCGTCGGCGATGGTGTCGTGCGGCGCCGGTGGATGCCGGCGATCGATGCTAGGCGGCCATCGCGTCGAACAGGCGCGCAATCTGGGCAGGCGCCACATTCACCTGGCACTGCTGGCGCAGGGTGGCCAACGGCCGGGCGATCCTTTGCAGTTCGGCCCACTGATCCTGGTGGGCGACGAAGTACGTCCGAAGCGCCGTCTCGGAGTCCGCCTGCGAGCCGGAGTTGGTGACGGCCTGATTGGCGTCGGCATGAGTCCCCAAAAATCCGCCCGTGTCCGCGGCCACCTTACCGATTGTGGTGGTGAGATTGGCTGCGGTGCACTGCGGCTGGGCGGTAGCCGTTGGGACCACAATTGTCGCGGCTGCCAGACATCCGAGCGCACCGACGGCAATAGCACCAAAGACGCCGCGGTGGATATTGCTGCTGAAGATCAGCATTTCTTCTTCCCCTTGCATTGTGTTTCCCCGACGCAAGGCTGAATTTACGCGCGGCCGGGCCGATACAAGCCGGGGTTGGCGGAACGGCGCTGCTATCCGGGGCTATTCGGGCAGGCGCAGCTCGGGTTTTTCCACCTCTTCGATGTTCACGTCCTTGAACGTGATCACGCGCACCTGCTTGACGAACCGGGCGGGACGATACATGTCCCAGACCCAGGCATCGGCGAGCCGCAGCTCGAAATACACCTCACCCTCGGCGTTGCGGGGGATCAACTCCACGCTGTTGGCCAAGTAGAAGCGCCGCTCGGTTTCAACCACATAACTGAACTGACCGACGATGTCCTTGTATTCGCGGTAGAGCGAGAGCTCCATCTCGGTTTCATACTTTTCGAGATCTTCGGCACTCATCGACACAGCTGTCCTTCGCTCGGTGTGCACATATCTTTCCTCACCCGTTCTCCAGCCGCTCCTGGGCCATCGCCTCGTTGAAGACGGGAACCGCGTTGCGCACATTGATAAACGAGTATCGGTGCTCGCTGCACGGTCCGAGCGCGGCCAACGCGGCACCGTGCGCGGGTGTGCAGTAACCCTTGTGGTCGGCGAACCCATACCCGGGAAACTGCCCGTCCAGCTTCACCATCAGCGTGTCGCGACTGACCTTGGCCAACACGCTGGCAGCCGCTATCGACGCCGCGACGCCGTCGCCGCCGATCACCGGCAACGAGGGCATCGGCAATCCGGGCACCCGGAATCCGTCGGAAAGGACATAGCCCGGCCGGACCCGCAGCCCCGCGACCGCGCGCCTCATGCCCTCGATATTGGCCACGTGCACACCGCGACGGTCCACCTCGGCGGGCGGCACGAATACCACGTGGTAGGCCAGCGCATACCGGCAGATCAGCGGGAACAGCGCCGCCCGGGCCTTTTCGGTGAGCTTCTTCGAGTCGTCCAGCTCGGCCAGGCTCTTGAGCCGGTTCGGGCCGAGCACACACGCCGCGATCACCAGCGGGCCGGCACACGCGCCGCGGCCGACCTCGTCGACCCCGGCCACCGGCCCAAGGGCGCTGTTGTACAACGCCGACTCCAGGGTGCGCAGCCCCGTCGACTTCCGAATAACCGCGCGAGGCGGCCACGTGCCCATGACCTGCTACTCCCCGCGCTGAATGTTCACCGACCTCACAAGTCCCCACCTCGACGGCGGCCAGGCGATGAATCTCGCCTTTCCGATGACATTGTCTATCGGAACCGTGCCGGACATCGGGTCACCGGTGCATTGGATGCCGCGTTGCGAATCGGCGGGCGTGCTCGTGCAGTGCGCACGCGAATCGGCCGAATGGGTGCGGTTATCGCCCATCACCCACAACCGGCCGGACGGGACCGTGACCGGCCCGAACTCCGGGCCTAGGCAGGGATAGACGGCGGGATCGGCCATCATCGTCTGCGGACTCAGAAACGGCTGGTAAAGCGGCTTGTCGTTGACGGTCAGCCCGGTGCTCGCCCGGCACTCCACGGTCTGGCCGCCTGTCGCGATCACCCGCTTGACCAGGTCGTTCTCGTCCGGGGGCACGAACCCCACGACTGACAACGTGTTCTGCACCCAACGCACCGCGGTGTTTTGCGAGCGGATCGACTTGTAGCCGATGTTCCAGTTCGGCGGGCCCTTGAACACGATCACGTCGCCGGGCTGCGGCGAGCCGAAACGGTAGGTGAGCTTGTCCACCATGATGCGGTCGCCGACGCAGCCCGTGCAGCCGTGCAGCGTGGGCTCCATCGACTCCGACGGGATGAGGTAGGGCCGCGCCACGAACGTCAGCATCAGGTAGTAGAGCACCACGGCGATCGAGATCAGGATCGCCGATTCGCGCAGCGTGGACTTCTTCTTCTGCTCGTCCTCGCGTTTGTCGTCCGGTTTGTCCTCGGCGGGCGCGGCTTGTTCGTTCGTCGCGGCCGGTGACGATGACGAGTCGGCCGGATCGGCGGTGTCGGTCACGAGATCAGCGTAGCCAGCGCCCGGCGCAACGCCGTGATCAGCGCTTTTCCTTGATCTTGGCCTTCTTGCCGCGAAGCTCGCGCAGGTAGTACAGCTTGGCCCTGCGCACGTCGCCGCGGGTCACCACCTCGATATGGTCGATGTTGGGCGAGTGCACCGGGAACGTCCGCTCCACGCCCACGCCGTAGCTCTCCTTGCGCACGGTGAACGTCTCGCGGACGCCGCCGCCCTGCCGGCGGAGCACCACGCCCTTGAACACCTGGATGCGTTCCTTCGAGCCCTCGATCACCTTGACGTGCACGTTGACGGTGTCGCCGGGGCCGAAGGCCGGGATGTCGTCGCGCAGAGAACTCTGGTCGACGAAGTCCAGCGTGTTCATCGCTACTTCCTTGCGGTCGCGGCTCTGAAGCACATGCGCTCGCGCGGGGCGCGAAGCGGTCGCCGAGCCGATGGATTGGCGTCGTGGTGTTCCGCGCGGGCGGCTGCCCAGGCCGCGCAGACAACTGGTCAATTGTGCCAGAAGGGCGGCGGCCAGTGAAATCGGCCGAAGCACCACCTGACAGCGCGCGTGCTGCCGGCTACTAACCTGACCGGTGCCCGGGGGCGTGGCGAGCCCTGCGCCCTGACGTCGAAAACCCAAGGAGGGGTATGCGGTCCGACACGTCACGCCTGATCGCGGCGATGGCAGCAGTGCTGAGCCTGGCACTGGTCACCGGCTGCCAAGCCAAGGTCCACGGGCATTCATTGGGCAGGCACGACGCCGGTCCGCACGTGATGGCTCCCGGGCCGATGGCGCGGACGGAGCCCCCGCCCGATGCGCCACCGGCGATGTTCCCTGGCCGGCGGGTCGACTAATCCAACAGATCCGGCCGGCGCTCGCGGGTCCGCTCCAGCGCCGCACGCCTGCGCCACTCGGCGATCTTCGCGTGATCGCCGGAGAGCAGCACATCGGGTACGTCGAGGCCGCGCCAGCTGGGCGGGCGGGTGTAGCTCGGGCCTTCCAGCAGCCCGTCGGAATGCGAATCGTCTTGGTGTGATAGGGGATTGCCGATCACTTCGGGCAGCAGCCGGACGACCGCCTCGATCATCACGACGGCGGCGGACTCGCCGCCCGGCAGCACGTAATCACCGATCGAGACCTCCTCCACACGCATCCGGCGCGCCGCGTCGTCGACGACACGCTGGTCGATGCCCTCATAGCGGCCACACGCGAAAACCAGGTGCGCCTCGGTGCTCCACCGCTGGGCCGTCGACTGGTCGAACAGTCTGCCCGCAGGCGTGGGAACAACGAGAAGCGTTTGAGGAGTGCAGATTTCGTCCATCGCCTCGCCCCAGACCGGCGCTGTCATCACCATCCCGGGACCGCCGCCGTATGGCGCGTCGTCCACCGAGCGGTGCACATCATGTGTCCAGCGCCGCAGGTCATGCACGCCGAACACGACGGTGCCCGACTCGATCGCCCTGCCCGGCAACGATTGCCGCAAGACGTCCAGGTAGCCGGGAAAGATCGTGATGACGTCGATGCGCACGCCTACCTCAGCTCCAACAGGCCCTCGGGCGGATCGATCTCAATCATGTGCTCCGGCAACGACACTGACGTCACGATGGCGCTGACGAAGGGAACCAGGACTTCCTGCCCGCCGGCGGGCGGTCGCACGGCAAGCAATTCGCCCGCGAGCGTGTGCAGCACCTCCGCGACGATTCCCACGTCGCGGCCGGCGGTCGTGCGCACGTGCAGCCCCTCCAACTGGTGGTCGTAGAACTCGTCTGGATCATCGATCGGCGGCAGCTCGTCGGAGTCCACGACGAAGACGACGCCACGCAGCGCGTCCGCCGCGTCGCGGTCGGCGACACCGGCGAGCCGGACCAGCAACCGCCCGCCGTGCTCGCGCACGGACTCGACGGTGTAGCGGCGCTCGGCGCCGTCGCCGGGCGGCTTGGCACGCAGCGAGGAGCCCCGAGCAAACCGACTTTGCGGATCGTCGGTGCGGATTTCGACGACGACCTCACCGGTGACGCCGTGCGTCTTGACGACGCGGCCGACCATCAACTCCATGTTGGCGGAGCGCCTCGGCTACTGGTCGGTGTCCACCACGTCGACGCGGATGCCGCGGCCGCCGATGCCGGCGACCAGCGTGCGCAGCGCGGTGGCGGTGCGACCGCCGCGGCCGATGACCTTACCCAGGTCGTCGGGATGGACGTGGACCTCGACCGTGCGGCCGCGCCTGCTGGTCACCATGTCGACGCGGACATCGTCGGGATAGTCGACGATGCCGCGGACCAAGTGCTCGACTGCGTCGACGACGACTGAGCTCATTGCGGTGCTCAGCTCTCGGCGATGGCGGTGGCGTCGGGACCTTCGGCGGCCGGTTCGGACTTATCGGCCGCACCCGAGGGCTCGGCGGTCGCCTCGGCCTCGGCGGCCTCGGGGGTTTCGGCGGCCTCGGGCGTTTCGGCGGGCGTTTCGGCGGCCTTGGCGGTCTTCTTGGCCGGCGCCTTCTTCGCGGCGGCCTTCTTCTTCGGCGTGGTGGCCTCGGTCGTCGGCGCGCCCTCGGCCTCGGCCAGCGCGGCGTTGAACAGCTCGAGCTTGCTCGGCTTGGGCGCGGCGACCTTCAACGTGCCCTCGGCCCCGGGCAGTCCCTTGAATTTCTGCCAGTCCCCGGTGATCTTCAGCAGCTTGAGCACCGGCTCGGTGGGCTGGGCCCCGACGGAAAGCCAGTACTGGGCACGCTCCGAGTCGATCTCGATCAGGCTCGGCTCGTCCTTCGGGTGATAGCGCCCGATGATCTCGATGGAGCGGCCGTCGCGGCGGGTGCGGGCGTCGGCGACGGCGATGCGGTACTGGGGATTGCGGATCTTGCCAAGCCGGGTCAGCTTGATCTTGACAGCCATGGTCGAAACTTCTCCTGTGGGTATCACGCTGCAATTCAGCGATGCCGGGCGGCGTGCCCGGATCCGGTTTTGCCTCGCGTGGGTCTGACCGCGAACCGGCCGTAGTCGGGTCCACGGACAGCCGACCATTGTGCCAGAACGCCGGTCGGCAGTGGAAATCCACCGGGCCGGCGCCCGTTAACAACCGCCTGGACAGTACATCTAGCGCGTCGTAACGGCGCCGTTGGCGGGGGTGAGTGGAAGCTCTGCGCGCACGCTGGTGCCCGCCCCCCGGGGGCTGTCAAGGAAGATCCGGCCGCCGATTGCCTCCACGCGGTCTTTGAGCCCTCCCAGGCCGGTGCCCTGGGCGAAGGAGGCGCCGCCCACGCCGTCGTCGCGGACCGTGACGCACAGGACATCCCCGTCGACGTCGACCCGGACGGTGACGGCGCTGGCCTGTGCGTGCTTGGCCGCGTTGGTCAACGCCTCCCCCACCAGGTAGTAGGCGCTGACCTCCACCTCGTCCGGGAGCCGGCCATCGAGATGCACCTCGAGGTCGACCGGTACCGCGGCGCGGCTGGCGAGGACCTTGAGGGCCGGAGGCAGCCCCCCGGCGGCCAACACCTGCGGGTGGATGCCCCGGGCGATCTCCCGCAAGTCGTCCAGCGCGCCGACTGCGTCGGCAAGTGCGCGGTGGATCTCCGCGCTGAGTTCGCCGAGGTGAGGGGGCACGCCCGCGTGCGCCATGCGAAGCTGCAGGATCAGGCAAACCAGTCGCTGCTGGGCGCCGTCGTGCAGGTCCCGCTCCATCCGCCGCCGGGCCTCGTCGGTGGCCGTCACGATCCGGGTTCGTGAAGCGGTCAGCTCGGCCACCTGGGCGGCCAGCACCAGCCCGGTCAGGGTCAGGACCGCCAAAAACAGCTGCACCAGCCACAGCGCCAGGTTGTAGTTGGTCCCGGTCCCGGCGCTGGCGGCGAACGGGCCGTGGCCGGTCAGCGTGGCCCATTGGGCGAGGCTGGCGACGACGGCGGCGGCCGTGGTGGCCCCCCGGGTGCCGAATCGCAGCGAGGCCCAACCGACTATGGGCAGGGTCAAGTAGGTGAAGAAAGTCGGTTGCCAGCGCCAGAACACGGCCCACGTCACCAGGACGAGCAGTGTCGCGACGACAGCGGCCTCGAACACCGCGTACCGGGACCGGATGGGCCCGCCGCGCTCGGTGGCCCAGGCCAGGATCAGCCCGCCGACGAGCAACACGCCGAGAGCGTCTCCGGTCCACCACCGCGCCATCATGGCCAGATACGGGCCCGAAGCCGGCACGGAAAGCCTGGCGAACGGCGGCCCGGTCAGGGCTTCCAGCACCGGCCCCGCGATGGCGCCGCCGACCACGAACGCGACCAGGTCCTTGCGCCGGCTCAGCAGCGGGACGCCACCTACCCACCGCCGCACCAGCCATGCGCTCAGCGCCGGGCCGATGGTGTTGGAGAGCGCCAGCCCGAATGCCGTCGCCAGCGTCTCGTGCAAGGCGAAGTGGCTCACCAGCTCGGTGGAATACGTGGCCACCAAGACCACCGGCCACAGCTGGCGGGGTACAAGGAGCAGGGCAGCGACCGTGACCCCGTCGCCGGGGAAAAAGGGGACCCCAGTCGAGGGAGTGTGACTCTCTTGGTAAACAATCACCTGGCCGACGGCGTGAGCCGCCGCAACCGCGGTGAACAGCACCACTGCCTGAGACCAGCGAGAGCGAGAAGTTGCCGATCTACTCGCCGGCAGCACCGAGCTGGTGTGGCCGCCACTGAATCGCGGCCGGGTCATGTGGTCCCGCGCCGACTGGTACACGGCTGGCTATCCGGCACCAGCCTCCTCCTGTTAGCTGTGCCAAAAGAAGCATATAAGAGGGCCTGGGGCGCTGCTCAGGATCGGGCAGCCCGCCGCGAAGAGCGTTTGTTCCCAAACATTTCGGCCGGATTTGGCACCTGCGGGAAATGAACGGTTCGCTGGCCATTGGCGTCATGTGCAGACGCGCTGAAGGCGTGGATCAGAGCAGCTTGTCGAAGCATTTGGTCTCGACCCGCTCGCTCATCCGCCACCCCTCGGCCGTCCGGATGAACTCGTCGTCGTACCACAGTCCGCAGAAATAGATCTGGCCCCGCTCGCCGCCCATCACCATCGGGTTGAAGCAGATCGTCCGCGACGAGGCCGTGTCGCCGTTGATGCGGACGTCGAAGTTGCCGAGCATGTGCGCATAGGCGGGAAAGTTCGGCAGCACCTCCTTCAGCCATGCCTTGACGTCTGGATAGCTGCCGTCGATGCCGCCCATCGCCCGGTAGTCGATGTAGGCGTCCGGGGTGAAGATCCGGTCCAGGTCGTCGAAGCGGCGCTGGTCTATCGCCGTGGAGTAGTCGATCAGCAGCTGCTGAATCTCCAACCGATCCGAGATCTCTTCCAGGCTCAACATGGCTTGATTGAACACGATCGGGCGGGCCAAGCCGAGGTCAGAGCTTATGCGAAAGCTTCTCGCAATCCTGGCGGCTCGACGCGGTCGGGGTCGGCCTGTCGTCGATGCTTCAGTCCGCTTGGGGCTTTTCTTCCTCGAAGCATGCGAAGAGCTCCCATTCGCCAGGCAGGCCCTTGAGAATGTGCGTGCCCCGGGGCCGGAAAACGAACCCCGCGTTGCCCGCCAGTGCGCGCGTCGTGGTTGACACCAGGATCTCATCGGCCGTCGCCGCGCTGAGGATCCGTGCCGCTTCATGCACCGCGAGGCCGCGCACATCGGTCCCGACTAGTTGGACTTCTCCGATGTGAACGCTGGCACGGATCTGCAGGCCTTCCCGACCAGCAGCCCGGCCTACCGCGGCGGCGCAGCGCAACGCGGCGGCCGGCCCATCGAAGGTCGCGAGCAGCCCGTCTCCGGTCGTCTTGACCTCGTGGCCGTGGTGGCGTTCCAACGCCAGCCGCGTTGCCTCATAGTGTGCGGAGAGCACATCTCGCCAGGCGACGTCACCCAGTCGTTTCGCCATCGCCGTAGAGTCAACGAGATCGGTGAACAGCAGCGTGACCAGCGCCCGGTTGTGTGTGCCGGCGAGCCGGAATCCCGCGAAGGCCCGCAACCCCGACCACTCGATCTGGACGCACGGCTCGTCCCCGAGGGTGTACCCGTCATGACCGGGTGGGATCTCAAAGACGTCGTCCGGCCCGAACCGGAGCGTGGTCCCGTCGCGCATCACGACTGCGAACCGGCCCGACAACACGACCCCCACGTGACGCGCCTCGCACCAGTCACCACCGACATGTGGACGCACGTGCGTGGACCACCGCCATCCTGGCTGCGTCACAATCCGCCCTACAGTCAGGTCACCGACGTCGACCTGCTGGATCTTGATCCCTCGGAACTCGAGTGTCTCGTCCGGGCTCATCAGGTTCTTGGCTCGAACCTCGCCCATGCACGCATTTTCAGGCACGGCCGCACAAACGGTCAACGGCCGTACTCGCCCTTCGAGGCATTTCAGCGAGCGCAGGTTCAGCCGGTGCGGTGTCGCCGAGTGCCGCCGATGCTGTGCCGCAAGCACGATTCGAGCGAAAGGGCCAACACCGATCAGGTGTCGTGGAGTCTGGCGGGCAAGAATATTCGACAATAGTTCGGACGAACCGGTGTACGCATACGCGATCGCACGGTCAAGATTCGTTCCATGAGCGGTATCGACTTGCTTGTGCGCGTAGGTTTCGCGGTCCTACTCGGCGTCGGGATTGGGATCGAACGTCAATGGCGGTCCCGGTTAACCGGCCTGCAGACCATGGCGTTGGTCAGCATGGGCGCCGCGCTCTTTGTGGTATTGGGGGCTTACACCTTCCACCCGAACTCGAACCCTGCCCAGGTCGCCGGCTCGATCGCGACCGGGATCGGCTTTCTCGGCGGCGGCGTGATCATGAAACAGGGCATGTCGGTCACCGGGCTCAACACCGCAGCCACGCTCTGGGCGACGGGCGCTATCGGTGCGCTGGCCGGGGCATGGATGTGGCGTGAAGCGCTTACCGGGGCCGGGATCGTCATCCTCGCGAACGGTGTCTTGCACCCGCTCGGCAGAAGGATGGATCGGCTCCGCTTCGAGCCGTTGCGGGAAGAACTGCCCGCCGCCTACCGGATCGAAGTGGTGTGTCACACGGAAGCGGTGGACCGGGTGCGCGCACAGGTAACCGACGTCATCGCCGAGACCGGCTTTCAACTGAAGTCGATCGGTGCCGTTCCCATCAACACGCCGGGACAGACCGCCGTACAGGCTGAACTGGGAACCGACCAGCGTGATGACAGCCAGCTGGAGAACGCTGTGCGGATGCTCGGCGGCGAACCGGGGGTGTACTCGGCGGCCTGGTCGCTGCAAAGCGAGACGCCAGCCAGCTGGCTCAAAGGATTTGACTGAGCATGGTCAGACCGCTCTGAGCCGCTCACTGCTTGGCAGTGGTGGGCCGGGGCGATCGCCCGTTGTGTGCGCCTTGCCATTGCGAAAATCGCGCGGCGGACGGCAGGGTGGGCTTTGACAATCGGGTAGCCGGCTACATGGCGGTACGAGACGTTAGTCGATGTGAGGAATCTCGATGAGCGATGGCAACGATTTCAATGAGCGCAATATTGCCGAGTTTCGCGCTAATCACGGTCGCGTCGGTGGCCAGTTCGAGGGTGCACCGCTGGTCGTCCTGCACACCGTCGGTGCACGCAGCGGGAAGCCGCGGACCAACATCATGATGTACCTCGCCGACGGCGGCCGATATCTTGTGTTCGCCTCGAAGGCCGGTGCCGACGAAAACCCCGCGTGGTACTGGAACCTCAAGGCCAACCCCGACGCCCGCATCGAAGTCGGCGACGACATCCTCGACGTGCACGCCACCGAGCTGCAGGGCGCCGAACGTGACGAGAAGTATGCGCTGCAGGCCGAGCGGTATCCGGGATTCGCTGAATACCAGCGCAAGACGTCGCGGACCATTCCCGTGGTCGCGCTCACGCCTACCGGTCGGCCGGAGCCGCGCGAGTGAAGGTGCTGGCGACCGGCGCGACCGGGCAGTACGCCCACCACGTCGTCACCGCGCTCGTCGCGCATGGAATCGACGTCCGCGGCGCCGCCCACGATCCGGCCAAGGCCGACGAGGCTCGTAGAGCTGGCGCGACCGAGACGGTGCAGGTGGATCTGGCCGACGCCGACGCGGTCGCCGAGGCGCTGCACGGTGTGGAAGGGGTCTTCCTGATCACCCCGGCGTTTCACCCCGACGCCACGTTGATGGCGCTCAACGTCGTTGCGGCCGCCGTCGACGCAGGCGTCGAGAAGCTCGTGTACAACGGCGTGTACCACCCGTCGCTGAGCCTGCCGAATCACGCGGGAACGCGTCCGGTCGAGGAGGCGCTGTATGCGTCCGATCTGGACTTCACCGTGCTGCAGCCGGCGATGTACGTCCAGGCCCTCGAGGCCAGCTATCGAAGCGCGCTGCAGACCGGCGCCGTCGTTGCGCCGTGGTCGAAGCACTCGAAGATGACCTATGTCGACTACCGCGACGTAGCGGAGGTCGCCGCGTTGGCATTCGTCGAGTCACGCCTGTCGCGCGGCACTTTCGAGCTCGCCGCCGGCGGCATGGTCGATCGGGTCGAGATCGCCGAGATGATGAGTCGGGTGGCGGGGCGGCTGCTGCGGGCCGAGGATACCGACGACGTCCCCCCGGGACCCGAGGGCTTAGCCACGATGTTCGCCGACTACGACCGGCATGGCTTTCACGGCGGCAATTCGCTTGTCCTGCACGCCATTCTGAACCGCAGACCGCGCTCAGTCGCCGACTTCATCGCCGAGCTCGCGCGGTAAGATGCAGGATCCGCCGTGTTCGGTAGCGATGAGTTTGGTTTCTCCGGTCGGTCTCTACTGTCATGACACCATGCATGTCTGAGAGGGAGTGCGCATGACCGGAGTACGGCTGCTGGTGGGCACGCGCAAAGGCGCGTTTGTGCTGACCGCCGACGGCAACAGGGCGGACTGGCAGGTCTGCGGGCCGCACTTCGCGGGCTGGGAGATCTACCACGTCGCCGGCTCGCCGGCCGACCCCGACAGGTTGTACGCGTCGCAGTCCACCGCGTGGTTTGGACAGCTGATTCAGCGCTCCGACGACAGCGGCGCGACGTGGCGCCCGGTAGGCAACGAGTTCCGCTACGACGGCGAGCCAGGAACTCACCAGTGGTACGACGGCACGCCGCATCCGTGGGAGTTTGCCCGGGTCTGGCACTTGGAGCCGTCGCCCACCGATCCAGACACGGTATATGCGGGCGTGGAGGACGCCGGCCTGTTCCGCACCAGTGACGGCGCCCAGACCTGGCAGGAGCTGCCCGCTTTGCGAAGCCACGCCTCGGCGCCGTCCTGGCAGCCGGGTGCCGGCGGGATGTGCCTGCATACGATAGTCCTGGACCGAAACGACCCGGACCGCATGTTCACGGCGATCTCCGCGGCGGGCGTGTTCCGCAGCGACGACGCCGGCAAGAGCTGGCGGCCGATCAACCGGGGGCTGCGTTCGGAGGGCATCCCCGATCCCGACGCCGAAGTCGGCCACTGCGTGCACCGCATCGCGATGCATCCGTCCCGGCCGCAGGTGCTGTTCATGCAGAAGCACTGGGACGTGATGCGCAGCGACGACGCCGGCGAGTCATGGCACGAAGTCAGCGGCAACCTGCCGACCGACTTCGGGTTCCCGATCGCGGTGCATGCCCATGAGCCCGACACCGTGTACGTCGTGCCGATCACCAGTGACTCGCTGCACTATCCGCCGGACGGCAAGCTGCGCGTGTACCGCAGCAGGACGGGCGGAGACGAGTGGGAAGCACTGACCGACGGTCTGCCGCAACGCCATTGCTACGTCAACGTGCTGCGCGACGCGATGGCGGTCGATTCGCTGGACCCCTGCGGCGTGTACTTCGGCACGACCGGCGGTCAGGTATACGCCTCGGCGAACGCCGGGCAGAGCTGGACGCCCGTCATGCGCGACCTTCCGGCCGTGCTCTCCGTCGAGGTCCAGACCCTTGAGTGAACACCCCGCCGCCGTCCAAGTGGTGCTGCCGTACCACTTGCGAAACCTCGCCCACGTCCACGGCATCGTGACATTGCCGATCGAGGCGCCGGTCACCCAGCGCGCGGTCCTCGACGCGCTGGAGCGCCGCTATCCCATGCTCTGCGGCACCATCCGCGACCGCTCGACAGGACGGCGCCGAGGGTTCATCCGGTTGTTCGCCTGTGAACAGGATCTCTCCCACGATTCACCCGACGACCCGCTCCCCGACGCTGTCGCCATGGGCACCGAGCCGTTGCTGGTGGTCGGGGCAATGGCAGGCGGCTGACTTGGCGAGGGGCTGAGCGCACGGATTGATTGAACACGATCGCTCGGCCCGGCTAGGCTCACCGCCCATGCGAAAGGTCTTCGCCGTCCTCGCCATCGCCGTTGCCGGCGTGTTCTGTCTGCACTCCCCCGTCGCCTCGGCGGACGCCGAAGTCCAGCCGCCGGGCACGGCGCTGATCCCCGCCGGGCCGGCACAGGGCTGGATCGTCGCCGACATGGACACCGGCCAGATACTCGCCGGCCGCGAGATCGACGTCCGCCACCCACCCGCAAGCACGATCAAGACGCTGCTCGCCCTGACCGCGCTCGACGAGGTCGGCCTCGACACCACGGTCGTGGCCTCGGCGGCCAACACCCAAGTCGAGTGCAACTGCGTCGGGGTCAAGCCGGGCCGCAGCTACACCGTGCGCCAGCTGCTCGACGCGGTGCTGCTGGTGTCCGGCAACGACGCCGCCAACACGCTGGCCGACGCGCTCGGCGGCTTCGACACCGCGGTGGCGAAGATGAACGCGAAGGCCGCCGCGCTCGGCGCACCCGACACCCACGCCGCGACACCGTCCGGACTGGACGGGCCCGGCGGCACCGGCTGGACGACGCCGCGCGACCTGGCGATCATCTTCCGCGCTGCGATGGCCAACCCGGTGTTCGCCGAGGTCACGTCGAAGCCGTCGGCGATGTTCCCCGGTGACAACGGCGATCGGCCGATCGTCAACGAGGACGAGCTGCTGCACCGCTACCCCGGCGCGCTGGGCGGCAAGACCGGTTACACCAACGCCGCCCGCAAGACGTTCGTCGCCGCGGCCCAGCGCGACGGCCGCCGCCTGGTCATCTCGATGATGTACGGGCTGGTCAAGGATGGCGGCCCGACGTACTGGGATCAGGCCGCCGCGCTGCTGGACTGGGGTTTCGCCCAGGACCGGCAGGCCAGCATCGGCACGCTGTAGCCCGCAGCATCGCCGCTAGAACACCCGGCCGCGCAGGATGACGACATCGGGCTGGTTGAGCACCGACGCGCCTTTTCGCGGGTCGTTGGCATAGCACAGCAGGTCGGCGGCCGCGCCGTGCTCCAGAGTCGGCCGGCCCAGCCAGCGCCGCGCATCCCAGCACGCCGCCCCGAGGGCGTCGGTCGGGCTCAACCCGACGCGTTTGAGCGCGTCGACCTCGTCGGCGATGCGCCCGTGGTCGACCACCCCGCCCGCGTCGGTGCCCGCGAAAACCGGCACCCCGGCCTCCCGTGCCGCGGCGATGCGCCGGTCGCAGCGGGCGTACAAGTCGCGCATGTGGTCGGCGTAGGCCGGATACTTCGACGCCGAATCGGCGATGCCGGGAAAATTTTCGATGTTGATCAGCGTGGGCACCAGCGCGGTGCCGTGCTCGAGCATCAGGGTGATGACGTCGTCGGTGATTCCGTAGCCGTGCTCGATGCAGTCGATGCCGGCGTTGATCAGCCCCGGCAGGGCGTCCTCGCCGAACACGTGCGCGGTGACCCGCGCGCCGTTGGCGTGCGCGGCGGCGATCGCCGTCTTGAGCACATCGTCGGACCACAGCGGGGCCAGGTCGCCCACGTCGCGATCGATCCAGTCGCCGACCAGCTTGACCCAGCCGTCACCCCAACGGGCTTGCGCCGCAACGGCTTCCGGCAGCTGCGATTCGTCGTCAAGCTCTAGCGCCAGCTTGGGCAGGTAGCGCTTTGGACGGGCCAGGTGCATACCGGCCCTGATGATGCGCGGCAGGTCGTGGCGATCGTCGAGGCTGCGGGTGTCGGTCGGCGACCCGCAGTCGCGCAGCAGCAATGCGCCAACCTCGCGCTCGGTCTCGGCCTGCTCGATCGCCTGGTCGAGGCCGACCGGGCCGTGCGCGTCGAACCCGACATGGCAATGCGCGTCGACCAGCCCCGGCAGAATCCAGCCGCCGGGGTCATCGGCGCCGAACACGGTGTCCGCCCCGTCGACCGGTTCGGCCGACAGCGTGCCATCGACGATCCACCACTGCACCGGCTGTTCATCGGGCAATCCGCGGCCGCGAACGTGGAGGACCAACTCAGTTCTTGTTCGGGAAGTTCAGCTTCGACAGGTCGATGTCGGCCAGCCCCGGCGGCAGCTCGTCGAGGCCCTTCGGCATGTTCGACAGGTCCGGAAACCCGGCGGGCATGGCCGGATTTCCGGGCATGGCCGGATTTCCGGCGGCGCCAAGGGGCCCGCGGATCTTCGCCGGCGTCGGCCCCCTCGCGCCCTTCTTTCCCTTCTTGCCCTTACCTTTTTGCTTTCGCGACGAGCTCTTGCGGCCGAACGGCATGCCCATCTGGCCGGCCATCTGCGACATCATCTTCCGGGCCTCGAAGAACCGGTCGACGAGCTGGTTGACCTCCGACACCGTCACGCCCGAACCGTTGGCGATGCGCAGCCGCCGCGACGCGTTGATGATCTTCGGGTCGGCGCGCTCCTGCGGCGTCATGCCGCGGATGATGGCCTGCACCCGGTCGAGCTGCTTGTCGTCGACGTTGGCGATGGCGTCTTTCATCTGGCCGGCCCCGGGCAACATGCCGAGCAGGTTGCCGATCGGGCCCATCTTGCGGATGGCCAGCATCTGCTCGAGGAAGTCCTCCAGCGTCAGCTCGCCGGCGCCGATCTTGGCGGCGGCCGCTTCGGCCTGCTGCGCGTCGAAGACCTGCTCGGCCTGCTCGATCAGGCTCAGCACGTCACCCATGCCGAGGATGCGGCTGGCCATCCGGTCGGGATGGAAGACATCGAAGTCGTCGAGCTTCTCGCCGGTGGACGCGAACAGGATTGGCACGCCGGTGACTTCACGCACCGACAGCGCCGCGCCACCGCGGGCATCGCCGTCGAGCTTGGTCAGTACCACGCCGGTGAAACCGACGCCCTCGCGGAACGCCTCGGCGGTCGCGACCGCGTCCTGGCCCACCATCGCGTCGAGGACGAACAGCACGTCGTCGGGATCCAGGGCGTCGCGGATCGCGGCGGCCTGGGCCATCAACTCGTCGTCGATGCCGAGCCGGCCCGCGGTGTCGACGACGACCACGTCGAAGTGCTTGGCCTTGGCCTCCTCCAGGCCATCCGACGCCACCGCCACCGGATCGCCGGGACCCGCCTCTGCCGACGCGCCGGGATGCGGGGCGAACACCGCCACCCCGGCGCGTTCGCCGACGACCTTCAACTGGTTGACCGCCGCCGGGCGCTGCAGGTCGGCCGCCACCAGCAGCGGCGTATGGCCTTGGTCCCGAAGCCATTTCGCCAGCTTGCCGGCCAGCGTGGTCTTACCGGAGCCCTGCAGGCCGGCCAGCATCAGCACCGTCGGCGGAGTCTTGGCGAACGCGAGCTGACGGGTCTGCCCGCCGAGGATGCCGATCAGCTCCTCGTTGACGATCTTGACGACCTGCTGGGCCGGGTTCAGTGCGGCGGAGACCTCCGCGCCCTTGGCCCGGGCCTTGATGCGGGCCACGAACTCGCGCACGACGGGCAGCGACACGTCGGCTTCCAGCAGCGCCAGCCGGATCTCGCGGGTCGTGGCGTCGATGTCGGCGTCGGTCAACCGCCCCTTGCCACGAAGCCCGGCCAGCGCACCGGTCAACCGGTCGGACAGGGATTCAAACACCTGGCAAGCCTAGCTGGCCTCGGACACCTGCTTGTTCGGCGCGGTGGTCGGCAGCACAGCGTAGAGGTCGCGCTCCAGCGCGGCGCGCACCTCGGCGTGGCCGACATCGCCGTCGCTGCGCGGTGGCACCACGATGCAGAACACGTCATCGACCGACGAGCCGAGCGTGTTGACCTTCGCCCAGGCGATGTCGACCCCGGCGCGTTCGAACACCGCGGTCAGCACCGCCAGCAGGCCGGGCCGGTCGGCGGCGCGCACCTCGACGACCAGTTGGGCCGGTGCGGCGGTTTCGAACCACAGGATCCTCGGCGGCGCCGTGGCACGGTTGACCGGCACCGCGGCCACCACCTCGCCCGCCCGGGTGGATCCGTATTTCGCGGCGTCGCGGTTGCGTTGCTCCAGCGCGCCGATCACGTCGAGTTCGTCGTCGAGCGCCCTGATGAACTGCTGGCGCAGCAGCTCCGGCGCGGGCGGCGATCCGAAGTGCGGCGACACCACGAACGTGTTGATCGCCGAACCCGCGCGGCTGTTGACCGACGCCGAGTGCACCCGCAGCGAGTTCAGCGCCAGCACACCTGCCGCCTTGGACAACAGCCCGCGCCGGTCCGGCGCGATCATCGTGACGTTGTAGATGTGCGCGCCGTCGCCCTGCGTCATCTCGACATGCACCCCGAGGTCGACGGCGAGTGAAAGGTAATCCGGGTCAATCGGATCGGGCTGCGGCAGCGGCTCGCCCGCCATTACCATGCGGCAGCGGCGGACGAGGTCGCCGATCAGCGACGCCTTCCAGTCCCCCCACACCCCCGGCCCGGTGGCCAGCGAATCCGCCTCGGCCAGTACATGCAGCAGGTCCAGCAGCAACGGGTCGCGGTTCAGGGTGTCGGCGACCGACGCGATCGTGTCGGGGTCCTGCAGGTCACGGCGGGTCGCGGTGTTGGGCAGCAGTAGGTGGTAGCGCACGATGTCGGACAGCAGGTCCACGTCCGACGGCCAGAGCCCGAGCCGAATGCCGATCTGGGTGGCGAGCTCGGCGCCGATCTCACTGTGGTCGCCGCCGCGCCCCTTACCGATGTCGTGCAACAGCGCGCCGAGCACCAGTAGGTCCGGCCGTGCCACCCGGGTGGTGAAAGCGCTTGCCCGGGCGACGGTTTCGACCAGGTGACGGTCGACGGTCCAAGTGTGGATGACGTCGCGAGGCGGCAGGTCGCGCACCGCTCCCCATTCCGGAAACAGCCTGCCCCACAATCCGGTTCGGTCCAGGGCCTCGATCGTCGCGACCGTCGCCGGCCCGGCGGCCAGCAGCACCAGCAAGTCCTTGAGCGCCTCGCGCGGCCACGGCGTGCGCAGCTCCGGCGCCGAGTCGGCCAGCCGGCCCAGCGTGGAGGCCGACAGCGGCAGCCCGGTGGTGGCCGACGCCGCCGCGACGCGCAGGATCAGGCCGGGGTCGCGTTCCGGTCGCGCGTCACGCGCCAGCACGACCTCGCCGGCATATTCCACGACGCCCTCGTCCAACGGCCTGCGCACCGGGCGGCGCAACGCGGCGAGACCCTTGCGGGGCAGCGCGTTGGCAGCGGTCCGCAACCCGGCGTCGACGTGATAGCTGACGGTGCGCGCCGCGTCGCTGAGCATCCGCGCCAGGTCGAACCGGTCGCCGATGCGCAGCGCGGCGCCGATCTCGTCGGCGTGCTGGGCCAGCAGCAGCTCTCGTCCGCGGCCGCTGACCCGGTGCAGTTCGGTGCGCACGTTGAGCAGCGCGAGGTGCGCGCTGGCCAGCGAACTCAGCGGGCGGTCGGGATTGCGGGTGGCGTAGTGGTCGGCCAGCTGAGCGATCGCCAGCGCGTTGAGCAACTGGACGTCGCGTAGCCCGCCGCGGCCGCACTTCAGATCCGGCTCGGCACGGTGGGCGATCTGCCCGCTGCGCTGCCATCTGGCGTGGGTCGTCTGGACGAGCTCGTCGAACCGCGAACGGATTCCGGTTCGCCATTGCCTTCGGGCACCGTTGATCAGCAGCGCCGACAGCTCCGCGTCGCCGGCCATGTGCCGGGCCTCCAGCATCGCCAGCCCGGCGGAGATGTCCTCGGCGGCGACGCGCAGCGCTCCGGGAACCGTCCGAACGCTGTGGTCGAGCCGAATGTTGGCGTCCCACAACGGGTACCACAGCAGATCGGCGACCTTGCCGACGACGTCGGGTGGCATGTCGTCGTGCAGCAACGTCAGGTCGAGGTCGGAATAGGGCATCAGCTCCCGGCGCCCGAGGCCGCCGGTGGCCACGATCGCGAAGCCGCTCGTCGCCGTGATGCCGATCTCGGTGGCCTTGGTGGCAAGCCAGAACTCGTGCAGGTCCAGCAGTGCGTCGCGCAGCGCTGCGGTGTCGAGCTGACGGGGGCCGCTGGCCAGCAGCTGTTCGGCTGCGGCGACCAAATCGGTTGCCGGGCGCGGCGATCCCGACGCCGGCGGCTCCCAACGGGAATCGCCGGCGGCGGGATCGGTTGTCCGCTTAGTCATTCGGTCTCATTCGGACTCCCCCGAAACTTGCCGCAGCTCACACTCGCGCGGCCACCGCAAGAGAGTCTGTCGTCACATAACGCCACGAGTTACAGTGCGTCAGTTCCCCTTTCGCCGGTGCGCACGCGCACGACGGTTTCCACGGGGCTGACCCACACCTTGCCGTCGCCGATCTTTCCGGTACGGGCCGCCTGCACGATGACATCCACCACCTTGTCGACGGCGGAGTCATCGACCAAGACCTCCACGCGCACCTTCGGGACGAAGTCGACCGAGTATTCAGCGCCTCGGTAAACCTCGGTGTGACCCTTCTGGCGGCCGTATCCCTGCACTTCACTGACGGTCATCCCGAGGATGCCCGTCTGCTCCAGGCCGGTCTTGACGTCTTCCAGCGTGAACGGCTTGACAATTGCGGTGATGAGCTTCATTTCATGCCTCCTTGCCGGCCATGCTCAGGGCGGTACCCGTCGCGCCGACGGTAGCCAGATCGTATGCGGTTTCGGCGTGCTCGGCCTCGTCGATGCCCAGCTCCTCGTCCTCGGCCGGAATGCGCAGGCCGATCGTGAGTTTGACGACGTATGCAATCACCAATGCCAGCACAAACGAGTACGCCATGACGGAGAACGCACCGATCGCCTGCATGCCCAACTGGTGCAGGCCGCCGCCGTAGAACAGACCGGTCACCGCGGCGGGCGCCGCGCTGGTGGCAACCAGGCCCACCATCAGGGTGCCGACCAGACCGCCGACCAGGTGCACGCCGACGACGTCCAGCGAATCGTCATAGCCCAGCCTGTACTTCAGGCCGACCGCCAGCGCGCAGATGATGCCGGCCGACGCGCCGATGACGATTGCGCCGATGATGTTGACCGACGAGCAGGAGGGGGTGATCGCGACCAGGCCGGCGACGACGCCCGACGCGGCGCCCAGCGAGGTGGCCTTCCCGTCGCGAATGCGCTCCACCAACAGCCAGCCGAACATCGCGGTGGCGGTTGCGGTGAACGTGGTGATGAAGGTCGCCCCGGCGACGCCGTTGGACGCCACGGCCGATCCGGCGTTGAATCCGAACCAGCCGAACCACAGCAGGCCGGCGCCCAACATCGTGAACGGCAGGTTGTGCGGCCGCATCGGCGTGGCCGGCCAGCCGCGGCGGCGACCGAGCACCACGGCCAGCGCCAAACCGGCGGCGCCGGAGTTGATATGCACCGCGGTGCCGCCGGCGAAGTCGATCACCTTGAGGTTGTTGGCGATCCAGCCGCCCTTTGCGCCGGTGACGCCGCTGAAGCAGAACACCCAGTGCGCGACCGGGAAGTACACGATCGTGGCCCACAGGCCGGCGAACAGCAGCCACGGCCCGAACCGCAGCCGGTCGGCCACCGCGCCGGAAATCAGCGCGACGGTGATGATCGCGAACATCGCCTGGAACGCGACGAACACGGTCTGCGGGATCGTGCCCGCGAGTGGAATGCTGACCGGCGGGGCATCCGGCGTTGTCTGCAGGTACGTGCCGCCGATGAGGCCCTTCAGACCCCAGTATTGGGTCGGATTACCGAGAAGCCCGCCGGTGCCGGTGCCGAGGATGTCGTTGCCGAACGACATCGAGTAGCCGTACAGCACCCATAGGATGCCCACGACGCCCATCGCGCTGACGCTCATCATCAACATGTTCAGGACGCCCCTGGCGCGCACCATGCCCCCGTAGAAGAAGGCCAGGCCCGGCGTCATCAGCAAAACGAGCGCCGAGCTTGCCAACATCCACGCGGTGTCACCGGTGTCCGGTACACCCATCACAGGGAAATCAGCCACTCGCGGTTTCCTCCTTACCGGTGTCACGGTCGTCGGGAATGAGACCATTGACCTGGTCCAAGACAATGCTGAGTGGTTGTTTCGGCGAAGACGCCAGCGTGTTTCGCTCGTGTGAACGGATAGGCCCCTGACGTTTCGCCGGTGTTACGAGATGGCGTGGGCGGGTCGAGTGTGCGCTGACGGCGGCGAGGGTGCGCTGACGGCGGGGAATCGCCGGGCTCAAGCAGCTTGAGTTCGCCCGGTGTTCACACTCGACGTCACTAGCCGAGCAAAGCGTCGACGAACGCAGCGGGCTCGAACGGCGCCAGGTCGTCGGCACCCTCGCCAAGTCCCACCAGCTTGACCGGCACGCCGAGTTCCTGCTGGACACGAAACACGATGCCGCCCTTGGCCGTTCCGTCGAGCTTGGTCAGCACCACGCCGGTGATGTCGACTACGTCGGCGAAAACGCGTGCCTGCGCGAGCCCGTTCTGCCCGATCGTCGCGTCCAGCACCAGCAGCACCTCGTCGACCGCGGCCCGGCGGCTCACCACCCGCTTGACCTTGCCGAGCTCGTCCATCAGGCCGGTCTTGGTGTGCAGCCGGCCCGCGGTGTCGATGACCACGACGTCGGCGCCATCCTTGATGCCGGCATCGACGGCGTCGAAGGCCACCGATGCGGGGTCGGCGCCCTCGGCCCCGCCCACCACGTGCGCGCCGACGCGCGCGGCCCACATCTCCAATTGGTCGGCGGCCGCGGCGCGAAACGTGTCGGCCGCGCCGAGCACCACCCGTCGCCCGTCGGCGACCAGGACCCGGCCCAGCTTGCCGACGGTGGTGGTCTTGCCGGTGCCGTTGACGCCGACGACCAGCAGCACCGAGGGGGCGTCGGCGTGCGGGAGGGCCTTGATGGAGCGGTCCAGGCCCGGCTGCAGCTCGGAGATCAGCACTTCACGCAGCACGGTGCGGGCGTCGGCCTCGGTGCGGACGCTGCTGCTGGCCAGCCGTGACCGCAGCGCCGAAACCACCGACGACGTCACCGTCGGGCCGAGATCGGCGACCAGCAGGGTGTCCTCCACGTCCTGCCACGAGTCTTCGTCGAGGTCGCCGCCGCCGAGTAGCCCAAGCATGCTGCGGCCCAGGGTGTTCTGTGATTTCGCCAGCCGGCCGCGCAGCCTTCTCAGCCGGCCCTCGGGCGGTGCGATCACATCCAGCTGCGGCGGTTGGGGCTTTGGTGGTTGCGGCGTCGGCGGTTGCGGCGTCGGTGGTTGCGGCGTCGGCGGGGGTGTCGTCGGCGGCTCGGGCAGCGCGACATCTGCGATCGGGCGCTTGACCGAATCCCGCGGAATCGTCGCGTCGTCGCCGACCGCCGGCAGGCCCGTGGTGTCGATCCTTTCGACCTTTTCCGCGGCCTTTTCCGCGGCAGGTGTGCTCGATTCGGCGAACGTTATCCCCGACGAGGCGGTGTAGCCGCCCGAACGATCGGCGGGCGCGGCGGTGTCCGCGGCGGACAGCCTGATCCGGCGCCGCCGGTACCGCACCAGCCCGACAACCAGCGCAGCGACGACCAGAACGGCGATGACCGCGATCGCGATCCACAAGACATCCGGCACGCGGACATTGTCCCAGGGCGGTGGCGGCGGCTACCCGGCGGCCACGAGCTGCCGGCCGCGCATCCGCTGCGAGATCACCGCGGTGATGCCGTCGTCGCGCATCGTGACGCCGTACAGCGAGTCGGCCACTTCCATCGTCGGCTTCTGATGGGTGATCACCAGCAGCTGCGACTGCGCGCGCAGCTGTTCGAAGACGTCGAGCAACCGGCGCAGGTTGACGTCGTCGAGCGCGGCCTCGACCTCGTCGAGCACGTAGAACGGCGACGGGCGGGCCCGGAAGATCGCGACCAGCAATGCGATCGCGGCCAACGACTTCTCACCGCCGGACAGCAGCGACAGCCGCTTGATCTTCTTGCCCGGCGGCCGCGCCTCGACCTCGATGCCGGTGGTCAGCATGTCGTCGGGGTCGGTCAGCGTCAGCCGGCCCTCCCCGCCGGGGAACAGCGCCTCGAATACGGTCCGGAACTCGCGTTCGACATCGGCGTAGGCGTCGGTGAACACCTGCTGGATGCGCGCGTCGACCTCGTCGACCACGCCGAGCAGGTCCTTGCGGGCCTTCTTCACATCCTCGAGCTGAGTGGACAGGAAGTTGTAGCGCTCCTCCAACGCCGCGAACTCCTCCAGCGCCAGCGGGTTGACCCGGCCGAGCTCGGCCAGTTCGCGTTCGGCGCGCTTGGCGCGGCGCTCCTGGGTCGGCCGGTCGAACGGCATCGGCGCCGGGGCGGTGACCTGTTCGCCGCGGTCGCGGGCCCGCTCGTACTCGGCGGTTTCGAGCTCGGACGGCGGCAGCGGCACGCCGGGGCCGTACTCGGCGATCAGGTCGTTGGCGGCCATGCCGAACTGCTCGAGCACATGCGTCTCGAGTTGCTCGATGCGCAGCGCCGCCTGTGCCTTGGCGACCTCGTCGCGGTGCAGCGCCTCGGTGAGCCTGGCGATCTTGGCGTTGAGGTCGGCGACCACGGCCCGTACCGACGACTGCGCCGAAATCCGCTGCGCGCGTTCGGCGGCCACGCCGTCACGGGCGCGGGACGCCGCAGCGACGGCTTGGTTCAACCTCATCGCCAGCTGCTGACCGGATGCGGCGACCGCCGCCGCGACGGCCGCGGCCTGACGGCGGGCTTCCCGTGCACGCTCGGCGCGCAGCCGCGCCTCCCGTTCGGCGGCGGCGGCGCGGCGCAGCGAACCCGCCCGTCCGCGAACGGCATTCGCACGTTCCTCGGCGGTACGCACCGCCAGCCGCGCCTCGATCTCGGTGGCGCGCGCGGTTTCGGCGGCGGCGACGCTGCGCTGACGATCAGCCGTTTCGGTGTCGCTCTGGGCCTGTTCGGCGGATTGTTCGGCGTTGTGCAACCGCTGCTCGAGTCCGCTGAGCTCCTCGACCGTCTGGGTGCGCCCCTGCTCGAGCTCGTCGCGTTGCCGGGACAGCCGGCGCCACTCCTCCTCGGCGCTGCGGGCGTCCTGGCCGAGGCGGCCCAGTCGCTCATAGGCCGACGAAATCTTCGCGTCGGACTCGTTCAGCGCGGCCAATGCCTGTTCGGCGGCGTCCTGGCGGGTCTCCTGCTCGGCCAGCGCGCCGGCAAGGGCCGCCGACAGCTCGGCCGACTGCTTTTCGGCGGCGGCTAATTCGGTTCGCGCGGTTTCGATCTCGGAGCTGATCTCCAGCGTGCTCGGCCGCCGGTCCGACCCGCCGCTGACCCAGCCGGCGCCGACCAGATCGCCGTCGCGGGTGACCGCGCGCAGCGTCGGCTGCCCGGCCACCAGTTGCAGCGCGGTGGACAGGTCGGCGACAACCGCGACACCCGACAACATCGCGGTGATCGCGCCGCGCAGCCGGTCGGGCGCCTCGACGAGGTCGACGGCCCACTGCGCGCCGCCGGGTAGCGGCGCCTCGGCGGGCTCGGCCGGAGCGGGCCAATCGCCGAGCACGATCGCGGCGTGGCCGCCGTCGGATTCCTTCAGCGCGGCCACCGCCGCGTGTGCGGCGTGAGAGTTTTCGGCGGCGAGGGCGTCGGCGGCGGCCCCCAGCACCGCGGCGACCGCCGCCTGGTATCCCCCACGGACCTTCACCAGCTTCGCTACTGACCCGAAAAGACCTGCGCCGCTGTGGTGTTCGGCCAGCCAGGCCGCGCCGTCCTTGCGATTCAGGCCCACCGACAGCGCGTCGATGCGGGCTCGCAGCGACGCGACCTGTCGTTCAGCGTCACGCTCGGCGGCTTGCAGTTCGCCGACCCGCTCGGAGGCCAGCCGCAACGCGGTGACGCTGCGGTCGTGGTGTTCGTCGAGCCCGACCTCGCCCTCGTCGAGCTCGCCGACCTGCCGTTGCACCTCTTCGAATTCGGCCTGGGCCTGCTGGGTCCGGGCGGCCGCTTCCTCAATCTGTTCGGTGAGCCGGGTGACGGTTTCGTCGATGGATTCGACGCGGGTGCGCATGGTTTCCACCTGGCCGGCCAGCCGAGCCAAGCCCTCACGGCGGTCGGCTTCGGCACGCACCGCGGCCAGGTGAGCGCGTTCGGCCTCGGCGGCCACCCGCTCCCGCTCGGCCAGTTCGGCCTGCGCGGCCTCGAGTTCGGTTCGCCGGTCGGCCAACTCGGCGAGCAGGCGGGACTCGGTGGCCGCCACCTGGTCGGCTTCTGCTTCCAGCGCGTCCGGGTCGGTGCCGGTGGCGGCCGGCGGTTGCTCGTCGAGGTGCTGGGCGCGCTCGGCGGCGATACGCACCGTCGCACTCACGCGTTCGGCCAGCGCCGACAGCCGAAACCAGGTCTGCTGGGCGGTTTCGGCCTTCTCGGTCAGGGCGGCGACGGCAGACTCGTGCTCGGCCAGCTCGGCCGAAGCGGCCTTTTGCCGCGCGACGACCTCGTCGTGTTCCCGGCGCAGCGCGGCCTCCGCGTTGCCGGCGCCGTCGTGCTCGGCGCGGCGCGCCACCAGGTCGTCGGCGGCCAGCCGCAGCCGGGCGTCGCGCAGGTCGGCCTGGATGGTCTGGGCGCGGCGGGCCATCTCGGCCTGACGGCCCAGCGGCTTGAGCTGACGACGCAGTTCGGTGGTCAGGTCGGTCAGCCGGGCGAGGTTCGCCGACATCGCGTCGAGCTTGCGGACCGCCTTCTCCTTGCGTTTGCGGTGCTTGAGCACGCCCGCGGCTTCCTCAATGAATGCGCGGCGGTCTTCGGGGCGCGATTCCAGGATTTCGGCGAGCTTGCCCTGCCCGACGACGACGTGCATCTCGCGGCCGATGCCGGAGTCGGACAGCAGCTCCTGGATGTCCATCAAACGGCAGGTGCTGCCGTTGATTTCGTACTCGCTGGCACCGTCGCGGAACATCCGCCGGGTGATCGAGACTTCGGAGTATTCGATCGGCAGCGCGTTGTCGGAGTTGTCGATCGTCACGGTGACCTCGGCGCGGCCCAGCGGCGCCCGCGACGACGTCCCGGCGAAGATGACGTCTTCCATCTTTCCGCCGCGCAGCGTCTTGGCGCCCTGCTCGCCCATCACCCAGCTGATCGCGTCGACGACGTTGGACTTGCCCGACCCGTTCGGGCCCACGACGCAGGTGATGCCCGGTTCGAAGCGCAGAGTCGTCGGCGCGGCGAAGGACTTGAAGCCCTTCAGCGTCAGACTCTTGAGGTACATGCAGGGTCAGACTACCGGCGCGCGGGCTAACGCTCGGTGAAGCCACGCACCGATTGGTCGGGTTCCGACCAGTCGGCGACGACGTTGTCCACCTGACCCGGGGTTTTGCCGCTCTGCAGCAGGTCAAGCAGGCGCTGGCAGGCATCCCGCGGGCCCTGGGCGACGACCAGCACTCGCCCGTCGGGCTGGTTGGAGGCGTATCCGGTCAGCCCGAGCGCCGCCGCGCGCGACCTGGTCCACCAGCGGAATCCGACGCCCTGCACGTAGCCGTGCACCCAGGCGGTCAGCCGGACATCAGGCGCGTTGGCCACTGCCGTTGACCTCGAACGTGACCTTGGTGCCGGATTTCAGCGTGCGGGCGACCGTACAAACCTGGTCGATGGTGCGGTTGACCACGACCAGCAACCGCGCCACCTCATCCTCGCTCAGCCCGGCCAGATCCACCTCGAGCGACTCCTCCAGCAGCGGGTAACGCTCCTGCTCACGGTCGGGCGGGCCGGACACCTTGACCGTCGCCCGGTAGTCGTCGCCGAGCCGGTGACGCAGCGGCGCGTCGCTGCTCATCCCGGTGCACGCGGCGAGCGCGATCTTGAGCAGCTCGCCGGGGGTGAAAGTGCCATCGACGTCCTCGTTACCCACGAGGACCTGCGCTCCGCGTGAGCTGCGCCCGGTGTATCGCCGCACCCCGGTGCGCTCGACCCACAGTTCGGTCATGGCTCTATTTCTACCGGGTCGCATCGAGACTGACGTTTTACAGCAGAAGTGCGAGTGGGCATCTCCAAAACGTCAGTTTGGGCGAATGAGTGAGACCCGGGTGCGCGGGTGGGGCCGGCGCCGCGGGCGGGGCTGGCAGCGCGGGCAGTAGAACGACGAGCGGTTCATGAACTTCTCGCGACGGATCACCGCGCCGCAACGGCGGCACGGCTTCCCGTCGCGGCCGTAGGCGTCCAGCGAGCGCTCGAAGTAACCCGATTCGCCGTTGACGTTTACATACAGCGAGTCGAACGAGGTGCCGCCCTGCCCGAGCGCTTCGCGCATCACGTCGGCGGCGGCGTCGAGCACGCCGCGCAGCCGGCCACGCGTCAGCGACGAGGCGATGCGAGATCCGTGCAACTGGGCCCGCCACAACGCCTCGTCGGCGTAGATGTTGCCGATCCCGGACACCACGGTTTGGTCGAGCAGCTGGCGCTTGAGCTCAGAGTGCTTGCGGCGCAACACCGTGACGACCGCCTCGGCGTCGAACCGCGCGTCCAGCGGATCGCGGGCCAGATGCGCGACGGGCACGGGCACGGCGGTGCCGTCGACGGTGACCATGTCGGCCACCATCCAGCCACCGAACGTGCGCTGGTCGACGAAGCTCAGCGCGGTGCCGTCGTCGAGCAGCGCGGCGATGCGCAAGTGGCCGCGGTTGGGCACGGCACCGAGCAAAATCTGCCCGCTCATCCCGAGGTGCACGACGAGCGCCTCATCGGGCAGCGTCAGCCACAGATACTTGCCGCGCCGGCCCGTGCCCTCGATGCGCTGCCCGATCAGCCGCGCGGTCAGGTCGGTCGGACCGGCCTGGTGGCGGCGCACCGCTCGGGGATGGTGGACGCGCACCGCGGTGATGGTCCGGCCCGCCACATGAGCCGCGAGGCCCCGCCGGACGACCTCGACTTCGGGAAGCTCAGGCATGCTCCAGCGCGTTCCACGCCGCCGCCGCGGCCTTCTGCTCCGCTTCCTTCTTCGACCGTCCGACGCCGACGCCGTATTCGGTGTCCACCACGACCACCGTCGCGGTGAATTCCTTGTGGTGGTCCGGGCCGGTCGAGGTCACCACGTAAGACGGGACGCCGAGTCCGCGCGCGGCCGTGAGCTCCTGGAGGCTGGTCTTCCAGTCCAGCCCGGCGCCGAGCGTGGGCGCGGTGTCCAGCAGCGTGGCGAACAACCGCAGGATCACCTCGCGCGCCGTGTCGATGCCGTGCTGCAGATACACCGCTCCGAGCAGCGACTCCATCCCGTCGGCCAGAATGCTGGACTTGTCGGCGCCGCCGGTGTTCTCCTCGCCGCGGCCGAGCAGCAGGTAGACGCCCAGCCCGTCGTCGGTGAGCTTGCGGGCGACCTCGGCCAGCGCCTGGGTGTTGACAATGCTGGCGCGCAGCTTGGCCAGATCGCCCTCGGACCGGTCCGGATGCCGGTGAAACAGCTCGTCGGTGATCGTCAATCCGAGCACCGCATCGCCGAGGAATTCCAGGCGTTCATTGGTGGGCAGCCCGCCGTGTTCGTACGCGTAGCTGCGGTGGGTCAGGGCGAGGGTGAGCAGTTCATCGGGCAAATCGACGCCAAGGGCTTCGGCCAGGGCTTGACGGTCCAGGCGCTCGCCTTCGGTCACCCGTCACCTCGCGGTGCTTCGAACATGTCCGCTAGTTTGGCCCATCGCGGATCGATCAGCTCATGGTGGTGCCCCGGTTCGGCCTCGGCCAGCGGCACGCCGCACCGCGGGCACAGCCCGGGGCAGTCAGCCCCGCAGAGCGGGGCGAACGGCAAAGCCAGGCCGACGGCATCGATGATCGGCTGCTCGAGGTCGACGGTGTCGTCGACGACGTGGCCGACCTCGTCCTCCTCGGTGGTCTGTTCCGTCGCACTGTCCGGATAGGCGAACAGCTCGGTCAAGCCGATCTCGACGTGCCCGCTGATCGGCGTCAGGCAGCGCGAACACTCGCCCGTCGTCGGCGCCGACACCGTGCCCGTCACCAGCACGCCCTCGGAGACGGACTCGAATCGCAGATCCAGGTCAAGGGGCGCACCCTCGCCGATTCCAATCAGGTCCAGACCGATGCGCGACGGGGTGGGGACCGTCTCCCGGACGGTCAGCATCGCTCCGGGGCGACGGCCGAGCCGAGAAACATCGAAGGTCAGCGGTGACCGGGGGTTACGGTGGGCCGCCGCGCGGGATCGCGTGGCCATGTCTTCATCGTAGGGCGGCAGCCATCCCGGGACGGGGACCGGGACGGTCGCGGCGGCGCTCAGCGGTGCGCGTAGTCGTGCGTGCCCGCCGCCGTGCGCAGCTGATGGCGCCCGCGGCTGACCGAACGAAGCGTGCCGTTGAGATAATCCTCGAACTCGGCGAGCTTGCTGTCGACGTAGATGTCGCACTCGCCACGCAGCCGGTCCGCCTCGGCGTGGGCGGCGTCGATCATCCGGGTCGCCTCGGCGGTGGCCGACTGCACCACCTCGGTCTGCGACACCAGCCGCTGCTGTTCCTTGATGCCCTCCTGGACGGCCTTCTCGTAGGAAATGTTGCCGTTCTCGATCAGGCGGTCCGCCTCGGCCTTTGCTCGGGTCGTCAGGATCTCGTATTCGCGCTTGGCGGTCGCGCTGACGCGCGACGCCTCGTTACGGGCGTCGCCAACCATCTGCTCGCAGTGTGCACGGGCCTCGGCGACCATCCGATCGGCCTGCGACTTGGCGTCGGCCAGCAGCCGGTCCGCCTCGGCGCGGGCATGGCCCAGCACCGACTCGGCCTCGGCGGTCGCCGTCGACACCATCGACTCCGAATGCTGCTTGGCGTCGCGCAGCAGCGCCTCGCGGGCGTCGAGGACGTCCTGCGCATCGTCGAGCTCGCCGGGGATCGCGTCCTTGATGTCGTCGATCAGCTCAAGGACGTCGCCGCGCGGCACCACACAGCCCGCCGTCATCGGCAGGCCGCGGGCTTCTTCGACTATCGAGCCCAGTTCGTCGAGCGCTTCAAAGACTCGGTACACGGCAACACCCCTCCAGGCGTAGTTCTTGTGACCAGTGTGCCTGGTGTGGCTGCTGTGACTGGGGACCCGCGTCGGTGTGTCGGCTGCCTGGCACGTGCCAAGAATGGCCCACCCTTTCGGATAGGTAAACCGCAGGCGGCCAGCCTTCGCGCCGCGGGCCGGCCACCGGGCACAAGCCGTTACCGCAGGGCCGCCTGGATCGCGTCGCGGGCGCGGTCGAGCATCGACGCAAACGGGCCGACAGCGAGGTTTGCCTTCGCGGACTCGACTCCGGGATGGGGCCGGGTGGGCGCAATCGCCTCGGCCGCGCGGACCGCGTCGGTCATGCGCTTGAGGTCCTGCTCGCCGACTGCACCGTGCAGCTTGTCGAACTCCTCGTTCTCCTCATGGTTGGCGTGGTCGATCACATCGCGCTCGAACTTGGCCAGCGCGTCGACGAACTGCGGCGAGCCGGTGTCCATGCTTTCAATCTTGGACAGCTGCTGCTTGGCCTCGTTCTCCTCCTTCAGCCTGGCCTCGACGAGTTCGTTGCCGCCCTCGATTGCGTTGCGCGCCTTGGGATGCACGACCATCTCCTCGGCGGTTTCATGCACGGCCAGCAGCGAGCGTAGCTCGAAGAATGCCTTTTCGCGCTGGTCCTTGTCCGAGGCGTTGATGGTCTCGGTGAACAGTTCCTTGATCCGGTTGTGCTGTTGCTTGAGAAAGGCGACGACGTCCTCGGTCGTCTTGCCCGATGCTTCGGTCACGACGGACTACCTCCCCTTGGGTCTGGGAATTATGAACGGGCGCTCGGCTGAAGCGCCGCTACACCCAAATACCCGCAGCGTGCGGCTACCTAAACGCGGCTCAGCGACCGCGCAGTTTTTCCCGCATCCGCCGGTTGACCGATTCGGGCAGCAGGCCGGAAACGTCGCCGCCGAGCGTCGCGACCTCCTTGGCCAGCGACGAGGAGACATAGGAATACCGCGGTGTGGTCGCCACGAAGAAGGTGTCCACGCCGGCGATGTGCTTGTTCATCTGCGCCATCTGCAGCTCGTATTCGAAGTCGGTGCCGGTACGCAGGCCCTTGATGATCGCGGTCAGCCCGTGCGACCTGGCCAGGTCGACCACCAGCCCCTCGCCGGACTCCACCCGCAGGTTCGGCAGGTGCTCGGTGCACTCCTCGATCATTGCGATCCGCTCGTCGACGCCGAACATGCCCTGCTTGGCGGGATTGACCAAAACGGCGACCACGACGTCGTCGAACTGAGCGGCGGCCCGCTCGAAGATGTCGACGTGACCGAGCGTCACCGGGTCGAACGACCCAGGACAGACCGCGCCACTCATGGGTGCAGACGCTAGCAGGGCGGCGCGCCGAGGCACTTTCCGCCGCGCGGGGTGCCCGCGAAGCCGTTTGCTGCTGAGTGGTGGCTGGGCGCATCGAGGTCGGCATCTCGACAAACCAGAGTGATCAGTTCTCACGGCGGGGAGTCGAGCCGGTGATTGTGGTGAGGGCTTGGTGGAGGGTGGAGTCGCCGGGTGGGCGGTCGCTCCAGCGTGCGCCGATGTGGCCGTCGGGTCGGACGAGTAGCGCACCGTGTGGGCCGAGGCCGCAGAGGTCGGCGTGTTCGTTGGGGAGGGTCTCGATGTGTAGCGGCGATTCCGCGGTGGTTTGTTGCTCCCAGCCGGCGGGGTCTGGGGTGAGCAGCGTGAACCACTCGCCGAGGGCGTCGAGCGTGGAGCGGTTGGGTGTGAGCCAGAGGTGGGGCATGCGGTGGCCTGGCTTTGCGGTGGGGACATAGTCGGTGCCAATGTCGGATACCTCGGGTGGGGTGCTGTCGTCGGTGAGGACGGCGTCGGAGTGGTAAGCGACGCCGAGCACCAGACCGAGTTGGGCGAAATACCGCTCCGACCAGGGCAATTCGACCTGGGCCGGCGCTGCCTCGCTGTTTAGCTGCTGGTCGCGCCGGGTGTTTTGTACGCGGAGCAGCAGTTGGGTGTTGGCCACCGTTTGACGGAGCGTCTCGTAGGCGACGGGTTGTCGTTCCGTCTCATAGGATTCCAACAGGCTTGGTCGGGCCCACCCGTGGAGAACACCTGCGAGTTTCCAGCACAGGTTGTGCACATCGGCGATGCCGGTGTTCATGCCAAGGCCACCGACGATGGGGACCGCGTGCGCGGCATCGCCGGTCAGCAGGATCCGGCCGTGGCGGAAGCGTTCGGCGACGAACGCGTTCATCACCCAGTGCTGAACCCGCAACACGTCGGTTTGGACGTTGCTGTCCGGGCCGAGGGCGCGCGAGACGAGGTCGGGCCAGTCGGCGCGCGCCGCGTCTTCGGGTGTGGCGACGAACCAGGCCCAGCCTCGTTCGGGGTAGAGCGGTGCGAATAATCCATGGGCGGTGAAGTAGACCCCGGCGGGTTGATTGGCGCACCAGCGGTGAAGGTCGGCATCGAACACGACGGTGGTGAAGTCCCCCAACGCCCCAGGGCCGGTGGTGTCGATTCCCAGCTGTTGGCGGACAGTGGAATTCGCACCGTCGGCGGCGAGCACATAACGGGCACGGATGCGGGTGTGTTCACCGCGTTGGTGGTCGACGAGTAAGGCAACGACACTATCGGTCTCTTCGGCCAGGTCGATAAGCTCGACCCCGAACCGCACTCGTGCGTCTGCTCCGGCGAGCAGGGTGGGTTCCAACCGATCCTGCGAGGTGACCACACCGATCACGGGGCTTTCCGGTATCGGCGCATTGATCCCGACCATCGCCGCTGTGGCAAAGTCGCGGTCAAGCAGGGTGTCGCGGAAGCGGACGCGGCCATACTCCGGCGCGAACCCGCGGGCCGTGATCTCGGCGGCGAGCCCGAGCTGGCGATAGATCTCCATCGAACGCGCGTTGATCAGCCGCGACCGCGGAAAGGGTGACAGCTCGCGCTGTTTCTCGACCAGCATTGTCGTCAGCCCCCAGCGTTCCAGTAGCGCTCGGGCGGTCAGGCCGACTGGCCCGGCACCGACGATCAGAACTGCCACCTCGGCGTCTGCGACGGGCATGTCGGGCTCCTCCTGCGTGGTGTCTGGGCACTCGTCGGGAACGCGCGGCCGAAATCTGCGGTACCGACCATCGCAGCCACGTTCGCGAGATGGCCTTCCCGGGGAGGTTAAAGCCGCCGGTCCCGGGGGCGCAATGATGGCTATCGAGCGTCGACACCACCCGGCGGATCCCCGACCTGCCCTGAGTCAGGGCCGATTACCGGCATCGGCGATCTCCAGACGGGTATCGCCATAGCGGCGAGTTCGCCACGCGCTCCAGTCCCGTGGCCACCTCAGCGGCGGGCCGGCGACCCCGCGCTCGACCACCACGACGGTGCCTTGCCTGGTGAAACCACCGGCGGCCAACGCGTCGAGCACCCGCTCGACCTCCGCGGTGTCGACGTCGTACGGCGGGTCGGCCAGCACCAGGTCGACTGGGCGCTCGGCGTCGCCCCTGAGCACCACGGCGACCGGTCGGGTCAACACCGTGGCCCCGGTCAGTCCGAGGGCGTCGACATTGCGCCGGATCGCCTCCGCGGCGCGCGAATCCGACTCGACGAACGTTACGTCGGCCGCTCCGCGCGACAACGCTTCCAGGCCCAAGGCACCGGAGCCGGCGTACAGATCGAGCACCGCCATTCCGTCGAAGTCCATTCGGGCGGCCAGCAGATTGAACAATGCCTCACGGACCCGGTCAGAGGTCGGCCGTGTTCCCTTCGGCGGCACCGTGATTCGTCGACCACCGGCGCTGCCGCCGATGATCCGGGTCAGGCGACCACCATCAACAGATCGCCGCCCTCGACCTGAGCGGTCTCCGAAACCGCCACGCGCACAACATTCCCCGCCTTGGGCACGGTGATCGCCGCTTCCATCTTCATGGCTTCGATGGTCGCGACGGTCTGACCCGCGTCGACCTCGTCGCCCTCGGAGACGCCGACCGTTACGACCCCGGCGAACGGCGCGGCGATGTGGTCGGGATTGTTGCGGTCGGCCTTTTCGGCGGTCGGCACCGCACTGGCCACGCTGCGGTCGCGGACCAGCACGGGGCGCAGCTGGCCGTTGAGGATGCACATCACGGTGCGCATGCCGCGTTCGTCGGGATCGGAGACGGCCTCCAACCCGATCAGCAGCTCGACGCCGCGTTCCAGTCGCACCCGGTGCTCCTCACCGTGTCGCAGGCCGTAGAAGAACTGGTTGGCAGACAGACTCGACGTGTCGCCGTAGAGGTCACGGTGTGCTTCGAATTCCTTTGTGGGACCCGGGAAGAGCAGCCGATTGAGCGTCGCTTGCCGCTTGGATCCCGGGATCTCGAGCGCTGCTTCGTCGTCCGGGCCGAGATCGCCCTGCGGCTTGGCCGGCGGACGGCCGTCAAGTGCCTTGGTGCGCAACGGCTCCGGCCAGCCGCCGGGCGGATCGCCCAGCTCGCCGCGCAGGAACCCGATCACCGAATCGGGGATGTCGAACCGGGCGGGGTCCGCGGCGAATTCGTCGGCGCTGACACCAGCGCCGACCAGCGCAAGCGCGAGATCGCCGACCACCTTTGATGACGGCGTCACCTTGACCAGTCTGCCGAGGATACGGTTGGCTGCGGCGTAACTCGTCTCGATCTCCTCGAACCGGTCAGCCAGCCCGAGCGCGATGGCCTGCTGACGCAGATTGGACAGCTGCCCGCCCGGGATCTCGTGGCTGTACACCCGGCCGGTCGGCGCGGGCACCCCGGATTCGAACGGCGCGTAAACCTTTCGCAGCGCCTCCCAATACGGCTCCAGATCGCATACGGCGGTGAGAGAAAGACCGGTGTCGTATTCGGTGTGCGCGGCGGCGGCGACGATCGACGACAACGCGGGCTGACTGGTCGTGCCCGCGAGCGGCGCGGCCGCGCCGTCGACCGCGTTCGCCCCGGCGTGCCAGGCCGCCAGATACGTGGCCAGCTGTCCTCCCGGCGTGTCGTGAGTGTGCACGTGCACGGGCAGGTCGAACCGGCTGCGGAGCGCGCCGACCAATGCCGTTGCTGCCGGGGCACGCAGCAGCCCGGCCATGTCCTTGATCGCGAGCACGTGCGCACCGGCGTCGACGATCTGCTCGGCCAGCTTCAGGTAATAATCGAGCGTGTACAGGTTTTCCTGCGGGTCGGACAGGTCGCCGGTGTAGCTCATCGCCACTTCGGCTATCGCCGTTCCTGTTTCGCGAACCGCGTCGATCGCGGGCCGCATCGACTCGATGTTGTTGAGCGCATCGAAGATGCGGTAGATGTCGATGCCCGTGGCGGTTGCCTCTTCGATGAATGCCTTGGTCACCTGTTCCGGGTACGGCGTGTAGCCGACTGTGTTGCGGCCTCGCAAAAGCATCTGCAGGCAGATGTTGGGCACCGCCGCACGCAATGCGGCCAGCCGCTCCCACGGGTCTTCCTTCAGGAACCGAAGCGCCACATCGTAAGTCGCGCCGCCCCAGCATTCGATGGACAGCAGCTGCGAGGTCATCCGCGCGACGTACGGCGCCACGGACAGCAATCCGGTGCTGCGCAGCCGGGTGGCCAGCAGCGACTGGTGCGCGTCGCGGAAGGTGGTGTCGGTGACCCCGACGGCCTTGTCGTCGCGCATCCAGCGGGCGAAGCCCTCCGGGCCCAGCTCCATCAGCCGCTGTTTGGACCCGGACGGCGGCGGGGCCGACAGGTCGATGGGCGGCAGCTTGTCGTGCGGGTACACCGCCGACGGCCGTGGGCCGTGCGGCTGGTTGACGGTGACGTCGGCCAGATAGTTCAGGATTTTCGTGCCGCGGTCGGCCGGCGTGCGGGCGGTCAGCAGATAGGGGCGTTCGTCGATGAACGACGTGTTGATCCGTCCGGCGCGGAAATCCGAGTCGGTGACGACCGCGAGCAGGAATCCGATGTTCGTCGACACCCCGCGAATGCGGAATTCCGCGAGCGCTCGACGGGCCCGGGCCACCGCCTCGGAAAAGTCCCGCCCGCGGCAGGTCAGCTTGACCAGCATCGAGTCGAAATGAGCGCTGATCTCGGCGCCCAGATTCGCCGCGCCGTCCAACCTGATGCCGGCACCGCCGGCCGACCGGTAGCCGGTGATGCGGCCGGTGTCCGGCCGGAACCCATTGGTCGGGTCTTCGGTGGTGATCCGGCACTGCAACGCCGCGCCGCGCACCTGCAGTGCGTCTTGCCGCAGCCCGAGATCCTCGAGTGATTCGCCGTCGGCGATGCGCATCTGGCTGGCGACGAGGTCGACGTCGGTGATCTCCTCGGTGACCGTGTGCTCGACCTGGATGCGCGGGTTCATCTCGATGAACACGTAGTGGCCGCGCTCGTCGAGCAGGAACTCGACGGTGCCCGCGTAGGTGTAGGTGATGTGCCGGGCGAACGCGACCGCGTCGGCGCAGATCCGCTCGCGCAGCGCGGCGGGAAGGTTGGGCGCGGGCGCCAGCTCGATCACCTTCTGGTGGCGGCGCTGCAGGCTGCAGTCGCGCTCGAACAGGTGCATCACGTTGCCGTGGGTGTCGGCCAGGATCTGCACCTCGATGTGGCGGGGGTTGCGCACCGCTTCCTCGAGATAGACCATCGGGTCCCCGAACGCCGACTCGGCCTCCCGACTGGCGGCCTCGATCGCCTCTGGCAGCGAGTCGGGGTCGGTGACCCGGCGCATGCCGCGCCCGCCGCCGCCGGACACCGCCTTGACGAACAGCGGAAACTGCATGGTGTCGGACGCCGCGAGCAGTTCGTCCACCGTCGACGAGGGCGGCGAGGAGTTCAGCACCGGCAGCCCGGCGGCGCGGGCCTCGGCGATGGCACGGGACTTGTTGCCGGTCAGCTTCAGGATTTCGGCGTTGGGTCCGATGAACGTGATGCCGGCAGCCGCGCACGCGGAGGCCAGCTCGGGGTTCTCGGACAAGAAGCCGTATCCGGGATAGATGGCGTCGGCGCCGGCGCGGCGCGCGGTCGACACGATCTCGTCGACCGACAGGTAGGCCCGCACCGGGTGGCCCTTCTCGCCGATCTGGTAGGACTCGTCAGCCTTCAGCCGGTGCTGGGAGTTGCGGTCCTCGTACGGATAGACGGCCACCGTCGTGATGCCCAATTCGTAGGCGGCGCGGAACGCGCGGATCGCAATCTCGCCGCGGTTGGCGACCAGGACTTTTGAGATCACTAGATAAGGGTCGACCAGTAATTCCAGAACCGCACCAAGATGAGCAGAATTAGCGTGGTGAACCACAGCGCGGTAATCGACCACCGCCATTGGTAAAGCACCCGCAGGACCCCGCGGTCAAGAACCGGTTGCAGCGCGATCGACGACACCACCACGAGCAACGGGATCGTCACCGCCCAGACCACCATGCAGTACGGGCAGAGTGCGCCGATGCGGTAGAGGCTCTGAAAGATCAGCCAGTGAACGAACCCGGCGCCCGCCAGTGTTCCGATCGCCAGCCCCACCCAATACCAGCGCGGCAGCTCGACCTTCGCGACCGCGAGCACACCGGTGACCACGACCACAGTGAACGAGACGATGCCGATCAGCGGGTTCGGAAAACCAAATGCTTCCGCCTGCGGGGTGACCATCACCGACCCGCAGGACAGCACCGGGTTGATGCTGCACGACGGCCGGTACGACGGGTCGATCAGAATCTTGATCTTGTCGATGGTCAGCGTTACCGAAGCGGCGAGTCCGGCCACGCCGGCGATGAGCACCCACCACGCACTCGCGGGCCGCACCCGGGCGCGCCCGCCGGCCGCCTGGGGGCTGTCGGGCGGCTCCGCCGACTCCGGCGTGGGAGTGCCCAACGCCGGTCCCGCGGCGGTCATGACGCCGGTCCCGCGGCGGTCATGGCGCCGGTGCCGGCGCCGGCGCGTCGAGCCCGGGAACATTGCCGACAATCGATTTGATCTTGCCCACCAGCACGTCGGGTGTCGTCTGCTGGGTGATCGGGAAGTCCTGCCCGTTGATCTTGATCGTCGGCGTCGCGGTGATCTTGGTGGCCTCGGCCATGCCCTGCACCATCGGGACGTACTTGCCGCTGTTGATGCAGTCGGAGACGCTACCCGCGGCCCCGGCCTGACGAGCGACCTCGATCAGCCGCGCATTGTCGGGATAGCTAGGCGAGGTCTCGGGGGGCTGCATTGCGAACAGTGCTGCGTGGAATCGCCGGAACGCGTCGGTCGACACGTCGGCGACGCAATAGGCCGCGGCACCGGCGCGCGACGAATAGTTGTTGTTCCGCGGTGAGTCGAGGATGCCCACCATGTAGTAGTCGGCGGCGACGGCGCCGGTGTCGATTAGTTGGCTGATCGACGCGCCGAACTGCTTCTCGAACTCGCCGCAGTGCGGGCACAGGAAGTCCTCGTACATCGACAGCACGGCCTTGGGTTCGCTGCTGCCGGGCTTGGTGATCAGCTTGCTCGACGTGACGCGGATCGCCTTCGCCTGGCCCGCGGCGACCTTCTTGTCGTGTGAGAGCACGATGTAGAGCACCAGACCCACCGCGAAGACCACCACGATCGCGGTCAATCCGAGCTGGATGAGCAGATTGCGGCGGCGGTCCTGCTTCTTCAGGTCATAGCGAACCGGACGTTTGGAGTTGGCGGCCACGGCCCACAGCCTACCGGCGTGGCCGTGCGCGCTGACCTCACCGGTAGCCAGGCGCCCGCGGCACGTCGCAAAGCAACGGCGATGTCGGCCGGCGTCCGATCCAAACACTTTGCAGGTGAACCCTTCCGGCCGAGCCGGAAGGGTCGGCTACCTTCTATCGGGTGAGCGCCCGTCGACCGCTGGCAGACTTGTCGCCATGGCTGCACCCACGATCGCGCTCAATGACCGCAATTCGATCCCGAGCGTCGGGCTCGGCACGTGGCAGACACCGCCGGAAGTCACCGAGCGGGCCGTCGCCGCGGCGCTGACGGCCGGCTACCGGCACATCGACACGGCCGCGGGATACGGCAACGAGCGCGAGGTCGGCAAGGCCGTCAGGGACTCCGGGCTGCCGCGGGAGGACGTGTTCATCGTCACCAAGCTGTGGAACTCAGACCAGGGTTACGACAACACCATGGCGGCGTTCGAACACAGCGCCGAGCGGCTCGGCGTCAACCAGCCGGACAACTACCTCGACCTGTATCTGATCCACTGGCCGGTGCCGGCGCTCGGCGAGTTCGTCGACACCTTCCGCGCCTTCGCCGCACTGCACGACCTCGGCAGGATCAAGTCCATCGGGGTGTCGAATTTCGAGCCGGAACACCTGACCACGCTGATCGACGCGACGGGCATCGTGCCCGCGGTCAACCAGATCGAACTGCACCCGCTGCTGCCGCAAACCGAGCTGCGCGAAATGCACGCAAAGCTCGGCATCGCGACCGAGGCGTGGAGCCCGCTGGGGCAGGGTTCACTGCTGCAAAACCCGACGATCACCGGGATCGCCGACGCGCACGGCAAGTCCCCGGCGCAGGTCCTGATCCGGTGGCATCTGCAGCTGGGTAACATCGTGATCCCCAAGTCGGTGAATCCTGAACGGATTGTGAGCAACTTCGACGTGTTCGATTTCGAGCTGAGCGGTGACGACATGGCGTCGATAGCCTCGCTCGAGAACGGCACCCGACTGGGTCCCGATCCACGCAGTTTCAACTTCACGGGCAGGTGAAATGACGCCGACGCCGGCTGTTCCGACGATCCCCCTCAACGACGGCCACTCGATTCCCGCAGTGGGCCTGGGTGTCGCCGAAATATCGGACGATCAAGCCGAACGCGCGGTCGCGACCGCGCTGGATGCCGGCTACCGACTGATCGACACCGCGGCCGCCTATGGCAACGAGGCGGCCGTCGGTCGGGCGATCGCCGTGTCGGGCATTCCGCGGTCGGAGTTGTTCGTGACGACCAAGGTGGCCACCGCGGACCAGGGTTTCACCACCACCCAGGAGGCGCTGCACAAAAGCCTCGAGCGGCTCGGGCTGGACTACGTGGACCTGTACCTGGTGCACTGGCCCGCCGCGCAGCTCGGCAAGTTCGTCGACACCTACGGCGCACTTCTGGTGCTGCAGGGGAAGGGGCAGGTCCGGTCGATCGGGGTGTCCAACTTCCTGGAAGACCACATCAACACGATCGTCGAACTCACCTACCACACCCCGGCGGTCAACCAGATCGAGCTGCATCCGCTGCTGAATCAGGCCAGCCTGCGGGAACTGCACGCCAAACACGGAATTGTGACCGAGGCCTACAGCCCGCTCGGCCTCGGCAAGCTGCTCGACCATCCGGCCGTGGTGGCTGTTGCGGACGCCCACGGCAAGACGCCAGCGCAGGTGCTGATTCGCTGGAATCTGCAGCTTGGTGACGTCGTCATCCCCAAGTCGGCGACCCCGGAGCGGATCGTCGGCAATGTCGATGTGTTCGACTTCGAATTGACCGACGACGAGATGGGATCGCTGAACGCGCTGAACGACGGCACCCGGGTTCGGGGTCAGGACCCGGCGACCTACACCGGCACGTAGGCCATCGCGGATTCGGGCGGCCGTGTCTGTGGTCGCTAGTTCCGCTCGGCCGGAATCGGTTTGCGCGTCTTGTCGACGGCGCGGGTCTTGTAAAGGCTGGCCGCGGTGGTGATGGCTAGGGTGACCACGATGACCGCGAGGCTGAGCAGTGTCGGGATCTGCGGGACGTCGACGTGCTCGCCACTGTTGATGAACGGCACCTGGTTCTCGTGCAGCGCGTGCAGGACAAGCTTGACGCCGATGAAGAACAAGACGAACGCCAGGCCTTGCGAGAGGTAGACCAGCCGCTGCAGCAGGCGGCCGAGCAGGAAGTAAAGCTGCCGAAGACCCATCAATGCGAACACGTTGGCGGTGAACACCAGGTAGGGCTCGCGGGTGAGCCCGTAGATCGCGGGAATGGAGTCCAAGGCAAAGAGCAGGTCGGTGGCTCCCAGCGCCACGATGACGAGGAACATCGGCGTCATCAACCGGTTGGAGCCTTGTTTGATGTACAGCTTGAGACCGTCCCACCGGTCGGTGGCGCGCAGGTGGCTGCGGGCAAACCGCACCACGGTGTTGTCTGCTTCGTGGTGTTCGGTGTCGCGGGCGAGATTGATCGCCATGTAAACCAGGAACAGCCCGAACACGTAGAAGATCCACGAAAACTGTTGAATGGCGATCGCGCCCAGTCCGATCAGCACGCCACGGAAGACCAGCGCGAGCACGATGCCGACCATCAGCGCCTGCTGCTGGTACTTTTTCGGCACGTTGAAGCTGGCCATGATGAGGATGAAGACGAACAGGTTGTCGACCGACAAGCTGTATTCGGTG
>NZ_DASQVQ010000153.1:0-75008 GCF_035640695.1 Mycobacterium sp.
GCAGCGCGGTCTCGGAGAACTCCAGCATTGACCGGTAGTGCGCGCTGCCCAGGTAGTAGCGCAGCTCGGCGGGCCGGACCCGTTGCAGCACAGCGGGTACCGCGAGCACGTTACCCAGCGACTTGCTCATCTTCTCGCCGCCCATGGTCACCCAGCCGTTGTGCAGCCAATACCGGGCGAACGGGTCACCGGCGGCGCGGGCCTGGGCGATCTCGTTCTCGTGGTGGGGGAACACCAGATCCATGCCGCCGCAGTGAATGTCGAACTCGGCGCCGAGGTACTGGTGCGCCATCGCCACACATTCGGAATGCCAGCCTGGCCGTCCGCGTCCCCACGGCGTCGGCCACGACGGCTCTCCCGGCTTCGCGCCCTTCCACAGTGTGAAGTCACGCTGGTCGCGCTTGCCCGCCGCGACGCCCTCGCCCTGATGGACGTCCTCAATCCGGTGGCCGGACAACCGGCCGTATTCCGGGAAGCTCAGCACGTCGAAGTACACGTCGCCGGCACCGGTGTACGCGTGGCCGGTGTCGATCAGCCGCTCGATCAGCTCGACGATCTGCGTGATGTGACCGGTGGCGCGCGGCTCGGCCGACGGCGGCAGCACCCCCAGCGCGTCGTAGGCGGCGGAGAAGGCGCGCTCGTGCGTCGCCGCCCACTCCCACCACGGACGACCGGCGTCGGCCGCCTTGTTCAGGATCTTGTCGTCGATGTCGGTGACGTTGCGGATGAATGCCACGTCGTAACCGCGCGCCATCAGCCAGCGCCGTAGCACGTCGAATGCCACCCCGCTGCGCACGTGGCCGATATGCGGCAGGCCCTGAACCGTCGCGCCGCACAGATAGATCGACACGCGCCCGGGGCGCTCTGGGACGAAATCGCGCACGGCACCGGCGTAGGTGTCGTAGAGCCGCAAATTGGCGCGATCGGTCACGACGTGCCAGCTTACCGGCCTATTCGGCCCGAACGACCAGTGCGGTAGCGATTGCGGCTAACCCTTCACCACGGCCGGTCAGCCCGAGCCCGTCGGTCGTCGTCGCCGACACCGACACCGGCGCATCGAGAAGGTCCGACAGCACCGTCTGCGCCTGCTCGCGGCGTGGCCCGATCCTCGGCTTGTTGCCGATCACCTGCACCACCGCGTTGCCGACGCGGAAGCCCTCCCTGCGCAGCAGGCCGCGAACGTGGCCGAGCATGTCGGCGCCGGTCACGCCGTCCCAGTGCGGATCATTGATTCCGAACACTTCCCCGACGTCGCCGAGGCCTGCCGCCGACAGCAACGCGTCGCACAGCGCGTGCGCGGCGACGTCGCCGTCGGAGTGGCCGGCGCAGCCGTCGGCGTCCTCGAACAGCAGGCAGAGCAGCCAGCATGGGCGTCCCGGCTCGATCGGATGGACGTCGGTGCCCAGCCCGACGCGAAACGTGCCGGTCACCCGTCGGCCCGCAGCAGGGCCTCGGCCAGCAGCAGATCCAGCGGCGTGGTGATCTTGAATGCCAGCGGGTCGCCGTCGACGGTCTGGACCTGGCCGCCGATGTGCTCGACCACGGACGCGTCGTCGGTCACCGGCACCTCGCCGGCCCGCTCGTAGGCCCGCAGCAGCAGGTCGGCGCGAAAGCCCTGTGGCGTCTGCACGGCCCGCAATCCGGCCCGCTCGGGTGTCGCGATCACGACACCGTTCGCGTCGACGGCCTTGACGGTGTCGGCCAGCGGCAGCACCGGGATGACCGCGGGCTGACCGGCACGCAACGCCTCCACCACGCGCACGATCACCGCAGCCGGCGCCAACGCGCGCGCGGCATCGTGCACCAGCACGTATTCGGCGCCGCCGACAGCGCCCAGCGCGAGCCGCACCGATCGACTGCGGTCGGCGCCGCCGGCCACCACCGTTGCAGCCCCGCCGAGCAGCCGTTCGGCCTGATCGGTCCTGTCCGGCGGCACCGCCACCACGACCCGGTCCACGACCTCGGACTGCAGCAGGCCGGCGACGGCCCGGTCGAGCAGGGTGCGCCCGGCGACCTCAACGAAGGCCTTCGGAACGCGGGCGGCCAATCGGTCGCCCGAACCCGCGGCCGGGACGACCGCGATGGTGCTCATCGCCTCAGGAGGCGGCGGCCAGAACCTCGTCGAGGATGGTCTCGGCCTTGGCGTCGTCGGTGTTCTCGGCCAGCGCCAACTCGCCTACCAGGATCTGGCGGGCCTTGGCCAACATCCGCTTCTCACCGGCGGACAAGCCGCGCTCCTGATCGCGGCGCCACAGGTCGCGCACCACCTCGGCGACCTTGTTCACGTCACCCGAGGCGAGCTTCTCGAGGTTGGCCTTGTAGCGGCGCGACCAGTTGGTCGGCTCCTCGGTGTGCGGCGCGCGCAGCACCTGAAACACCTTGTCCAGGCCTTCCTGGCCGACCACGTCGCGGACACCGACATACTCGGCATTTTCGGCGGGCACTCGAACCGTCAAGTCACCCTGCGCAACCTTCAAGACGAGATATTCCTTTTGTTCGCCTTTGATGGTTCGGGTTTCGATCGCTTCGATCAACGCAGCACCGTGGTGTGGATAGACAACGGTGTCTCCGACCTTAAAAATCATCTGATTCGAGCCCCTTTCGCCACTCAATGCTAACACGGCGCGAAGCCACGTGTTGAACAACGGTGCAGGTCAGGGGCCACTGCAGGTAAACACTAGGGGTTGACAGCACGACGATTTCGTGCTTCGCCTGGACCGGTCCCGGCCCTTGCGCTGCTCTTATCCACAGGCTCGGGGGCCCCGTCGGGGCACTCCGCTACCGTCGTCTCGCGCCACCTACTACTGTGCATAGTCGACCGCCCCGCCGTGCCGCGCTTTGCCGATCAGGAGACCGCCGTGAACCGTTTCCCCCGACGCGCCCGAGCCCCCCGCGCGCTGGCGATTTGCGGGCTCGTCGCCGCCGCCGCGCTGACCGGTTGCGGTGCCGGGCAACTCTCGCAAACCGCGTCGATCGAGCCGGCCGTCAACGGTGCCAGTGCCACGGTGAACCACATCGCGCTGCGCGACATCCGGATCAGAGCCATCCAGACCAGCGACGCGCTGCAGCCCGGCAAGACCGTCGACTTGTTGTTCGTGGCCACCAATCAGTCGTCGGACATCAACGACAGCCTGGTGAGCATCACGTCCGACTTCGGGTCCGTCTCGGTGACCGGCAACCGCGAGATACCCGCGGGTGGGGCACTGATCGTCGGTACCCCCGAGGCCGGTACCCCCGAGGGCGATGCCAGCGCACTGAGCGCCACGGAGGGCGCAAGAACGGCCACCGCGACTGTGACGCTGAGCAAACCGATCACTAACGGGCTGTCCTACAACTTCACCTTCCGGTTCGCCCACGCGGGCGAGACCACCGTCCCGGTGCCGATCACGGCCGGCACGAACGCGCCGCGACTCGATCAGGTGCCCGGCTCGAGCGGCGCGCAAGGCGGCGCGCAGGGCGGCCACCCCTAGCAATCTGTCGGCCCATCCGGATACCGTTCCGGCGTGGCCAAGACTCGCACCCGGTACCGATGCTCGGAGTGCCAGCATGTCACGGCCAAGTGGGTGGGCCGATGTCCGGACTGTGGCACCTGGGGCACGGTCAACGAGGTCGCGGCGCCGACGGCGCTGGCAGGCAAGGCGCAACGGTCTGTCGTGCCGGCGTCGCCCGCCGTGCCGATGAGCTCGATCCGGCCCGGCGTCACCCGTCACTACCCGACCGGCGTCAGCGAACTGGATCGAGTGCTTGGCGGTGGCGTCGTACCCGGCTCGGTCACGCTGCTGGCCGGAGATCCCGGCGTCGGTAAGTCAACGCTGCTGCTCGAGGTCGTGCACCGGTGGGCCGAGGCCGGACGCCGGGCCCTTTACATCTCGGGCGAGGAGTCGACTGGACAGATCCGGCTGCGGGCCGGGCGCACCGGCTGCACCCATGACGAGGTGTTCCTCGCCGCGGAGTCCGACGTGCACACGGTGCTGGGCCACATTGAGGCGGTCACGCCCAGCCTGGTCGTTGTCGACTCTGTGCAGACCATGTCGACCACCGACGCCGACGGCGTCACCGGCGGCGTCACGCAGGTGCGCGCGGTGACCGCCGCGTTGACCTCGGCGGCTAAAACTTCGGGGGTCGCGATGGTCCTCGTCGGCCACGTCACCAAGGACGGTGCCATCGCGGGGCCGCGCACGCTGGAGCATTTGGTGGATGTCGTGCTGCACTTCGAGGGCGACCGGCACTCGGTATTGCGGATGGTCCGCGGTATCAAGAACCGCTTCGGCGCCTCCGACGAGGTGGGCTGTTTTACCTTGCACGACAATGGGATTGAGTGTGTGGCCGACGCGTCCGGGCTGTTTCTGGACCAGCGTGCCGAGCCGGTGTCCGGGACCGCTGTCACCGTCACGCTGGACGGCAAACGCCCGCTGATCGGTGAGGTGCAGGCGCTGTTGGCCAAGCCCGCCGGCGGCACGCCGCGGCGGGCGGTCAGCGGCATCGACTACTCCCGCTCGGAGATGATCGGTGCCGTGCTCAGCAGGCGGGCCAAGATGAACGTCCTCGATCACGACATCTATCTGTCCACCGTCGGCGGCATGCGGCTGACCGACCCGTCCGCCGATCTTGCGGTGGCGGTGGCGATGGCCTCGGCGTACCGCGATCTGCCGCTGCCGACCACCGCGGTGGTGATCGGCGAGGTGGGGCTGGCCGGTGACCTGCGCCGCGTCGGCGGGATGGAACGTAGGTTGGCCGAGGCGGTCCGCCTGGGCTTCACCACCGCGCTGATTCCGCACGGCGTGCGGACCGTGCCGAGCGGAATGTGCGCGATGCAGGCGAAGACCATCAGTGGTGCGCTTGGGTTGTTGCATGAGATCGCCGTCAAGTCGCCGCTCGGCCCCACCGAGATGCAGCTGCTCGAGCCAACCGACGACGCGGACGGTTGGCCATGACGACGCCGGAAAAACCCGCCGACACCAAGGCCCCGGTGGTGCACCCGGCGTTGCGTGAGACGCTGGGCCGGCTGGCGCCCGGCACGGCCCTGCGCGACGGGCTGGAGCGCATCCTGCGGGGCCGCACCGGCGCGCTGATCGTGCTCGGCTACGACGAACGCGTCGAGGCGATCTGCGACGGCGGGTTCTCGCTCGACGTCCGCTTCTCGCCGACTCGCCTGCGCGAGTTGTCGAAAATGGATGGGGCGCTTGTGCTTTCCGTCGACGGCAGCCGCATCGTGCGGGCCAACGTCCAGCTGGTGCCCGACCCATCGATCCCGACCGACGAATCCGGCACCCGCCATCGGTCGGCCGAACGCACCGCAATCCAGACCGGCTACCCGGTGGTGTCGGTCAGCCACTCGATGAGCATCGTCACGGTCTACGTGGCGGGGGAACGCCACGTGATGGCAGATTCGGCGACCATCCTGTCGCGAGCCAACCAGGCCGTCGCGACGCTGGAGCGCTACAAGGCCCGACTCGACGAGGTGAGCCGCCAGCTGTCCACCGCGGAGATCGAGGACTTTGTGACGCTGCGCGACGTGATGACCGTGGTGCAGCGACTGGAGATGGTGCGCCGGATAAGCCTCGAGATCGATGAGCATGTCGTCGAACTGGGCACCGACGGCCGGCAGTTGAAGCTGCAGCTGGAAGAACTGGTGGGCGGCAACGACGTGGCGCGCGAGCTGATCGTGCGCGACTACCACGCCAACCCGCAGCCGCTCACCGGCGGTCAGGTGGCCGCGACGCTCGACGAGCTCGATCAGCTGTCCGACGCCGACCTGCTCGACTTGACCGCGCTGTCAAAGGTTTTCGGTTATCCGTCGACGGCGGAGGCGCAGGACTCGGCGATGAGCCCCCGCGGATACCGCGCGATGGCGGCCATTCCGCGGCTGCAGTTCGCTCACATTGACTTGTTGGTGCGGGAATTCGGATCGCTGCAGGGCCTGCTGGCCGCCAGCTCCAGTGACCTGGAGAAGGTGGAGGGCATCGGCGAGATGTGGGCGCGACACATCCGGGAAGGATTGTCGCAGCTGGCCGAGTCGACGATCGCCGACCCGCTGGCGTGATCAGCCGGGCGGCGACGGTGCTGCCGGTTGCCCGGGTGCCCCGGGCGCGGGCTGAGCGCTGGGCGGCGTCGGCTGGGCGATGATGAACGGCACCGGCGCCGACCGCAGGTTGCCCAACTGCACCACCAGGTTGTAGGTGCCGGGCCCGATCGGTTGACGCGGCAACGGGCACTGCGGCGCCGAGCCCATGCCGGTCCACGTCACCTCGGTGGTCACCTGCTCGCCCGGGTTGAACGTCTTGACCAGGGTCTCGTTCGACGGCGCGCAGTCCAGATTCGACCACAGCCGGTTGTTGTCGAGCGAGTACACATACGCCGCGAGCACCGCGGCCCCGACGTCGCGCTTGCACGCGACCAGTCCGATATTGGTGACGACCATCGTGAACTTCGGCTGATCACCGACGACGAACTGCGGCTGGCTGGTGATGCCCTTGACCGCCAGCGTGGAGTCGGGGCAGTCATCGCCCTCCTTGAGCACCGGCGGCGGCATGACGGCGGTCGTCGGGGTTGCCGTCGGCGGTGCCGGCGGTTGCACCACCGGCGTGATCGGCGTCTTCACCTCGGGCTGCGGGTTCGCGGCTGCGGCCGACGCGGGGCTGGCGGGTTTGGTGCCCGCTCCGGCGTTGCTGGTCACCACCATCACGGTGACCCCCACCACTGCCGCCATCACGAATACCGCGATCCCTAGCGCAAGGGCGCGGCGCCGCCAGTAGATCTGCGACGGCAGCGGGCCATGCGGTTCCAGATCCAGCACGTTCTCACGGTAAGGCCAGGTCACTGCGACTCGTCCGACCCGCTTCGGCGTGTCGGGGGCTAACTGTCGCCGGCCGATTCACCGATGTCGCCGATGCAATCCCGCAAAACGACGCGCCCGTCGGCGAGGTGATAGGTCAGCCCGACGATCGCCAGCTGGGCCTTGTCGACCCGGTCGGCGATCGCGCTGGACCGCGACATCAGCTGCGCGGCGGTTTCGAGCACGTGATGCGCCTCGAATTCGTCGACGCGGCTGAGCCCCTGGCGACGGCCGAGCAGGATCGACGGCGTGACGCGCTCGACCACGTCACGCACGTAACCACCCGGCACGGTGCCGTCGTCCAGCGCGGACAGCGTTGCCTTCACGGCGCCGCAGCTGTCGTGCCCGAGCACCACGATCAGCGGCACGTCGAGCACCGTGACGGCGTACTCCAGCGAGCCCAGCACGGCCGAATCCAGGACGTGCCCGGCGGTGCGCACCACGAACATGTCACCGAGCCCCTGGTCGAAGATGATTTCGGCGGCCACCCGGCTGTCGGCGCAGCCGAAAACCACCGCGGTCGGCTTCTGCGCGGCGGCGAGGCTGGCGCGGTGCTCCACGCTTTGGCTGGGGTGTTCGGGCCTGCCTGCCACGAACCGCTCATTACCATCCTTAAGTGCCTTCCAAGCAGTCGCCGGAGCCGCCCGGTCGGCGGCCTGAGATCCCGTGCTGGTGTAGGGCATGCGCCATATTGTGCCCGGGGGCGCCGTGACGATCGAACCGGCCGAGCTACTCCGTTGGTATGACCATGCGCATCGCGACCTGCCGTGGCGCCGGCCCGGTGTGACGCCCTGGCAGATCCTGGTTAGCGAGTTCATGCTGCAACAGACACCGGTGGCCCGGGTTCTGCCGGTTTGGGAGGCGTGGGTGCGTCGCTGGCCGACGCCGCCCGCGACCGCGGCCGCGAGTGCCGCCGACGTGCTGCGGGCGTGGGGCAAGCTGGGTTACCCGCGTCGGGCGAAGCGGCTCCACGAATGCGCGGTCGTGATCACGCGGGAGCACGGCGAGGTGGTGCCCGACGACGTCGACACGTTGATGCGGCTACCCGGCGTCGGGGCATACACCGCGCGGGCGGTGGCGTGCTTCGCGTTCCGGCGTCCGGTTCCCGTCGTCGACACCAACGTGCGCCGCGTCGTCGCCCGCGTCGTTCGTGGCGAGGCCGACACCGCCGCCAGTGCCCGCGACCTCGCCGACGTTGCCGAGCTGCTTCCCGGCGATCACCGCGCGCCCCGGCTATCGGCGGCACTGATGGAGCTGGGCGCGCTGGTCTGCACCGCGCGATCGCCGCGCTGCGGGGTGTGCCCGGTCACCGGTTGCGCGTGGCGGGCCGCCGGTCATCCGTCCCCGTCCGCTCCGCGCCGCGTCCAGACCTACGCCGGCACCGACCGGCAGGTCCGCGGCAGGCTGCTGGATGTGTTGCGCGGCAACGAGTCCCCGGTCACGCGAGCCCAGCTTGAGGTGGCATGGCCGGCCGACACCATCCAGCGCGATCGCGCCTTGGACTCGCTGCTGGCCGACGGGCTGGTGGAGTCGACGGCCGACGGCCGCTACGCATTGGTCGGCGAGGGCTAGTTTTGCGCGACACTCAAACGGTGACGCCGACGCGCGACGCAACATGTTGAGTTTCGCGGCGGTCCGTTAGGCCGACTCGGCCTCGGGGGCGGCGGAGCAGGCGAACCTGCGCCGGTACACCGACGGCGTCACCCCGACCAACCGGCGGAAGTGGTGGCGCAGCAGCGTCGCCGTGCCGAAGCCGACCCGATCGGCGATGCGGTCGACGTCGAGGTCGGTCTCCTCCAGCAGCCGGCGCGCGAACAGCACCCGCTGATCGGTCACCCACTGCATCGGCGTCGTGCCGGTCTCCTCGACGAACCGCCGGGCGAACGTCCGCGGCGACATGTGCGCGCGCTGCGCCATCGCCTGCACCGAGTGCGCCTCGCGGAGGTTGGCCAGAATCCAATCCAGTTGCGGCGCAAAGCCCTCCGAACAGTGCACCGGCACCGGCTGGACGATGAACTGTCGCTGGCCGCCGTCACGTTGCGGCGGCACCACCATGCGGCGCGCGATCGTGTTGGTGATCGCGCTGCCGAGTTCACGCCGCACCAGGTGCAGGCACGCATCGATGCCCGCCGCGGTGCCTGCGCTGGTGATCAGGTCACCGTCGTCGACGAACAACACGTTGCGGTCCACCTTCGCGGTGGGGTACATGCGCTGCAGCTCGTCGGCGTGCATCCAGTGTGTGGTGCACCGCCGCCCGTCGAGCAGGCCGGCCGCTCCCGCGACGAACGCGCCCGAGCAGACCGTCAGAATCGTCGATCCCGCCCTGGCGGCATCCCGCAGCGCATCAAGCGCCTCCTCGGGATACGGCTTGCCGGACACCGCGGGGACCGCGACCAGATCGGCGCCCTTCAGACCATTCAGGCCATGCTCGGGAATCACCTGCGCGCCGATCGTCGTCTGCAAGGGCTTTCCGGCCTCAGGGCCGCAGACCCGGAATTCGAAATTCGGAACGCCGTCGGCCCTGCGGTCGATGCCGAAGACCTCGCAAACCACGCCGAACTCGAACACGGCGAGGTCTTCGAGCACCAAGGCAGCCACTGATCTCAACATGGCAGTATCTTATCTCAGTGCGTCAGTCCTGCCACTGTTGGCGGAATATTCACCGCCGAACAATTACCGCCATGGCCGTGATATTGACGTTCTTGATTCTGCTGGCCCCGTTCGTGCTGGCCGCCGCGATCACCCGGGCCGCACACCGCTCCGGTTCCCTGCGCATGCGCCTCGACCAGTTTCAGGTGTCGGCGCCGATGGTCGGGCGGCTGTTCGACGGCGATCGCGACGCGTTTCGGGTCGAGCATGACCTGGATGCGGTCCGGACCCGCTTCGAGCAGAACCCGGCGTGGCCGGCCCCCGGGGCGATGGGCGAGCGCCGCTAGCGCTTGGATACGAATTCGCGCACCGCTTCGCGGTACAACTCTGGCGCCTCGTCGTGGACCAGATGGCCCGCGGCGTCTGCCCTGACATACGTTGTGTGATAACCGGTTTCGTGCATTGCTGACATCTGCGCGGGTGGTGTGATGGAGTTGCCGGCCTCGATCAGCAGGGCCGGGACGCGCACGGCGCGCCAGGACTCCCAGTAGTCGCGTCTCCCCCACTCGGCGGCAATCTCTATCCACCGCTCGACGTGGCCGTGCAGCCGCCAGCCGGTGGGCGTGCGGTCGAACGCGTCCAGGAAGTACTGGCCGGCGATCGGGCCGAACTCGTCGAAAACCGCCTGCGCCGAAACAAATTCCTCGGGCAAGGCATGCAACCATGGTTCCCACGGGCCGGTCGTCCGGCCACGGAAATCCGGTGCCATGTCCTCAACGACGAGGGCCGACACCAGTTCGGGCCGGTCCGCCGCCATACACCACGCGTGCAACCCACCCATCGAATGCCCGATCAGCGTGGCGGGTCGGCCCAGCGCGGCGACCGCGTCGACGAGGTCGGTGACGAACCGTTCGGTGCTGATCGGATGGGGATCGATCACATCGCGGCCGCGGTGCCATGGCGCGTCGTAGGTGTAGACGCGCCCAAGTTCGGTGAGCCACGACAACTGGCGCGACCATGTGCTGCCGCGGCCCATCAGCCCGTGGACGAGGACCAGCGGCTCACCATGGCCGCCGCGGTCGGTCAGCAGATCGCCACCCACGCTGACATCTTCCACCGCTGCCGGATCGGGCCACGGCCGCGCGGTAGCCTAAGCAGCATGCCCGTGGTGAAGATCAACGCAATCGAGGTTCCGCCCGACGCCGGACCTGAGCTTGAGAAACGATTCGCCCACCGCGCACACGCCGTCGACAGCCAGCCCGGTTTCCTGGGTTTCCAGCTGCTGCGCCCGGTCAAGGGCGAGAACCGCTACTTCGTGGTGACGCAATGGGAGTCCGAAGAAGCGTTCCAGGCATGGGCCACCGGACCCGCCATTCACGCGCACGCCGGGCATCGGGAGAACCCGGTAGCGACCGGCGCGTCGCTGCTGGAGTTCGAGGTTGTGTTGGACGTTGCGGGGACCGGCGCCAAGGCGTAACGCAAGCCGGGCGCTTTCCCGCGCCGCGGCGGTCATGCCCGCGGTCGCGCTGGTCGGTGTCCTGGCTTGCGGTTGTGCCACGACGCCCGCGGCGCCGCTGACCAGCGCGGGCGTTCGGATCAGCATGAACACACCGGTCGGTCTGCGCGCCAAGCAGACCATGGACATGCTGAACTCGGATTGGCCGATCGGCCCGGTCGGTGTTCGCACGTTGGCGGCACCGGACATGGTGGACCCGGTCGGCACGACGATGGATCGGCTGTGGTGGGACCGGCCGTTCACGGTTTCCGGGGTCGACATCGGCGCCGGGGCGGCCACTCTCCACCTGGTCACGTCGTTCGGCGCGAGACAGAACATCGAGATTCACGTCGATTCGGACAGCATGGTCGACCGGTTCGACGTGCAATTGCAGAAGCCGGCGATCACATCGTGGGCCGACGCCGACCGCGAGTTGTCCAAATCCGGCGCACGGTTTTCCTATCAGGTCGCCAAGGTCAACGACGGCCGCTGCGAACCCATCGCCGGCGCCAACACCGCCCAATCCCTGCCTCTGGCATCGATTTTCAAGCTCTACGTGCTGTACGCGGTGGTAGACGCGGTGAAGGCCGGCACCGTTTCCTGGACCGACAAGTTGACGATCACCGGCCAAGCGAAGGCGGTCGGGTCGTCGGGGCTGGAGACGTTACCGCCGGGCGCGCAGGTCACCGTCCGCACGGCCGCCGAAAAGATGATCGCCAACAGCGACAACATGGCCACCGACCTGCTCATTGACCGGGTCGGCACACGCGCCGTCGAGCGGGCGCTCGTCGACGCCGGCCACCACGACCCGGCGAGCATGACGCCGTTCCCGACGATGCACGAGCTGTTCTCGGTCGGCTGGGGGCAACCAGATCTGCGTGAGCAGTGGAAGCAGGCCGCCAAGGTCGGGCCACAGGCGCGGGCACAGCTGCTGCAGCAGACGAATTCGCGTCCTTATCAACCTGATCCGAATCGCACGCACACCCCGGCGTCCACGTATGGCGCGGAGTGGTACGGCAGCGCAGAAGACATCTGCCGCGTGCATGCCGCCCTTCAGGTCGGCGCCATCGGTGTCGCCGCACCGGTCAAGCAGATCATGTCGGCGATCCCTGGCATCGATCTCGACCCGGCACAGTGGCCTTATGTCGGCGCCAAGGCCGGAAACCTACCCGGCGACTTGACATTCAGCTGGTATGCCGTCGACCGCGGCGGCCAACCGTGGGTGGTCAGCGTCCAGATGAATTGGCCGCGCTACCACGGTTCAAGTGCCGGGGGATGGCTGCTGTCGATCGCCGAGCAGATGTTCGCGATGCTGCCGCCGCACTCCTAGAAACCGGACCGGCTTGAGGCGTCAATCGCATCCCTCATGCGCGATGCGGTCCGCTAATCCGCTCGTCGACTCAGCCCCACGCCATGCGGTTGGGGCTGCGGCTGCGGCTGTTGTGCCTGTGGTGCGCCGCCGTAACCAAGCTGGGACGCGGTGTAGCAGGCGACATCGGTCGCCGGCACCGCCTCGACCGCGGTGCCGTTGGTCGTGACGGTCAGCACGGGGCGCCTTTCTGGGACGGGTCAAAAACGAACCGGGCGATACCCCGGTGAGGGTACCGCCCGTTTCGCTAGACGTGCGCGGGTTACTTTGCCGCGTGGCTGCCGCCGGTCGCGGCCGGCTCGGCCTTTGCCAGGTCGGCCTCGGACGCCTTGGCTGGCTTGGGCATACCGGCGAAGCTGAACACAGCATCTTCGCCGGAGCCCTCGCCGTCCCAGTTCTCGACGTCGACCGTGACGAGCTGGCCGGGACCAACCTCATCGAACAAGATCTTCTCCGACAGGGCGTCCTCGATCTCTCGCTGGATCGTGCGCCGCAGCGGTCGCGCCCCAAGCACGGGATCGAACCCGCGCTTGGCCAGCAGCTCCTTGGCCCTCGGCTTCAGGTCGAGCGCCATGTCCTTGGTCTTGAGCTGCTTCTCCACCCGGCTCACCATCAGGTCCACCATGCGGATGATCTCGTCCTTGGTCAGCTGGTGGAAGACGATGATGTCGTCGATGCGGTTGAGAAACTCCGGGCGGAAGTGCTTCTTCAGCTCGTCGTTGACTCGCTGCTTCATCCGCTCGTAGTTGTTGTCACCGCCACCCGGCGAGAAGCCCAGGCTGACCGCCTTGGAGATGTCCGCGGTGCCAAGGTTCGACGTGAAGATCAGCACGGTGTTCTTGAAGTCGACCGTGCGACCCTGGCCGTCGGTCAACCGGCCGTCCTCGAGCACCTGCAACAGGCTGTTGTAGATCTCCTGGTGCGCCTTCTCGATCTCATCGAACAGCACCACCGAGAACGGCTTGCGCCGCACCTTCTCGGTCAGCTGGCCGCCCTCCTCGTAGCCGACGTACCCCGGAGGCGCACCGAACAGCCGCGACGCGGTGAACCGGTCATGGAACTCGCCCATGTCGATCTGGATCAGCGCGTCGTCGTCGCCGAACAGGAATTCCGCGAGCGCCTTTGACAGCTCGGTCTTACCGACACCGGACGGGCCGGCGAAGATGAACGAGCCGGACGGGCGCTTCGGATCCTTCAGCCCGGCACGAGTACGACGGATCGCCTTGCTGACCGCGTTGACGGCGTCCTCCTGGCCAATGATCCGCTTGTGCAGCTCCTCCTCCATGCGCAGCAGCCGGCTGGTCTCCGCCTCGGTGAGCTTGTACACCGGGATACCGGTCCAGTTCCCCAGCACCTCGGCGATTTGCTCGTCGTCGACCTCGGCGACCACGTCGAGATCGCCCGAACGCCATTGCTTCTCACGCTCGGCCCGCTGAGCGACCAGCGACTTCTCCCGGTCACGCAGGCTTGCGGCCTTTTCGAAGTCCTGCGCGTCGATCGCGGACTCCTTCTCGCGGCGCGCCTCGGCGATCTTTTCGTCGAAGTCGCGCAGATCTGGCGGCGCCGTCATCCGGCGGATCCGCATCCGCGCGCCGGCCTCGTCGATCAGGTCGATCGCCTTGTCCGGCAGGAACCGGTCGTTGATGTAGCGGTCGGCCAGCGTGGCCGCGGCCACCATCGCGGAGTCGGTGATCGACACCCGGTGGTGCGCCTCGTATCGGTCGCGCAGACCCTTCAGGATCTCGATCGTGTGCTCGACTGTCGGCTCACCGACCTGCACCGGCTGGAAACGGCGCTCCAGGGCGGCGTCCTTCTCGATGTACTTGCGGTACTCGTCGAGCGTGGTGGCGCCGATGGTCTGCAGCTCGCCGCGGGCCAGCTTCGGCTTCAGGATCGACGCGGCGTCGATCGCGCCCTCGGCGGCACCGGCACCGACCAGCGTGTGCAGCTCGTCGATGAACAGAATGATGTCGCCGCGGGTGTTGATCTCCTTGAGCACCTTCTTCAGGCGCTCCTCGAAATCACCGCGGTAGCGGCTGCCCGCCACCAGCGAGCCCAGATCCAGCGTGTAGAGCTGCTTGTCCTTCAGTGTTTCGGGGACCTCGCCGTGCACGATCGCCTGCGCCAGACCCTCGACCACGGCCGTCTTGCCGACGCCGGGTTCGCCGATCAGCACCGGGTTGTTCTTGGTGCGCCGGCTCAGCACCTGCATAACCCGCTCGATTTCCTTCTCCCGGCCGATGACCGGGTCCAGCTTGCCCTCCATCGCGGCCGCGGTCAGGTTGCGGCCGAATTGATCCAGCACCAGCGAAGTGGACGGGTTGCCGGACTCGCCACCGCGGCCGCCGGTGCCGGCCTCCGCGGTCTCCTTGCCCTGGTAGCCGCTCAGCAGCTGGATGACTTGTTGACGCACCCGCGTCAGCTCGGCGCCGAGCTTCACCAGCACCTGCGCCGCGACGCCCTCGCCCTCACGGATCAGACCGAGCAGAATGTGCTCGGTGCCGATGTAGTTGTGGCCCAGCTGCAACGCCTCACGCAGGCTCAGCTCGAGCACCTTCTTCGCGCGCGGGGTGAAGGGAATGTGGCCGGACGGCGCCTGCTGGCCCTGGCCGATGATCTCCTCGACCTGGCTGCGAACGCCTTCCAGCGAGATGCCCAGCGACTCGAGCGACTTGGCAGCGACGCCCTCACCCTCGTGGATAAGCCCAAGGAGGATGTGCTCGGTCCCGATGTAGTTATGGTTCAGCATCCTGGCTTCTTCCTGAGCCAAGACGACGACGCGCCGTGCGCGGTCGGTAAATCTCTCGAACATCGGTGGTTACCTGCTCTCCCTCACCAGTAGGTGCACGCGGACGGCCTGTGCAAGCACATCGGCACCTGCTATCCACTCTAATGGGCCACCGCCCCGGGTGCCCCACCATAGGAGCGGCTCGCTCCGCCTCGACACGTCCCGAATGGCGCGGCGGATCCGCGTTGCCAGGTCCAACGCCGGCGGCGGCGAAAACGTTTCCCGGTATCGGCGGTGACCGTTCGCCCCCAGCGAACGGCCGCCCGCCGATGCGAAAACCGCAGCTCAGAAAGCCTCAGGACGCCGCGTGAAATGCCTCGATGACATCGGCCGGGATGCGTCCGCGCGTGGAGACGCTGTAGCCATTTCGCCGGGCCCATTCCCGGATGGCCGCGCTCTGCTCACGGTCGATGGCAGCGCGGCCGCGACCCGACGACCGGCCCCTGCGCCGACCGCCGACGCGTCGGCCGGCATCGATCCATGCCTTCAGATCTTCACGCAGCTTTTTTGCATTCTTCGTGGACAGGTCGATCTCGTAGCTCACACCGTCGAGTCCGAATTCCACGGTCTCATCGGCTGCTCCTTCACCGTCGAAATCATCGACCAACGTGACGGTTACTTTCTTTGCCATTGCGCGAACTGCCCCTTCTAAAAACCATGCGCACTCAAACGATGCTGGGCGCGCTGATTCCGACTAGCCACCAATGTGCCATACAAATCCGTTCTGGACAACAACGGGGCACAACCTGCTCACCCGCTGTGAGGCCGAACTATCGGAAACAAAACGGTGTCTCTAATACCCAGTCCGGTCAATGCCATCATCAGTCGATCGATGCCCATTCCGGTGCCGGTGCATGGCGGCATCGCATACTCCATCGCGGCCAGGAAATCCTCGTCGAGTGCCATCGCCTCTTCGTCTCCCGCGGCGGCCGCTCGCGCCTGAGCTGCGAATCGCTGTCGTTGCACGACGGGATCGATGAGTTCAGAATATCCGGTGGCAAGTTCGATTCCACGAACGTAAAGATCCCACTTCTCGGTGACCCCGGGGATGCTGCGGTGCTGGCGCGTCAACGGGGTGGTCTCCACCGGAAAATCGCGCACGAAGGTGGGAGCATACAACTGCTTGCCGACGGTGTGCTCCCATAATTCTTCGACCAGCTTGCCGTGTCCATACGGACGGTTCTTCGTAAGCTCGACGCCGACGTTTCTTGCGATGTCCACAAGATGCTCAATGGTGGTGTCCGGGGTGATCTCTTCGGACAGCGCTTCCGATACCGACGGATACATTTCTATCGTCGTCCATTGGCCGTCTAGGTCGTAGGTGCTGCCGTCGGGCAGCGACAGGAGTCTGGTGCCGATCGCCTCGTCGGCGACCTCTTGGATTAGCTCCCGCGTCATTACCGCCGAATCATCGTATGTTCCATAAGCCTGGTACGTTTCGAGCATCGAAAATTCCGGGGAATGCGTCGAATCGATGCCCTCGTTGCGGAACACGCGGTTCAGCTCGAAGACCCGGTCGAAACCCCCCACCACGCACCGCTTCAGGAATAGCTCGGGGGCAATTCTCAGATACAGGTCGATGTCGAGCGCATTCGAGTGCGTGACGAACGGCCGAGCGGCGGCGCCGCCCGCCAAGGTTTGCAGCATCGGGGTCTCCACCTCGATGAACCCGCGGCGTTCCAGCGCTGACCGCAGTGCCCGCACCACCGCGACGCGCTGGCGGGCAATGGTTCGGGCCTCGGGGCGCACGATCAGGTCGACGTAGCGCTGCCGTACCCGGGACTCTTCGCTCATTTCCCTATGCGCCACCGGCAGCGGCCGCAGCGCCTTGGACGCCATTTGCCAGGAGTCGGCAAGCACCGACAGCTCGCCGCGCCTGGAGCTGATCACCTCGCCGTGCACGAACGCGATGTCGCCGATGTCGACGTCGGCCTTCCACGCGTCCAACGCTTCCTGGCCGACGCCCGCCAGGCTGACCATGACCTGCAGCTGAGTGCCGTCACCGTCCTGCAGTGTGGCGAAGCACAACTTGCCGGAATTGCGGAGGAAAATCACCCGGCCCGCCACGCCGACCACGTCGCCGGTCGTGGTGTCCGGCGCCAGATCGGGGTAGGCCTCGCGGATCTGCTTGAGCGTGTGGGTGCGAGCCACCGCGACGGGATACGGGTCGGCGCCCTCGGCGAGCATCCGCTCCCTCTTGGCCTGGCGGATCCGGAACTGCTCCGGAGCATCGGCCTGGGTGTCCCGCGAATCAGTCACGACCTGCCAGCTTAAATGAACGGATGACGGCGCTTTTCGATGCGGCAGCGGTGGCGGCGCTCGGCGACGATCGGCTGGACTGGCGGTTCAAGGGGCTGCCCGCATCGTGGTGCGGTCGCACTCCGGCGGAGATCTGTGCGACGCGGCCGAGCCTGTTCGACGGCGCGACCGGCCCGGTGTGTGTGCTTCGCGCCGATGCCTTGACGCACAACGTCGCGACGATGGCGCTGTGGTGCCGGGACGCCGGCGTGCAGCTGGCGCCACACGCCAAGACCCACATGGCCCCGCAGCTGTTCGCCCGCCAGCTCGACGCGGGTGCGTGCGGCATCACCGCGGCAACGATCGGCCAGGTACGCATCTACCGCGCGTTTGGGGTTCGGGACGTGATCCTGGCCAACGAACTGGTGGATCCGGCGGGATTGCGCTGGCTCGCGATGGAATTGGCGGCACACCCAGATTTTCGGCTGCTGTGCTGGGTGGATTCTGTGCGGGCCGTCGAAATCATGGCGGCGGAGCTGGCGGGGGCCGGTCGGCCCGTTGAGGTGTGCGTCGAGGTGGGCATGGCGGGCGGCCGGACCGGATGCCGGTCGGCCCAAGCCGTCGACGAGGTGGCCCGAGCCGCGGCCGCATGCCCGCAGCTGCGCCTGGTCGGTGTCGCCGGCTACGAGGCGGCGCTGGGTCACGACATCGGTCCGGGCGGGCTTGCCCCGGTCACCGATTACTTGACGCAGATGCGCTCGGCGGTGCTGCGCCTGGCCGCTGTGTTCGAGATCGACGACATCGTCGTCACGGCCGGCGGCAGCACGTACTTCGACGCGGTCGCCGACGTGTTGACAAGCTGGCCGGCCGGGCTGTCGGTACGCACGATCGTCCGCAGTGGCTGCTATCTGACGCATGACGACGGTCTGTATGCGCGGACGTCGCCGCTGACCCGGCCGGGCGCGCAACCGGCCCGACTGAAGCCCGCGCTGAGCGTGTGGGCCCAGGTGATATCCCGACCGGAGCCCGATCTGGCGGTGCTGACGATGGGCCGCCGCGACGTGTCGTTCGACCAGGATCTGCCCGTGCCGTACGGCCTTTCCGAGAGCCGCGTCACCAAACTCCACGATCAACACGCGTTCCTGCGGGTCGGCCGGTCTGATCGGCCGCGTGTCGAGGTCGGCAGCTGGCTGCAGTTCGGTATCTCGCATCCGTGCACGACGTTCGACAAGTGGCAGCTGATACCGATGCTCGACGCCGACGATCGGGTCGCCGAACTGATCCGGACGTTCTTCTAGCCCGAGACCGGCTATCCGTCGCCGCCGCCACGAGTGCTGCACGCCGACGCTAACGCGCCGACTTGAGGCGGCCGCGCTGGCTGTCCCGGTTGCGCTCGTACACCAGCCGCAGGCCTTCTAGCGTCAGGTGGCGGTCGTAGTCCTGCACGGTGTGCAGGTCGGGCAGCACCAGCGGCGCAGTGTGCCCCGTCGCGACCACCGCGATGTCGCTGCCACCGAAGCCGTCGACATCCTCGCGAATCCGCGACACCAGCCCGTCGACCAGGCCGGCGAACCCGAACACCGCGCCGGCCTGCATGCACTCGACGGTGTTCTTACCGACCACCGAACGCGGCCGGGTCAGCTCGACCCGCCGCAGCGCCGCCGACCTCGCGGCCGCCGCGTCGGACGACACCTGAACACCCGGTGCGATTGCCCCGCCGAGGAATTCACCCTTGGCCGATACCACGTCCACGCAGATCGACGAGCCGAAGTCGACGACGATCGCGGCTGTACCGTACTTGTGATAAGCCGCAAGACAATTGACGATCCGGTCGGCTCCCACTTCCTTCGGGTTGTCGACCAACAGCGGGATGCCGGTGCGTACGCCCGGTTCGATCAGCACGTGCGGCACCGACGGCCAGTATTGGTTGAGCATCTCCCGCACCTCGTGCAGCACCGATGGGACCGTCGACAACCCGGCGGCGCCGGTCAGCCGCTCCGAATCATCACCTATCAGCCCGTCGATGGTGAGCGCCAATTCGTCGGACGTGACCTCCGACTCGGTGCGGATCCGCCAGTGCTGCACCACCTTTGCGTGTGCACCTGACCCGGAAATCAACCCGACGACGGTGTGGGTGTTACGGACGTCGATCGCGAGCAGCACAGCTACCTCTGCCGTTCTCGAGTTACTTCGTTCCTGCTCACCGCGGCGACACCAGGCCGAAATCATCCGGGACGTACGCCGGATCGTCGCCGTGTGGGCCGAGATCGACCTGCTTGTTGTCGGCGTCGACGAACACGATGCGCGGCCGGTAATCACGCGCCTCGGCGTCGTCGAGCATCGCATATGCGATGATGATCACCAGGTCGCCGGGATGCACCAGATGCGCCGCGGCGCCGTTGATCCCGATCACACCGCTGCCGCGCTCCCCGGTTATGGCGTAGGTCACCAGCCGGTTCCCGTTTTCGATGTCGAGGATGGTGACCTGCTCGCCCTCGAGCAGGTCGGCGGCGTCCATCAGGTCCGCGTCGATCGTCACCGAGCCCACGTAGTGCAGGTTGGCCTGCGTCACCGTGGCCCGGTGAATCTTCGACTTCAGCATGGTTCGTAACATCAATTCCTCCAAGGCAATTCATGCTGAACATCCGACCCGGCGGGTTGCCGCCCGTCGGTGCCGGCGGTTGCTCCGATGTCTATTGCGATGTTGTCCAGAAGTCGTGTCGTGCCAAGCCTTCCGGCCACCAGCAGCCGGCCGGGCCCGCTCGGCGGCGTGGGTTCAAGCGCGACACCACGCAATTCCAGGTAGTCGACCTCGATCGCCGGAACCTCGTCGAGCACGGCGCGCGCGGCGTCGAGCGCGGCCTCCGCGCCGCCGGACCCCGCGTACATTCCGGCCAGCAGCGCCGCCGACAACGCGCCGGCCAGCTCGCGCTCCGTCGGGTCCAGGTAGCTGTTGCGTGACGACATCGCCAACCCGTCGGGTTCGCGCGCGGTCGGCACGCCGACCACGGCCACCTCGACGTTGAGGTCGGTCACCATCTGACGGATCAGCACCAGCTGCTGATAGTCCTTCTCGCCAAAGAACACCCGGTCCGGCCGCACGATCTGCAGCAGCTTCAACACGACCGTCAACACGCCGGCAAAATGCGTTGGGCGCGCGGCGCCTTCCAGCTCCGACCCGAGCGGCCCCGGGTTTACCGTCGTCCGCAGACCATCCGGGTACATGTCTTCGACACTGGGCGTGAATACCACCTCGACACCCTCGTCGCGCAGCAGCTGCAGGTCGGTGTCGAGTGGCCGCGGGTAGGTGCTGAGGTCTTCTCCCGCACCGAACTGCAGCGGGTTGACGAAGATCGACACGACGACGACGGAGCCTTGAACTCGCTTTGCGGCTCGCACCAAAGCCAGATGCCCTTCGTGCAGCGCGCCCATCGTGGGCACCAGCATCACCCGCCGACCCGTCTGCCGCAGCGCCCGGGTGACATCGGCCACGTCACGCGGCGCGGAGTACACGTTGAGCTCGCCGGGGTGAAACCTCTTCGCGGACTTAGTCGTCACCGCACCCCGCTCGATTCGAATTTGCCGCCAGCGCGGCGAAGACCTCCGCCGGCGCGTGTGATCGCTGCGCGGTGCGCATCGAGTTCGCTCGATATGCCTGCGCCAGTTCGGAATCCACCTCTCCCAGCACAGCCAGATGATCCGCGACCGCGACCGCGTCGCCGCGGGCGACCGGACCCGTCAGCGCCGCCTGCCCGCGTTGCAGCGCATTGTCCACCGACGCCCGCGCCAACGGGCCGATCACCCGCTCGGCGATGCCGCCCGGCTCGTCGGTGACCAGTTGCTGACCAAGCAGCTCCTGGCCCCACAACGCGGCCCGCAGCGCGTCGACCGCGTCGAGCACCACCGTCACGACGTGGTTGCTCGCGTGCGCCAACGCCGCATGGTACAGCGTGCGCGCGTCCTCGCGGACCCGGAACGGCTCGCCTCCGATCTCGAGCACCAGCGACTGGGCGATCGCGTATCCGACGTCGTCGACGGCCGTGATGCCGAAGCAGGTGTCCGGCACCCTGGCGACGTCCTCGTCGGATCCGGTGAACGTCATCGCAGGATGGATGGCCAGCGGGATGCAGTCCTGCTCGGCCAGCGGCGCCAGCACACCGATCCCGTTGGCACCTGAGGTGTGTGCCACGATCGTGCCCGGCCGGACGGCGTGGGTCGCGGCCAGCCCGGAGATCAGGTTGCTCAGCTCCGAATCGGGAACCGCCAGCAACAACAGCTCGGCTCGCGCCGCGACCTCGTGCGGTGGCGAAATCGCCGTGTCCGGGAGCCGGCGCGCGGCCCGCTGCCGGGAAGCGTGCGACACCGCACTGCATGCGCCGACGATGTGGCCGGCGCGTTCCAGCGCCACCCCCAACGCCGTGCCGACCCGGCCGGCGGAGATGATACCGACCGTCAGCCGGGCCGGGCGCAGCCCGTCGAGCTGCTCCATCGCAGACGACCTCGCAAGTTCATTGAAAAACGTTCCGGTCCTGCTGTGCCGGTACCGGACGGTCGCATCGAGCTTACCTAATCCTGGCGGCGACGACGCCGACCGCCCTCGCTCGGCGGACCCTGTTGCAACCGGGCGAGCAACTCCGCAACGGACTGCCCTTGTCCCTCGGCATGCTGGCTGTCATCGCCCGGCGTCGCTGCGGTGCGATGTCGCGGCGCCGGCGCAGGCCCCGGCGCAGGGGCCGGCGGCGGGGTCGGAAAGGTGCTGTCCGCCGGTGGTGGCGGCGCTGACGTTTGGTAGCTGTCGGCCCCGGTCGAGTCCCCGGTGGAGTGCCGCGCCCGGCGACCGGACGGGGTGACGCCGTAGTCCCGTCGATCGACCCGCGTTGGCTCGGGCGGCGGTGCGGCCGTCGCGGCGCCGCCTGGTTCCGCGGCGCTGGAATGCCGCGCATCTCGGGGTTCCGCGGGCGCCGGCGGTGACGGCTCCACTTCCGGCCCCACGGAGCCGGCCAAGGAGTCAGGCGCGGAGCCAGCGGAATAGTCAGCGGAATACCCAGCGGAATAGCCAGCGGAATACCCATTGCCCGACGACACCCAGTTGCTGCCGGGCGTGCCCGGCGGAAGCCACTGACCCTCGGCCGCAACGGGCCGCCACTCCTCGGCGGGTTCGGGCTCGGGTTCTTTGTGCAGGCTGAAATACGGCTGTGGCCGTGGCTCCGGTGGTTCCGGCCGGGTGGGCTCCGGCCGGAACACCGGTTGCGGTGGCGGCTCGGGAGACGATGTGGGAGTCGTTGCCCAACGCTGCTCCGACGCCGCGGGCTGCTGGCCGCCGTACGCGGGAGGGACATAAAGCCCGGATGGCCGCCGGCTCAGCTGGTCCTCCATCGAGTGTCGCCGGCCCACCGGCTTTTCCGTCGGTTCCCGGCTCGGCTCCTTGTCCCGATGTCGCCGGCCCACCGGCTCCTCGTCCCAATGCCGCCGGCCCAACGGCTCCTCGTCCCAATGCCGGCGGCCCAACGGCTCCTCGGGCACGTCGATGATGTGGTCCTCTTCGGCCGTCTCCACGCCAATGTCGCCGCGAGCCGACGCCGTGAACCTCCCTCGCGGCGCGGCCTCACCGCGGTTGGTCGCGGCGCCGTCGCGATCCCAGTCGCTGTACGCGCGGACCGTGGTGCGTTCGGTCTCCAGTGCCGGCCGATGCGAGAGGTCGGTTTCGAACAGGATCTCCAAGTTATTGCGCAGGGCGGCCAACTCGGCCCGCAGCGCCGCCACCTCGTCGGCGGCGTCAGCCCGCAATTCCTCGGCCAGCTCGCGCCGCAATTGTGACTCGACCTCGAGCTCGTATTCGCGCCGCGCCGAGATCTCGCGGTCGAGCTGAAGGTCATAGACCAGTTTCAGGTCGCGAGCCTTGGCCTGATCGAGGTCGCTCTGCCTGCGGTAGATCACCGAGACGAAGGCCGCCACGACCGCGGCCCACAGCGCCAGGATGACGGCGAGCTTGAGCAACTCCGCCCGGTTGGTGAACACCAGCGCGGAACTGGCCCCGATGGCCAGCACCAGCAACGCCGTCACCAGCGTCCAACCCGGCCTGCGGCCGCCACGCCGAGACCGGGAGCCGCGGCTCAGAACGGTCATGCGCCGACTGTACCCGTGCGAGGTCACGTCGCGTGTCGTGCGACTCCGGCGATTTGGCGATGGACTATTCTGTGGCCCCTTCTCGCGGGTCCGGCGGTTCCTCCGGCTTCTCGCAGCAATGCTGCAGCCACAGCGCCGCGATGATCAACGCCAGCGCGCTGACCGCGGCGACGATCGCGCCCGCGGTGTCCTCTCCGGCAACCCGCAGCGTCGTCCGCTTGGGCCACAGGTACACCAGCACCCCCACCCACCACCCCAGCACCAGCGCGCCGACCCACGCCGACGCCTTGGCGACCATCACGCTGCGCGCCACCGCCAGCGGGTGCAGCCTGCCACCGCCGTTGCCGATCTGACCATTGTTGATCTTCGACCGAACGTAGAACGCCCACACCGCCTCGGCGATCGCCACGACCAGCAACGAGACCCCGGTGAACAGGGTGATCGGCGGGAACCACCGGTACAGCATCGTGACGAGTACGTATCCAACGACGGCGGCGACGACCACCGCGACCGTCAGGTCCCGTTTGCGCGTCGGTCCCATCAGCGCTCCGACCGCAGCACCAGGTCGGTTCGCACCACCGCCGCCCGGTCGGCGGGCGTGATGTCGGCGAGCAGACGCGCGACCGGGCACCCGACGCCGTCCACGGTGAGCTCGGCGGCGGGATCGACGTCAAGCCACGGCACCAGCACGAACGCGCGCCGGTGAGCGAGCGGGTGCGGCAGCACCAGGTCCGGCTCGTGCAGGATGATCTCGCCCGAGCCGTTGCGGCAACTGACGACGTCCACGTCGAGGGTGCGCGGGCCCCAACGCCGCTCCCGAACCCGCTGCGCGGCCTGCTCCAGTTCCTGTCCACGCTTCAGCCACGCTCGCCCGTCGAAGTCGGGGTGCTCCACTATGAGCACCGCGTTCAGAAACGGCCCCTGATCGGGGACAAGCCCTGGGCCCCCCCACGGCGCGGTTTCATATACCGGCGACACCCCGACGACCGCGTCACCGAAGCCGTCGACGACCGACCGCAACCGTGCCAACCGGTCACCGAGGTTGGAGCCGATCGACAGCACCGCGCGCGTCATGACCCTGCCCCGGCCGGCACGACTCCGCCGCCGCGGCCGCCTCGCCGGGAACGACGCGCGACCACCGCAACGTCGGTGAAGTTCATCGGGATCGGGGCCTGCGGCTTGTGCAGTACCACCTCGACCGCATGCACGCGATCGTCGCGCATCACGTCGTCGGCGACCTCGCCGGCCACCGCCTCGATCAGTTTTCGCGGGGGACCGCCGACGATGTCGGCGGCGCGCTGCGCCAGCCCGCCGTAATCGAGCGTGTCGGCCAAGTCATCAGTGGCGGCGGCATTTTCGAGATCGATCCACACCGTGATGTCGACGACGAAGTCCTGGCCGTCGCGTCGCTCGTGGTCGTAGACACCGTGCCGGCCGTGAACGGTCAACCCGCGCAATTCGATTCGATCCGCCATCAGCCGGCCGCCCAGGCTTCGACAACCTTCAGCGCGTCGACACTGGCTTGCACGTCATGCACGCGCACACCCCACGCGCCGTGCAACGCCGCCAGTGCGGATACCACTGCGGTGGCGGTCTCACGGCCGCCCGGCGGTCGCGGGCGGCCCTGCGCATCGGCGAGCAATGTGCCGAGGAAACGCTTGCGTGAGGCGCCGACCAGCACCGGAATACCGGTCGCGACGAACTCGGGCAACGCCTGTAGCAGTGCCCAATTGTGTTGTCCCGTCTTGGCGAAACCCAATCCGGGATCGATGATCAGTTTCCCCGCATCTACTCCGGCCGACACCGCGGCGTCGACATTGGCCAACAGTTCGGACTTGACGTCGGCGACCACGTCGCGGTACTCGGGCACGTCATGTGGTCGCGCCGAGGACACCGAGCGCCAGTGCATGAGCACCAACGGCACGCCTGCGTCGGCGACCAACGAAACCATGTTTGGGTCGGCGCGGCCGCCCGACACGTCGTTGACGATCCGGGCGCCCTGCTCAAGCGCGGCCATGGCGACTTCTGCCCGCATCGTGTCGATGCTGACCGTGATGCCCTCCGCCGCAAGGTCCTTGACTACCGGAAGGATGCGCGCGGTTTCGACAGCGGGGTGGACGCGAGTGGCACCCGGCCTGGTTGATTCGCCGCCGACGTCGACGATCGCCGCACCGTCGGCGGCCAGCGCCAAGCCATGTTCGACCGCGCGGTCGCGGTCAAGGAAAAGCCCTCCGTCAGAAAAGGAGTCGTCGGTGACGTTTACGACTCCCATCACCTGCACGCTTGTCGGGCTCACTTCCGCAAGATCAGATCCAGTGCCTCGGCCCGTGACGCCGCATCGCATTTGAACTGTCCGCGTACCGCCGAGGTGGTGGTGACCGCCCCGGGCTTGCGCACACCACGCATCGCCATGCACAGGTGCTCGGCCTCGACGACCACCATGACACCGCGTGGATCGAGCTTGCGCATCAGCGCGTCGGCGATCTGCCCGGTGAGCCGCTCCTGCACCTGTGGGCGCTTGGCATACAGGTCGACGACCCGGGCGATCTTCGACAAGCCGGTGACGCGGCCGTGGTCGCCGGGGATGTAGCCGACGTGTGCGACGCCGTGGAATGAAACCAGGTGGTGCTCGCAGGTGGAATACAGCGGGATTTCCTTCACCAGCACCAGCTCGTCATGCTGTTCGTCGAATGTGGTGTTCAGCACCGAATCCGGGTCGATGTACAGGCCGGCGAACATCTCCCGGTAGGTGCGCGCGACCCGGGCCGGGGTCTCCTGCAGGCCGCTGCGGTCCGGGTCCTCACCGATGGCGTAGAGCAGCTCGCGGATCGCGGCCTCGGCGCGCGCCTGATCGAAAACCGGGGTCGTCGCCGACGACCCCGGTGCGCTCGGCAGTGCCGTTACGCACGCGGGTCGCGGTCGGGAGTTCGGCTGCGCCATAGGTTGCCTCCGTTCGGAATCAACTCTGCGCCGACGGATTCGGGCGGTCCGTGTCCTCGTTCGGCTCACCGGATTGCGGTGCGTCGCCTTGGGGCACTGGCTGACCCTGGGGCGGCTGTGGCTGGTACGGCGGATAGTGGCCGGGATACCCGGGATGCGGGTGCCACTGGCCCGGCTGCACCGGCGGCGGATACCAGTAACCCTGCGGATGTTGCTGTGGCGGCGGCCAACCCGGCGCGTGCCAGCCGGCCGGAGCGCCGTAGTCGGGCTGAGTGGCCGTCGGCACCGGTGCGGCGGGCGCCACGCCGTCGCGACTGCCGGGGTGGCCGTTGCCGTTCGCCCCGCGGGCAGCCTCGGCCTGCTCGCTGGCCTCGGCGATCGCCTTCTTGAACGCCGGCTCCGGGACCGGCGGCGGCCACGGCTCGCCACGCTCGATCGCCAGCTCGCCCGGCGTCTTGATCGGCGGCTTGTCCGACGGGATCCGGCCGCCGAAGTCGTCGAACACCGTCAGCCGCGGTCGCTTCGTCACGTCCGCGAAAATCGCCTCCAGGTCTGCGCGGTGCAGGGTTTCCTTCTCCAGCAGTTCACCGGCCAGTGTGTCGAGCACGTCGCGGTATTCGGTGAGGATCTCCCACGCCTCGGTGTGGGCGGCCTCGATGAGCTTGCGCACCTCGTCGTCGATGTCGCGGGCGACCTCGTGCGAGTAGTCGGGCTGCGTGCCCATCGTGCGGCCGAGGAACGGGTCGCCGTGCTCGGTGCCGTAGCGCACCGCGCCGAGCTTGGCGCTCATCCCGTACTCGGTGACCATCCCCCGGGCGATCTTGGTGGCCTGTTCGATGTCGGACACCGCGCCGGTGGTTGGCTCGCGGAAGACGAGCTCCTCGGCGGCGCGACCGCCCATCGCGAACACCAGCCGGGCGATCATCTCCGAGCGCGTCATCAAGCCCTTGTCGTCCTCGGGCACAGACACCGCGTGGCCGCCGGTTCGGCCGCGGGCAAGGATCGTGACCTTGTAGATTGGCTCGATGTCGGGCATCGCCCACGCCGCCAGCGTGTGCCCGCCCTCGTGGTAGGCGGTGATCTTCTTCTCCAGCTCGCTGATCACTCGGCCCTTGCGGCGCGGTCCGCCGATCACCCGGTCGACGGCCTCCTCCAGCGCCGCTCCGGTGATCACGGTGCCGTTCTCGCGGGCGGTCAGCAGCGCGGCCTCGTTGATCACGTTGGCCAGGTCGGCGCCCGACATGCCGACGGTGCGCTTGGCCAGCCCGTCGAGGTCGGCGTCCGGGGACATCGGCTTGCCCGCCGAGTGCACGCGCAGGATCGCCTTGCGGCCGTTGAGGTCCGGGTTGGTCACCGGGATCTGCCGGTCGAAGCGGCCGGGCCGCAGCAGCGCCGGGTCGAGGATGTCGGGCCGGTTCGTCGCGGCGATGAGGATGACGCCGGTGCGGTCACCGAACCCGTCCATCTCGACCAGCAGCTGATTCAGTGTCTGCTCGCGCTCGTCGTGGCCGCCGCCAAGGCCCGCGCCGCGCTGGCGGCCGACCGCGTCGATCTCGTCGACGAAGATGATGCAGGGGCTGTTCTGCTTGGCCTGGTCGAACAGGTCGCGCACCCGGGAAGCACCGACGCCTACGAACATTTCGACGAAGTCCGAGCCGGAGATCGTGAAGAACGGCACCCCGGCCTCGCCGGCGACCGCGCGGGCCAGAAGCGTCTTGCCGGTACCGGGCGGCCCGTACAGCAGCACGCCCTTCGGGATCTTGGCGCCCAGCGCCTGATACCGGGACGGGTTGGACAGGAAGTCCTTGATCTCGTAGAGCTCCTCGACCGCCTCGTCGACGCCGGCGACGTCGGCGAACGTGGTCTTGGGCATGTCTTTGCTCAATTGCTTGGCCCGCGACTTGCCGAAGCCGAACCCCATCCGGGTGCCGCCCTGCATGCGGGAGAACATCACGAACAGGCCCACCAGCAACAGCACCGGGAGCAAGTAGACCAGTAGCGAACCGAGCACGCTGCCCTGGTTCACGACGGTGTTGACCGCGGCGCCCTTGCTGTTCAGGTTGTCGAACAGGGTGGCGCCGTACCCGGTCGGGTACTTGGTGATGACCTTGTCGCTGCCACTCGTCGCGGCGTTGCCGCTCTTCAGGGTCAGCCGCACCTGCTGCTCGCGGTCGTCGATCTGGGCGCTCTTGACGTTGTCGCTGTTGATCTGGGCCACCGCGACCGAGGTGTCAACCGGCTTGTAGCCGCGGGTGTCGTCGCTGAAGTAGAAGAACGACCAGCCGAGCAACAGGACGACCGCGATCGCCGTGAGCGTGCGGATGACGTTTTTCCGGTTCATCGAGCATCGGCCGCGGTTGGCCAGGTCCTTCCAATGCGCGCAGGGGGATACTTCAGGTTACCGCTAGACCAACGACCGGCAGTTCCGTACGGTTTCAATCGGCGGACTCCGGCCAGCGTGACGTCGCCCTCACTGGGCCGTCAGAGTCATGCTAGAGGCCTTCCCGACCATGCTGGGCTGTGCTTTGGTGAGACGGTGCTCACATCTACCCAGCGGTTAGTCGATACGAACGGGGTGCGGTTGCGCACCGAGGAGGCCGGCGACCGCGGTGCGCCGCTGGTGGTACTCGCACACGGCTTTCCCGATCTCGCCTACGGGTGGCGGCGCCAGATTCCCGTGCTCGCCGAAGCCGGGTATCACGTGCTGGCGCCCGACCAACGCGGCTACGGCGGCTCCAGCCGGCCCGGCGCGGTCGAGGACTACGACATCGTCGCGCTGACCGGCGACCTGGTCGGGCTGCTCGACGACGTCGGAGCCGAGCACGCCGTGTTCGTCGGCCACGACTGGGGAGCCAGCGTGGTGTGGAGCACCGGGCTCCTCCATCCGGACCGGGTCGCGGCGGTGGTCGGGCTGAGCGTGCCGCCGGTTCCTCGGCCGCTGGTCCCCCCGACGCAGGCGTTCCGCAAGATCTTCGGCGACAATTTCTTCTACATGCTGTATTTCCAGGAACCGGGGGTAGCTGACGCCGACCTGGCGCGTGACCCGGCCACCACGATGCGGCGCATGATCGCCGGCTTGCGGGCGTTCGACCCGCAGGCCGACAGGCTCGAGATGGCCGGCCCGGCACCGGCCGGCTTCGTCGAACGGCTGCCCGAACCCGACACTCTGCCGAGCTGGCTCAGACAGGCCGAGCTCGACCACTACATCGCCGAGTTCACCAGGACCGGCTTCACCGGGCCGCTGAACTGGTACCGCAATTTGGACCGCAACTGGGAGCTCACCGCGGCCGCGCCCAAGATCACCGCGCCGTCGATGTTCATCGGCGGCACCGGCGACCCGGTGCTCGCCTTCACCCGTCGCGATCGTTACCCGGAGGTCGTCGACGGCCCGTACCAAGAGGTGATGATCGACGGCGCGGGCCACTGGGTCCACCAGGAACGGCCGGCCGAGGTCAACGAAGCACTGCTGAGCTTGTTGAGTGGATTGGGGTTGCGATGACGAGCCCGCTCAATTTCGGTGTGTTCATCACGCCGTTTCATCCGGTCGGCCAATCGCCCACGGTCGCATTGGAGTACGACCTGGACCGGACGGTGGCGCTGGACCGGCTGGGTTATGACGAGGTGTGGTTCGGCGAGCACCACTCCGGCGGTTACGAACTGATCGCCTGCCCGGAGGTATTCATCGCGGCCGCGGCCGAACGCACCAAGCACATCAAGCTCGGCACCGGTGTGGTGTCGCTGCCGTATCACCATCCGCTGATGGTCGCCGACCGCTGGGTGCTGCTGGACCATCTGACCCGCGGTCGCACCATGTTCGGCGCCGGCCCGGGGGCGCTGCCGTCGGACGCCTACATGATGGGCATCGACCCCGTCGAGCAACGCCGCATGATGCAGGAGTCGCTGGAGGCGATCCTGGCGCTGTTCCGCGCCGCGCCGGGCGAACGCATCGACCGGCATTCGGACTGGTTCGCGCTGCGCGAAGCCCAGTTGCATATCCGTCCGTACACCTGGCCGTATCCCGAGATATCCACCGCGGCAATGATTTCACCGTCGGGTCCACGGTTGGCCGGCCAGCTGGGCACGTCGCTGCTGTCGCTGTCGATGTCGGTGCCCGGCGGGTACGCCGCGCTGGAGAACACCTGGGACGTTGTCCGCGCGCAGGCCGAGAAGTCCGGCCGCGACGCTCCCGACCGCCGCGATTGGCGGGTGCTGGCCGTCATGCATCTGGCCGACACCCGCGATCAGGCCATCGAGGACTGCACCTACGGGCTGCAGGACTTCGCGAACTACTTCGGCGCCGCGGGGTTCGTGCCGTTGTCGAACGCGGTCGAGGGCACCCGGTCGCCACGCGAGTTCGTCGCCGGGTATGCGGCCAAAGGCAATTGCTGCATCGGCACGCCCGATGACGGGATCGCTTACATTCACGACCTGCTCGACCAGTCGGGCGGTTTCGGAACGTTGCTTCTGCTCGGCCACGACTGGGCGCCGCCGCAGGCCACGTATCACTGCTATGAGTTGTTCGCCCGCAAGGTGATTCCGCATTTCAAGGGTCAGCTGGAGGCGCCGCGGACCTCTCACGACTGGGCCAGGGGCAAGCGAGGTCAGCTACTCGGGCGCGCGGGCGAGGCGATTGTCAAGGCGATCGGCGAGCACACCGACGAGATCAAGCTCGAGCAGGAGAAGCAGGATTGATGCGGGCATCGGTGCTGCGCGACGGCCGCATGCTGTACCGCGACGACGTCGACGAGCCGGTGCCCGGCCCGGAACAGGTGCTCGTGGGTGTGCGTGCATGCGGAATCTGTGGGTCAGACCTGCATTTCGCCAAGCACGGAAAGCAAATGCTGCGCCTCGGCGCCGAAATGCGCGGGATGCCGGAGGCGAGTGGCGGCCGGCAGCTCGACTTGAGCCGCGACGTGTTTATGGGTCACGAGTTCAGCGCCGAGGTACTCGAAGCCGGGCCCGAGACGGCGGCCCCGGCGCCCGGAACTGTGGTCACGTCGGTTCCGGCGCTGCTTTCCGCGACGGGAATCGACATGATCTTCACCTCCAACACCGTCCACGGTGGCTACTGCGAGCGGATGCTGCTGTCGGCGCCATTGCTGCTGACGGTTCCCAACGGTCTCGATGCGCGCCATGCCGCGCTGACCGAGCCGATGGCCGTCGGCCTGCACGCGGTGAACAAGGCCGCGATTCAGCCCGGCGAGAAAGCCCTGGTGCTCGGCTGCGGCCCGATCGGCATCGCGATCACCGCCGCGCTGCGCCACCGCGGCGTGGAAAGCATCGTCGCGGCCGATTACTCACCGAAGCGCCGGCAACTCGCCGAGAGGATGGGCGCACATCAGACGGCGGATCCGGCGCACGGGTCGCCGTTCGACGCGACCACACCCGCGGTGGTGTTCGAAGCCATCGGCGTTCCCGGCATCATCAACGACGTGCTGCGGCGTGCGCCGAGGGGTGCCCGGCTCATCGTCGCCGGGGTGTGCATGGAACCCGACACCGTGCTGCCGTTCTTCGGCGCCCCCAAGGAGATCAGCATCCAGTTCGTATTCGCCTACGATCCCGCGGAATTCGCCGATTCGCTACGGGCGATCGCCGAAGGTGAGATCGACGTGGCGCCGCTGATCACCGGCGAGGTCGGACTGGATCAGGTCGGGGCGGCGTTCGACAGCCTGTCCGATCCCGAGCGGCACTGCAAGATCCTCGTGACGCCGTAACGGTCACGCGCCGGCTGAACAGCTCGGACAACTCGCAACTGCCGAAGTCGGCGCCGGATATGCCGGAAACTAGCCGTGCGAACCCACAGGTATCGTGCCAACCATGCCGCGCGCCGCGAACATCGTGACTCGAACCGTCGGCCTCGTCGCCGCCGCGGCATTAACGACAATCGGGCTGTCCGCGTGCGATTCGTCATCCGGACCGTCGGGTGGTTCGTCCGACAAGAACACCCGTCAGGTCACGGTCATCGGCACCGGCAAGGTCAAGGGCACGCCCGACACACTGACCGCCGACGCATCGATCGAGTTCGTCGCACCCGATGTCACCGGTGCGATGAACCAGACCAGTGATCGCCAGCAAGCGGTGATCACCGCACTCGTCAACGCCGGTGTCGACCGCAAGGACATCAGCACCACGGGAGTCAACCTGCAGCCGCAGTACGGCCCCGATGGCACGACGATCGCCGGCTACCGCGCCACCAACTCGATCGAGGTTCGCATCCGCGACGTCGGCTCGGCGTCGCGAGCGCTGGCGCTGATCGTCAGCACCGGCGGCGACGCCACCCGCATCAACTCGGTGAGGTTGTCGATCGACGACGATTCGCGGCTGGTCCGCGACGCGCGCACCAACGCCTATAACGACGCCAAGGATCGGGCCCAGCAGTACTCGCAGCTGTCCGGGTCGAAACTCGGGAAGGTCCTGTCGATTTCCGAAGCGCCCGGATCGGCGCCGCCCACCCCCACTCCCCTGCCCGCGCCGCGCGGCGCGATGGCCGAAGCCGTTCCAATCGAGCCCGGTCAGCAGACCGTGAGCTTCTCGGTGACAGTGGTCTGGGAGCTCGCCTAACCCGCCGGGTGCATGCGTGGACGCTCACCCAGCGGCGAGCTGAACCGGGATCCCGTTGAGGACGGCGGTGCCCGAGAGCGGGTCGAGGACGCTGCCGTCGTTGAGCTGGTTGACATTCACCCCGGGTTGGCTCGACGCGACACCGAGCCGGATACCGCTGCGGTCGTGGCCCCAACCATGGGGCAACGACACCACGCCACGTCGGATCGCGTCGGTAATCTCAACGGGCGCAACGAGTTCCCCACCGGGACCCTTGACGCGCACGGTATCGGTGACTCCGAGACCGGCGGCATCGTCGGGGTGGATCTGCAGCGTGCAGCGGTTGCTGCCGCCGGCGAGTGCGGTCAGGTTGTGCATCCAGCTGTTATTCGAGCGCAGGTGCCGGCGACCGATGAGCACGAACCCGTCGGCGGATCGGTCCAGCGAGGCCCGCAACCGTGCGACATCGGCCACCAGCGGCGCCGGAGCCAGTTCGACCATGCCGGATGAGGTGCGCAGCGCCCCGGGCAGCCGCGGCTTGAGCGGGCCGAAGTCGATGCCGTGCGGGGCGGCCTTCAGCCGCTCCAGGGTGAGGCCGTCCGGCCTGGCGCCGAACGCATCGCCGTACGGGCCCACCCGCAACATCATGTCGAGGCGCCGCTCGTAACCGGGGCCCGCGATGAGCATGCCCTTCAGCTCGTCGGGCGAACGTCCCGCCACCGGTGAGTGCTTGTCGTTGGTCTCCTTGGCCAGCATCAACCGGATGACCTGTTCGTCGGCGACCGCCGGGTCGGCGTCGCCGTCGGCGCCGGATGCGATCAGGGCCAGCCGTGACAGGATTTCGGGTTCATCGGGACGGCCGTCGGTCAGCGACAACGCCGGCGGCGAATACCGGGCGTTGTTGCGCAGCGCGAGGTTGTTGAGCGCCAAGTCGAAGTGAGCGCTCTGCGACGGGGGCGGCGGCGGCAGAATGACGTCGGCGTGGCTCGTCGTCTCATTGAGATACGGGTCAATGCTGACCATGAATGCGACGCCGTCGAGGGCGCGGGCCAGCCGGTCGCCGTCGGGCGCGGACAGCACCGGGTTTCCGGCGATCGTGATGAGGGCCTTGATCTGCCCGTCACCGGGTGTGTCGATCTCCTCGGCGAGTACGGCGGCAGGCAATTCCGACGCCACCTCCGGATAACCCGAGACGCGGCTTTGCCAACGGCCCGTGCGGAATCCGCGGCCCGGCCCCGGCGGGCGCGGTGCGGCGGCAGCCGGCGAGAGCGGGAACATCACCCCGCCTGGACGGTCCAGATTGCCGGTCAGCGTGTTGATCACATCGATCAGCCAGCTGCCCAAGGTGCCGAATTCGACTGTGCACGTACCGATCCGGCCGTACACCGCCGCCGAAGGCGCGGTAGCGATTTCGTGGGCGAGCGTTCGGATGTCCCCGGCCGGCACGCCGCAGTGCGCGCTGACCGCCTCAGGCGCGAAATCGGCTGCCAGCGTGCGGACTTGCTCTACCCCGGTAACGTGCTCGACCACACTCCCGAGGTGGACGAGGTCATCCTCGAACAACACATGCACGACGGCGAACAGCAGCGCGGCGTCCGTGCCGGGTCGCGGTGCGAGGTGGCGATCGGCCAACTCTGCCGTGCGGGTGCGGTTCGGGTCGATCACCGTGAGGCGGCCGCCGCGCTTGCGCAGCGCCTTGAGCTTGCCGGGGAAGTTCGCGGCGGTGGCCAAACTACCGTTGGAGACAACCGGATTTGCGCCGATGATCACCAAGTGGTCGGTGCGATCCAAGTCCGGCACCGTGAACGCGAACGGGTTGCCGAACATGTAGCCCAGCGCGACCTGCTTGGGCATCTGGTCGAGCGTGCTGGCGGTATAGACATGCCGCGTGCCGAGCGCCCGGATGACCAGCGGCGCGTACAGGCTGCCGGCGATGGTGTGCGCGTTCGGGTTACCCAAATAGACGCCAACCGATTTGCCGCCATGCTCGCGCAGAACGGGTGCCAGGCCCGCCGCGACGGCCCCATATGCCTCGTCCCAGCTGGCTTCCGTCAGCACGCCGTCGCGCCGGACCAGCGGCCGCGCCAGCCGGTCGGGATCGGCGTCCAGCTCACCGAAGCTCGCGCCCTTCGGGCAGATGAAGCCCGCGCTGAACACGTCGTCGCGGTCGCCGCGTGCCCCGACCACCCGGCCGAGCGCGTCGTCGATCGTCAGGCTCAGGCCGCAGGTGGCCTCGCACAGCGGACAGATTCGCAGCGCGGTGCGGGTGGTGGCCATGTCCGCATTCCTTCCGCCGGTGGCGCTTGTGTCAGTCCCGATAGACCTTCGGGTCCAGGGTGCCGATATAGGGCAAGTCGCGATAGCGCTCCGCGTAGTCCAACCCGTAGCCGACGACGAATTCATTAGGGATCTCGAAACCGACGAAGTCGATGCATACATCCGAACGCACGGCGTCGGGCTTGCGCAGCAGCGTGCACACCCGCAGCGACCGTGGATGCCGGGCGGCCAGGTTGCGCAACAGCCAGGACAGCGTCAGGCCCGAGTCGACAATATCCTCGACGATCAGCACGTCTCGGTCCTGAATGTCGCGGTCGAGGTCCTTCATGATCCTCACCACCCCCGACGACGACGTCGCCGACCCATAGGAGCTGACCGCCATGAATTCCAGCTGTGTCGGAAGCGGTATCGCCCGCGAGAGGTCGGTGACGAACATCACCGCACCCTTGAGCACGGTGACCAGAAGTAGGTCGTAGTCACCCAGGTTGGCGTCCTGCTGGTAGAGGTCGCCGATGCTGGCACCCAGCTCGGCCGTCCGGCGATGGATTTGCTCCTCGGTGAGCAACACCGATTTGATGTCACCCGGATACAGCTCGGCTGAATGCACTGGCACGGCCTTAGCGTGCCATGCCCGTGGCCCGTCGACCAACGGCAAACTCATCGGACCGGTTCCCGCCGCAGCCGCAGCACACCGTCGACGCGGGTGGCGAACAGCCGCTGGCTGCGCAGCGTCGACCCGACGGCCACCCCGCCCTGTCCACGCCAGCACGTCACCAACGTGTCCACGCCGCGAATCTGCTTGTCGGTCAAGTTCGTTGCACCCCCGGCCAGCAGCCACCCGCGAATCACCCGGCGGCGCACCGCCTCCGGCAACTCGCGGAGCCGGGCAATGTCCAGACCGCCGTCCGCGACGGCGGCGGCCAGCTCGCCGCCGGCCACGTCGTCGAGTGCGTCGCAGTCTTCCCGCAACGCCGCCGCGGTGCGGGCCAGCGCCTCGGCGACCCCGCCACCGAGCACGTCCTCCAGCAGCGGTATCACCTCGTGGCGCACCCGGGCCCTTGTGAAGCGGTTTTCCACGTTGTGCGGGTCGTGCCACGGGCTCAGCCCGAGCTCGTCGCACGCCTGAACGGTCAACGCGTGCCGCACCGAAAGGAACGGCCGGCACCACGGCGGCTGATACGGCCGCATGCCGGCGATCGACCGCGCACCCGAGCCCCGGCCGAGGCCGAGCAGCACCGTCTCGGCCTGGTCGTCGAGGGTATGGCCGAGCAGCACCGGCGCGCCGTCGCGCGCCTCCTGCAGCGCGTCGTACCGCGCCTGCCGCGCGGCGGCCTCCGGCCCACCGCCCCGGCCGACCACGACCGAAAGCACCCGCGCGTCCGCGCAGCCCAGCGTCAACGCCTGCGCGCGGGCCGCTTCGGCGACCGCCCGTGAGCCGGCTTGCACACCGTGGTCGACGATCAGCGCGACGGCCGGCCGGTTTTCGGCGGCGACGGCGGTCAGCGCCAGCGAATCAGGGCCGCCCGACAGCGCAATGCACCACCGCTCGTCGTCGATGTGGTTGGCGGTTGCGAACGTCGACAACGCCCGACGCAGCCGGGCTACAGCACCCGATCGATCCATCGCGTCGGCTCTTCGATCTCGTTGGGCAGCGGCAACGCCTCCGGACCGGACCACACGGTGTTGAACCGGTCCATCCCCACCCGGGACACCACCTGGTCGACGAACGCCTTGCCGCGCGTGTATTGGCTTAGTTTGGCGTCGAACCCGAGCAGCGCGCGGATCAGCCGCTGCAGCGGCGGTTGCTTACGCCGGCGCCGCTCGTCGAAGCGTCTGCGGATCGTGGTCACGCTCGGCACCACCGCCGGGCCGACGGCGTCCATCACGTGGTCGGCGTGGCCTTCCAGCAATGTCCCGAGCATCAGCAGCTGATCGAGCGCCTTGCGTTGCGATTCGGACTGCATTGCGCGCAGCAGGCCGAGCACGCCGCCGGAGTTCGGCTCGAGCGCCTTGCCGTCGCGGCGCTCGCGGACGAAGTCGGCGAGCCGGCTCACTACTTGGCGGATGTCCTCGCCGGCGTCGCGGGTGAGCACCGCCAACGCCTTGGACATGTAATCGGTCAGCCACGGGCTGGCCGTGAACTGCACCCGGTGTGTCACCTCATGCAGACAAACCCAGAGCCGGAAATCACTTGGCAACACGCGCAATTGGCGTTCGACGGAAATCACGTTCGGATAGACCAACAGCAGCTTGCCGCCGCCGCGGGCGAACGGGTCGTATTGCCCCAGGATGCCCGACGAGATGAAGGCCAGCACCGCGCCGGTCTGCGCACCGGTGATGCGCCCACGCAGGAATCCGGCCGGCTTGCCGTTGTCGCCGCCGGTCATCACCCGCATCGACTCGGCGGCCGCGCGGATCCACTGCTGGCGGTCGACGATGCTCGCGTCCGGCACCGTCCGGGTGTCCGGCGGCTCCAGGCCGGTCACGTCGCGCACCGGCAGCTCGGCGCGCCGGGACGCGTCGGCGAGTTCATCGACGATCTGGCGCTGCGTGTACTCCGTCGACGGCGGCCCTGGTCGCGCCAGCCAGGCTCCCGTGTTGGCGGCAAAATCCCAGTCGACGACGCGGCCGACGGTCAGCGGGCGCTTGTCGGGATCGTCGGCGGCGGATGGGAGCCGCGGTGCGTCCCCGGCGGCCGTCACGAGCCGCACCCGCAGGATCGCAGCGTGGCGGCCAGCGCGTCGATCGCCGTGCGTCCGGTCGGTCCCGCGTTGTTGGACATCAGCGCGAACGTCAACACGCGCCCACTGACATCGGTCACGATCCCGGCCAGCGTGTTGGTTCCGGTCAGCGAACCGGTCTTGGCCCGCAGCCAGCCCGCGGCGGCCGCGTCGGGGGCGGTTCCGGTGTAGCGGTTGGACAATGTCCCGCTACCACCTGCGATCGGCAACACGTCCAGCAGCGGCCGCATCGACGGCTGGTCGGGTCCGGCCGCAGCGCCGACAACACCATCGAGCGTCCTGGCGGTCAGCCGGTCGTCGGCCGACAGCCCGCTGGCGTCCATCAGCCGCGCGCCGCCCATGTCGACCTTCGCCGCGGCGAGCCGAGCACCGACCGCTTCCACCGCGCCGGCAAAGGAGGCCGGCCGGTGCGTGGCGACGGCCACCTCACGCCCAATGCACTCGGCCATCACGTTGTCGGATTCGTTCATCATTTGACGCAGCCGCTCGGTCAGCGGCGGTGACTGCACCGACGCGATCTGGCGCCTGCCCTCGGTCGGGGTGTTCAGCGTGGTCACGGTTTTCGGATCGACGCCAAGCGCGATGGCCAACGAGCGCCCGGCGTCGAGCGCCGGCGTGGTGGACCGGATGGACTCCGGTGTCAACGGCTGGGTGCGGCCGCCGTCGACCATGACCGACTCGATCGGGGCGACGTCGCCGCCGTCGATGTCGGCCGGATCCCAGCCCGGCGCCATCGTCGGCCCGCTGAACGCCGACGTGTCGACCGCAACCGCGGTCGGCGTGACCCCGCTGCGGCGCACCTGGTCGGCCAGATCAGAGATGCGCGCCGCGTCGCGGTACAGCGTGTCCTGACCCAGCGGTGCCGGCGACAGCGTCGGGTCACCGGCTCCGACCAGCACCACCAAGCCGGGCTGACGTTGGTCGGCGACCGCCACGGTCGTCGTGAGCCGGGCGCCGCGATCCAGCGTCGACAAGGCGGCGGCCGCGGTGAGCACCTTGTTCGTGGAGGCGGGTTGCATCGGCACCGCCGAGCCCCGCTCCCATAGCGGCGTTCCGGTCAAAGCGTCGGTGACCATACCGGTGACCGCGCCAAGATCGGGGTTGGCCAGCGGTGTCGCCAGCGCCGCCACCATCCCGGCGGGAGTGGGCCGGGGCGCGGTGTCGGCGACCGGGACGACCGCGGGCTTCGCGCTCCTCGGGGCCGGCGTCGGCATCGGGTCGGAGGCCCCGCTGCTGGACTGACCGCCGGTGACCATCGCGGCGACCGCCACCACGGCGGCCACCAGCGCGAGCACCGCCACCCCGATCAGCATGTGGGTGGAGCGCCGCCAGCGCGTCGGACGCATGATTCTCCTGTCTTGCCGCGGCGAACGGCCGCTGTAGTGCAGGGTAGCCCTCGATTAGGGTTAGGCCGCGACGTCATCCGAGTACCACGCTGAAGTAGAAGGAGCCCGGCCCGTGCAGTTCGACGTGACCATCGAGATTCCCCGGGGCCAGCGCAACAAGTACGAGGTCGACCACGACACCCACCGGGTCCGCCTGGACCGCTACCTGTTCACCTCGATGGCCTACCCCACCGACTACGGATTCATCGAAAACACCCTCGGCGAGGACGGCGACCCGCTCGACGCGCTGGTGCTGTCCCCCGAGCCGGTTTTCCCCGGCGTGGTCGTCACCGCACGGCCGGTCGGGATGTTCCAGATGACCGACGAGGCCGGCGGCGACGACAAGGTGCTGTGCGTGCCGGCCGGTGATCCGCGGTGGGACCACATCAAGGACATCGGAGATGTGTCGTCGTTTGAGCTCGAGGCGATCAAGCACTTCTTCGTGCACTACAAGGATCTGGAGCCGGGCAAATACGTAAAGGCGGCCGACTGGGTGGGCCGGGAAGCCGCCGAGGCCGAGGTGCAGCGCTCGTTCGAGCGGTTCAAACCCGAGGGCCACTGAGGCGTCTGCAACCCGCACGTTACGTCGTGTTACACCTGGGTCAATTCCCGCTGATCGAGTAGCGGGGTTAGCTGGAGAGCTCCGATGATTGCGGTGAATCCCATTAAGAGGAGCCACCGCCATGTTGATGCATCAGGGCATCGGCCTCGACGCATTCAACGAGCTGCCGCCGCAAAAGGCCATGCATGCGCTGTATGAATGCTGCAACAGCGTGGTGCTGGCCCACGACATTGCGCGGGGCAGGCCCTATCGCGATCGCGATGCGCTGTTTCGACGAGCCGACGCATTGCTGTTCGCGCTCTCCGAAGACATGATCGACCACATCCTGCAGGCCTACCCGCACATCGGCCGCAGGCCCGGCAGCACCTGGTCACGGTCCGAGCAATGCTCGGTGTTCGATGAGCGTCCCGAGGTGATGTCCGAATTGGACGCCGCCGCAAAGCAGTACGCCGAGCACTTCGGGTTTCCGTTCGTGATGTTCGTTGCCGGCATGGACGCGGCGGGCGTGCTTGACGCGATCAACAGCCGGATGCATGACGACCCGGAGGCCGAGCGCAAGGCGGTCCGCAACGAGTTGGCGAAGATCAATCGCACGCGGCTCGACCGGATGCTCGGACCCGAAGGCGGCTACGACAACTGGTGATGCGAGCTCCCGTACTCGCGTGCCTCGCCGGCTAATCGACCCGATGAACTTGCCGCTAGGCGGCGACCGGCAACCGAGAGGACAGCCGCGCCAACACCGTCTGCGCCGCAGCCCGCACGTCAACGCCCGCGACTGCCGGAATCAGCGTGACCCCGTCGGCGACGCCTGCCACAAAGATGTCGCTGACCAGCCCCGCCAGGCCGTTCAGCGTGCCCGCGTAGCGCAGCGAATCGGGGTCCTTTCGGAAATGCTCACGCGCCGAACGAAAGTCGTCGGCAACGAAGACGGCCAAGTCCAGGATCGCGGCAACGTCGTCATTCAAGCCGGCCCGCGCTCGCTGCGCCCGCTGCAGATCCGGTGCAGTCAGCCGCTGGACCCGCCCGTGGCCGGCGGTCAATTCGGTCCAGTTGTCCCCTGCGGCGTCGGCCAGAAACACCCGCAGCGCACGTTGCTCGCTGTCCCGTTCGCCGGCCACGGCGGTCACACTAGACATACGGCAAGCGGGCATCGACGGTTCAACTCACCCGAACCCGAACATGGGCGAGAATCAGCACCGTGAGTCAAGGTCAGTTGCCGGGCGTGTTCGGCCATTTGCAGCCCGTCCTGGAGCACTACGGCTACCTCGGCGTCGGCGCATTCGTGCTGCTCGAGGACTTCGGCGTCCCGTTGCCCGGCGAGGCCATGGTGATCGCCGCGGCGATCTACGCCGGCGCCGGCCACATGAACATCGCGGTGGTCATCATCGTCGGCGTGCTGGCCGCGATCATCGGCGACAACATCGGCTACGCGATTGGTCATTTCGGCGGCCGCCCACTGGTGCAGCGCTTCGGTAAGTACGTCTTCCTGACCCCGGAGCGGCTGGATCACGCCGAAAGCTTCTTCGACCGCCACGGCGGCAAGGTGGTTACCATCGCTCGGTTCATCGAGGGTTTGCGCCAGGTGAACGGGCTGCTCGCCGGCATCATCGGCATGCATTGGCTGAAATTTCTTGGCTTTAATGCGCTGGGCGCGGTGCTGTGGGTGTGCACCTGGGCGGGGCTTGGGTACCTGGCAGGCGAGCACATCGCCGAGATCTACACCCAGGTCGAGAAGTACAAGTGGTATGCGATCGGGGGCGCCGTGGTGATCGTGGCGGCGTTGATCGCGCGTCACGTGCGCGCTCGGCGTCGCAGCGCCGCTGCTTGAATGTCGCCGCGCCGCTGCTCGGCGTCGCCGCGCCGCTGCTTGAATAGGGTCCCGTGACCGACGCCGCGACGCCGACCGGCCCGATTACCCGCGGCAGTGTCACCCGGGTCGGCATCGCAACCGTGCTGACCGCGCTGTGCGGCTATACGGTGCTGTACCTGGCGGCGCGCGACCTGGATCCGGCCGGCTTTTCGGTGTTCGGGGTGTTTTGGGGCGCATTCGGTCTGGTCACCGGCGCCGCCAACGGCCTTCTTCAGGAGACCACCCGCGAGGTGCGGTCGGTGTGGTACTCCGGCCGCGCGGTCGGGCCGCCGTACACGCATCCGCTTCGGGTGGCCACCGGGGTCGGCGTCGCCGCGGCGGCCGCGATCGCGGGCACCGCGCCGCTGTGGGCCGGTCACGTGTTCGTCCAGTCGCGGCCGGCCAGTGTGGCCCTGCTCAGCGTCGGCCTCGCCGGCTTCTGCCTGCACTCGACGCTGCTCGGCATGCTGGCCGGCGCCAGCCGGTGGACGCAGTACGGCTCGTTGATGGTCACCGACGCGGCCATCCGGGTCGTGATCGCGGCGACCACGTTCGCGGTCGGCTGGGGGCTTGTTGGCTTCCTGTGGGCAACCGTGGGCGGCGCGGTGGCCTGGCTGATCATGCTCGTCGTGTCGCCGACGACGCGCGAGACCGCCCGCCTGGTGGCCTCCGGAGACACCGCGACGTTTCTGCGCGGTGCCGGTCACGCGGTCGCCGCCGCCGGGGCCAGCGCGATCCTGGTGATGGGCTTCCCGGTGCTGCTGAAGGCCACCTCGATGGATCTGGGCGCCACCGGCGGCGTGGTGATCCTGGCCGTCACGCTGACCCGGGCGCCGCTGCTGGTGCCGTTGACCGCCATGCAGGGCAATCTGATCGCGCATTTCGTCGACCAGCGCAGCAATCGGATACGCGCGCTTGTCGGGCCCGCGGTGGTAATCGCCGGTGTCGGCGCCGTCGGCGTGGTCCTCGCCGACGCGGCCGGGCCGTGGCTGTTGCGCGCCGGATTCGGGCCGCAGTACCGCGCGGACGGTGCACTGCTGGCGTGGCTGACCGCAGGTGCAGTGGCGATAGCGCTGTTGACGCTGACGGGAGCCGCGGTGGTCGCAGCCGCGCTGCACCGCGCATACTCGTTTGGGTGGGTCGGCGCGACGGTCGCATCGACGCTGCTGCTGTTGTTGCCGATCGCGCTGCAGACCCGCACCGTCATCGCGCTGCTGTGCGGGCCGCTGGTCGGCATCGCGGTGCATCTGGCCGCCCTGGGAATGACGCCCGAAGCGGGCCCGCCACCGCTTCCACCGGCGGTTTGACGTGTATTTTGTTCGGCATCGACACCCGGTACCCCGACGTTTGGATCGTGATCCCGGCCTATAACGAAGCGGCCGTGATCGGCGAGGTGATCGCCGATGTCCGGTCGGAGTTCGACCAGGTCGTCTGTGTGGACGACGGCAGCCGAGACGACACCGGCACGATCGCGCTGAAAGCGGGCGCGCATCTGGTCCGCCACCCGGTGAACCTCGGCCAGGGCGCGGCCATCCAGACCGGCGTGGAGTATGCCCGCAGCCAGCCGGCCGCCCAGATTTTCGTCACGTTCGACGCCGACGGCCAGCACCGCGTCAAGGATGTGGTGCGGATGATCGACCGGCTGACCACCGATGATGTCGACATCGTGATCGGTACCCGGTTCGCCGAACCGGGCATCAACACGCAGATGCCAGTGCTCAAGCGGATCGTGTTGCGCACCGCGGTCTGGCTGAGCCCACGCAGCCGCAGGCTCGGACTCTCCGACGCACACAACGGATTGCGGGTGTTCAACCGCAAAGTCGCCGATGGACTCAACATTACGATGAACGGCATGAGCCACGCCAGCGAGTTCATTTCCTTGGTCGCCGAAAACCATTGGCGGGTAACCGAAGAACCCGTCGAGATTCTCTACACCGAATATTCGAAGTCGAAGGGACAGCCGCTGGTCAACGGCGTCAACATCGTCTTCGACGGATGGCTGCGCGGAAGGATGCGCCGATGAACTGGATCCAACTCCTACTGATCGCGGCGGTGATCGCGCTGCTCGTGTTCCTGCTGAGATCGCGGGCGTCGGCGCAATCCAAGGCCTGGGTGAAGGTCGGGTATCTGGCGTTCATCCTCGCCGGCATCTACGCGGTGTTGCGGCCCGACGACACCACGGTGGTGGCCAACTGGCTCGGCGTGGACCGCGGTACCGACCTGATGGTGTACGCGCTGGTCATCGCGTTTGCGTTCACGACGCTCAGCGCATACATGCGGTTCAAGGATCTGGAGCTGCGCTACGCGCGGCTGGCCCGCGCGATTGCGCTAGCGGGTGCCCAAAAACCCGTCCCGCAACAGGAGCGGCCCTAGTCGCTTTGGGTCTTGCGGAAGTAGTCGACCGTGCGGCGGATGCCCTCATCGAGGCTCACCCGCGGGTGCCACCCCAGCACCATCTCGGCAAGTCGAACGTCCAGACACGACCGCTTGAGGTCGCCGAGCCGTGGCGGATGGAACTCCGGATCATCTGGGCCGCCAACCGCCGCCGCAATCGCCGAATGCAATTGCCGCACAGACGTTTCCAGGCCCGTGCCGATATTGAATCGCATTCCGCCGCCGTGCGGGCCGGCCGCCCTGATGAACGCGTCGACGACGTCGTCGACGTAGACATAATCACGCGTGTCGGTCCCGTCACCGAAGATCTTGGTCGGCTTACCGGCCAACAGCGACTGGGCGAAGATCGCTACCACGCCGGCCTCGCCGTGCGGATCCTGCCGCGGCCCATACACATTGCCCGGCGCGACGTGTGAGCAGTCCAGTTGGTACATGTGTCGGAAAGTGTTCAGGTAGATCTCGCCGGCGACCTTGCTCGCGGCGTACGGCGACGCCGGATCGGGCGGCGCCGTCTCGTTGGTCGGATACTTTCTGGGTGTGCCGTAGATGGCCCCGCCCGACGAGGTGTTCACGACCTTGCGAACGCCGGCCTTGCGGGCGGCCTCGGCGAGCCGGATCGTCCCGATCACGTTGACTTCGCCGTCGAACACCGGATCGGCCACCGACTTGCGGACGTCGATCTGCGCGGCCAGGTGGAAGACCACCTCCGGCTGTTGAGCCGCCAGCAGCGCGTCGAGGTCGGCGCTGACGACGTCCGCCTCGACGAAGACGAATCGCGGGTTGTCGGCGAGCTGCTCGATGTTGGTGGCGCGCCCTGAGGCGTAGTTGTCCAGGCCGGTGACCTCGTGTCCGTCCGCTAGCAGGCGGTCGACCAGCGTCGATCCAATGAATCCGGCTGCCCCGGTGACCAGTGCGTGCACCGGCTCACCATACCGACGGCGGCTTGCACGCCACCGTACAGTCGACAAGAGTGAACTGGGTAGCCCGCGCCGCCGCCGTGCTGATTGGGCTGCAGTTGCTGGTTCGCGCGGTGTTGGCGTTTCGCGGCTACTTCTACTGGGATGACCTGATCCTGATTGGCCGCGCGGGCACCCAGCCGCTGCTGTCCCCGACTTACCTGTTCGACGACCACGACGGTCACGTCATGCCGGGCGCGTTCCTGGTCGCCGGCGCCATTACCAAGCCGGCGCCGCTGAATTGGATCGGCCCGGCGCTCAGCCTGATCGTGTTGCAGCTGCTGGCCTCGCTCTCGCTACTGCGTGCGCTGCACGTGATCCTCGGCTGGCGCCCGGTGTTATTGATTCCGCTGACTTTCGCGTTGTTCACCCCGCTGGGGCTGCCCGGGTTCGCGTGGTGGGCCGCGGCGCTGAATTCGCTTCCCATGCTTGCTGCCCTGGCCTGGGTGTGTGCCGACGCAATCCTGTTGGTGCGCACCGGAAATCAACGATACGCGCTCACCGGGGTGCTGGTGTATTTCGGTGGTCTGCTGTTCTTCGAAAAATCCGCGGTGATCCCGTTTGTCGCGTTCGCGATCACCGCGCTGTTGTGGCATGTCAACGGCGAGCCGACGCCGCTGCGCACAGTGTGGCGCCGCGGTGTGCGGCTGTGGACGGCGTCGCTGGTTCTGACGGCCGCGTGGGTGGTGCTCTACCTTCTCGTGGTCGACCAGGAACGCTGGAGCCGCGACCTGCCGATGACGTGGGATCTATTGCGGCGCTCGATGACCCACGGCATCGTGCCCGGCCTGGTCGGCGGCCCGTGGTCGTGGCAACGGTGGGCGCCGGCGTCGCCCTGGGCCACCCCGCCGCCGGCCGTCATGGTCCTGGGTTGGCTGGTGCTTGTGGCGCTCCTGGTGGTGTCGCTGCTGCGTAAGCAACGTATCGGCATGGTGTGGCTGGTGGCGGTGGGCTACGCGGTGGCGTGTCAGGTGCCGATCTACTTGATGCGGTCGTCGCGGTTCACCGCGCTCGAGCTCGCGCAGACGTTGCGCTATCTCCCCGATCTCGTCGTCGTGCTCGCGCTGTGCGCCGCGGTTGCGTTCTGCGGGCCCAATCGGGAGTCGTCGCGGTGGCTGGACGACTCGCCGGCGCGCGCCGCGGTGATCGGTTGCTTGGCAATCGCTTTCCTGGCGTCCTGCCTGTATTCGACCGCCACGTTCTTGACGATCTGGCAGGAAAACCCGGCTCAGCCGTATCTGCAGAACGCCGAGCGCGGGCTGGCCGCCGCCCGGGCGTCTGCCGACACCCCGATGCTCGACCAGGAAGTCGACCCGCTGGTGCTGCAGCGGGTCGCGTGGCCGGAGAACCTGGCCAGTCACATGTTCGCCGCGCTCCGCAACAGGCCGGACTTCGGGTCGGCCACAACCAGATTGCACATGCTTGACACCAGTGGACGCTTGGTCGACGGCAAGGTGACGTGGGTGCGGACGATCGTGCCCGGACCCGCTTCGGGATGCGGCTATTTCGTGCAGCCCGACGCGCCGGTGCGGATGCGGCTCGACGGTCCGGTGCTGCCGGCCGAGTGGACGGCCGAGCTCAATTACCTGGCCAACAGCGATGGGTCGCTGACGATGTCGCTGTCGGAGGGCCGCGACACCAGGGTGCCGGTGCATCCCGGGCTCAACCGCGTGTTCGTGCGGCTGTCCGGGGCGGGGGACGCCATCAACGTGCGCGCCAACACGGCGGCACTGTCGGTGTGCATAGCGTCCGGCCCCGTCGGCTTCGTCGCGCCTGCGTAAATGCTCGCGAGTACGCCGAGCGTGAAGTCAGCACCCGATTTTGCGCCCAGCGACGCACTGGCGTCACGTTCGACAAGAGTCGGAGCCACCTAACGGAATCGAACCGTTGACCTGCTCATTACGAGTGAGCCGCTCTACCGACTGAGCTAAGGTGGCGTGCCCTCGGCGGGCGGCACGAGTCTACGGCAGCCCCGTCGACCGGCCCAAACTCCAAACTCAATCGCGCAGCGCCTGGCCGACGGTGGCCACCAGCGCGTCGACGGCGAACTTCGGCTTCACGTTGACAGCAAGCGCCTCCCGGCATTCCAGCACCGCTTCGATGCAGCACAACAGCTTCTCCGGCGAGGCGTGCCCGGCCAACGCCTGCACCCGTGCCGCCATGTCCGGATGATTCGCCCGAACGCCGCCCGCCGAGGACGCCACCAGCAGCGCATCGCGGAAGTAGTTGGCCAGGTCGATCAGCGCGCGGTCCAGCGCGTCCCGCGACGCCCGTGTCTGCCGCGACTTCTGCCGTCGCTCAAGGTCTCTGATCGCGCCGGTGGCGCCGCGCAGCGTGGCGGCCGTGCCCTTGCCCGTCCCGCCGGCGCCCAGCGCGGTCTGCAGCTCCTCGGTCTCCAGCTCGTCACGCGCGGCAGTCAGCGCCCTGGCCTCGGCCTCGGCGGTGGCCACTAATTCCTCGGCCGCCGCATATGCCCGCGACGGCGTGACCGCGTCGCGGACCAGCCCCAGCGCGCGCTGCCGCCGCTCCCGCGCCTCCGGATCCGTCGCCAGCCGGCGCGCCCGGCCGACGTGCCCGCCGCTGACCGAGGCCGCCCAGCGGGCCTCCTGGGCGTCGAGCCCGTCGGTCTCGACGAGCACCCGGGCGATCGCGTCGACGGGCGGGGTCAGCAGCGCGACGTGCCGACAGCGGGACCGCAGCGTGACCGCGATGTCTTCGGGATCCACCGATGGGGCACACAGCAGGAACACCGTCGACGGCGGCGGCTCCTCGACCACCTTCAGCAGCGCGTTCGCGGCGCCCTCGGTCAGCCGGTCGGCGTCCTCGATCAGCACGATCTGCCACCGCGCGGTGCTGGGCCGACGCGAAGCGATCTGGACGATGCCGCGCATCTCGTCGACACCGATGGACAGGCCCTCCGGGATCACCCGCCGCACGTCGGCGTGCGTGCCGGCCATCGTCGTCACGCACGCGCGGCACTCCCCGCAGCCAGGAACGCCCGACGACGTGCATTGCAGCGCCGCGGCGAAGCACAACGCCGCGATCGAGCGCCCCGAACCCGGTGGGCCGGTGATCAGCCAGGCGTGGGTCATAGACCCGATTGCGACCGGATTGTGAGTCGAATCACCGCGTGCCGCCTGCGCGGCCGCCACCAGCTCTGCTTCCACGGCGTCTTGGCCGACCAGCCGCGTGAAAACCCCGCTCATCAGTGCCGACAGTAGTACGCAACGGAGACATGACCAGGATTGGAAAACTATTAAGCGTCTCTGTGGACCGATACGGTAGTTAGGTGACCACCGAGGCCATGCCCATCGGGCGAATCCGCGCGTTCGTCCGCTGGGTCGTGCGCACGCCGTGGCCGGTGTTCACGCTGGGCATGCTGCAGGCCGACATCATCGGCGCGCTTTTCGTCCTCGGCTTTCTGCGCTTCGGGCTGCCCCCCGAGGACCGAATCCAGCTGCAGATGCTGCCCCAGGGCAATTTGGCGTTGTTCGCCGCCGTGTTGTTCCTGGCCTTCCTGTTCGGGTCGGCGATCAGCCTGCGGCTGCTGATTCCGGTGTTCCGTTGGCAGCGCCGCGACGGCGTGGCCGAAACAGACCAGCAGGAAACTCAATTCGCCCGCGCCCGCGCGTTGAAGATGCCGTTCTACCGGTCCTTGATCAGCGTGGTGAACTGGTGCTTGGGCGGGCTGGTGTTCATCATCGCGATCTGGCCGGTCGCCAAGCATTCGGTACCGGTGGTCGCGCTGGCCACCGCCCTGGGTGCCACCGCCACGTCCATCATCGGTTACCTGCAGGCCGAGCGGGTGCTGCGGCCCGTGGCGATCGCCGCACTGCGCTACGGCGTCCCGGAGCAGATCCACGCACCGGGCGTGATTCTGCGGACCGTGCTGACATGGTTGCTGTCCACCGGCGTGCCGGTGCTGGCCATCGTGCTGACCGTCGTGGCGGCCAAGGCGTCGATCTTGCACGCGCCCGGCGACCGGCTGCTCACGCCCATCCTGCTGTTAGCCGTTGCCGCGCTGCTGATCGGGCTGATCGGCACCGTGCTCACCGCGATGTCGATCGCCGACCCGCTGCGCCAACTGCGGTGGGCGCTCGGCGAGGTGCAACGCGGCAACTACAACGCGCACGTGCAGATATACGACGCCAGCGAGCTGGGCCTGTTGCAGGCCGGGTTCAACGACATGGTGCGCGACTTGGCCGAACGACAACGGCTGCGCGACCTGTTCGGTCGCTACGTCGGCGAGGACGTCGCCCGCCGTGCGCTCGAGCGCGGCACCGAACTGGGCGGCCAGGAACGCAATGTCGCCGTGCTCTTCGTCGACATGGTCGGCTCGACAAAGCTCGCGGCCACCAGGCCGCCGGGCGAGGTCGTCGACCTGCTCAATGAGTTCTTCCGGATCATCGTCGACACCATCAACAACCACGGCGGCTTCGTCAACAAGTTCCAGGGCGACGCGGCGCTGGCGATATTCGGCGCGCCGCTGGAGCATCCCGACGGAGCCGGCGCGGCGCTCGCGGCGGCACGCGAGCTTTGCGAAAAGCTCGTCGACATGCTCGGTGCGAAGGAGTTCGGCATCGGCGTGTCGGCGGGGCGGGCGATCGCCGGGCACATCGGCGCGCAGGCCCGCTTCGAGTACACCGTGATCGGCGATCCGGTCAACGAGGCCGCCCGGCTGACCGAGCTGGCCAAGATCGAGGAAGGTCACGTGCTGGCGTCGGCGATCGCGGTCAGCAACGCGCTGGACGCCGAAGCGCTGTGCTGGGATGTCGGCGAGGTGGTCGAGCTTCGCGGCCGGACCGCACCCACCCAGCTGGCGCGGCCGCTGAAAACGCCGGTCCCATCCCAGGTCTAGCTGCGCTTTAACCCTTCTTGGCCTTTTTTACCGGCGCCTTCTTGCGGCCACCGCGCTTCGCGGTGCGCTTCGCCGGCCCGCGGGCCCGGCGCTCGGCCAGCAGCTCGGCGGCGCGCGAGTCGGTGATCGACAACACGTTGTCGCCCTTGCGCAGGCTGGCGTTGGTCTCGCCGTCGGTGACGTACGGCCCGAACCGGCCGTCCTTGATCACCATCGCTTTGCCGGTCGCCGGGTCGCTGCCCAGCTCCCGCAGCGGCGGCAGCGAAGCGGCTTGGCGGCCACGGCGTTTCGGCTCTGCATAGATCTTCAGCGCCTCGTCGAGGGTGATGTCGAAGATCTGGTCCTCGGTGGCCAGCGACCGCGAGTCGTTGCCGCGCTTCAGGTACGGGCCGTAACGGCCGTTCTGCGCGGTGATCTCCTCGCCGGTGTTCGGGTCAACGCCGACGACCCGCGGCAGCGACAGCAGCCTCAGCGCGTCGTCCAACGTGACCGTTTCCAAGTCCATCGACCGCAGCAGCGATCCGGTACGCGGCTTAGGACCCGTCGGCTTCTTGCCCTTCTTCGCAGCCGGAGCCGCCCGGCCGGTGCCATCAGATCCGGCGCCGTCACCCTCTTCATCCGGCTCCGGCAGCACCTCGGTCACGTAAGGACCGAATCGGCCGTCCTTGGCGACGATCTCGTGTCCCGTTTCCGGATCAACGCCCAGCGACCGGCCCTCCTGCGGTGTCGCGAAAAGCTTCTCAGCCAGCTCGAGGGTCAGCTCGTCGGGCGTCAGTGCATCGTTGAGGTTGGCCCGTTGCGGCGTCGGCTCGCCGTCGTCGCCGATGACACTGCGCTCGAGATACGGCCCGTTCTTGCCGACCCGGACATAGATCGGGCGGCCCTCGTCGTCGTCGAAGAGTTTGATGGAGTTGACCTCTCGGGCGTCGATGCCCTCCAGGTTGATCCCGACCAGCTTCTTCAACCCGCCGGCCCGCGCGATGGACTCCGGCACACCATGCGGCCCACCGAAATAGAAGTTGTTGAGCCACGTGGTGCGCTGCTCGTGGCCCGCGGCGATCTCGTCGAGCTCGTCTTCCATCGCTGCGGTGAAGCCGTAATCGACCAGCCGGCCGAAGTGCTGCTCCAGCAGTCCAGTCACCGCGAACGCCACCCACGACGGCACCAGCGCGCTGCCCTTCTTATGGACGTAGCCGCGGTCCTGGATGGTCTTGATGATCGACGAGTACGTCGACGGCCGGCCGATGCCGAGGTCCTCGAGCGCCTTGATCAGCGACGCCTCGGTGTAGCGCGACGGCGGGTTGGTGGCGTGCCCGTCGGCGGTCAGATCGGTGGCCCTCACCCGCTGGCCCTGCGACAGCCGCGGCAGCCTGCTTTCGGCGTCGTCGGCCTCGCCACCGGCCAGGTCGTCCAGGCTTTCGACATAGGCCAGCAGGAAACCGGGGAACGTGATCGTGCGCCCGCTGGCGGTGAACTCAACCCGCTGCCCGTTGTCGGCCTCGCCGGTGATCCGCAGACTGAGCGTCGTCCCGCGCGCATCGGCCATCTGCGAGGCCACCGTGCGCTGCCAGATCAACTCGTACAGCCGGAATTCATCGTTGTCGAGCACCGAATGCAACTGTCCCGGCGTGGCGAACGTCTCGCCGGCGGGCCGGATCGCCTCATGGGCCTCCTGGGCGTTCTTGACCTTGCGGTTGTACTGCCGCGGCGTCGGGTTGACGTACTGCTCGCCATACAGCTCGCGCGCCTGCTGCCGCGCGGCATTGATGGCCGACTGCGACAGCGTGATCGAGTCGGTGCGCATATAGGTGATGTAGCCGTTTTCGTAGAGCCGCTGGGCGATGCTCATCGTGCGATCCGACGAGAACCGCAGCTTGCGGCCGGCCTCCTGCTGCAGCGTGGAGGTCATGAACGGCGCGTACGGGCGGCGGGTATAGGGCTTTTCCTCGACCGACGAAACCGTCAGCGAGGCGCCGCGCAGCCCGTCGGCGAGCGTGCCCGCGGTGCGCTGGTCCAGCACCAGCACCTCGTCCGGCTTGCGGACGGCGCCCTGCGAGTCGAAGTCGCGCCCGGTCGCCACGCGCCTGCCGTCGACGCTGACCAACCGCGCCACAAAGCTCGGCGGCTGCGGCTCAGGCTGCCCAGCCGGGTTGGACTCGCGGGCGTCGAGTTCGGCGGTGACGTCCCAGTAGCTGGCGCTGCGAAACGCCATCCGTTCTCGTTCGCGCTGGACGATGATCCTGGTGGCCACCGACTGCACCCGGCCCGCCGACAGCTTCGGCGCCACCTTCTTCCACAGCACCGGGCTGACCTCGTATCCGTACAGCCGGTCGAGGATGCGCCGGGTTTCCTGCGCGTCGACCAGGTCGCTGTCGAGGTCGCGCGGATGGTCGGCGGCCTCGCGGATGGCCGGCTCGGTGATCTCGTGGAACACCATCCGCTTGACCGGGACGCTGGGTTTCAGAGTTTCCAGCAGGTGCCAGGCAATAGCCTCGCCCTCGCGGTCGCCGTCGGTGGCCAGATACAGCTCGTCGGCGTCCTTGAGCAGGCCTTTCAGCTCGTTGACGGTGCTCTTCTTGTCCGGGCTGATGATGTAGAGCGGTTCGAAGTCCCTATCGACGTCGACGCCCAGGCGCGCCCACGGCTCGGACTTGAATTTCGCCGGCACGTCGGCAGCCGATCTCGGCAGGTCGCGTATGTGCCCGCGGGAGGACTCGACGATGTAATTGGAGCCCAGGTAGCCGGCTATTTTGCGCGCTTTGGTGGGCGACTCGACGATGACGAGCCGTCGCCTTCCATTTCCAGCGCTACCTCTGCCGCGGACTTCGCCAGCCAACTAGTTCTACGCTCCCCACTTGTGCGTGCCCTGCCACCAACGGATGCATTCGGCCACCCGATGCCAGCGAGCATGAGCCAACATGTCATTCCGCGCGGGCCGACGCAAACCGACCCAGCTACGCCCGCCCCTCATACCCGCGGCCATTGCAAGAACGCCTCGGCGTCGCCCGGTGGTTCCCCCACATTCTCTACCAGGCGCGATAGCCGTCGTCGGCCACTAATGCGCAACGCGGGCCGGGACCCGCGGGTACCGATCAAAGTCGGGGCAATTCCGACCCGCATCATCGACGACGCCAGCCGAGAATGCGTGTCCGGCGCGTGCGGGTCCAAACCCAGTAGGTAGCGGTCGTCCTCGGGGCAGCCCGCAGCCAATGTCCAGGCCCTCAGTTCGCGCGGACCGGGCAGCCACTGCGGCGGCACGGTCTTGACCGCGCCGCGCGTCCACTGATCGGCGACGACAACCAGCCGTGGGTCCACCGACGTCCGCACCAGCGGGGTGCCCTCGTCGGTGCGGGTGATCTCGGCTTCCAGGCCGGCCTCGACGACCATCTCGGCCAGCGCGACTGCACGCCACGGGCGCTCGACGACGACCGACAGCCTGGCTCCGCCGTTGAGCAGCACCACCTGGCCGGTGGCAGCCAGCACGCCGGTCAGGTCGGTCACCGCCGGCGGCACCGACTCTGCCGAGAAGAACGACAGCTGGCTCACGCCACGACAGTAAGCCAGCCGCTGACTGTGCTCGCAGCGCCGGGCCGCAAGCGGGTAAACGAAACACCCCCGGGCGGTGCCGATTATCGGACTGCTCGGGGGTTTTTCGTCAGATTCTTCGTGCGGTTACCGCTGAACCCGATGCTCAGATGGAACGGACGCCCGTGGCCTGCGGACCCTTCGGGCTCTGGCCGACCTCAAATTCGACCTTCTGGTTCTCCTCAAGGGTCCGGAAGCCGGAGCCTTGAATTTCCGTGTAGTGGACAAACACATCGGCGGAGCCGTCCTCCGGGGCGATGAAGCCGAAGCCCTTCTCCGCGTTGAACCACTTCACAGTACCCTGTGGCATTTCTCGATTTTTCCTTCTCTTCTCACCGGGTGCGGTCCACCGTCGTTCGGTACACCGGGCCCGTTCCGACCGCCATCCTTCGTGGAGTCGTCGGAACTGACCGACCTTGGTGACCCTCGCAGGAACCGCGATCGCAACGTCGATCCTGCGAGCGCATGAAACGAACACAGAAGCTGCGACCGCGATTAGTCAATCATGTTCGGCGCGTCGGCGACAGTCTCGGCATGAACGATGTCGTGAACAATTCACTCAAGGACTACCGGGCGATCTGCCGGAAGGAGGCGGTGATGGCCAGTTTCGGCCGCGAGCTGCTCACTTCGGCGATCGCCGGCGCCAATCCCGGCGAGCAACCGCTACGGCATGTCGCCGAACTGCCGGCGCGCCACGGCCGGCCGCGGGAATGGCCGGCGTGGGCCGAGCCGGACGTGGTGCGCACCTTCATCGACCGCGGAATCGAAGCGCCGTGGTCACATCAGCTCGAGGCGGCCACTTTGGCGCACAACGGCCGCCACGTCGTGGTGAGCACCGGGACGGCGTCGGGTAAATCGCTGTGCTATCAGTTGCCGATCTTGTGCGCCTTGGCCACCGACCGACGCGCCAGGGCGCTGTATCTGTCCCCGACGAAGGCGCTCGGCCACGATCAGCTAAGGGCCGCACACTCGTTGGTCGACGCGACGCCGCGGTTGTCCGACGTTGCGCCCACCGCCTACGACGGCGACAGCCCCGCCGAGGTGCGCCGGTTCGCACGCGAGCAGGCGCGGTTGGTGTTCTCCAACCCCGACATGATCCATCTGTCGCTGCTGCGCAACCACCCAAGGTGGGCGGTGTTCCTGCGCAACTTGCGCTACCTCGTGGTCGACGAATGCCATTACTACCGCGGGATTTTTGGCTCGAACGTGGCGATGGTGCTGCGCAGGTTGTTACGGCTGGGCGGGCGGTACGGCGCCCAGCCGACGGTGATCTTCGCCAGCGCGACGACCGCCTCGCCGGGCATCGCGGCCTCGAAGCTGATCGGTCAGACAGTCGCCGAGATCACCGAGGACGGCTCGCCTCAGGGCGCCAGGACCGTCGCGTTGTGGGAACCTGCGCTGCGCGCGGATCTCGTCGGGGAAAACGGTGCACCGGTGCGGCGCTCGGCCGGTGCGGAGGCCGCGCGGGTGATGGCCGACCTCGTGGCGGAGGGCGCGCGCACGCTGACATTCGTGCGGTCGCGGCGCGGGGCGGAGTTGACCGCGCTGTCCGCGCGCGCCCGGCTGGATGAGACGGCGCCGGAGTTGGCCGCGCGGGTGGCGTCGTACCGCGCGGGCTATCTCGCCGAAGACCGGCGGGCGCTGGAACGTGCGCTCGCTCAGGGCGAATTGGTCGGCCTGGCCACCACCAACGCGCTCGAGCTCGGGGTCGACATCGCGGGACTGGATGCGGTGGTGCTGGCAGGATTTCCCGGCACCGTGACGTCGTTCTGGCAGCAGGCCGGGCGGTCGGGCCGACGGGGCCAGAGCGCGTTGGTGGTGTTGATCGCCCGCGACGACCCGCTCGACACGTACCTCGTGCATCATCCGGCGGCGCTGCTGGACAAGCCGATCGAGATGGTGGTCATCGATCCAACTAATCCGCACGTGCTTGGCCCGCAATTGCTCTGCGCGGCAACCGAATTGCCGCTAACCGGTGAGGAGGTCCAGGCCTGGGATGCCACGGCCGTCGCGACTAGCCTCGTCGATGACGGGCTACTGCGCAGAAGGGGACGCGGCTATTTCGCCGCGCCGGGCGTCGATCCGCATCCGGCGGTCAACATCCGCGGCTCCACCGGAGAGCAGATCGCGATCGTGGAGGCCGAAACCGGCCGGCTGCTGGGAACCGTAGACGCCGCCCGGGCGTCGCTGTCCGTGCACCCCGGCGCGGTATATCTGCATCAAGGCGAAAGCTACGTCGTCGATTCTCTGGACTTCGACGCCGGTGTGGCGTTCGTGCATGCCGAGGATCCCGGCTATGCGACGTTCGCGCGGGAGCTGACCGACATCGTGGTCACCGGACCCGGAGAGCGGCGCAGCTTCGGGCCGGTCACGCTTGGACTCGTGCCGGTCGCCGTGACTAGCACCGTGATCGGCTACCTCCGCAGGCAGCCCAACGGCGAAGTGATCGACTTCGTCGAGCTCGACATGCCGACGAACACGCTCGACACGATCGCTGTGATGTATACGATCACACCAGAAGCATTGGAGTGCAATGGTATTGACTGGGCCAATGTGCCCGGTGCGTTACATGCCGCAGAGCATGCGGCGATCGGGTTGCTGCCGCTGGTGGCCAGCTGCGACCGCGGCGACATCGGCGGCCTGTCCACCGCGATCGGCCCGGATACCGGCTTGCCCAGCGTTTTTGTTTACGACGGGCATCCTGGCGGCGCCGGTTTCGCCGAGCGCGGTTTCCGCCAGGCCGGCACATGGTTGGCCGCTACTGCGGCGGCGATCGAGGCGTGCGAATGCCCGCAGGGTTGCCCGTCGTGTGTGCAGTCGCCCAAGTGCGGCAGTGGCAATGATCCGCTCGACAAGCATGCCGCGGTGGCGGTACTGCGACTGGTGCTCGCCGAGTTGACCGCGCTCCCCTGACCCATCCGTCGATCTCGACCGACCCCTCGACGGTCGACTCCCCGGATTGACCTGTCTGGCGGCCGCTGAGCGCAATTTGTGTTCACTGCGAGGACGGCGGACCGCTGCGACGAACGGTCGGACTGCGCGATCCGTTCCCCATCCCGAATGGTCGGGCGCAGCCGAAAAATACCGTGCCAGCAGGCGTTGCGCAAGCGGATCGCCCGCGCCTATGTCGTTAGCGTGAGCAACGAACGTGATCGGCCTACGAATTCCGTGGCACGACCGCCTGTGCCCGCTGGCAGGGGTTTGTAGTATCGCGCGGTGGGGCATGACTGGCTACTCATCGAGACGCTCGGCGATGAGCCTGCCGTGGTCGCGCAGGGGCGTCAGCTCAAGAACATGGTGCCGCTCAGCGCGTTCTTGAGGCGAAACCCATACCTGCAAGTCGTCGCCGAGGCCGTGAAGAGGACGGCGCGCACCGGTAGGGGCGTGAACCGGGTGCTGCCGGGCACCGACCGCGTGATCCTCGCGGAGGCGGTGCGGATGTCCGATGGCCGTGTCCATGGCGTGCAGGTCTGGAACGGTTGCGTCGGCGAGGAACCGCCCGAGCGCCCGGTCATCGGGCCGCTGACCTGGGATCTGACCAGCGGCGTGGCCACAGACACGGCCGAGTCGCTGTCCAATAGCGGCATGGACCCGTCTTCGGAACGCACCCACGGCCGGGCCTTTGCCGAAGACCTGCCGCGCAAGAGCCTGAACGCGAACGAGGCCGAGGTGCTTTCGCTGGCAATACGCTGCGCTCCCGGAGACTCGATCTGCAGCACCTGGGACGTGACCGACCGCAATGGCGAGCCGATCAAGGTGGGCTTCGTCGCACGCGCCAATCTCGAGACGCTGCCCGACGGCAGCCGGCATCTGATCAGCCGCGCGCTGAATTGGCGCGTCGAGCGGGACGGGCCTGCAGTGGCGCACGATTTCTTGGCGCAGCGCATCCTCGACGGTCTCGCGCAGCCGGGAACCTATCGGGCGCTCGTCGATCTCCACAGCTGGATCCTGCTGAAGTGGCTCGACGAGCCGTGCCCGTACTTCAATTGGCGGCAGACCGGTGACCCGATGGTGCATCCCGCCGACGAGCACTTGATGCCGGCGATGACGACGGAGTTCGCGCACGGACCGACAAGCCGAGTGCTGCGGTTGAAAGGCAACGACGGCGGCTGGGTCCCGCTGCACGTCACCGTGAGTCGCGTGGAGCTGGACAAGAAGGCCGTCGCGGCCTTGATATCGCTGAGGCTGCCGACCGAGGCCGAGCTGACCGACTCACGCCTCAGCGCGCCGTAGCAACCAAGCCGATATCAGTTGCTCCTGACCGTCGCCGTCGATATCGATTCGCACCCAGTTGATCTGGCCGGTGATCTCGTCAGTGACATCCCCGCCATCGCCAGTCCACCTCGGTCGTCGGCGAATTCCAGCGAATTCCATGAGCACGGTGATGATGACGCGTTGCCCTGCGGTTGCGGCATCACCTCATTCCTCAGGCGCTCAACGCAATTCGCCTCGTTGAAGCGTGACCATTGCCGCGTGGCCTACCCGTTTGCCGTGTCGGCGTCCACCATGAGCGCCCGCCCATGCGCCCGCGTGGCGGGATCGCCGGCCCTCTGGGCGCGGTGCCGCGCCACCACCGCGGAAGCGACGCACAACCGTCGGCGGTCCCCGCGGCAGCCGATCCGCGATCATCCGTCAGCAAGCTCGCCGAGTGGCCCGGCCGACCTCATCGCGCAAACCCGCCTTGTCCACCATCGACCGCACGCTTGTGGTGGACGTGATGGCTCAACCGCGTGGCCCGGTGCATAGCCGCCACCAGGCGGGTCGTCCAGATTCTGGAGCAAGTGTGACCCGCCCAGGAGTGCCGGACGAATCGTGACGAAAACCGCATTCCGCAACGATTCGGCGCAATCGGTACGCCGACGGACCAGCAAGGGGTGCGGATAAGGGACGACCCCCGCCAGGGGGGGAGGAGGCGAGGGTCGTCGTGTATCAGCCCCGGGGGGTCGGGCTGATACACACCCGGCATAAGCCGAGTGATGCTCACTATACACACGAGATGTCGTAGTGGCGCAAGACCTAGTTGCACTCGATAACACTGGGCTAACGGCGAATTGCAATCGCCGACACCTGGCTTGAACTGCCACTTTGGCGGGCGCACCGCGCACTGCCGTATCGCGACCCTATGCTGAAACACGTGACCGCCTCAGACCCGGCCGACGCGCGGCACGCGACGCCTGAGACCCAAGCCTCGGCCGGCATGCCGGTCCGCACCGCGGCGTTCTTCGACCTGGACAAGACCGTCATCGCCAAGTCCAGCACCCTCGCTTTCAGCAAACCTTTCTTCGACCAAGGTCTGCTCAATCGGCGCGCGGTGCTGAAGTCCACCTACGCCCAATTCTTCTTCCTGATGTCCGGCGCCGATCACGATCAGATGGACCGCATGCGGGCGTATGTCACCAACATGGTCGCCGGCTGGGACGTCGAACAGGTCAAGTCAATCGTCGGCGAGACGCTGCACGACATCGTCGATCCGTTGGTTTTCGCCGAGGCTGCCGAGCTGATCGCCGACCACAAGCTGTGCGGCCGCGATGTGGTGGTGGTGTCGGCGTCGGGCGAGGAGATCGTCGCACCGATCGCACGCGGGTTGGGCGCCACCCACGCGATGGCCACCCGGATGGTCGTCGAGGACGGCAAGTACACCGGGGACATCGCGTTCTATTGCTACGGCGAAGGCAAGGCGGAAGCGATCCGGGAACTGGCTGCGCGCGAAGGATATCCACTCGAGCACTGTTACGCGTACTCAGACTCGATCACGGACATGCCGATGCTCCGGACCGTCGGGCATCCGACGGCGGTCAACCCCGACCGCACACTGCGCAAGGAGGCGGCCGCGCGCGGATGGCCGGTGCTGACATTTTCGAAGCCCGTCTCAATGCGCGACCGCATCCCGGCGCCGTCGAGTGCGGCCGTCGCAAGCACCGCGGCGATCGGTGTCAGCGCACTCGCGGCAGGAGCGCTGACGTATTCGCTGCTGAAGCGCTTCCTGCTCTGAAACGGCGTGCACCGGCACCGACGCCATATCGCGATAATTCACCCCTTGCTGTGGCCGTGGTCACGTAGTACAAAGGAGGCACGGTAGTCCGGTGAGGCCAAGGCCGAATCGGAAGAGAAGGTTCGGCCTCCCGAATCGGACAACCCAGCACGGATCGCGGTACCCACGCGGAGCATAAGGCCGCGGATAGGCAAAAGCGCTGCGGGTCTGCGAAATTGCGAAAAGCGAACGATCACGACAGCCCTTTGGGTGGGGTTGCAGTCGAAGCGCATCGCAAGATCGCCGAGACCAACCCACGCAGCCCCACATTGCACGCTTGGTAGCCGCGTATCCGTGCTAGCGGGCGGCGAGCCGACACGTTCGGAACGTCGCCCGCTTCACATGTTTGCCGGCCATCGCCTGTTAGCCGCCAGAGTCCTCTATCTGTTAGCTGCGTTTGCGATGGACAGCGCCTCTCGTGCGCCGGCCTCGAGCGCGCGGCAGCACAGCAACAGCCAATCGCCGACGCCGCGTGCGCTGCCTGTCGCGAACGCTTGTGCGGCGGCGCGGTAATCGGCCGTGTTCCGCATCCAGTAGACCTCTGGCACCCCGAGCCCGTGCGGATCAAGCCCGCTGGCCTGCGTGATCAACCGCGACACCGCGCGCGCCACCACACCGTCGGCACTGCCGAACGGGGCGAGCGTCAGCAATTCGCCGTGCGCCGTCGCGGCCAGCACCGGCGCGGGTGCCTCGCTGCCGCCGGTGATCAGCCCGGCGAGCAATTCCAGGCGGCGCGCGACCTCTTCGCCGGCACGCGGGCGGCCCAACCGGTCCTCGTTGACCAGATCGGCGGCCGCCAGCACATGCAGCCGCGCCAAGGCCTGCAACGGCGACCGCTGCCACACCCCGACCAGCGACGTGGTGCCGCCCTCTAGCGCTTCGGCCACGCGCAGCGCGCCGGCCAGCACCGGGCCCGAGACCAGTCCGTCAGCCGGGAACCGTGGCCCGCCGCCGTCGAGAATCGACGACGCCCGGGCCGCCCGAACGGCCGCCTCGGCGGCGTTGGCGGCCCAGCCGTGCAGGTTGGCCCGGTGGCGGTGCGCCTTGCCGAGCGCCTCCCGGACGGCGTCGCTGGCCTCTATCACACCGGGCAGTTCAAGCAAAGGTGCAAGCGGGTCGTCGGCCACGACCCGTCACGTTAGCCCCGCGCGCGTGCCGCACGGCGCGGTGGGCCCGCCACGCCGGTCAGTTCCTTCGGGTGAGCGCAAACACGGGGTGGTCGGCGTCATCGGGCAGTTGTCCGAACTGATTGTCGACGTACTTGCCGACCTTGGCCCTGTAGGCATCGAGGATAGGCTTCCTCGCGCCAACCGCCGTTTCGGCGGCACGGTAGTCGACGTTGCCGAGCTTGACGTCCGGATTGGCTCTCACGTTCTTTACCCACTGCGTCTCGCCGTACGCGGACACCAGGTACTTGACGCCGTCGACCTCGACAGGGGTTAGCGGAATCTTCTGCGGCTGCCTGCTCACCCGCTTCACCACGGTCAGCGTCTCGAACGGGCCGCGCCCGGTGGACATCGCGATCCGATTGAATACCTTGCGGGTGAACCACGGAGGTTTTAGATACGCCATAGCTTTGATTTTGATCGCTGACTTTTGCCGCCCGCAACAGACCCGGTGCGCCGTCACCAGCATGCGCCGAACCACAATCGTCTAGGAAGCCGCTAGTTGTCGAGTGCCTTCCCGTGACGAAACGCCGACGTGGCAGCGAGCCTGTCCGCCTTGGCTTCTCGGCTTGTGTCGAGCTTTCTCAGCGATGAAGTCGTTCTGCGGCAAGGGTTCCGGAACAACGCACGGCCGCAGCGAGCGGTCGGGTGCCGGCGACCTGCTCACCGAACAGCCCGAAGTACGCGGCGCCCGATATTTGCGGTCCACGCCGATCAACGCGCCACACCCGGTTGCCGGCGCTACCCGGGTTAGGAACTCGAGGTCGGCTGGAGCTGGCACCGATTGATCCCGCTCATCGTGGCGCGCCGAGGTGTCAACAATTCCGGCTAGCAGGAGGTATGTATGGGCGACAACCGTATCGACTGCCCGACTGATATCGGCGACTCTTAACGCCACATCGACGCGGAGGCCAATTCAAACCGGTTAGAGAGCAGCCGGCGAGCGGCCCAACGCGGAGGGGACCGCGATCTTCGCGCACCGTGCCTTTGGTGGGTCAATTCTGGCCACATCATCGGCTGCACGATTGACGAATACGCAGCTAGGGGACATTTTGACGAACCTCGCCGAACCACTGCAGCGATGGGCCGCACCGGCGTTGGACACGGCGGCGTCGACCCAGCACGGACAACGATCACGGGTCATCCGGCGCAAGCTCGTCGTTCCGGACGCTCCGGCGGCCGCCGCGCCGCGTGAGCGGCTCAACGGGTTGCTGCGCGGGCTTGTCGAGGCCCACCGGGTCGTTGCCGTCACGGCCACGCCCGGGGCCGGCAAGTCGGTCGCGGTGGCCCATGCCAGCCGCACGTTTGACAGGGTGACCTGGCTGAGCGTTGACGCAACCGATGCCGCGGCCCCGGGGCGCCTGGTGACCTACCTGGAGGAGGCGCTGGCAGCACAGCTGCCGTCGGTGCGGGGGGTGGCCACGGCTGCGCTGGCCGCGGGACTTCCGCATGCCGAGGCGGCGGGCCTGCTCGCCGAAGCTGTCCCCGACACCGATGTGGTTTTCGTGCTGGACGATCTCGAACGGCTCAACGGATCGCAGCCGGCGTGGGAGGTCATCGCGTCGATCGTGCGCTACGCCCCGGCGAACATGCGGTTCATTTTGATCAGCCGCCGCGCCATACCCACCGAAACGTGTTGTCCCGCACACGACGGGGGGGTGGCCCGAGTCGGCGACGCGGATCTGGCTTTCACCGTGGCGGAGGCGCGCATCGCCCTGCAGCGACTCGGCCGCTCGGGCGCCGACGCGACGGCCGCGGTCGCGGCCGCGGGTGGCTGGGTCACCGGGGTGCTGTTCGATGCCTGGCGCGACCACACCGGCGGGGGCCCTGATGACCTTGGGGACTACCTGGCCGCGCACATCCTGGGCGAGCTGGACGCGAAGGATCGCGAGTTCCTCATCACCACCTCGCTGCTGGAGGACGTGACCGTGGAGTGCGCGGTCGGGCTGGGTGTCGATGACGCCGCCGCGCGGCTCGCCTCGCTGCAGGCGGCGCCCATCCCGGCGCTGTGGTCGCCGGATCGGCCGGCGTTGCGCTGCCATTCGCGGTTTCGGGAGTATCTGCGCGGGCTGCTTGACCATCGCGGGCAGGCGGCGCTGCGCGAGCTGCGCGCGGCCCATGGACGGCTGCTGGCACGCAAGGGTTTTCACGAGGAGGCGGTCGAGGAGCTGCTGGCGGCCGGTGCCCTCGCCGAGGCGTTCACCTCGGCCAAGCATGCGATCCTCGGTGTGGTCGAGCGGATGGACTTCGTCGTCGCCGATCGCTGGATCGAGACGCTCTCCCCCGTGGCGCCGGAGGGCGACGTCGGGTTCGCCGAGGCCCAACTGATGCTCGCAATACCCCGCGACGACTACCTGCCCGCCGCAGGCATCGTCGACGAGCTCGCTGCGACGGGGCTGCGCGATCGGCTCGCGGCAACATCCGACCACGCCGCCGCCCTGATGGCCTATTGCTACATAGTCACCAGACGCCTCGATGACGCGCACGCCGTGCTCGATGCGGCGACCGACGGCCCTGCCGTCAACGCGGTGCGCTATGCCCTCGCCTACGCCTTCGCCCCAGAAGGTGCACCTGTGAGCACTCCTCCAAGACCCGAGCCCAGCGGCGGCTCACTGGACGCGCTGCTGTATTGGACCGACTACGTGCGCGGCGAGCTAAAACAACTGGCCGACGATCCCCCGTCGTCGTGGACGACGGTGGCCATGGGCCCGGGTCGGATCGGGGCGCTGCGCGCCATCGGACGCACCGCAGAAGCCCTGCAGCAGTATGAGGAGGCGCGGCGGCGGGGCCTTTTCGCCGGTGTTCTCGACTGCTTCGTCGGGCCCGATGTGCTGCTCGACGCGGGGCAACTCGACCAAGCCCGCGCGGCACTGACCCGGGGCCGCAAGCTCGCCCAGGAGAGGGGACGGCCAGGCTGGGCGGCGTTGCATCATATTGCCGCGGCCAAGCTGGCGCTGCGCGCCGACCGCGACCCGGCGCGCGCGATCGCAGCTTTGGACGAGATCGCCCGCGCGCCCGCCGTCGAGGCCCTGGTTCGCGAGCTCGCCCAGACCTGGCGCGGGCTCGCGGCGCTCCTGCGGGATGACCAGGAGACCGCGCTGTCGTCGCTGCGGGCGGCGGTCGCGGGCATGCAAGCCAGCGGGCGCATCCTGGAGCTGCCGACCGCCGCGGTGTATTTGGCCGAGGCCGAGTGGCGCGCGGACAACCCGGACGCCGCCGACCGCGCCGCCGACATCGCACTGCAGGCCGCCCACGAGCACGGAACCAACCACATACTGCTGCAGGCGTTGGCCGACTATCCGGCGGTGGTGGCGCGGCGCATCGACGCCGAACCGCACGCCGATTCGGCGTGGCACGCCATCGGGCGAGCCTTGACCGCCCAAGGTGTGGCAGTCGGAACCCGGATCTGCACGGCGATCGAGTTGGTCGAGTTCGGCCGCACCGCGATCATCCTCAACGGCATAGAGGTGCGGCCCAAGCTGGCGAAATGCTATGAGCTGCTGGGTTTTCTGGCGGCCCAAAAGGGCGCGCCCGCCAGCCGTGATGAGCTGCTCAACGCGCTGTTCGACGCCCGCGACGACGAGTCCGCGCGCTCCTACCTGCGCAAGACGATCATCGGCGTGCGCCAGCTGCTGCCCGACGACACGCTGAGCGTCGGCGACGACGGTCGGGTCGGTCTGAGCCCCGACGTGGCGCTGGCCTGTGAATCCACACGCCTGGAGCAGAAACTGGCCGCCGCACTACGCCTCCAGGGCAGCGAACTGGTCGAGGCGACCGAACAAGCGCTCGCGCCGCTCGCGCACGGCGAATACTTTCCCGGCGTGCGATCGGCGTGGGTAGACGAGCGCCGCCAACAACTCGCCGAGCTGGCGACCACCGCGCGCGCCGCCGCCGCCGAGGCGGCGTACGCGGCCGATCGCTACCATGACGCCCAACGCCTGGCCGAGGCCGTGCTGGCCGCCGACCCGCTGCGTGAAGCAACGTGGCGCACCCTTATGCGCATCCGCAGCGCCGTCGGCGACTACGACGGCGTCATCACTACCTACACCCAATGCGAACGCGCGCTGCGAGCAGCCCAGATCGCTCCCGCTGCGAGCACCCGCGCACTGCTAACCCAGCTGCGCCGCTGAACACCCGTTTCGGCTCATTCCCGCCCGGCCACCCACTGAAAAGCATTGGCCGTGGCGGCAAGTAGAGATCCTCGCGCGACGGCGGCTTGACCTCCTCGCTGAGCCGTATCTGACGCGATTTCGCCTCTTTCCCACCCGGTCGGGCAGCATCTCCTACAAGCATTTGGAGGTGAGATCAACAGTGCAGACACAGCGCGAAGACCGTGCATGGGGGACGAACTTCGTCTACCGCTACCGCTCGCCGCACATGTACCTGACCGATCTCCCCGTGCTGAGCGACGGCGCACAGTCGGGTACGCGGACGCCGAATGGGAAGGACTCGACAGCCCACTACCTGAGAACGCACCGGCATGACAGCCCTGCACCGTACCAAGTTGTGGCCGAAGGTATCCCAGTTCCATCGGTGAACTGCACAGTCCTCGACTCGAAGAGGTCGAGCACGTCATGACCACCATCCTTAACCGCCCGGGACACATCCGTGCAGCCGACGGCTCGGTCGTACGGCTAGACGTCGAAATGGGCACCTATGTGGGCCGGTACTACCGGCAAGACCTGAGCGTTAGGGCAGTCGTCTCCGGATCACTGGCCGAGGTTCAAGCAGCGATGAGGGGATGGGCCTTCGTTGCGTAAGCCATACGACGACTACCGTGGTCAAAATCGCCTTACACAGCCGATTGTTCGAATACTCGTGCACCTCAAGCCTTTAGCCAACGTGCTGGAGCCCGGCGCGCACGGTTCGGCCAGAACCCGCCGAACAATTTAAACCAGAAGGAATCTGTCTAGCCATGGAAATCGTCGCGTCGCAGGCAGCCACTGCTCCGGCAACCGCAGTCACGGTTGTCGAGAGGCCTAGTCCAAAGGTGCGCGGTCATTCCAAAAACGCCGCGCTGCAGCGCAATAACGTCGCTGATCTACTGGTGGCCGAACGGGCCGTGCGGTTCGAACGAGACGTCGTGCCGCTACGCGAGCCGCTCTACCGCCACGCAATGCGTATGTGCCATAACCATGCGGACGCGGAGGATCTGGTACAGGACACGATGGTCAAGGCATACAGCGGTTTCCATACATTCGTGCCGGGCAGCAACCTCAAGCCGTGGCTCTACCGCATCATGACGAACACCTACATCAATACCTACCGCCGAAAGCGACGGCATCCGACTCCGTATTCGACGGAAGGGGTCACCGACCAGGAGTTGGCGGCCCACGCACAACGCACATCGACAGGACTTGTTTCGGCTGAGGATGAGGCTCTCGCCGCATTGCCTGACACCGAAATCATGGCGGCGATGCAGACCTTGCCCGAACAATTGCGTGTGGTGGTGTACTACGCCGATGTCGAGGGCATGCGGTACCGGGAGATTGCCCAGATCATGGGTACCCCGAACGGAACCGTAAAGTCACGGCTTCGGCGTGGACGAGGACATCTCCGCAGACTGCTTGCTGACGCGCGGAACCGCGACCTCCGCGCAGGGCTGCCCGCCAGCGCGTGATCCGGCCGCATTCACGTTGATGAGGTGATGCGGTGCGCCCACTCGTCGGCCCTGCCACGCCGCATCGGCGGCAATGCTGTACGGCCGGTCGATTTTCCCCGCTCAGCGGTGTCGCAGTTGTAGGATGACCGCCTGACAGGAGTGGCGATGTCGGCACCGGAGATTGAGCGACCCCGGGTCATACGGCGCAAGCTCCTCGTTCCGGATACTCCGGTGGGTGCGGTGCCGCGTGAGCGCCTTGATGGGTTGCTCTGCCAGCTCATTGATGCCCACCGGGTCATTGCGGTCACGGCCACCGCCGGGGCGGGCAAGTCGGTGGCGGTGGCCCTTGCCAGCCGCAAGTTCGACAGGCCGGTGGCCTGGCTGAGCGTCGACGCCACCGACGCCGCGGCCCCGGGGCGGCTGGTGACCTACTTGGAGGAGGCGCTGGCAGCACAGCTGCCTTCGGTGCGGGGGGTCGCCACCGGCGCGCTGGCCGCCGGTATCCCGCACGCCGAGGCCGCAGGGCTGCTTGTCGACGCGGCCGCCGACGCCGACGTCGTGTTTGTGCTCGATGATCTGGAGCGCCTGCACGGATCGCGGCGGGCGTGGGAGGTGATCGGCTCGGTCGTGCACTACGGCCCCCCCAGCATGCGGCTCATTCTGATCAGCCGCCGCGCCCTACCTGCGTGGGTCTTGTCGCCCGCACTGGATGCCGAGCTCGCGCGACTCGGCGACACGGACCTGGCGTTCACCGTGGAGGAGGCGCGCATCGCTCTACAGCGACTTGGCCGGTCGGGGGCCGACGCGCCGGCGGCGGTGGAGGCCACCGGTGGCTGGGTGATCGGAGTCCTCTTTGATGCGGGGCGTTCCGCGAATCGTGTCGCCGACAGCCGCGGCGGCAGTGACGGCCTCGGAAGCTACCTCGGCGCGCAGATCCTTGATCAGCTGGACGCGAATGATCGCGAGTTTCTGATCAGCACCTCGGTACTGCCGGAGGTGACTGTCGAGTCGGCAGTGGCGTTGGGCATCGACGACGCCGCTAAACGGCTCGCGTCGCTGCAATCAGCACCGATCCCGGCGCAGTGGTCAAGCAATCCACTGGCGATGCGCTGCCATGCGCGGTTTCGGGAGTACATGCGCGGGCTGCTGGAGCAGCGCGGGAACACGGCGGTGCGGGAGCTGCGCGCGGCCCATGGGCGGCTGCTGGCGGCCAACGGTTTTCATGAAGAGGCGGTCGAGGAGCTGCTGGGCGCGGGTGCGCTCACCGATGCGTACACCTCGGCCAAGGCTGCGATCCTGGGTGTCGTCGACCGTCTAGACTTCGCCGTTGCCGATCGCTGGATCGAGGCGTTATCGCCTGTCGCGCCGGTCGGCGATTTCGGGTTCGCCGAGGCGCAGCTGATGCTGGCGGTGGCGCGCGACGACCAGCGCCAGGGCGTCCGCATCGCCGACCAGCTGGCCGCGCTCGGTCGGCGCGATGAGCTCGCGGCGATATCCGAACGCGCCGCCGCCCTGATGGCATGGTGCTACTTTCTCGCCGGGCGTATCGCTGAGGTGCACGCCGTACTCGACGCGGCACCCGCCGGCGCTGACGTCAACATCGTGCGTTACTCCCTCGCCCTGGTGGAAGCGGGCGGTGGCCCTCCCCGACCTGAGCCCACCGGCGGCCTGCTGGACGGGATGCTGTACGGGATCGACTATTTTCGTGGCCGGCTAGTCGAGCTGACCGACGATCCGCCGTCGCCGTGGACGAGCGTGGCCATGCGCACGGGCCGGATCGGGGCGCTGCGCGCCACCGGACGCACCGCAGAGGCGCTGCAGCAGTATGAAGCGGCAGGGCGCGGGGGCTTTTTCGGCGGGGTGATGGACTCCGTCGTCGGACCGGATGTGCTACTCGATGCTGGACGAGTCGATGAGGCTCGCGCTGCACTCGTCCGCGGCGCCAAGTTCATCCAGGCGAACGGATCGCCGATTCTGACGGGGTTGCACCACATTGTCGCGGCGAAGTTGGCGCTGCGCGCCGACCGCGACGCCGCGAGCGCGACCGCGATCCTGGAGCAGATCAACCGCGATGCCCCCAGCGACTACTCACTGGTTTCTGAGCTGGCCCAGACCTGGCGCGGACTGGCCGCACTCATCGAGGATGACGAAGACAGCGCCTTGGCGTCGCTACGCGCAGCGGTAGCTGGCATGCGGGCTGGCCATCGCATCTTGGAGCTGCCAACGGCGGCGGTGTATCTGGCCGAGGCCGAGTGGCGCGTCGGCAACGAGGACGCCGCCGACCAGGCCGCAGACATCGCCCTTGAGGCCGCCCGCGAACATGGATCCAACCATGTGCTGCTGCAAGCCCTGGCCGATTTCCCGGCGGTGGTGGCGCGACGCATCGACGCCGAACCGTACGCCGACTCGGCCTGGCATGCCATCGGCCGCGCCTTGGCCGCGCAAGGCGTCGCGGTAGGCACCCGTATCCCGACAGCCATCCAGCTGGTCGAATTCGGCCGCACCGCGATCATCCTCAACGGCCAAGAGATACGCCCGAGCTTGGCGAAATGCTATGAGTTGCTAGGCTTTCTCGCCGCCCGGAAAGGCGCGCCGGCCAGCCGTTACGAGCTTCTCAACGCCCTATTCGACGCCCGCGCCGACGAGTCCGCGCACTCCTACCTGCGCAAGACGGTCATCGGCGTGCGCCGACTGCTACCCACCGACGCGCTGAGCGTCGCCGACGACGGTCGCGTCGGGCTCAGCCCAGAAGTAGTGCTGGCCAGCGAATCGGCACGCTTGGAGCAAGAACTGGCCGCCGCCGCGCGACTGCAGGGCGGCGAACTCGTCGCGGCAATCGAACAGGCACTCGCACCGCTGGAGCGCGGCGAGTACTTCGCGGGCGTGCGCTCGGCGTGGGTGGAGGAGCGGCGGCAGCAGCTCGCCGAGCTGGCCACCACCGCACGAGCGGCTGCCGCCGAGGCGGCGTATGCGGGCGACCGACACTCCGATGCTCAACGCCTGGCCGAGGCCGTGCTGGCCGCCGACCCGCTTCGTGAAGCAATGTGGCGGACGCTCATGCGCATTCGCAGCGCCGTCGGCGACTACGACAGCGTCATCACCACCTACACCCAATGCGAACGGGCGCTGCGCGCCGCCGGGATCACACCTACCGCCAGCACCCGCGCGCTGCTGGACCAGCTGCGGCGCTGAACACCCTTCTCGAAGGAAGGGCGTCGCGGTTGACGCCGTCAGCCACGTCACCGGCGGCCGCCTCGGTGAGCAGGATCGGATGCGATATCGGGGTTTTCCCGCGCCGCTGGGCAGCATGTGTTGTGAGCCGTTAGAGCCGAAATCAACGGCGACAAGTACGCCGCGACAACCAGAATCGCAGCCGCAGACCCCAGAGGAAGACAGCGAAAATGAAGAATCGCAAAATTGCCCTGTTGGCAGCAACCGGATTGACTGCGGCGAGTGCCGTGTTTGCCTCGCTCATGACGATTCCTCCGGCGCTCACCCAGGCCGACTGCCCTTACGGTTGGTACTGGGACGATTACCGGCAAAACTGCCTCCCCCCCGGCCTGCCCAAAGACCCTCCCAATGGGTGCCTTACGGGCAGCGGCACGCACGCCAACGGCACCATCTGCATCAATTAGGACGGTTTCCCGGCTGGCGGCGCTGCGGTGCCGTTGACCTGCGGTTGACCTCGCGGGGCACATCGCGAAAACCGTTGCGGCGAAGAGATATTGACGTGGCGCACACGATCACCGGACGCATGCTGCGGCCCGCGGGTGCCATGACCTTGGTCGCCGCTCGTCGCCGAGACGTTCTGCGGCCCGAAGATGTCCAGCCGGTCTGGGGTCTTGCGCGCAGCGCACCGCCGGCATCGCAGCGCAATGCCAGCACTCGCGCACTGTGCAGAGACGACCTCGCCAGCGCACCATCCGGCATGACCGACGCCTACCCATACGCGGGTTCACGCTCGGCTGCTTCTTGTCCATGTCAACGCCCTCGCACCTTGTTCATGTCAACACCCTTGCAAGTCGACGCGCGCTGCCGCGCTTGCAGAGGAATCCGAATGCGACGCTCGCTCGGTGCACCTGCCCAGCTCCGGTGCGAAGTCCCGCGCAAAACTCCTGGCCAGGGACGTTTTCAGCGACGTGGCCGGCGCCGTCGGGTGAGCCCGATCCGACGCGATTTCGGCTCTTTCCCGCCCGGGCGGGCAGCATCTGCTGTGAGCCGTTAGAGGCGAGACCAACAGCGGCAAGACCAACACCGGCACCCGTGCCGTTGCTTGTCGAAGACGAATCGAAACCGGTGGCAACAGCCGCCGCCAACTGAAGGGAAGAAGCACAATGGGATACCAGACCGTGAACCCGTTCAACAACGAGGTAGTGGCCAGCTTTGACGAGCTGACCGACGAGCAGGCGATGCAGCTTCTCGCGCAGGCGCAGAAGACATTTGAGTCGTGGAGCCAGACATCGTTCGCGCAGCGCTCCGCCGTCATCGCGCGTGCCGCGGCGATCCTCCGCGAACGGTCCGACGAATTCGCCCGGCTGCTGACCCTCGAAATGGGCAAGCTCTACACCGAAGCCCTCGGTGAGGTCGAGCTCAGCGCCCAGATCTTGGACTACTACGCCGAGAACTCCGAAAAATTCCTGGCCCCCGAGCCCCTTGAAACCGCCAGCCCCGATGACAACGCCATGCTCGTCAGCGCGCCGCTGGGCGTCATCCTGGGTGTGCAGCCCTGGAACTTCCCCTACTACCAGCTGGCGCGGGTGGCCGGGCCCAACCTGATGGCCGGCAACGTGGTCATGGTCAAGCACGCCTCCAACGTCCCCCAGGCGGCGGCGGCCTTCGAGAAGCTGCTGCTGGAGGCGGGTGCACCGGCGGGCGCTTACACCAACCTGTATGCCACCAAGGATCAGATCAACTTGCTGATCGACGATCCCCGCGTCCGCGGCGTGGCGTTGACCGGCAGCGAGGGCGCCGGCGCGGTCGTGGCCGCCCGCGCGGGCCGCAACCTCAAGAAGTCCACCATGGAACTGGGCGGGTCGGACGCATTTATCGCGCTGGCCGACTGCGACCTGGACAAAACCGTCGAGTGGGCGGTGCACGGCCGCGTTTTCAACGGCGGACAGTGCTGTGTGGCCTCCAAGCGGATCGTCGTCGTTGACGAGATAGCCGACGAGTTCCTGGCGAAGTTCCAGGTGGCGATGTCCGAACTGAAGGCGGGCGATCCGTTCGACGAGGCGACGACGCTGGCCCCGATGTGCAGCCAGAAGGCCGCCGACGACCTGAACGCACAGATCAACGCCGCCGTGGAAGCCGGCGCGAAGGCGATCCCATGCGGCGAGCCGGTGCCCACCAAGGGTGCCTTCGTGCAGCCGGCGATCCTGACCGACATCACCCCGGACAACCCGGCCTACTACGAGGAGTTCTTCGGGCCGGTGGCGCTGTTCTTCCGGGTCAAGGACGAGGACGAAGCCGTGCGGCTGGCCAACGACTCCCGCTTCGGGCTGGGCGGATCGGTGTTCACCAGTGACATCGAGCATGGCATCGAGGTCGCCAAGCGCATCGACACCGGCATGGTGAACATCAACCACCCGGCGCGGCTCAAGGCCGACCTGCCGTTCGGTGGGGTCAAGATCTCGGGCTACGGCCACGAACTGGCCCACCTCGGCATCGAGGAGTTCATCAACAAGAAGCTCATCAACGTCGTCCCGATCGACGCGCCGGCCTGACCAATCCCCAACTAACGAAACTAACGAAGGAACGTTTAACCATGGCTGACTTCACCGTGGGTAAGTACCTGGCGGCCCGGCTCGAGCAGATTGGACTCAAGCACTACTTCATGGTCCCCGGGGACTACAACCTGGTGCTGCTCGACGAGCTGCTGACCAACGAGAACATCGAGCAGATCGGCTGCTGCAACGAGCTCAACGCGGCCTATGCCGCCGAGGGCTATGCCCGGGTCAACGGGGCGGGCGCCGTGTTCACCACCTACAACGTGGGCGCGTACTCGGCGCTCAACGGTGTGGCCGGCGCCTACGCGGAACGCCTGCCGGTGATCTTCGTGTCGTCGGGTCCCAACACCAATGACCCCGTCGCGAATCACATCATGCACCACACGATGGGCACCCACGATTTCTCCGACCAGTACGAGGTATGTCGGCAGGTGACCTGTGATGCGGTGCGCATCCTGCACCCCGATAATGCGCCGACCCTGATCGATCAGGCGATCAGCTCCGCGCTGCGCGAGCGCAAGCCGGTCTACATCGAGATCGCGTGCAACCTGTCGGCCGCGCCGTGCCCCGAGCCGGCGCCGATCGACACGCTGCTGGCTTCCACGATGCTGTCTTTCCAGCCCACCAACCCGCGGGCATTGACCGCCGCGGTCGACCGGGCCGGCCGGCTTCTGGAGAATGCGAAGAAGCCCATCCTGCTGGCCGGGGCGCACCTGCGCTCCTACGGCGCCATCGACGCCTTCCGCGAACTGGCCGAGGCGCTTGGCTGCGCGGTGGCGGTCATGCCCAACGCCAAGGGCTTCTTCCCCGAAGACCACCCGCAGTACGCGGGTATCTACTGGGGCGAGGTGAGCACCCCTGGCTGCCAAGCCATCGTCGACTGGGCCGATCTGGTCGTGGCCGCAGGGCCGGTGTTCTCCGACTACACCACGGTGGGCTGGAGCGCGCAGCCCGCGCGGCAGCGGCTGATCAGCGCCGAACCGCAAGTCGTGCGGTTCGCCGGCGCCGAATACACCGGTGTTGCGCTGGCCGAATTCCTGTCCGACCTGGCGAAGAAGGTCCAAGCCAACGATGCCACCCTTCGGCAATACCATCGCCTCAGGGGAGCAGCGCCCACACCCACACCGGCCGCCGAGGTCGACGCCGATACCCATCTCAGCCGAGCCGAGCTGTGGCGCCAGATCGAGGCGGACCTCGACGCCAACACCACGCTGATGGTGGAAACCGGTATCTCGTGGTGGGACGGCATGTACACCCGGCTGCCCGGCGGGGCCCGCTTTGAGATCGAGATGCAATGGGGCTCCATTGGCTGGGCCACGCCGGCTGCCTTCGGCTACTCGCTGGGCCTGGAACCCGGCCGGCGGCTAGTTGCGGCTATCGGCGACGGATCCTTCCAGCTGACGGCCCAGGAAGTGTCCAACATGATCCGCCACGGCCAGGAGATCCTGATCTTCCTGGTCAACAACCGCGGATACGTGATCGAGTCGGCCATCCATGACGGCCCGTACAACTACTACAAGAACTGGGACTACGCCGGGCTGATCGACGTGTTCAACGCCGAGGACGGCCACGGCCTGGGGCTGACCGCCGCCACGCCGGCCGAACTGGCCGACGCCATCGCCAAAGCCCGCGCCCACAAGGGCGGCCCTGTCCTCATCGAATGCCAAGTTCCCAATGAGGACGCCAGCCCCGAGGTCATCTCCTGGGGCTCCAAGGTCGCCCGTGTCAACGCCCGCCCACCCCAAAACATCTAGCCAACACATTTAGAAGGAGAAAGACCAATGACCGACCAACTCATCGGTGCGCACAATGCGCACAACGATCTGCACAGTGAGCAAGGGCGGCTGGCCGGCGAGCATCCCGGCCGCGCAGCCAACCCGGTCATCAAGGTGCAGGACGTCATCTGGCTGGAGTTTGAGAAGCCGGACCTTATCAAGGCCGAGGCGTTCGCCCATGCGTTCGGTTTCGCCACTGCCCTCCGCACCAACGAGGAGCTGCACCTTCGCGGCAGCGACCCGGGCGCGCCGTGTGTGCTGATCCGCCGCGGCCAGCGCGAGAAGTTTCTCGGGCCGGCGTTCGTGGCCGCCGAGCAGTCCGACCTGGTGCGGCTGGCCGACGCGACGGGCGCAACCGTACGCCCGCTGCCGGAGTCACTGGGCGGTGTGACCGTTGATCTGGTCGACCCCAGCGGCCTTCCGATACGGGTCGTGTCGGGAACGCATCAACTGGAGGAACTGCCCACTTCGCAGACCCCACACGTGTTCAACTTCGGTCACGAGGTTGCCCGCGCGAATGCCACTCAGCGTCCGCCGCGGGTGCCCACCAATGTGCAGCGGCTCGGGCACGTGGTCGTGCAAACCCCGAAGTACATCGAAGCGCTGAACTGGTACCTGGAGAAGTTGGGCATGATCGTCAGCGACTTCTGCTTCTACCCCGGCCAGCGCGAGCGCGGTCCGATCATGAGCTTCATCCGCTGCGACCGCGGGTCCGTCCCGGCCGATCACCACACGCTGGCGATGGCGCTGGGTCCGGTAAAGCGCTACGTGCATTCCGCGTATCAGGTCGCTGACCTCGACGCGTTGGCCGCCGGCGGCGAGTACCTGCGCGAGCAAGGGTACTACCGCTCGTGGGGCATCGGTCGCCACATCCAGGGCAGCCAGATCTTCGACTACTGGCGTGACTCGGATGGGTTCCTGGTCGAACACTTCGCCGACGGTGACATGTTCGACAACACCCTGGAGCCGGGCTGGGCCCCGTTGTCCGCCTCTGGCTTGTATCAGTGGGGACCCCAGCCGAGCAGGGACTTCCTGGGCGTCGGATCACCGCGCGAGACCGCGTCCGAGCTCGCCGCGATGGTCGATGCATTGCGTCACGACAACGAGTTCGACCTGTCCGCATTGCGCGGGCTGTTCGCTGTAGCCAATTCCTAATCCGCACCTAACCCAAAGAAAGAAGG
>NZ_DASQVQ010000154.1:0-7221 GCF_035640695.1 Mycobacterium sp.
CGAGCGGCAACATTTCCTTGACTTCCGGAGGGACTGGCGCGATCGCGAGCATGACGGTCGCGTCGCCGTCGAAGCGGGACACCGCCGCGCCGTCCACATTCAGGCACCGCCCCATTTCTTCGGCCACCGCCGAGAAGACCTGCGACGGGGAGGCCCCACGCGCGACCAGTGTCGCCACCCGCCGCAGCGCTTCCTGCTGCTCGGCCAACACACGGGCCCGCTCAGCCGCGCGGTCGGCCAGAGCGGCATGCGATCGGGCCAGTTTGGCAAGGATGCTCGTTAACACCCCAACCACCAAGAACGTGCCTACCGCCGTGTGATCCCCGGGAGTGGTCAAACTGATCTGAAGCAATGGCGGGGTGTGAAAGTAGTCGAAGGCCAGGGCGCTGGCCGCCGCTGTCGCCACCGCCAGCCAGAAACCGCGAATGACTGCGGCCACGATCACGCCGAGCAGATAGACCACCAGCAAGAGGTTCACGGGGGCGACAAGCTTGAGCGGGTACAACAAAAGGGTCTCGGCCGCAATCAACGACGCCGTAACCACGATTCCCATTGCCAGCGACGGGGCGCGCCGAGTCAGCAGCCACGATCCGACGCCGGTGCGCGCCGGCTTCGGGTCTGCTGCGCCAAAAGAGGCGCGGCGCGCCGCCAGGCCGACGGAGACCAGCCTGATGCGGCCGCGGCCTACGCCGTCCCTCGCGCCACGATCCGCATCACCGGAGACGCTGACGGGCTGCTCGCGCTGGTGGCCCGCGCGTTGTCGTCGGCCGGCTTCACTCATCAGGACAAACCTGACCTTGCGGACAACGGGCAGGCCGGCTGTGGAAATACGGTGTCCTCACCGCACTCGAAGCGCGGATCGGCAGCAGATACTGGGCGCCGGAACGTGCCCTCGGCGCCGACCCGAGCTACCTTCGCTGCTGCCCCGACCATGTGCTGTAAGAATTGCTCTCTAAGCGAACTCATGTCGCCACCGGTGACCCCCATCGACCACTCCGGCCAGCCGGAGTTCCTATCTACCGGCTAGCATCAGACGGCTATAGCGGTTCACAACCCGTTCGTGAGGCGGCAGGCGCCGTTTGGGTACAGGTCCGGCGGCGACCGTGGCCACCGTCGAAGTAGCCCAAGACAAAAGACCGCGCCAAGGATCAAGGCGAGGATCAAGACAAAGACCAGACCAACGAACAAGACGAAGACACCAGACCACCTCTCCGTGGACGTGCGACAAACCGGAGTTTCGCTCAGCCGCCCGTCACGGTTGACCTGGTGGCCCGGGGGCGGTTTTGGCTCTTCATTGGAGCACGTGTGTTAAGAAGTTCGGCTGGTCTCGTCGCGGCATGCGTGGTCATCGCACTGATATCGAGCATTTCCGCCTGCTCGACCGGCACGCGAGTAGACCTCGGCGGCGAATCGTCAGGAAGCCTCGTCGCCGCGATCGCCGGAGAGCCCGACCAGCTCGACCCCCACAAGACCAGCGCCTATTTCTCGTTCGAGGTTCTGGAAAATGTCTTCGATACTCTCGTCGAGCCCGACGAGAACCTGGAGATGCGGCCAGCGCTCGCCGAGCGGTGGGAGGTCAGCACAGATCAGCTCAGCTGGACCTTCCATTTGCGCAAAGGCGTCACCTTCCATGACGGCAGCCCCTTCACCGCGGATGACGTCGTCTACTCTTACCGCCGCATCATCGATGAAAAGCTCGCTAACGTCGATAAGTTCAGTGCCGTAACCGATGTCAACGCGCCGGACCCGTCGACGGTCGCAATCACGGTCAAACAGCCCACGCCGAACCTGTTGACCAACCTTGGCGGCTTCAAGGGGATGGCGATCGTTCAGCGCAAGAACGTCGAACGCGGCGAGATCGCAAGGCATCCCGTTGGCACGGGCCCGTTCGCTTTTCAGGGTCAGAAGAGCGGGGATTCAATCACCTTGACGGCCAACCGAAACTATTGGGGTGGCGCACCGACAGTTTCGGGGGTGACCTTCCGGTTCATTTCTGAACCATCGACCGCGCTGTCGGCACTGCAGGCGGGTGAAATCGACTGGACCAACGCAATTCCCACTCAACGTGTGGCACAACTGAAGGACGACGAGTCGATCCGGCTCGCGGTGACGCCGAGCAACGATTATTGGTATCTGGCGCTCAATCAAGCGCGCAAGCCGTGGAACGACGTGCGGGTGCGTCAGGCTATCGCGTATGGCATCGACCGAGGAGCGATCGTGCAGGCCACCAGCTACGGCACCGCCACCGCGAACCAACTTGCGATCCCGAAGGGCAACGCCTGGTACACCGACTACGACAGGTACCGCTACGACCCCGAGAAGGCGAAAAGCCTGCTGCGCGACGCCGGCGCCGCGCCCAAGAGCCTCGACATGCTGGTGACGACCGAATACCCGCAGACGGTGACCGCCGGGCAGATTATTGCCGATAATCTTGCCCCGCTTGGCATCACAGTGAATATTCGCACCGTCGACTTCGCGACTTGGCTCGACGAGCAGAACAAGGGCCAGTTCGACATGCTCATGATGGGCTGGCTCGGCAACATCGACCCCGACGACTTCTACTATGCGCAGCACCACACCAACGGAACCAGCAATGCACAGAAGTTCTCGAATCCCGAAGTCGACCGTCTGCTCGATGCCGGGCGTACCGAGACCAATCGCGACGCCCGTAAGTCGGACTACGACACGGCGGCCAGGATCATCGCCGACGAGGTCAGCTACATCTACCTCTACAACCCGTCCGTGATCCAGGCGTGGAATCCCAGATTGTCGGGCTACCAGGCGCGACGCGACGCGGCGATCGAGTTCCACTCGGCGAGCCTGACGCGGGACGGGCCAGCATGACGGCCGTTTTCACCAGCCCCATCGTGCGCTTCCTCGCGCGCAGAATTATCCACTCGTTCGTGGTGCTCCTCGGTGTGCTGATCGTGGTCTTCGCGCTGGTGCATCTGGTCCCGGGCGATCCCGTGCGAATCGCATTGGGCACCCGCTACACGCCGGAGGCCTACCAGGCACTGCGTTCGGCGAGCGGACTCGACCGCCCGATGGTCCAGCAGTTCTTCACCTACATCGGCAATGCACTCACCGGTGATCTCGGTGTGAGCTTTCGCAACGGCGATCCGGTAACCATCAGCCTGCTCGAGCGTCTTCCGGCGACCGTCTCGCTCGGCGTTGTCGGCATCGTGATCGGCCTGCTCATCGCGCTTCCGGCCGGCATCTGGTCGGCACTGCACGAGGGCAGGCTCAGTGACGCAATCGTCAGAGTAGCAAGCCAATTCGGCGTATCGATTCCCGATTTCTGGATGGCAATCCTGCTGATCGGGCTGTTCGCGTCGACTCTCGGCTGGCTTCCGACCTCGGGATATCGCGCGCTAACCGATGATCCGGCCGGCTGGTCGCGACACATCATCCTCCCCGGTCTGACCGTCGGTCTGGTGGCGGGGGCGATCATGACGCGGTACGTCCGCTCGGCGGTACTCGACGTCGCTTCGATGGGATACGTGCGCACTGCGCGGTCAAAGGGGCTGCCGCCGAACGTGGTGACCTTCCGTCACATCGTGCGCAACGCGCTCGTCCCGGTGTTGACCATCACGGGCATCCAGCTTGCGACCATTCTCGGTGGGGTCATCGTCGTCGAGGTGGTGTTCGCCTGGCCAGGGCTAGGACGGTTGGTGTACAACGCCGTGGCGGCCCGCGATTACCCCCTCATCCAGGGCTCGGTGTTGCTCATCGCTGTCCTTTTCCTAGTCATCAACCTGATCGTGGATGCGTTGTACGCGGTTGTCGATCCGAGGATTCGGCTCTCATGACAGATGCTTCACCGGACCAGAGTGCACGAGTCGCCTCCTGGCGGCTGTTGCTGAGCAACCCGGTCACGGTGGCCGGCGCGTTGGTTCTCGTCGGCATCGTCATTGTCGCGGTGACCGCCAATTGGGTTACGCCCTTTGATGTTAACGACATCAACGTGCCCAACGCGCTGCGGCCGCCCAGCGGCGTGCATTGGTTCGGCACCGACGACCTCGGCCGCGACGTCCTCTCCCGGGTGCTGGTGGCGACCCAGGCATCACTGCGGGTTGCGGTGGTGAGCGTCGCGTTCGCCGTCGCGGTCGGGGTGACTATCGGCATGATCGCCGGTTACCGCGGCGGCTGGGTCGACACACTGTTCATGCGCGGCATCGACGTGATGTTCGCATTCCCCGTGCTGCTGTTGGCGTTGGCTATTGTTGCAATTCTCGGGCCCGGCGTGACGACCACGATGCTTGCGATTGGCACCGTTTACACGCCGATCTTCGCGCGGGTGGCAAGGGCCAGCGCGTTGAGCGTGCGCGTCGAACCGTTCGTCCAAATCTCCCGCACGCTGGGCACCGGGCACCTCTACGTCCTGAGTCGCCACATCCTGCCCAACACAGCCGGGCCGCTGATCGTGCAGGCGTCCTTGTCGCTGGCGTTCGCCGTATTGTCGGAGGCCGCGCTGTCATTCCTGGGGCTCGGCATTCAGCCCCCACAGCCGTCGCTCGGGCGGATGATCTTCGATTCGCAGGGCTTCGTGACACTCGCCTGGTGGATGGCGATCTTCCCGGGTGCGGCGATCTTCGTCATCGTCTTGGCGTTCAATCTGCTGGGCGACGGTATGCGGGATGTGCTGGACCCCAAACACCGCACCATGATCGAGGCTCGGAGGAGGCAGTGACGCGGGCTACGGCCGAGCCCCTGCTGAGCGCAAGGGAACTGCGGGTGCGCATCGGCCGACGCGAAATTGTGCGCGGCATCTCGTTCGACATCCGGCGCGAGCAGACGCTGGGCATCGTCGGCGAGTCCGGGTCAGGCAAGTCGATGACCGCGCTCGCGGCCACGGGACTGCTGGATGCCCCGGGTGCGATCGTGACAGGATCGAGTGTGCTTGCCGGCCGGTACGATTCGGCGCCCACCGAGCTCATCGGAGCGTCGGCACGCATGCTGAGGTCCGTGCACGGTGGCCGCATCGGCTTCGTGTTTCAGGACCCGGGGACTTCGCTCAACCCGCTGTTGACACTCGGGCGGCAAATCACCGAGTCACTAGAGGCGCACCGCCGATTGACCCGGCGGCAGTCGCGTGTACGCGCGCTCGACCTATTGGCGGCAGTAGGACTGCAGGATCCTGAAAGCCGTTTGGACGGTTATCCACACCAGCTGTCCGGCGGGCAGCGGCAGCGGGTGATGATCGCGATCGCCCTGGCGTGTGATCCAGAGCTGTTGGTCGCCGACGAGCCGACGACGTCGCTGGACGTGACAACCCAGGCGCAGATCATCGACCTGGTCCGCGATCTGCAGCGCGATTTCGGCACTGCAGTGGTGTGGATCAGCCACGACCTCGGGGTCATCGGCCAGGTTGCCGATGATGTGACTGTGCTCCAGGACGGTGAGGCCGTCGAGCAGGCACCGATCCTGGATGTATTCGACCGACCGCAGCATCCATACACCCGACAGCTTCTGGACGCGCGCCCGTTGATCGGCGGCGATGGTCCGCCGCCTCCATCGGAGGACTCGCCGGTGCTGCTGAAAGTGGACGCGCTTGATGTACGGTTCCCCATCACAGCCCTGGGGAGGTCGATAGTGCATGCAGTGAAAGGCGTTTCGTTCACGATCCGACGCGGGACCACGCTCGGGTTGGTGGGTGAGTCGGGCTCGGGCAAGTCGACGGTGGCCGGGGCGCTCACCGGTCTTGTCAAGCCTGACGGCGGCACGGCGTCGTTGAACAGCGCTGACGTGTTCGGTGTGCGCGGCGCCGCCGAAAAGGCCTTGCGGAGGCGGATCAGCCTCGTGTTCCAGGATCCGTTCTCGTCACTCAATCCTCGCGCGCGAGTGGGGGCGTCGATCGCTGAGCCGCTGATCGTGCACCGGCTCGTCGAGGGAGGCCGCGCAAGACAGGAAAGGGTGGCCGAACTGCTCGATCTAGTCGGGCTGCCGGCGGAATTCGCCTCGAGGTACCCGCATGAGCTCTCGGGTGGACAGCGCCAGCGAGTGAACATCGCGCGGGCACTCGCCCCAGAACCCGACTTGCTGATTCTCGACGAATCCACTGCTTCGCTTGACGTTTCGGTGCAGGCCAGGGTGCTGGATCTGCTGGCGCGGCTCCAGCGCGACCTGGGACTCACCTACCTTTTCATCGCTCACGATCTTGCGGTCATAGAGCTGATGAGCCACGACGTACTCGTCATGCGCGAAGGCGAAGCCGTGGAGTACCGGCCTGCCACAGAACTGTTTGGGGAACCCGAACATGAGTACACCCGCAGACTCCTGGCGGCGGTGCCGCCCGCGCGACCGCGAGCTGCCGACCCGGGTTAACGACTGCCGAACGGTCAAACCCCGCGGCGCATGTCGGCCCACCCGGCGGAGAAGCTATCTAGATAGTTTCATCGACTTTGCTGTGCTGCCCGGCCGCATTGTCCGCAGAGGGCGCGTCGCTTACGTCGCTGCACCGCCTGTGCAGATGTCTCGCACCGCGTACCGGACGATCTGGGTGGCCTGGTAAGCAGTCACGCCATTTCCCTGGCTCTGATGCGAGCTGCCGTAGACCTGCATCTCGAGTGCGCCGGTCGAAACACCGGCAGACAGCTGGGTACAGATCGAATGTCCCGATGCAATCGCGTCGTCGGTGTTGGACGCGTGCACACCGGCGGATTCGAGGTCTTTCAGGAAAGCGATCTCACCAGCCGTGGCGGCATGGGCAGCTGGGCTGAAAGCAACGCTCGCCGCGGCGACGGCTAGAGCGACCAATGTGGTGCGGATGACGTTGCTCACTTCTTGCTCCTCTAGCCTCGCGACGCCCAAAGCAGGCGAGGGCACCTGGCCCGCGCTCATGACAGGTTCAACACCGGCCGAGCCCGCCGCAATCCGCGTCAGGTGTGGCTCTCAGCCAGAGATGAGCCGCGTATCAGGCGCCGCGTGTACCTTTCGGAATCGGCGTGCCGGTATGGGAGGAGTGACGATGCCGCGATTCGACAACGATTCCTGGGACATCACTGAAAGTGTGGGCACGACGGCGCTGGGCGTTGCCGCAGCGCGCGCCGCGGAGACCGACAGCGAAAACCCGCTGATCCGAGACCCCTTCGCGCGGCTGTTTCTCGACGCGGCGGGGCCGGGCATATGGAGCATGTTCGGCAACCCCACGGGGGCCGCCGAGCTCGCCGATCTTGACCCCGACCTGTCTGCGCGTATGAAAGACAGGGTCGACTTTATGGC
>NZ_DASQVQ010000155.1:0-22338 GCF_035640695.1 Mycobacterium sp.
CGCCCGCAGCGAGGCGGCCAGCCCGTCGGCCCATGCCGCGGCAACCACCGCTCGGGCCGGCGGCGGAACTTCGACCACCGCCGCGCCCAGCACGACCACGACGTCGTCACAACCCCCGGTGCTCAACGCAGTGACTGCGGCGCGGAGCCAAGCTCCTTGTGCGGCAAGCACTTTCGGCATCCCATAGCGCACGCCCGCGCCGGCGGCAAGCAATACGCCCGTCGCGCGAGCCGCCGTCGACATGCAAATAGTGTGTACCCGCCGCTTTGGCACACGATGGAAATGTGATGCTGGTGAGGTCTGAGAGGCGAGGTGGGCGGGCCGACCTGAGAGAAGCGTGAGATATGACAGGCCATCATCATTTTCTGTTGTATGGCCCAGGCCCCCGCGGTAGGCTTCCAGCAAGGTTGAGTTCACAGCCTGAGAGGGGAAGCGCCTAGGGCGCGCAGGATTGAGAACTCCCTGCTGTTTGCGCTGGGCGCGTTCCATCAGATTCACGACACATTCAACGATGGGGTCGTAATGACTGTTATTCACAATGCAAACAGGAACCCAACCTGCTCACAACCGCCCGCCCCGCTTGACTGCGAGGGCGTGCGACTTAGCACCCGAGATGACAACACCGCGACGGTCGTTGCCGCCATCGGTGAGATCGACGCGTCGAACATCGACCGGCTCACCGAATACGTCGGCAGGGCGGTCAGTGGAAACCGCCCACTGGTCCTTGACCTGAGCGGGCTGAGCTTCTTTGGTGCCCAGGGCATCCCGGCGCTGTTTTTGGTCAGCGAGCAGTGCGGCAAGGCCGGTATCGACTGGGCAGTCGTTGTCAGCCGTCCGGTGATGCGGCTGCTGCGCATCGGCGACAAGGACCATCGGCTGCCAACGGTCGGCTCGGTTTCGGAGGCGTTGAAACGCGTGACGACCCCAAGGCCGACGCGCCGGTTACTGCAGCTCGTCACGAAGTCGGGCTAGCGTCCGCGCCAGCAGGCGCGACACATGCATCTGCGAGATACCCACTCGGTCAGCGATCTGGCTCTGAGTGAGTGACTCGAAGAAGCGCAACACGACCACGGTGCGCTCCCGCTCCGGCAGCGCGTCCAGCAGCGGGCGCAGCGCCTCGTGGTTTTCGATGCGATCGAGGTTCGCGTCGTAGCTGCCCAGCGTTTCGGTGAGCGGCTGAGTCTCGTCGTTGCCGCCGCCGCCGCTGTCCATCGACAGGGTGTTGTAGCCGCTCCCGGCGATCAGCGCCTCGACGACTTCCTCGCGGTCCAGCTCGAGTTCGGCGGCCAGCTCCGACGGTGTCGGGGCGCGCCCGAGCCGCTGCGACATCTCCGCGGTCGCGCTGCCCAGTTGCAGGTGCAGCTCCTTGAGCCGGCGCGGCACTTTCACCGCCCAGCTGTTGTCGCGGAAGTGCCTGCGGACCTCGCCCATGATCGTCGGCACGGCGAACGACACGAAGTCGCTTCCGCACTCGACGTCGAATCGGTTCACCGCGTTGACCAGACCCAGCCGCGCCACTTGTGCGATGTCCTCGCGCGGCTCGCCGCGACCGTCGAACCGGTGGGCGATGTGCTCGGCCAACGGCATGCAGCGCCGCACGATCTGGTCGCGGGCGCGATCACGCTCGACGGAGTCGGCCGGATGGCTGAACATCTGCCGGAACATGTCCGGTACGTCGGCGTATTCAGAGCGTGTTCGCGGGGACGAACTCTCTTTCACCTGTCTGGTTCCAGCCGTCGTGCCGTCATCGTGATACGGAATACCCGGCCCTCGTCCGGCACCTCGACACCGTCGCGGGAGACCGCGACGTCGTCGGTGAGGGAACTGATCACATGCCAGCTGAACGTGCCCGGCCGCAGCACGTCCGGCCCGATGCAGCTGGCGGACGCGGTGATCACCAATTCGGTGGCATGGGGTTCGACCTTCACCTCCAGCATCGCGGCGGGCGCCGCGCTGCGGATCAGCCGCGTACACGCCTCGTCGACCGCCAACCGCAGATCCGCGATCGCATCGAGATCCAGATCTTCGAGGGTGGCCAGCGCGGTAACCAGGGTGCGGATCACGGCCAGGCTGTCCAGCTTCGCGGCGACGCTGAACACCACCTGTTGACCGAGCGGACGTGGCTTCGGGCTATCGCTTTGGGGCTCGGACATCTGGCCTCCCGGCAGGTTGGGCGAGAGATTACTCGTAGGGTTTGTCCGACCGGTCATTTCGCCCTCCGCCACGCATAGTTCGCCGCAAACCTGGGTACATACGTGCGGTGAATAACTCCGCACCGCCCGAGCCTAGCGCCCGCACTATGGCAACGCGCTGCGCAGCCGCGCCGTGGTGACGGGCACCGTTGTCCTGGTATTGGCGTTGCTGGCGGCATTCGTCTGTACCGGAGTGTTCGTCCTGGACCCTCAACTGCGGTGACATCTCCATCGATGCGCGGATACCCAATTCGTATCCGGGCATAACGCTGACGTTTGACGGTCCGTCATGAGAAAGGCACGCGGGTGAGGCTGCGCAGAAGCACCCCTGGTGGTCCCGGGTACCGGCGCAAGCGCCGTGGCCGCGGCTTTACTTACCTCGATCCGCACGGCGAGACGGTGCGCGATCCCGAGGTGCTGGGCCGCATCGAGGGGCTGGTGATCCCGCCGGCGTGGCGCAACGTCTGGATTTGTCCGTTTCCCAACGGCCACATCCAGGCCATCGGTACCGACGCGGCCGGCCGTCGCCAGTACCTCTACCACGAGCAGTGGCGGGCCGAGCGCGACGAAGAGAAGTACGACCGGGTGCTGAACCTCGCCGGCAGGCTGCGGGACTGGCGCGCCGAACTGCTCACCGAAATGCGCGGTCGCGGACTGGATCGCCGTCGAGTGCTGGCCGTGGCGCAGCACCTGATCGACTGCGGTTACTTTCGGGCCGGCGGCGAGGAGTACACACAGGAGAACGGCAGCTATGGGCTGGCGACACTGCTGCGCGAGCACGTCCGATTGCGCCCGGACTGTGTCCGATTCGACTACCCGGCGAAGAGCGGTGTGCGGCGCACGGTGTCAATCGAGGATCCGCTGGTGATCCGCGCCGTCCGGGCGCTGATGCGCGCCGACACCTCGATCCCCCGGCTGCTGGTGTACCGAAGCGCGGACGGCTGGTGCGAGGTCCGCGCCGACGACGTGCGAGCACGGTTCCGCGAGCTGGTCGGCGACGAGTTCAGCCTCAAGGACTTGCGCACCTGGCATGGCACCGTGCTGGCGGCCGGGGAATTCGCGACGGCACCCGAGCCGGTGTCGAAGACCGCGGTCAAGCGTGCCCAGGCGGCGGTGATGCGTGCGGTCGCAGAGGAATTGGGCAATACGCCCGCGGTCGCACGGGCCTCCTATGTCGATCCCCGGGTGGTGCTGGCCTACGAGCGGGGCGTCACGATCGCTCCGGCGCTGCGACAGGCCCAACGTCAGCGGACCCCGTGGGCGCGCCAGCATACGGTGGAGCGCGCCACCGCCCGGATGATCGCGCGCATCGAGCGCGAGCGGTCAGTATCCCGCCGCGGTTCCGTTGCCTAGGTAGCCCAGCTGCGAGTCGCCTACCAGATCGCGCGCCAACAAGTTTCGGGTGTCGACGACGACCGCGCCGGTGGCGGCGTCGCGCCCGATGGACGCCCAGTCCAGGTCGACGAACTCCGGCCATTCGGTGAGCACCAGGATCGCGTCGGCCTCCTTGGCGGCGACATACGGGTCGCCCGCGGTGGCCAGCGGCAGGCGGTCCCGGTCGATGCTGTCCAGCCGAGGATCGTACGCGGTGACCTGCGCGCCGAGCCCCTGCAGCTCGGCGCAGATCGCGACGGCGGGCGAATCACGGACGTCGCTGGTGCCTGCCTTGAAGGTCAACCCGAGCGCGGCGATCCTGACCTCACCGAGCGGACGGTTCAGCGTCCGGCGCAGGGTCGCGGCGATGCGCTGGACCTGTGCGGCGTTGGTGCGGCGAGCCGATTCCACCTCGGACAGCGCGATTCCGTGGGCATGCCCGGTGTGCACCAGCGTGGCGGTGTCCTTGGGCAGGCAGGAACCGCCCCAGCCGGGTCCGGGCGCCAGAAACTGGCGCCCGATCCGCTCGTCGGCGCCCATGCAGTTGGTCACGTCGCGGATGTCGGCACCGACATCCGCGCACAGCTGCGCCAGCGAGTTCACGTACGACAGCTTCACGGCCAGGAACGCGTTGCTGGCGTACTTGGCCAGCTCCGCGCTTTCCGGTGACATGCGCAGGATCTGGTCGGTGTCGCCGGCGTAGAGGCCGGCCACGGTTTCGGCGGCGCGCTGGGCTGCGGGCTCCTCGGTGGCGCCGATCACCACCCGGTCCGGGTGCTCGAAGTCGCAGATCGCGTGGCTTTCCCGTAGGAACTCGGGGTTGGAGACGGCATGGATGCCGCGGTTCGCCAAGTGCCGGCCGAGGCGACGGCAGGTGCCCACCGGCACGGTGGATTTGACGGCCACCACCGAGCCGGCAGCCAGCACCGCGACGAGCCCCGCTACCGCGGCCTCGACGGCACGCAGGTCGGCGCCGCCGTCGCCGTTGGTCGGCGTCGGCACACAGACGAACACCACATCGCGGTCGTGCAGGCAGCGGTATTCGCCGGCAAAGCGCAGCACCCCGTGGTCCAGGCCGCTGCACAGCAGCTCGTCCAGCCGGGGCTCGTCGATGACCGGCACGCCGTCGCACAGTTGCGCTACCCGCTCGGCGTCGCTGTCGACGCAGACGGTGTCGAAACCCTTGTGCGCCAGGCAGACCGCACTGGTCAACCCGACGTAGCCGGCGCCGACGACCCCGACCCGCACGCCGGTCATGCGCAGTCCGGCAGGAGCTGTCGGCAGGCCCTGAGTACGCGCGATGTGGTGATGAGCAGCAACCCGGGGTGCGGCTGGTCGCCGTGCGGGTCGCCGCGGTCGCCGGCCCACACGGTCAGATGCGGCCCGGCGCCGCGCGGTCCCCACCGGCTCGGCGGGGTCGGACCGAACAGCAGCACCGACGGAGTCCCGGTGGCGGTGGCGATGTGCCCCACCCCGGTGTCGCCGCAGATCAACAGTCGGCAGTCGGTGATCAGCGCGACCATGCCGAGAGCATCGAGTTGGCCTGCCAGCACGGCGGTTTCGTCAAGCCCGGCCCGTTCGGCGACCGACGTCGCGAGCGGCTGCTCGGCCGCCGATCCGGTGATCACCACCCGGCGCCCGGCGGCGCGCAACGCGGCTGCCACGGCGGCGAACCGATCGGCCGGCCACCGCCGTGACGGGTAGGCGGCCCCGGGGTGGACCACGACGACGCCTCGATGCTCCGGGTAGCCCTCGGGCCGTTCGAGTGCGAGGTCCTCTGGGTCGCAGTCGATGCGGGCCGCCCCCAGCAGGGCGCACCACCGGTCGACCTCGTGCAGCTCGTCGCGCCACGGCGGGCCGCCGAGTTGCGGATAACCCGGATTGCGATGGGTGATCATTGCCTTCGGTGCGCTGGTCAGCAGATCGCCGATGCTTTCCGGCCCGGTGCCGTGCAAATTGACCGCGAGGTCGGGGGGCGGCCGATCCCAGTGCAACTGCCCGAGACCGCTGGTGGGCAGTACCTCGTCGACCGCGCCGGAGAACAACGCCAGCGGGGCCAGGTCCGCACGAGTCGCCAGCACGATGTGTGCGCCGGGACAGGCGCGGCGCAGGCCGCGCAGCGCGGGAACCCCGGTGAGCAGGTCACCCAGGCCCAGCGCGCGCAGCACCAGCACCGTGGTTGCTGTGGTGTCCCTGGTTTTCCTGCCTGCCGGCGCAATTGGGCTCAGGGCCACGAGGATTCCTCCGACGAGCAGACCACCATCTCGCGGATCTCGGATCCCGTCGGCTGGCGGAGCGCGAAAACCACGGTCTCCGCGACATTGTCGGGGTCGTTGAGCTTGGCGTCCGGCGGGGGCTTGTACTTCTCCTCGCGACCGTCGAAGAACGGCGTCGTCATGCCGCCCGGGATCAGCAGCGTCACGCCGACCGTTCCAGCCAACTCGGCGGCCAGCGCCCGGGTGAACCCGACGACGCCGAACTTCGACGCGCAGTACGCGGTCGCGTCGCTGACCGCCTTGATGCCCAGCGTGGACGCGCACGTCACGATGCGACCGCCGGTGGACTTCAGGTACGGCAGCGTGGTCCGCACCACCGCGGCGGTGCCGAGCAGGTTGACGTGCAGCACCCGCTCCCAGTCCTTGGCGGGCACCTTGTCCAGCGGACCGCAGCTGTCGACGCCGGCGGGGGTGAACACGCCGTGCAGTTGCCCGTCGACCGAATCGGCCAGTTCGCGCACCGCCGCCTCGACGGTGGCGGTGTCGGCGAGGTCGGCCCAGGCGTAGGGCACCTCGTCGGCAGGCTTGGCGATATCGATCACCAGCGGGTTGCCGCCGTGCCGCCGCACGGCGCGCACCGCCGCGGCGCCGAGCCCGGATGCGCCGCCCGCGATCAGAACGTTGCCGAGAGTTGATTGCGTCATCTGTCGACCTTTCCGTATGTCGTTGTGCCACTTAGCGGGTGGCCGCGATGAGCTTTGACGAGGAATAGCCGGGCACGGTCGGCAACAGCACCACTTCGCCGCCGTGCCGGTGCACCACCTCGGCCTCCGGTAGCTCGACACCGGCGTAGTCGCCGCCCTTGACCCAGATGTCGGGGCGCAGCTGCTCCAGCGCCGCGGCGGGCGACGACTCACCGAACACCGCGACGCCGTCGACGCAGCCGAGCGCGGCCAGCACCCTGGCCCGGTCGGGTGCGGCGACAACCGGGCGGCCCGGGCCCTTGAGCCCGCGCACCGACTCGTCGGAATTGATCAGCACCACCAGGGCATCCCCGAGATCCCGTGCCTGCCGCAGCAGCCGGACGTGGCCGGTGTGCAGCAGGTCGAAGCAGCCGCCCGCGGCGACCAGGGTTCTGCCGCATCGGCGGACCCGGTCGGCCAGCTCCAGCACCGCCGGCATGCCGGTTACCGCGGTCGCGGTGGGGCGCAGGCCGAGATCGGCCCCGGGTATCGGCATCGCGCTCGACACGCCGGACGCGCCGCCGGCCGCGACGAACCGCGACGCCGCGTCGACCGCGGCGGCGGCGGCTTGCAGCGGTTCACCGCCGTCGGCCAGCGTGAGCGCGGCGGCGACCGCGAACCTGTCCCCGGCCCCGCAGGTGTCGGGGCGTCCCGCCCCCGCCGTGCCAGGCGCCGGTATGTGGTGTGCGGTGTGGTGTTCGTCCGCGTACAGCGCCCCCCGCGCACCGACGGTCACGCTGACGGCGCGAGCCCGCCATTGGCGTCGCAGTGTCACGGCCAGTTGGGCATGCGGTGTGCCCGGCGAAAAGTGCTGTGCCTCTGCTTGATTCGGCGTCGCCAGCGCGCAGTCTGGGATCGGCCGGGCACCCCGCGGATGCGGGTCCCACACCACCGGGATTTGTGGCGCGGCGTCGCTCAGCGCGCCGCGCAGCCCGGGATGGGCCGAGACGCCGTGCCCGTAGTCGGCGACGCAGATCGCGCCCGCGGACCGAAGCGCGTCGCGGACTTCCGGCGGCGGCGGGTCGTCGGCGGCCACGCCGTCGCCGTGATCGACGCGCACCACCGATTGGCCACCGGCGCGGATTCTGATCTTGCTGAGCGTGGTGCCGGTCAGCGGGATGGCGACCACCCGGATTTCGGCATGGTCGCCGGCGAACAGGCCGGCCAGGGCATGCCCGGCCGCATCGTTGGTGGTCGCGGTGATCAACACCACATCGGGGTGCACACGTGCGGCGAGCACGGCGGCAAGGCCGGCGCCGCCGGGGCGGTGCCAGATGCGGTGGGGCTGCACGACCGGCACCGGCGCTTCCGGGGACAATCGGCTCGCCGAGCCCTCGACATCAACGTCGAGCATCGAATCACCCACGATGACAAGTGGTTTCACACAACTCCTTCCGGACTCAGCAAAATCTCGTCGAGCGCGATGCACAGCGCGTGAATCAGCACGAGGTGCAACTCCTGAACGGTCGCGACGGAACCGGCCGCAACGCAGATCGCGTCGTCGCTGATCGCGGCCAGCGGGTTCGGTGCCGGTCCGGTGAGCGCCCAAGTGGTGACGCCCATTTCGTGCGCGGCCTTGACCGCGGCGAGCACGTTGCGGCTGGTGCCGCTGGTGGACAGCGCGACGAGCACGTCACCCGGCCTGCCGTGTGCGCGCACCCCGCGCGCAAACATTTCCTCGATGCCGTAGTCGTTGACGATCGCGGTGCTTGCCGAAGTGTCGGCGTGTAACGCAATGGCCGACAGCGGTTTTCGCTCGTCCTTAAAGCGTCCGACCAGTTCAGCCGTGAGGTGCTGCGCCTCGGCGGCGCTGCCACCGTTGCCGCAGGCCAACAGCCGGCCGCCGCCGTCGAACACCTCGGCCAGGTGTGCGGCCCACGTTTTCAGCATCGCGGCGCTGGGCCGGACCTGCGCGGCGGCGCGGACCAGCTCGGCGAAATGGTTCTCGATCATGCTGCACCTCGACTCTGAACTTCGGCGACCGCGGCCACGACGTCCGCGGCGGCGATGCCGTCCAGACAGGGATGGCCGGGAACGGGACATTGGCGGGCGCGGGTCAGCCGGCACGGCGCCCGCTGATCGCCGAGCAGCACCACGCGGGTCCCGTACGGACGCCATCGCTGCGCGGGCACGACCGGCGCGAACAACGACACCACCGGCGCCCCGACCGCCGCCGCGAGGTGCGCGGGCCCGGTGTTCGGGGCGACGACCGCGGCGGCGGTGCCGAACACCGCGGCCAACTGCGCCAGGGTGGTCCGTCCGCCAAGGTCGAGCCCGACGTCTCCGGCGACCGCCGCGGTCAGCTCGCGTTCCGCCGCACTGCCGGTGACGACGACGCGGTGGCCCGCGGCGGCCAGCGCGCGCACCATCTCGGCGGACTTCGCGGGCGACGGCTGACGCGCGGGCACCGCCGCCGCGGGATGGAACACCACATACGAGCCGACCGCCAGCGCGGCCGCGATGCCGGGCGGCAGCGGCGGCAGCGGGCGCAGCCGCAGCCGCCCGTCGTCGCCGATCGGCAGCCGCCACCCGGCCGCCTCGGCCAGCGACAGCGCACGCAACGGCTCCGGTATGTCGTCGTCGACGCGGTGGCGCAGGTCCAGCAGCGTGCCCGGGTAGTCCGCGCAGATCGCACCGATCCATTCGACGCCCGCCATCCGGCAGATCAGCGCCAGCGGAAGGGGCGACTGGTGAAAGGAGGTGAAGATCAACACCGAGTCGGGTTGCTCCGCGGCGATCGACTCGACCAGTTGCGCAACGCCGCCGGCGGTCAACGGGGGCGCGTCGAAGTCGACCCACGCGGCCGCCCACTCGATGACACGGTCGACGCCGGGCAGCAGCCTCGCCGCCGCACTTCCCCGCGGCCCGGCCAGGAAGACGACGCGGTCGTGGGCGGCGGCGGCGGCGCGAACCGCGGGGCCGGTGATCAGCACGTCTCCGGCACTGTCGAGGCGGGCGAGCAGCGCGGTGCTCATCGCGGACCCCCGAGCACCAGCGACACCGCCTCGTCCAGCGAGCCGGCCAGCTTTCCGGTGGCGCGGGCGTCGGCGATCTCCTCGCGGCGGGTCCGGCGGGTCGGAATGAGGATTGCCCTCGCACCGGCGGCCGTCGCGGCGCCGACGTCACCGCCGGTGTCGCCGATCACCACGCACCTGCCGGGATCCACGCCGAGCGCATCGGCCGCCGCGATCACCATGCCGGGAGCCGGCTTTCGGCACCGGCATCCGTCGCCGACGTCGTGCACGCAGATCTGCCAGTCGTCGAACGGCCCGAGCAACTCGTCGACCCGGGCATTGACCGCCGTCAACTGCTCGGGCGTGATCAGCCCCCTGGCCACACCGGACTGATTCGTCACGACCCCGACCAATAGACCATGTGCCCGTAGCGCTTTCAGGGCCGCGACTGCGCCGGCAATCGGGACCACGCCGTCGGGATCGTTGAGGAAAGGGCCGTCCGCAATCAGCGTGTCGTCGCGGTCGAACAGCACCGCCAACGGCGGTTCGGCTACCGCACGTCGGAAAAGCCATGTTCCGCATAGTCTTTGCGCCACTGCGACCGACGGGATCAGCGCGCTGCTGACGGCCATCGCGGTGATCTCGGTTCTGGTGCGGGGCCCCGGCGCGATCCGGCGTGCGGCGAAGTCGGCGGTCAGGCCCAGCCAGGACAGCAGCGCGGCGGCGGCGACGCGCCACCAGCCGATGACCGCCGCTGCCGCGGCCACCACGGCCGCCGCGGTGGTCAGCGCGTGCAGCCGCATCCGGCCGGCTCCCGCGCCGGCGTGTTCACGCCAGCACCGGCCGTGCTTGCGCCGCATCAGCGCGTCGTCGCGGTTACCCACTTGGGCGCGAACGCTGGTGATGGGCGACGGCCGACGGGCGGGCACCGGGTGGGTGGACCGCCGCGCGCCCTTGACGATCCGCCCGCCGGACCGGGTGATCCGCAACCCGATGTCGGCGTCCTCGCGGTAGGCCCGCGGAAAGCGTTCGTCGAAGCCGCCGCAAGCAACCAGCGCCGAGCGGCGGTATGCCATGTCGGCGGTGATCCACTGTGCGGTGGCCAATCCCAGCGTGCGCCGTTCATCGTCGGTGGGCCGCCGGCCGCACGGCTGCGGCACGACGATGCGCGCCTGGACACCCGCCACCGAGGAGTCGGCGGCGTCCAGGTCGGCGGCCACCTTGGCGCGCCAGTCGACGTCGGGGACGACGTCGTCGTCGATGAAGCAGATCCATTCCGCAGATGTGCTGCGCCATCCGGTGTTTCGTGCCGCCGCCGGACCCCGGCCGCCGGACCGCACGACCTTCACCGGCAGGCCCATCGGGGGAAGCTCCAGCGGCGCGGGGACCGGCCGGTCGTCGACGACGATCACCGCGGCGGGCGGCGGGCCGGCTCCAGTGTCCAGCGCAGTCAACAACCGGCCGAGAGACGCTCGGCCGATTGTCGGGATCACCACCGCGAAGTCGGTCGGGCAAGCGCTCATTGGTGGTGCCGCCGAATGAGGTACGGGCCCATGGCAAGCACGTCGATCGGCGCGGCGCCAAAGCACTCCAGCGCATCGTGCGGGCTGTCGACCATCGGACGGCCCGCGGTGTTGAAGCTGGTGTTGACCACCACCGGCACGCCGGTGCGGGCGGCGAAGTTGTCGATCATGCGGTGCAGCACCGGATTGCCGGTGTCCACGGTCTGAATCCGTGCGGTGCCGTCGACGTGGGTGACGGCCGGAATCCGGGGCCGCCAGCGGTCGGCGACGTCATGGACGAACAGCATGTACGGGCTGGGAATCGGTCCGCCGGAAAAGATCTCGGCCGCGCACTCGGCCAGCACCATCGGGGCGACCGGCCGGAACTGCTCGCGGCCCTTGATGTTGTTGAGTCGTTCCACGTTGCCCGCGTGGCGGGGGTCGGCCAGCAGCGACCGGTTGCCCAGGGCACGCGGACCATACTCGGCGCGGCCGTGGAACCATCCGACGACCTCGTCGGCCGCCAGCGCGTCGGCCACCGCGACGGCGATGTCGGCTGGCCGCTGGTAGTGCACGTCGGCGGCGTCGAGGATGGCGGCCAGCTCGTCGTCGGACCAACCGCGGCCAAGCGAAGCCGACGGCATCGGGGCGAGGGGCTCGTTGTGCTCGGCCGCCACGGCCAGCGCCGCGCCGAGCGCGGTGCCCGCGTCGCCGGAGGCCGGCTGCACCCAGATGTCGGCGAAGTCGCTGTCGCGGTAGAGCCGGGTGTTGGCAACGCAGTTCAGTGCGACGCCCCCGGCCAGGCACAATGTGCCCGAGCTGGTGCGCCGGTGCAGCCACAGCACGAGGTCGAGCAGCACCTCCTCAAGCACGCGCTGCACGCTGCAGGCCAGGTCGGCGTGCGCCGGGTCGAGGCCCGTCTCCCGCGGGTCGCGTGGCGGAGTGAACTCGGTCCAGTTCACCGGCTCGGTGCGGAACGTCCCGTCGCCGCAGAAGTACACCAGCTCTCGCAGCCGCTCGGCGAGGACCGGCCGCCCGTAGGACGCCATCGCCATCACCTTGTACTCGTCGCTGGAGCGCCGAAACCCGAGATGCTCGGTCAGGCTTTCGTAGAGCAGCCCCAGCGAGTGCGGAAGATGCTGCGCGGCAAGGATGTCCAGCTTGCCCTCGCGGTACTCGCCGGCCAGCATCGAGGTCGTCTCACCGCGTCCGTCGACCACCAGCACCGCGCTGTCGGGTTGCGGCGAGGCCAGCGACGCCGACGCGGCGTGCGCGACGTGGTGGCGGACATGGCGGACGATGCCGGGGTCGAGCCCGGGCAGCGCGGTGGCGAGAAACTGCGGCGCACGGCGCGCATACAGGGTGCGCAGGTATTCCCAGTCGCGGTCCTGGCCGTCAACCGGGCCGGTGGGGGGCGCGGCGAGCGCCGGATCGTAGGAGTAACCGACGGCGTCGAGATCCGCCGCGGTGATGCCGGCCTGCTGCAGGCACCATTTCGCCGACTGCGTCGGCAGCTCCCACGTCGAGAACGGCACCGCCTGCTTGCCGTGCTTGCGCCGGGAAAACCGCTCCTCTTCGGCCGCCGCGACGATTTGCCCGTCCACGACAAGCGCGGCGGCCGGGTCATGGAAGACGGCATTGACGCCCAGCACGCGCACGACACTGCCCTCCTATAGACCGTGGTGGTTAGTCCCCCAAAGGCCAGTTACCCACGCCGGAGGCGGTTAAACCGAACCGGCGACGCGCGGGGCCCGGGGCGGGCCGGCGATCACCTCATCGCGGAACCAACGCACGGTGTCGGCCAGGCCCTGCTCCGGCGGCACCATCGGCTGCCAGCCCAGCCGGTCGCGGGCCAGCCGGATGTCGGGGCACCGCCGCTGCGGATCGTCCTGTGCCGCAGGAACGTAATGGATCGGCGATGTGCTCTCGGCTATGTCGCGGATCAGCTCGGCGACGGACAGCACGGTCAGCTCGTGTGGGTTGCCGATGTTGACCGGGCCGGTGATGTCGGAGTCGGCCAGCGCGATCAACGCGGCCACGGTGTCGTCGACGTGACACAGCGAACGGGTCTGCCGGCCGCTGCCGGCCACGGTGATCGGCTCGTTGCGAAGCGCCTGCCGGCAGAATGTCGGCACCATCCGGCCGTCGTGGACGCGCATCCGCGGGCCGTACGTGTTGAAGATCCGCGCCACCGCGACGTCGCGGTCGCCGACCCGGTGGTGGGCGAACACCAACGCCTCGGCGAACCGCTTAGCCTCGTCGTAGACACTGCGCGGGCCGATGGGGTTGACGTTGCCCCAATAGGTTTCGCGTTGCGGGTGCTCGAGCGGATCACCGTACACCTCACTGGTGGACGCCAGCACGAAGCGCGCGCCGCTGCGCTCGGCGAGGTCGAGGGCAACCGACGTGCCGTGTGCGCCGACCCGCAGGGTCTGCACCGGCAGCCGCAGATAATCGGGCGGCGAGGCCGGCGAGGCCAGGTGGAACACCACGTCGAACGGCCCTTGCAGCCGCGGGTCGTCGGGGGTTTCGGTGATGTCGTGCTCGACGAACTGGAAACCCGGGTGATCGACCGGCACCGCGGAGTTGACCGGTGCGCTGGTGGACAGGTCGTCGACGCAGACCACGTGGGAGCCCGCGGCGAGCAGACGTTCGCACAGGTGGGTGCCGATGAAGCCGGCTCCCCCGGTGACCAGGACGCGATGCGGCTGACGCATCCGCTGCGAATACCCCCGCTGTTTGCGGACCAAACTATCGGGGTAGATCGCCGATCGTGGACCTCGCCGCGCCGCGCACATCGTTTGTGATCGCCACCCGCGACCGTGCCGACGAACTCTCCGGCACCCTGGTCCGGCTGCTGCAGACAACGCGCTGCCCGATGGTGGTGGTGGACAACGACTCTCGCGATGCCAGCCGCGACGTCACGATCTCGGTCGCGCAGTCGCATCCGCAGGGCCGGCGGATCAAGCTGGTCGCGCTGCGCCGCAATCGCGGAGCGGTGGCCCGCAACGTCGGGGTGGCGGCGTGTGACACCCCGTTCGTTGCTTTCTGCGACGACGACTCGTGGTGGCAGCCGGACGCCACCCGCATCGGTGCGGAGTTGTTCGACCGGCACCCGAGTGTGGCGTTGTTGGCGGCGCAGACCGTGGTGTGGCCGCAGGGCCGGCGCGACCCGTTCTGCGAGCAGCTGGCCAACAGCGCGCTCGGGCATGCTCCCGGCTTGCCCGGCCCGTCGGTGCTCGGGTTCCAGTCGTGCTCGGCAATGGTGCGCAGGTCCGCGTTTCTGGCCGTCGGTGGCTTCAGCGCGGTGCTGCACTTCCGCGGCGAGGAACAACTGCTGGCCCTTGACCTTGCCGCGGCGGGCTGGGACCTGTGCTACTGCCCCAATCTGGTGGCGTTCCACCGGCCGTCACCGCGGCGGGCAACTCCTCCGGTACAGCGGGCCCGGGTGCTGCGCAACGACTTTCTCACCTCGTGCATGCGCCGACCGCCGCGGGCCTGCGTGTCGACGTCGGGTGAATTGCTGCGGGCGGCGGTGCGTGACGCGGCACACGCCAAGGCGGCGGCCGAGGCCCTGATCAGGCTGCCGGCGGCGCTGCGCAACCGCCGGCGGCTGGCCCCGGAGCTGGAGCGGAAGGTCCGGTTGCTGGAGGCGGCGGCTCAGCCCGACTGACGCCCACGGGGGCGCACCGCCGCGGGTTCGTCGGTCGGTACCACGCGCTGATACACCTTGAGCGTGTCGGCGGCGATGCGGTCCCAGGAGTAGCGCGACTCCGCGCGGCGGCGGCCGGCCGCGCCCCAGCGCGCCAGCCGGTCGCGATCACTGAGCATCGCGTTGATCGCCGCCGCGCAGGCGTGCGGGTCCCGCGGCGGCACGTGCAAGCCGGTGACGCCGTCGACCACGGTGTCGAGCATGCCGCCGACCGCGGCGGCCAGCACCGGCACGCCACATGCCATCGCCTCAACCGGGACGATGCCGAACGGCTCATACCACGGCGTGCAGGCGACCACGTCGGCCGACCGCAAAACGGCGGGCATCTGGGTGCGCGGCACCGAACCGCACAACCGCACCCGGTCGGCCACGCCGAGGCCGGCGGCCAGCGCCGACAGCCGCACCGCCTCCGGGTCGCGGTGCAACTCGCTGACCTCGGGGCCGCCGACGATGAGGAGCTCGGCGTCCGGGATCGCGGTCATGGCGCGGATCATGATGTCGTATCCCTTGCGCGGGACGAATCGTCCGACGGAAAGAATCCTCGGCCTGCCCGAGCGGGTGCGGTTGGGCCGGGCCCGCGGACCGTGGGGCTGGAACCGTTTCAGATCGACACCGCACGGCACCACCGACACCCGGGACCGGGCCCGGCCCAACCGCACCAGCTCGAATACCTCGTCGGTGCACGTCGCGGTCACCCAGTCGATCGAGCGCGCCAGCCTCTGCTCCAGCTTCAGTCTGGCCGGTGGGCTGGTGTCCTGCGCGCCCTGATGGCGCCGCTTCACCACGCCGAGCGCGTGGAAGGTCTGCACCGCGGGAATGCGGCAGCGGGTGGCCGCGCGCTGGGTGGCCAGGCCCGACATCCAGAAGTGGGCGTGCGCGACGTCGGGTCGCTGCGCTCGCCACTGGTCGGTCAGGTAATCGCCAAAGGCCGGCATGTGCTCGAGCAGCTCGTCCTTCGGCACGTTGACCGGCGGACCGACCGGCACATGCACAACGGTGTAGCCGTCGGGGGTAAGCACCCGCTCGGGCAGGTCGGCGTCGTCGCGCCGGGTGTACACCAGCACCTCGTGGCCGCGGCGGGCCATCGCCTTGGACAGCTCGGCGACGTGCACGTTCTGACCGCCGGCGTCGACGCCGCCCAGCACCGCCAGCGGACTGGCGTGTTCGGAGACCATCGCGACTCTCATGCCGGTTCCTTTCTTGCCGCGGTGGTGCCCGTGAGGCACGCGATCAGCTCATCCCAGTCACGCAGGAATCTCGCCAGGCCGAAGTGCTGCAACGCGAACTGCCGCGCCGCCTTGCCCGCCGCCCGCGCCGCTTCGGGCTCGTTGACGAACAGCTTCAGCGCGCCGGCCAGCGTGTCGATGTCCGCGCTGACCACACCGGCCTGGCCGGGCACCACCAGCGGCGCCATCGTGGCGGCGACCGCGACGACCGGCAGGCCCAGGTGCATGGCCTCCAGCAGCGACAGCCCCAGCGACGTCCACCGCGCGGTGTGCAGGTAGACACGCCGCCGGGCCACCTCGTGATGCAGCGCCGGCGGCAGCACGTCGCCGCGGCCGCACACGTTGGCGAATCCCGGCCGGTTGAGGTCGAGCGTGCCCATCCCCCACACGTCGAGCCGCACCTCGGCGGCCAACCGGGCGAGCAGGTCGGTGCCGACGACGCGGCCGCGGCGCAGCGGCTCGTTGATCATCGCGGCCGCGGCGGCCAGCTCGCCGGTGTACAACTCGCCGGGGTCGGCGATGCCGTGGCTGATGACCGTGGTCGGCGCGGATCCGTTGTCCCACATCAACCGGTTGAAGTCGGTGACGTGCACGAGCGTGATGTCGCCGCGGTCGGCGACCGGGTGCCTGCTGTCGGTCGGCGACGGCCGCGGCGCATTGTGTTCGACGTAGACAGCCGGGACGTCGGTCCCCGGTCGCCGGCCCAGCCACGCGGTCAGCAGCTCAAGCTCGTGGGGCCGCTGCAGCACCGCAACGTCGATCGGCTCGTCGGCGAGCCGCTCGGCGGGGATCTCCTCGGCGCGCGGCCAGTTCCGGCCGCACAATCCGCGCCCGTTCGCGTCCCTGGCGGCGTTGACGGGCACGACATAGCGATGAGGACCGTGCACGAAGGCCTCGGTCCACGACCCGTGCACGTGCCAGAGCAAAACCGTGCGCACCGGTGCTGAAGTCGGCATACGAAAAGTGCTTCCCGCACACTTTGGCCACCAAACCTGCGCCGTCGCCGCGGACCTACCGCGAGGTGGTCAGGCCGGTGGCGGCCGGGCCCTCCAGCAACGTGCCGTCGGGCGCAAACCTCGACCCGTGCAGCGGGCACTCCCACGCCTTGTCGGCGTCGTTCCAGTTCACGACGCCGCCGAGATGCGGGCAGACCGGCGACACCCGGTGCTCCTTGCCGTCGACGACGCAGCGGGCCTGCAGATTCCATGGCGGGCCGCTGACGACGCCACCGTCGCGCTCGGGAGTCGGATGGCCCGGCCGGAGCGCCGGCGTGACCCAGCCCTTGGCCATCTGGTAGCCGACCTCGAGGTTGGCCTGCAATGCGCTGGTGATGCCGGACAGCTCGTGGCGGCTCCAGCTCGCGAACGCGGTGGCCCAGTCCATCCTGCCGCCGAGGATGCGGCTGGACAACGCCAGCGCCGCCGCGGTGCCGTTGGTCATCCCCCACTTGTCGAAACCCGTTGCCACATGGATGTTTTCGTTGTTCGGCAGGATCGGCCCGACATAGGGCAGGCCGTCGATCGGGGTGTAGTCCTGTGCGGACCAGTAATGGGTTTGCGCCGCCCCCGGATAATGGATGCGGGCCCACGACGACAACTCCTGCACCGCGGCCGCCGGATGCTTTGCGCGACCGACGGGGTGGCCAGCACCGCCGACGATCAGCAGCTCACCGTCGCCGACCGGCGCATACCGCACCGAGCGGGTCGGCGAGTCCGACGAGATCATCATCGGCCGGGTGATGTTGCCGGGCACCTTGAAGGCGAGACAATACGACCGGGTGGGCTTCACCCGCGCGAAGTATCCGCCCCGGTCGAGGATCGGAATGCCGGTGGCGAGCACGCATTGCTGGGCATCGACCTGGCCTTCGGCGCCGTTACCGAGGTTGACGTGCAACCGCAACCCGTTGCGGTGGCCGGACACGCCACGCACCCGGACACCCGGCACGAACCGGCCGCCGTGCCCGTCGAGTTGGCGAATCATGCTGTCCAGAAAAGGCATTGGATCGAACTGGGCTTGGTTGGGCAACACCACGCCGCCGTGATACGGAAACGGCACGTCGGCGTCGTCAACCCAGTCGGCGTCCAGGCCGGCGGCCCGGCAGGCGGCAAGCTCGGCACGCGCGGACGGCACACCCCCGGCCGACTGCGCATACGTGTACGCGTCTTCGCGCTGCACCGGCACGCCGTGCTCGCTGCACTCACGCAGCAGCCAGGCCTGGCCCTCGCGGTTGCCGTCGACGTAGGCACGCGCAACTTTCGGCCCGTGCTTGGCGAGGATCTTCGACAGCTTGGTGCCCTGCAGCAGGCTGATCTTTGCCGTCGTGTTACCCGTCGCGCAGGCGCCGGCGGTGCGCGCCTCGAGCACAAGCACGTCACGTCCGGCCCGCGCCAGCAAGACCGCGGTGACCAGACCGGTGATCCCGGCCCCGACCACAACCACATCGGCGGACCGACCGCCGTCGTCCAGGCTGCTTGGCGCCCAAGGCGGTTGCGTTCTGTCGGCTAACCACAGTGAAGTCATGACCTCCCTGATACCCGCCGCCGGACAGACAAAACGCCGGGGTACGGTCGACGTGTGACAAGTGGCCGTGAAACAGATGAACCCATCGACGATCAGGTGCCAGTCGCAGACGCCGTCGAGCAGCGGCGCCCAGTCGGAGAAACGCAGGAACTGAGCGAGGATTTCCAGCCGACCGAAGTGAGCGAGCTCGCCGCGGGTGCGGAGGCGCCCGACGAGGCCAACCCGGCGGACTGGCAGGAACAGCTGACCAGCGCCGAGACCGACATGGACTGGGACGCCGACGTCGACTGACGCCGTGTCCTTCGCCGTCGTCGTTCGTGAGTGTCACTCTGCTGCACCCGAATTGGGGTGGAACCCATCGGGTGGGCCGGGGCTGTGGTGTGGGATCGGGGGTGGCGCGTGTCACATCTGATTGAGTCGTTTGCGTAGCAGTCCCATGTTTACGCCCCCAGGGCGGCGGGCATCCTGTAGCCGCGGAGGGGAATCAAGCACGGAAAACAGCCGTCACCCCGCTCGCACGCGAGCGACAAGCTCATGCCGAAGTACGCCACCAACGAGGAGGAATTCATGGCGGAGCAGGACAAGAGCGGACCTAAGGAAGCCGTCAGCGGCGTCGTCGAAGACGCCAAGGGCAAGGCGAAGGAAGCCGTTGGGACCGTGACCGGCCGCGACGACCTCGTCCGTGAGGGCAAGGCCCAGCAGGACAAGGCCGAGGCGGAGCGCGACGCCGCCAGGGAAGAGGCCAAGGCAGAGGCGTCCCGCGGCGGCGCCAGGGCTGCCGAGGAGAAGCAGAAGCAAGAGCAGAAGCGGTAAACAGCCCGGTTGAAGATGGGCCCGGTCCGATTGGACTGGGCCCATCGCCGCTTGTTTGATGTTCTCCTGGTTCTTCTGGGTTCTTCTGGGTTCTTCTGGGTCTGGAAGGCGTCAGATACCGGCGTTGCCGGTGCGCGTCGAATCCGCCGGCGAGCGCTGCGCCAGCCGCGCCACGCGGCGCCGCTCCATGAACACCCATACCGAGCCAACGGCCGCGGCCAGTATCGCGATCACACCGGCCGTGATCGTCCAGCCCTGGTAGCCCATCGCGGCCGCGGCCAGGCACACCATCAGCGCCAGCACCGCCGCGCCCATCAGCGCATAGCCGGGCAGTCCGCGGGTGTCCTTCATCGCCACACCGGCCCGCGGCTGGTGGGTGCGCGCGACATCCGTTGGATCATGTTGCGGGTCTGTCATCGGGTCTCCCTGGTGTGATGTCCGTGTTGTGGTCGAGCGTTTCGGCGACAACGTCGAGCGTTTCGGCGACAACCATGAACGCCTACCCGTCGACGGGCATGACAAAACTGTCCGCGGGGGCGGGCCTGCGGGGGCGGGCCTGCGGCACCGGTATGTGGCTACGCGGGTAGGTGGCTACGCGGCGCGCTGTCGGGTGTCGGGATGTTCGGCGAACCACCGCTCCTCGATGCGCAGCACGCGGCGACGCTCGATGATCAGCCACACCGCGCCGGCGAGCGTCGCGACCGCCGCGACGAGCGAGGTGGTGGCGATGAACTCGTGGTGTCGGTACGCGGCCGCCGCCACGGTCGCGATCATGCCGAGAACCCCCACGACCACCAGGGCCAGGCCGGGCCAGTAGAGGTTGTCTTTCATCGTGATGCCGGCGTGGGCTTGGGTGGTCCGGGAGTGATCGCACGGATCTCGATGAGTGTCACCCATCGCATCTCCCTCCGTTGTCGGACGAGATAGGAAAAATGCTACTCATTGCGGCCGCCGGTGGGAACGACGAAATTGGTCCTGACCTGCAAATCCACGGCCGGATGCGGAGCGCTCGGGCGACCAAGCAGCGGCTTAGAGCAACGCCCGCGGCACGGTCATCGTCAGCACGACCAGCATCAGCGCCAGCAAAAACCAGCCCGCGCCCTGCCAGATCCACCACCGGCCGCCGGCGCGCCAGACCTGGATGGTGCGGACAAAGGCCCACACCCCACCGAGCAACAGGATCAGTGACGGACCGATGGCGACGAAATTGCGTTGCAGCGCACTGCATTTCGACAGTACGTGGTCGCCGCCGCCGGACTTGCACCCGCTCACCCACCACAACGCCAGGCCCAACACCACCAACGCGACGACGACCACGACCGCCGCGAAGCGGGCGGCGGCGCGGAAGATCCGGCCGCCCTCGGCGCTGTCGGAGCCCGACGACATCGTCGGTGTGTTCACGGCTTACCCGACGGCAGTCGGATCCCGGTCATTGGCGTCATGGCGGCAAGTGTCACAGATTGCCATAGCCCCGAGGTTCCCGGCCCGGCACGCGGACAAACGTCACTGTTCGATCCGCTCGTGCGCGGTCAGCAGCAGCCGGTCGTATTCCGATCGAGCCGGCAGCGGGTCGTTGTAATCAAGGGCGAGAAAGTCGGTGGTGATCTGCTCGGCGAGCAGCCGCAGCTTGACGTTGGTCTCCTGGGATCGCCATTTGAGCAGCTCAAACGCCGATTCGGCGTTGATCCGGTAGACCAGCATCAGCATGCCCTTGGCCTGCTCGATGACACCGCGGCTCTCGGCGATCTCGGCGACCGCCTCGGTGACCATCTCCTGCGTCTCGTTCATCATCGGCGTCACGTCCACGTAGAAACCGTGCGTGCCGATCACCGCGCCGTCCTCGTCGTAGAGTTGGTCCCCGACGACCACCACATGGTGCACCCGACCCTGCACGTCGATGATGCGGTGCCGGGTACTGAACCCCTGAGACGTGCGCCGGATCTGGTCCAGCGTCGCGGCGACCTTGACGTAGTCGTCCGGATGCTTGTGCGACAGCACCAATTCCGTGGTTGGTACAACCGCGCCGGGTTCGTAGCCGTGCATGCGCTGCACCTGCGGGGACCATTCCCAGCGCTCATCGGCGAAATAGAACCGAAACCAGCCGACCCGCTGCGGTTCACCGCCGGCCAGAGCCCGCTCGACGTGGGAGTTTTCGAGCTCAGAGGCGGGCTCCTGCGGCATGCCAGCAGATTAGCCTGTTCGGCTGATAGGAGGCGTTGCGCAGCGCAAACTGTTCGCCGTGCGGACAACTCGGGGTTCGCGGCGCGGACGTTCGCCGTGCGGACATTTCAGCGAGATCGGTTAGGCGACGAAAGATCCCATACCACCGCCGACATGCGGTCGACGATCGTCTGGGCATTCTGGGCGCTCGTCGGATCGCTTTGGCACACCATCGCCTCAACGACCACGTTGCTGCGGACACGACCATCGCCGGCGCACACCCATTGCCACGGCACGTCGGTCTCCGTCTTGTTCCATCGCACACCGTCGGGGGTGAGGCCGTCGATCCCGAACTTCCAGTACGCCTGGTCGTTGACGCGCCTGCCGTTGCAGGCGTCCAGGTTCGCGGTCGCCGCGCCGAATTGCTTTGCGGCCGTTTGCCCGTCGGCGTAGACGGCGACGGATTGCGCGACGACATGGCGATGCTGGTCGGCTGCGTCGTCGGACAGCGCGATCACACGCAACGCCGCGTAATTGCCGCCGACGAAGGCATCGGTACCGACCACACCCAGCGCTGCGCAGGGACCAGCTGGGCCGCCGCCCACGGGTCGCTTCTGATCCAATCGCGGCCGGATCGGGGCCCCGACAATGTCGACGAGCTGCTGGGGCGCCACCACGATGGCGTCGATGTCGGTGGTCACGATCGTCTTGCCAGCGTGGGCCGGGTTCGCTTTCGCGTGGCCACCGGTGCTGCGAGTGCATCCGGTCGCCAGTGCGGCAATCAGCGCCACGGTCAGGACGAACAAGCCAAGCCGCATGGCGGCATCCTACGGGCGTCGGCGACCGGTGATTCGGCGCTGGGTGTCGCTTGGGGTCGCTTCGGCGCCGAGGCCGACGCTTTGGCGAGAAAGTGCGAGTGGCGGCCT
>NZ_DASQVQ010000156.1:0-14280 GCF_035640695.1 Mycobacterium sp.
CCCGTCGAGAACGACTCGGACACCACCGGTATCAAACTGTTCACATCGGCGCTTGTGACGTCGGTCAGGTGAGCATCGGCGATCGCCTGAGCGGGGTTGGCGTTGTAGGCTGCCGCAGCGTCGGAATCCCGAACCAACGACATCACGAAGTCGAGCAGCGAGTTCGCCATGGCACACCTCCCTATGTGCGGGTGTCGATTCGCTAGCACATGCGAATCCGATTGGTTGACTCCGATGCTATCCAGCCGGCATCGCCGGGTGATCGGTGACGAACCCACCTCTGCCGAGCGCCGATTAGGGGGAGCGGCATTAGGGGGTTCGGCCCACTTAGGGGATGTTGCGCCCCACCGGCCCAGCAAGCCGCTATCGTGAGGAACGCCCGCCGACATGATCGCTGACAGGGCCGTCAAGACCAGCCACATTCAGGGGTGACATGAGCGACTCGCTGGGGTTATCCGTCGGGATGACCAACCTGGTCGCGGCGCGCCCGGATAGTCCGCCCGTCGCGCGCCGGTCGGTGTTGACGCTTTACTCCCATCGGGCACCCGAGGTCGGCGTGCCGGTGGAGAACCCCAATCTCGACGAGCAGGGCCTGGTGATGACCGGGTTCGTGGAGCGGGTCGGGGATCCGGTGCCACTGGTGGCCGCCGACGGAACAACCCACCGAGCCGAGCGGTTGCTGGTGGAGGCCCTGGACGCGATGGTGTACACCGTCTCCAACGGCACACCGCCGTCGGATGTTGCGATAGTGGTCCCGGCGCACTGGGGCCCTGCGGTGCTCGGAGCGCTGCGGGGGGTGTTGCGCACCAAGCCGAACCTCTCCCCCAACGGCGTTCCGGCCCCACTGATTTCCGACGCCGCCGCGGCGATCACTGCGCTGCAGCGCAATCCGGGACTGCCGGCGGAAGGCGTGGTCGCGCTGCTTGATTTCGGCGGCAGCGGCACCAACATCACGCTGGCGGACGCGGCATCCAACTTCGAGCCGGTCGGTGAGACGGTCCGAGTGACCGAGTTTTCCGGCGACCAGATCGACCAGGCAATCCTCACCCATGTGCTGGCCGACATCTCGAAATCGGGCGGAGTGGATCCGGCCGCGACGACCGCGGTCGGGGCGCTGAACAGGCTGCGCGACGAATGCCGTCAAGCCAAGGAACGGCTATCCGCCGACACCGCCACCGTGCTGGTCGCAGAGCTTCCCGGCTATCGCTCCGACATTCGGCTGACCAGAACCGAACTGGAGAGCCTCATCGAAGGCCCGTTCGGCAGCGTTATTTCCGGTCTTGAAGAGTCGTTGGATGCCAACGGGATTCCGGCTGCCAAACTGAGCGCGGTGGCCACCGTGGGTGGAGGCGCCGCCATCCCGCTGGTCACGCAACGGCTTTCGGAACGGCTGCGCGTGCCGTTGGTGACCACCGGGCAGCCAATGCTGACCACCGCGGCCGGCGCGGCGCTGCTGGCCGAGCAGGGTCCGGCCGCCGACGCGCCGACCGGCATGGCCGCGGCCGCCGATGCACCGACGGGTATGGCCGCGGCCGCCGACGCGCCGACCGGCATGGCGACCGCGGCATGGGCGGCGGGTGCCGCGGGTACGGCGGCCGGCGAGTCCGCCACGGATGGCGCGCAGTCTGCGACGTTTCGTGCGCTGGCGTGGTCCGAAGACGACACCGCCGGGCCGGAGGTGGTGCCCTACGCCGGCGAAGAGTACGGGCACGACACGGCAGTGGCGGGCGCGCGCCCCCCCATGGAGTTCCGTCGTGATGAGGAAACAGCGGCGCCCGAAGAGGCACCGCTGCCGTGGTATCGCCGCCCGCAGTTGATCTTCGCGGCCGCGGCCGCGTTGCTTGTGCTGGCACTGAGCGGTTTGGCAGTGACACTGACCAGCAAAAGCAGTACGACCAATCCCAGCAAAACCACCGCGCCCGCACCGACATCCGCGGCGCCGGCCCCCGGCACGCCGCCGCCACCGCAAACCGTCACGGTCACCGGCGACAACGGCCAGCCAACCGTGGTGACGACGCAGGCACCCCCGCCGCCGCCGCCGCCGAGCAGCACCGCCGCGCCGACGACCACGCCGGCGCAGACCACCACCACCACGACAACACAGCCCACCACCACGACAACACAGCCGACTACCACGACGACACAGCCGACCACCACGACGCGAACGCAAACCACGTCGGCGGCGCCGCCGACCACATCGGCGCCCGTGAACCCGCCCATTAGGCCCCTTAGGCCATGAACGCTCCGGCGCCGAGCGACATCCCGCCACAAGCTCGTGACGCCGTAAGCGCGTTGGCGCACACGCCCGCGTCACCGACCAAGCTCCTGGTGTGCGGCGGCATCGGCACCGGCAAGACCACCGTGCTGAGCGCCGTCCGCTCGACGCTTCGCGCCGCCGATGTGCCGGTGCTGACCAGCCTGCCGCCATCCGGCGAAAAGCCCACCGGTGCAATCGTTATCGACGACGCCCACCTGCTAGCCGATGACGAGCTGCAGGCGCTGGCCGACCGGGTGTCCGACCTCGACGCGACCATCGTCGTCGCCGCTGAGCCGCACCGGCACAACGGCGCACTGCGCGCGCTCACGAAGGCGATCGAGCGGGAGAACGCCGTGGTGGCGTTGGGTGCGCTGGCGCCCTCCGAGCTGCACGGCGCCGTCGCGGGGGTGCTGCCGAACGCGCCGACAAACGAGTCGCTCAGAAGCCTGATGGTCGCGACGGCCGGTGTGCCGCTGCTGGTCCGCGCGGCGCTGGACGCGGCGCAGTCGCTCGACGACGACGCACCGGCGGTGGTGTTCGCTCAGGCGGCCCGGTTTGCGCTCATCGACCGGTTGCGCCGGGTCGACGAGCCGGTGCTCGAGGCGCTGCTGATCACGTCGCTCAGCCCCGAGCTCGGCGCGGCCGACGTCGCGGCGGCGCTGGGGCTGCCGGGCGGCGACGCGCAGTTGCTGGTCGACCGCGCCCGTGCGACCGGCCTTGTCGAGGCGTCGCACCGCCCGCCGTTCCTGCGCTCGGTGCACCGTGCGGTCACTCAGATCGTCGGCGCCGCACGGCATCACGATGTGGAGACGTCGCTGCTGGCGTCGCAGCTGGAGATGTCGACGCTGTCGACGGACCTCGCGCTGCGGCTGGCCGAACACGGCATGCGCGACGACCGGCTTGCCAATGTGCTCCAGCAGCACGCCGCACAGTCGCGTGGACAGCCGGTTCGCGCGGCACGGCTGTATCGAGCGGCCGTCGACGCCGGCGCGGTCAGGCTCGACGCCCGGCTGGCCGATGCGCTGGCCCTCACCGGTGACTGCGCGACGGCCGGACAGCTGGCCGATGACCTACTGATCTCCGACGACCCGGCTAAGCGTGCGGCCGCCGTGCGGATCGCCGCGTCGATCGCTGTGCACGACGGCAATTCGAGTCAGGCGGCGGATCTGTTCCGCTGGCTCGGGCCGGATCCGGATGCGTTTGTCAGCGCCGCCGGCGCGGTGGTGCTGGTGGGCGCGGGCGATGCGGCAGCGGCGCGGGCGGCGTTGGAGGGCAAGGTCAGCGGGCCGCCGACCACCGCCGCGCGTGCGGCGCGCAGCCTGGCCGACGGCCTGCTGCTGTCGCTGGATCAGCCCTTCCCGGTCGCGGTTGCCCGGCTGGGCCAGGCGCTCGCCGGCGACCAGTCGGTTTCCAAAGCCGCGCCGGACACGCCGGCCGCGTTGCTCGCATTGGCAGCGTTGCACGGCGGCGACCCGGTGCGCGCCCGCAGCGTCATCACGCGGGCGCTGCGCGGCGGCGGCGACGATGCCCGCACACCCCGGCACCGACTGCTGCTCGCGTGGGTCAAGATGCAGGACGGCCAGCTCACGTCGGCGAGTGCGGACGTGGCGGCGGCCGGCGAATCGAGCCTGCATCGGCGCGACGCGCTGTGGCTGACCGCCCTGCGTACTGGCATCGCCCGGCGCACCGGCGACGGCGGCGCGTTGCAAAAGCATTGGTACGCCGCGATGGAAGTGCTGGCCGAATACTCGGTCGACCTGTTCTCGTTGCTGCCGCTCGGCGAGCTGTGGGTGGCAGCCGCGCGACTGCGCCAGATGGACCGGCTACAGCACCAGCTCGACCAGGCATCGGCGTTGCTGCATGCTCTGGGCAACCCGGTGTTGTGGTCGGTGCCGCTGCACTGGTCCGGTGTGCACGCCGGCATTCTGGCGAACTCGCCCGAGGCGGTCGCACCGCACGGCCAGGCTCTGAGCGCGGCGGCCGCGCACAGCGCATTCGCGAAATGCCTTGCCGGAGCCGGACGGGTGTGGCTGCGCGTGCTGGCCAACCACGTCGATATCGACGAGGTCACGGCCGCCGGGCGGGGGCTGTCGGAGTTCGGGCACACCTGGGACGCCACCCGATTGGCAAGCCAGGCCGCGCTGCAGGCCGCCGACGCCAGGGTTTCGAGCGCGATGCTGCAGCTCGCCCGTGACCTCAAGATGGCCTCGCCGGTCGACGAGGCCCGGGCGGCCGAGCCAAGCCTGGCGCCGACCGCAGGTGGAGCACCGGCGCAGCCGGCCTCGACGCGGCTGTCCGAGCGCGAGCGCGAGGTCGCCGAACTGTTGCTGCTGGGCATGCCGTACCGCGATATCGGCGGTCAGCTGTTCATTTCGGCGAAGACCGTAGAGCATCACGTCGCGCGGATCCGGCGCAGGCTGGGTGCGGATTCACGCTCGGAGATGTTGTCGATGCTGCGGACGATGCTCGCCTCGCAAAGTTGAGCCCGGTTGCCGGCGACTTAGGGGATCCTACGTAGCGGGCGTGGTCGCTCGGATGCAACTATGAGCAGGCACTCAGGTTAAGTTACCGGCGAGTAACTATAGTTAAGTTACTATCGAGTAACTCAGGGATGGGGATGCAGTGACAACGCAGACGCTGATCCGGCTGGTCGTCGGCCTGGCGATGACCGCGGTGGTGGCGGCCTTCGCGCTGCGGCGCGTCGGCTGGCTGACCAAGCTGGTCCGGTCCGGGCAGCCGGCCACCGGGCGCACCGCGCACCTCGGCCGGCGGCTCATGACGCAAATCGAGGAAGTCTTCGGGCAGACGAGGCTGCTGCGCTGGTCAATCCCCGGGCTCGCGCATTTCTTCACCTTCTGGGGCTTCGTCGTCCTGCTCACGGTCTACATCGAGGCCTACGGGGTGTTGTTCCAGCCGAACTTCCACATCCCGATCATCGGCCGGTGGGACGCGCTGGGCTTCCTGCAGGACTTTTTCGCGCTCGCGGTGCTGCTCGGCATCACCACGTTCGCGATCATCCGGCTGACGCAGGAGCCGAGGGAATACGGCCGCGAGTCGAGGTTCTACGGCAGCCATCTCGGCGGCGCATGGCTGATCCTGTTCATGATCTTCAACGTGATCTGGACCTACGCGCTTTTCCGCGGCTCGTCGGCGAACAACGGCACCTTGCCATACGGCGGAGGCGCGTTCTTTTCGCACTTCATGGGTTGGCTGCTGCATCCACTCGGTCACACCGGCAACGAGGTCCTCGAGACCGTCGCGCTGCTGCTGCACATCGCGGTGATGCTGGCGTTCCTGCTGATCGTGCTGCACTCCAAGCATCTGCACATCTTCTTGGCGCCGGTCAACGTCACGTTCAAGCGACTGCCGGACGGCCTCGGCCCATTGCTGCCGATGGAATCCGGCGGCAAGCCGATCAACTTCGAGGATCCCGGCGAGGACGATGTGTTCGGCCGGGGCAAGATCGAGGACTTCACGTGGAAGGGCATGCTCGACTTCGCCACGTGTACGGAGTGCGGCCGCTGCCAGTCGCAGTGCCCGGCCTGGAACACCGGCAAACCGCTGTCGCCAAAGCTCGTCATCATGGACCTGCGCGACCACTGGATGGCCAAGGCACCCTACATCCTCGGCGACAAGGACGTTCCCGACCACGAGGCCGGCGAGGGCGGCTATATCGAAACCGGCCGCGGCGAGCAACACCACGTACCGGAGTCCGGGTTCGGCCGAGTGCCGGGGTCCGGGCCCGAGCAGGCGACGCGCCCGCTGGTGGGCACACTCGAGCAGGGTGGCGTGATCGATCCCGACGTGCTGTGGTCGTGCACCACCTGCGGCGCCTGCGTGGAACAGTGCCCGGTCGACATCGAGCACGTCGACCACATCGTCGACATGCGCCGCTATCAGGTGATGATGGAGTCGGAGTTTCCGTCAGAGCTGTCGCTGCTGTTCAAAAACCTTGAGACAAAGTCGAATCCGTGGGGCCAGAACGCCAAGGATCGGCTCAACTGGATAGCCGAGGTCGACTTCGACGTCCCGGTCTATGGCGTAGACGCCGAGAGCTTCGACGGCTATGAGTACCTGTTCTGGGTCGGCTGCGCGGGCGCGTTCGAGGATCGGGCCAAGCGGACGACGAAAGCGGTCGCAGAACTACTGGCGATCGCCGGGGTGAAGTATCTGGTGCTTGGCGCCGAGGAGACCTGCAACGGCGACTCGGCGCGGCGCTCCGGCAACGAGTTCCTGTTCCAGCAGCTGGCGCAGCAGGCCGTGGAAACGCTGGACGGCATGTTCGAGGGCGTCGAGACCGTCGACCGCAAGATCGTCGTGACGTGCCCGCATTGCTTCAACACCATCGGCCGCGAGTACCGGCAGCTGGGTGCCAACTATTCGGTGGTGCACCACACCCAGCTGCTCAACCGCCTGGTGCGGGAGAAGAAGCTGGTGCCGGTGACACCGATGACCCAGGACGTCACCTATCACGACCCGTGCTATCTGGGCCGGCACAACAAGGTGTACGAGGCGCCGCGCGAGCTGATCGGCGCGTCCGGCGTGACCCTGAAAGAGATGCCACGGCACGCCGAGACCGGCCTGTGCTGCGGCGCCGGCGGTGCGCGGATGTGGATGGAAGAGCACATCGGCAAGCGGGTCAACCACGAACGCGTCGACGAGGCGCTGATGACCGTCGGCGACTCGGCGAAGATCGCGACCGGCTGCCCGTTCTGCCGGGTGATGATGACCGACGGCCTCACCGATCGCCAGGATGAGGGCAAGGGCGAAGGCGTCGAGGTGCTCGACGTGGCTCAACTGCTGCTCGGCGCGCTCGACCGCGGCACGGTGACGCTGCCGCCCAAGAAGGAGCCGGAGGAAAAGCCGGCTGCCGCACCCGCGGCATCATCGGCGCCGGCAGCGGCGTCATCGGCGCCGGGCGCGGCACCGTCGGCGCCGGCAGCGGCATCATCGGCGCCGGGCGCGGCACCGGGCGCCGGGCAGGCGGCCGAAAAGGCCGCCGCCAAGCCGGTCACCGGGCTGGGCATCGCCGGTGGCGCGAAGCGACCCGGGGCGAAGAAGAGTCCACCCCCGGCCGCGGCGCCTCCGGCAGCCGAAGCGCCCACCGCGACCGGAGCGTCCACTGCGGCCGCCGAGCCGACATCGACGGCTGCCGAACCGGCGCCCACCGGGACGGAACCGGCGCCGGCCGCCGCAGAGCCGCCAGTGAAGGGGCTCGGCATCGCGGCGGGAGCCAGGCGACCAGGCGCCAGGAAGCAAAGCGCGCCACCGAATCCGAAGCCGTCGGAGCCGGCGGCCGAAGCGACACAAGCCGATTCGGGCGCGGCCGAGCCCGCGGCGTCGGCTGACGACGGCGCGCGCGAAACGACGTCACCGCCGGTCAAGGGCCTCGGGATCGCGCGCGGCGCACGCCCACCCGGCAAGCGATAACCACGGTCCGGGCCAAACTCGTTGGACAGCAATGGCATCATTGGGCACGTGACCACTCACCAGCTGCCATGGCATGCGGCCGGGCATCACCATCGGCAGCGGACGTTTGCGCAGTCCACGAAGCTGCAAGACGTCTTGTACGAGATTCGCGGGCCGGTGCATGCTCATGCCGCGCGGCTGGAGGCCGAAGGTCACCGCATTCTGAAGCTCAACATCGGCAATCCCGCGCCGTTCGGCTTCGAGGCGCCCGACGTCATCATGCGCGACATCATCCAGGCGCTGCCGTACGCGCAGGGCTACTCGGACTCGATGGGCGTGCTGTCTGCGCGGCGGGCGGTGGTCACCCGTTACGAGCTGGTGCCCGGGTTCCCCCGCTTCGACGTCGACGACGTGTACCTGGGCAACGGCGTTTCCGAACTGATCACGATGACGCTGCAGGCGCTGCTGGACAACGGCGATCAGGTGCTCATCCCGGCGCCGGACTATCCGCTGTGGACCGCGTCGACGTCGTTGGCCGGCGGCACACCCGTGCATTACCTGTGCGACGAGACCAACAGCTGGATGCCCGACATCGAGGACCTGGAGTCGAAGATCACCGAGCGCACCAAGGCCCTCGTCGTGATCAACCCGAACAACCCGACCGGCGCCGTCTACACCCGCGAAATCCTCACTCAGATGGCCGATCTCGCGCGAAAACACGAACTGCTGCTGTTGTCCGACGAGATCTACGACAAGATCCTCTACGACGACGTAGAACATGTTTGCACCGCATCGGTAGCTCCAGATCTGTTGTGCCTGACCTTCAATGGGCTGTCCAAGGCATATCGGGTCGCCGGCTATCGCGCGGGCTGGCTGGCGATCACCGGGCCCAAGGAGCACGCCGCGAGTTTCCTGGAAGGCATCAACCTGCTGGCCAACATGCGGCTGTGCCCGAACGTGCCCGCACAGCACGGCATTCAGGTCGCGCTCGGTGGCCATCAGAGCATCGAAGACCTGGTGTTGCCGGGCGGCCGGCTGCTCGAACAGCGCGATGTCGCATGGTCGAAACTCAACGAGATCCCCGGAGTTTCCTGTGTGAAACCGCAAGGAGCGCTGTATACATTCCCGCGTCTGGATCCCGAGGTGCACGACATCGCCGACGACGAGCAACTCGTGCTCGATCTACTGCTGCAGACAAAGATCCTGGTCACCCAGGGCAGCGGTTTCAATTGGCCGGCACCGGATCACTTGCGCATCGTTACCCTGCCGTGGTCGCGGGAGCTGGCGGCGGCGATCGAGCGGCTCGGCAACTTCCTGGCCAGTTACCGCCAATAGGTACCGCGTCTACCCTGTGCGCGTGACGCATTCGCATTCGCATTCACACACGGCCGATACCGCTGCGCCGTTGAGCCCGATCGCGGCCAGAGTGGTCGTCGGCCTACTGGCAGCGTTCGGTCTCGCCGTCGTCATCGGGGCCGTCATCCTCTGGCCCAGCCGGCAGAAGGTCGACATTCCGCTGCCCTTTCAGAACGCGGCCGGTGGCGCGGTGATGACCGAGGCGGGTCATGTGCTGTCCAGTTCCATCGGGTACTGCGGAAGCCCTTCTGCGGGCAGGGTTCTCACCGCCAATCCAGTTGCTTCCAGCCCCGAGGGCGGAGCGCAATGCACGCAGGCGCTGATCGCGATTGACTCGGGCCCGAACAGCGGGGCCAACACCTTGTTGGAGTTCAGCGGCGGGCCGGGCCAGCCGAAGCTCGCCGCCGGCGAGCACGTGCGCCTCACCCGCCAGGTTGATCAGCAAGGCGTCACCACGTATGCGTTCTACGACTACGAGCGCACCTGGCCGCTGGTCGGTTTGGCCTTGGCTTTCGCGGTGGTGATCGTCGCGGTGGCGCGCTGGCGGGGGCTGCTGGCGCTGGTCGGCATCCTTGTCGCGTTCCTGGTGCTTGTCGTGTTCCTGTTGCCGGCGCTGCGCGACGGCGCACCCGCGGTCCCGGTGGCGCTGGTGGCCTCGGCCGCGATCCTGTTCGCGGTGATCTATCTGGCCCATGGGGTGAGCCTGCGCACCAGTGCCGCGCTGCTTGGCACGCTGACGTCGCTGCTGGCGGCCGGGCTGCTGTCGTGGGCGGCGATCAACCTCGCCCATCTCACCGGTCTGTCGGAGGAGCAAAACAACGAGGTCGCCGCGTACATGGGCCAGGTCTCGATCCGGGGGCTGCTGCTGGCCGGATTCATCATCGGTTCGCTCGGTGTGCTGAACGACGTCACCGTCACCCAGGCGTCGACGGTGTTCGAGCTGGCCAATCTGGGCGACGGCAGTTCCCGCCGGGCTATCTTTCTCGGCGCGATGCGGGTGGGCCGCGACCACATCGCCAGCACCGTCTACACGCTGGTGCTGGCCTACGCCGGCAGCGCACTGCCGCTGCTGCTGTTGTTCTCGGTCGCGGGTCGGTCGCTCGGCGACGTGCTGACCACTGAGAGCGTGGCAATCGAGATCGTCCGCTCGGCGGTCGGCGGTATCGCGCTGGCGTTGTCGGTGCCACTTACCACCGCGATCGCGGCGGTGCTGGCCACGCCGGCCGGCGCTATTTCCCGTCAAGCAGTTCCAGTAGGTAGCCGCCATAGCCTGACTTGAGCAGCCGATGGGCGCGCGCGGCGAGCTGCTCGTCGTCGATGAAGCCGACGCGCCAGGCCACCTCCTCGGGCACGCTGATCTTCAATCCTTGGCGGCGTTCGATGGTGCGCACATAGTCGCTGGCATCCAGCAGCGAGTCGAAGGTGCCGGTGTCCAGCCATGCGGTCCCGCGAGCGAGCACCGCGACGGACAGCCGCCCGCGGTTGAGGTAGTTCTGGTTGATTTCGGTGATCTCGTATTCGCCACGGGCAGAAGGTCGTAGCGAGCGCGCGATCTCGACCACGTCGTTGTCGTAGAAGTACAGGCCCGGCACCGCGTAGTGGGACTTCGGAGTGGCGGGCTTCTCCTCCAGCGACAGTGGTGTGCCGTCGGCTCCGAACTCCACCACTCCATAGGCCGACGGATTGGCCACCCAGTATGCGAAAATTGCTCCACCGCTGACGTTTTGGAAGCGCTTCAGGCTGGTGCCAAGCCCGGGTCCGTAGAAGATGTTGTCGCCCAGCACCAATGCCACCGTATCGCTGCCGACGTGATGAGCGCCGATGACAAATGCCTGCGCCAGGCCGTCGGGCTGGTTCTGGATCGCATAGTCGATGTTGAGACCGAACATCGAGCCGTCGCCGAGCAGCCGGCGAAAGGCCGGCGCGTCGGCCTCGGTGGTGATCACCAGGATGTCCCGGATGCCGGCCATCATCAGCGTGGACAGCGGGTAGTAGACCAGCGGCTTGTCGTAGACGGGCAGCAGCTGCTTGCTGACGCCCATCGTGATCGGGTACAGGCGCGTGCCCGAACCACCGGCAAGGATGATTCCGCGCATGGAGCAAAGCCTAAACGGTCAGGTGACGAGGTCCTTTTCGGTGAGGTCCGTGGCGGCCAGCGCGCTGGCCAGGTCCTGATGCCGGAACACCGAGGTCACGTGATCGTGCACGATCCGAAAGGCCGAGGCCATCGTCGTCACGGTGTCGGGGTCCGCCGTGAGGCGGATGTGTTCCTCGACCACCACCACGCCGTCGTGCACGTACATCCGCCCGGGCTCCGCGGTCACTCCCGACGAGCGGGCCCAGTCGCACAGTGCGTCATGCCCCTGCGCGGCGCCGTTCGCATCGCCGACGTCGATGTCGTCGCTGGACAGCCTGACCAGGGTGTCAAGGTCTCCGGCGTTGAGCGCGTCGTGCCAGGCGAGGACGGTCGCGATCTCCGAAGTCGTCATGTGTGCAAGGTAGCTCAGAACGGGGTGCGGTCCAGCCAGGTCCGCCACGCGCCGGGGTCGCCGGAGACCGTCAGCCCGGCCTGCTCTGAGGATCGACGGCGCACGATCGCCAGAAGCAGCCCGGTGGCCGGCCCGCTGACGTCGGCTACCGGGCCGGCGTCGGCATCGTTCGGCTCACGGGTCAGCGTCAGCTGGTCGCCGCCGCGGAGCAACCAGTGGTCGCCGGTGTCGGTGGCCCGCAGGTGCACGGTCTGCCCCGGATTTAGGGGACTCGGCTGTGTTGTCTTCTCCGAAACGACGCGTTCCAGCCATTCGGTCACGCCATCGGCGGCCAGTTCGGGCGCGAGCCGGTAGTCCAGCCCGAGCGCGATCGCGACGTCGGCGCGGTGCACCGTTGCCTCGTGCAGCCGGCGCCGGATCCACCAGGCCGCCGGTCGCGGGCCGAGAAAGGTCCACACCGGTGTGTCGGCGCCGACGCGGTCGACGGCCTCGACGACGCCGCGAGCACCCCCGTGCAGCCAGTCGATCGCGCCGGCCGGGTCATCGGGCGGCTTGCCGTTGCGTACCTCCCGTGGATCCAGATAGTCGGTGCGTCGCTCGTCGATGATCTGCGCCGCCCACCGATGGCCGCGGCCGACATGCCGCAACAGCTGCTTGAGAGTCCAGCCGGGGCAGGTCGGCACGGGTCTGGCCGCATCGGCGTCGCGGATCAGTTCGCCGAAGGCCTCGTTCTGCTCCAGCAGCGCCGCTGGGTAATCCACCAGCACAACACTAGTGGCTGCGCTTGCCCAGGCAATAGACCCGCCATCCGGCATCCGTCCAGCGCGACGCGTCGAGGCAGTTGCGGCCGTCGACAACGACTTTCGCGCGCACGGTGTCGGCCAGTTCCGCCGGCTCGAGGTTGACGAACTCCCGCCATTCGGTAAGCACGAGCACGGCGTCGGCGCCCTCGCAGGCCTCCACCGCGGACGTCGAGTAATTCAGGGTCGGGAAGATCCGCCGGGAATTCTCCATCGCTCTCGGGTCGTAGACGTTCACCGTCGCGCCGTTGAGCTGCAACATGCCGGCGACATTGAGCGCCGGCGAGTCGCGCACGTCGTCGGACTCTGGCTTGAACGCCGCACCGAGCACCGCGATGTTGGCGCCCAGCAACGAGCCGCCGCAGGCCTTGGTGGCCAGCTCGACCATCAATGTCCGCCGACGCATATTGATGCTGTCGACCTCACGCAGAAACGTCAGCGCGTGGCTGGCACCGAGTTCACCGGCGCGGGCCATGAATGCCCGGATGTCCTTCGGCAAGCAGCCGCCGCCGAAACCCAAACCCGCGGTGAGGAATCGGCGGCCGATGCGCGGGTCATAGCCAAGCGCTTCGGCTAGCAGGGCGACATCGGCGTCGGCGGCCTCGCAAACCTCAGAGATGGCGTTGATGAATGAAATCTTCGTCGCGAGAAAGGCGTTGGCCGAAACCTTGACGAGTTCGGCGGTCTGCAAGTCGGTGCACAAGAACGGCACGCCCGCGGCCAGCAGTGGAGCATACAGCTCGCGGATCGCCGCCTCCGCGCGAACCGAATCGGCTTGTATGCCGAGCACTATGCGGTCAGGATGCAGGGTGTCGTGCACCGCGAAGCCCTCGCGAAGGAACTCGGGATTCCACGCGATCTCGACGTCCACGCCGTCGTGCGCGAGCGCGCGTGCGCGCGAACTGAGTTCGGCCGCGGTGCCTACCGGAACCGTCGACTTGCCGACGATCACCGCAGAGCGGCGCAAACGCGGCACAAGGGTATCGATGACCGCATCAACGTGGCGCAAATCCGCGCTGAATTCACCCTTCTTCTGCGGCGTGCCGACACCGAGAAAGTGCACGTCGGCAAACTCGGCGGCGACGTCGTAGTCGGTGGTGAAGCGCAGTCGGCCCGCGGTCAGGTTGTCGCGCAACATGTTTCGCAGGCCCGGCTCATAGAACGGCACATCACCAGCAGCCAGCTTGGCTATCTTACCGGGGTCGATGTCGACACCGACGACGTCGTGCCCGAGTTCGGCCATGCCAGCGGCGTGCGTTGCACCGAGATAGCCCGTGCCGAAGACGGTGCACCGCATACTGCTTATATATGCAACCGCGATGAGCTAACAGCGACCTGACACTGAGCGGCAAACCAACGGCAGGTAACGACTAACTACTCGGCCACATGGGCGAGCCGCCCGACCGCGAGCCGCCCGAGCCGGTGCTTCCGGAGCCTGTTGATCCGCCGGAGCCGATGCCCGCGGACCCGGATCCGCTGGAGCCGCTGGGGCCGCTGGATCCAATGCTTCCAGAGCCGCTGGGGCCGCTGGATCCAATGCTTCCAGAGCCGCTGGACGGCCCTTGCTGCACCGGCAGCTGGGATGACGGCGGGCTGTCCGGCACCAGCGGCTGCTGGTGCGACGGCGGATTGCCCGGCTGCAGCGCGGGCGGCTGGTCCGGCTGGTGCGACGGCGGATCCTGCGGCGGCTTGCCCGGCGGAGTCCACGATGGCGGCTGCGGCTCGTGCGACGGCGGATAGTCCGGCGGCGGGCGCCACGGCGGACGGTACGGAGGCACCCGCGGCGGCGGCCACTGAACGTCCGGCGGCGGCACATAGATTGGCGGCTGATACACCGGCGGGTAATTCGGCGCAGGATATGGCGGCAATTGACCCGGCGGCGGGCCGGCCGGTGCCGCCGGTGCTTCCGGCAGCGATGACGCTGCGGCCGGCGGGGGCGAGGCAGCGGCGGGCGCCGGCGCCTGCGCCG
>NZ_DASQVQ010000157.1:0-4534 GCF_035640695.1 Mycobacterium sp.
GGCACGTCCTTCGACCAGGCGGCGTTCAGCGGGGCGCACACGTCCTTCGATCAGGCGACGTTCAGCGCCAGGCGCACCTCCTTCGACCAGGCGGCGTTCAGCGGCGTGCGCACCTCCTTCGACTCCCCGCAGGCGTGGAACAATGTCTCCTTCGACGGGGACCGTTTTGCCAAGCGCAAGGAACGCTGAATCGATTCCGGCGGCCGTGGTGCCGGTACCGACCTGATCATGACGTCGAAAGATTTCCAGTGCCCGCAGTAGGGCCAAAAAGCGCCGCCCGCGTCCCTGCGGTGGGACGCGGGCGGTACCGTTTTCGAGCGATAACGCGGCTAGCGTTAGCCGATCACGCCGGCCGGCTGACCGGGCCCGGACTTGGGGTTTTGGTCCTTGGTTGGGCCGCATGCACCGGGAGCCCCGGCAGGTGCCTGGTTCCCGTTGCCGCTACTAGCGGCGCCGCCCGGTGCACCACCGGTCGGGTTGGTCGGGGAATCGGCGGGAGCATCGTTTCCACCAGGGACGTTCTTGGAGCCCGGCTCACCAGGAGGCGTGATGCCTGAACCCTGTGGGGCTGGGCACGGCTCAGCCACGACATTGACGGAGCCGTCACCGAAGCCGTGAACCGGCACGGCGCTGGCGGCACCGAACCCGCCGAACATCAACGCCCCACCCAGCGCAGCGCCGACCGCCACCTTTCGCATCGAGTGTCCCATCAGTTACTCCTTTTCGAGTTACTCCGTGTCACTCAAGCGGTCACTCAAGCGTTTTCCTGCCACTAGACGCCTACCCGTGGTCGCGATGTCACACACCATCAATGGACAGCGTTCACCTGGTTCACAGGCCTCAGTGGTCACACAAGTAACGAAGGGCGACGAAGGGGAGGGAACGGTTCACCTATGCGGGCTCGTACTCGCGGATCGCCGCCACCTTGGCCGCGGACGTGGATTCCGGGTTGAATCGGTAGCCGAGCCATTCTTTGACCAGGCGCCGTGCAAGTTCGATGCCGATGACTCGCTGCCCGAAGCACAGCACCTGTGCGTCGTTGCTCAGGACTGCTCGTTCGACGGAGAAGCTGTCATGGGCCGTCACGGCTCGGATACCGGGCACTTTGTTGGCGCTGATCGCCACCCCGAGTCCGGTGCCGCACACCAACAGTGCGCGATCGGCTGTGCCCTCGGCGATCAGCCGCGCGGCCGACACTGCGACATGCGGATAGGCAGTGTGCTCGTCGGGTCCGACGCCGACATCGACGACTGAGGCAACTCGTGGGTCGGCCCGCAGGTCTCGATGCAGGATCTCTTTGTACTGCAATCCGGCGTCGTCGCTGCCAATGACGATTCGCAGGCTCATTGCGTAACTCCTTCGGTCTCGAAAACTTTGGCCACCGTGCCGATGCACATGGCCAGCGAAATGGCGCCCGCGTCGGGCGTGCCTACACTGCGCTCGGCCAGCGGACGAGCCCGGCCGACCTTGGGGCGCAGTTCGGCGGTGGCCGCCGCCGACTTGCGTGCCACGTCGATCGACGCGAGCCATGCACTGCGCCAGTCGATTCCGCGTGCCACCGCACTTTCGATGGCTTCAACGAATGGCCCGAGCGCGTCGAGCATCGTCTTGTCGCCACGGTGCGCGCCACCCAGTTCAACCAGTGCGTCATGGCCCGCACGCAACGCCTCTGCGACGTCCGAATCCATCGGTGTGCCGCTGTCACCCAGCCTGCGAGCAGCTGCGGATAGCGCGGCGCCCCACAGCACGCCCGATGTACCGCCGGCCTTCGCGGCCCAGGCCTCACCCGCCGCCTGCAGAACGAATCCCGTTCCGCCTCCGCGGCGCGAGGCCGAGGTCGCCGCCATGCTGGCCGCCTCGGTGCCGCGGACCATGCCGCGGCCGTGATCACCGTCGCCGGCAACAGCGTCGATGCGGCCGAGGTCGGCTTCCGCCTCGACCATCCGTGCGGCCATCGCAGCCAGCGCGTGCGCGACATGTGCTCCGCACATCCGTGACGCTTCGTCAGCCTCGATGAATGTAGTTGGGACCGAGGGTGTTTGCGCATGCACGTGGGTGCGTGCCCGCAATTCGGCGCCAGCTTGGTTCATTTGGCCTTTGCGATATGCTGGGGTGTCGGCGGGCGAGGTCCACAGCCGTTCCAAAGCGTCGTCGAGCCAGGTGACCGTCAGGGAGCAACCTGCCATGTCGAGGCTGGTGACCAGCTCACCGACCTCTGGTTGCACCACCGTCAAACCGGCGTCGGCAAGCCGGGCGGCAACCGTCTTCCACACCACGAAGAGCTCTTCATACTTGGTGCGGCCCAGCCCGTTGAGGATGACCGCGACGCGATCCGTTGCCCCCTTGGGCTTTTCGGCGAGCACGCCGTCAACGAGCAACGTCGCAAGCTCCGCGGCCGCCGGCATGGTGCTGCTCGACACGCCGGCTTCGCCGTGGATGCCCAGGCCCAGCTCCATTGAGCCGGGGGCGACGGTGAACAGTGGGCGGTCCGCGCCGGGCAGGGTGCAGCCGTCGAAGGCGACGCCGAGGGTGCGGGTGGCGTCGTTGGCCTTACTCGCTATCCGCTCGACGTCGTCGATGCGCGCCCCGGTCTCGGCTGCCGCACTTGCGCAACGGAATACCGTGAAATCACCCGCAATGCCCCGGCGCTTGGTGGTGTCGTCGGGTGGCGCGCTCGCTATGTCGTCGGTCACCACGAGGTAGCGCGCGTCGATGCCTTCCGAGCGCAATTGCCGGGTAGCGAGACCGAAATTCATCACGTCGCCGGCGTAGTTGCCGGTGATCAACAACACACCCGCGTCCCCGTGCGCGGCCCGGGCGACCGAGGCCGCCTCGCGGGCCGACGGTGACGTGAAGACGTTGCCGACGACGGCACCATCGGCGAAGCCCGGACCGACCACCCCGCAAAATGCGGGATAGTGGCCGGATCCGCCGCCGACGACCACCGCGACCTTGCCGGGCGGCGTCGCCGAGGCGCGGACCACGCCGCCCTCGACGCCGACTACGTAGCCGGAGTTGGCGTCAAGGAACCCGTCGAGCATGTCCTCGGTGAATGTGGCCGGATCGTTGAACAACCGTGTCATGGCTGGCTCCCGTCAGTGGATGTGGCTGCCGCCGTTGATGTCAACGGTGGTGCCGGTCAGGTAGCTGGCGTCCTCGCTGGACAGGAACGTGATGACCGCGGCGACTTCCTCGGTGGTCGCCGTGCGGCCGATCGGGATGTCGCTGGCCAGCCTGGTTTCTTGGTCATCGGTCGACCCGACCCTGATGTTGGTGTCCACCGCGCCCGGAGTGACGGCATTGACGGTCACCCCGGTATCGGCGATTTCGCGGGCCAGAGCCTTGGTGAATCCGAGGATGGCGGCCTTCGCCGACGAGTACGGCACCTTGCCGAACACGCCGCCGCCGCGCTGCGCGGACACCGACGACATGTTGACGATGCGGCCCCAGCCGTTGTCGATCATCGCTGGCAGGAACGCCTTCGTGACGAGGTAGGTGCCGGTGGCGTTGACCGCCATCACCTTGTTCCACAGCTCCAGCGTGGTCTCGAGGAACGGCACCGGGGAGGTGATGCCGGCGATGTTGGCTAGCGCACCGATCGGCGGCAGCGCGCCGGACTCGACTTCCGCCGCGGCGGCGCGCTGCGCGGCGCTGACCGACTCCTCCGACGTCACGTCGATCGCGTAACCGAATGCGGGAACGGCGAATTGGTTGCCGATGTCCGCGGCCACCTTCGACGACTTCTCCCCGTCGAGGTCGAGCACGACGACGGCCCAGCCCTCGCGGGCATACCGGTTGGCGACGGCCATCCCGATACCGCGATCAGAGGTGGCGCCGGTGATGACGGCGGTACGTTGCGTAATGAACATGTGTTTCTCCCTTAGATGAGGTCGGAAATCAGTTGGGCGGCTTCGGCCGTGGCCGCCGGCCGCTGGCCGTCGGTAACGTCGCGGGTCTCCAGTTCCAATGCGAAGTGGCCGGCATAACCCGTATCCGCCAGGGCCTTGAGCCCGCCGGCGAAGTCGACGTCGCCGCGGCCGACGGACAGGTTGATGTTGGCGGGCACGGCGTCGCGAATGTGCACATGGGCGATGCGGTCGGTAAAGCGGACGACGAACTCGCGCGGGTCGCCGCCGGAGGCCACGATGTGGCTGAAGTCCATTACCACCCGTACCGCAGTGTTGGCCAGGCGGTCGGTGAGTTGTTGCGCGCGTTCGATGTTCCAGCACAGCCGATGGAAGTGCAGAGACTCCGTCCAGACCTCGACACCGTGGCCTTCGGCGCGCTCCGCGGCGCGGGTGAGTTCGCGCGCCACCCGGTCGAGATCGGCCGCGAGCGATTCGAGCGGCCGGTGACCGATTGCGCCGCAGGGCAGCACCAGCGCGCGGGCACCGGCGGTCGCGGCGAGTTCGAGCAGCATCTCGAGATGGTGGTCGCGGGCCGCGCGGGCGTGGTCACCGAGCGGCCGGTTGAGGTCGCCGATGTCGCCGTTGATCGAGCGCACCCGCAACCCGGTCGCGCTGACGGTGTCCGC
>NZ_DASQVQ010000158.1:0-3033 GCF_035640695.1 Mycobacterium sp.
GACGGGTTCGACCAGGTGTGGCAGGCGACTCTGCAACGCTTCTTCGCTCGCACGCCCGTGCTCGGTCAGTGGGAGCTCAACGACGCCGGCGCCACCCCGGCGATAGTGACGCTGCGGCTACAGCAAGCCGCCGACGCGGCAGGAACCGATGCGACGCACAGGGGTGATCGCGCATGAGCACGACCACAAGCGGAGTCACCCACCAGGCCGCCGAGGCCCTGGGAGCCGTGGCCGACGGTGGCCGCCTTGACTGGCAGCGGGTGCTGGCGCGACAGAGCTTCATCGAACTCGACGCCCTCGCCCGCGCAGCGGCGCTGCTCGACGACGGGTCGATCCGCGTGTTGTGCGGACCGTTCGAGCGGCTCGAATCACCCTGGCTGGAGCCACAGGGCGTCACCCCGCAATCGGATGACGGCGTGGTCATCGCCCGCGGAACCATCGACGGCACCCAAGTTGTGGTCGCCTCGATCGAACAAGGATTTCAGGGCGGCGGCATCGGTGAGGTGTCCGGGGCCAAGATCACCCAGGCGCTGCGGCTGGCCGCCGCGGACAGCCGTGGCGGCACCCCGATTCCGGCGGTGCTGCTGTTGGAGACCGGCGGGGTCCGGTTGCAGGAAGCCAACCTCGGCCTCAACGCGGTCGCCGAAGTCTGCGCCGCGCTGCTTGAGCTTCGCCCGCTTGCGCCGGTAGTCGGGGTGGTCGCGGGCTCGGTCGGCTCGTTCGGCGGGATGAGCATCGCGACGGGGCTCTGCACGCAGATCATCGTCACCCCCGAAGCACGTATCGGGCTTAACGGTGCAGCCGTGATCGAGCAGGAGGCCGGCATCGAGGAGTTCGACTCCTCGGACCGCGCCCTGATCTGGGCGATCACCGGTGGGGAACAACGCAACCGCACCGGCCTGGCCGACACGCTGGTCATCGATGACGTCGCCGCGCTGCGCGAAGCGGTCGGCGACGCCATCACCGCCGGCGCGGGGGCGGCCGGTTCGCACCGCAGCGAGAAGCTTGACGTCCTCGACGCGCGGCTCGCGACCATCAACCCCTCAGACCCGCCTGCGCCGCTTGAGCTGCGCGACATGTGGGGCGACAGTTACGACGAGCCGCCGGCAAGTCATGCCGCCCAACCCAAAAGCGCCGAACCCCGCCGTGACGCTACCCGGTCCTCGATGAAACCCAGCGAACGCGGCCGGAACTGGATCACCGCGCTGGCAGGCGATGCGAAACCTGCGCCGGTGATCGGCTCGGTCCTGCGCGCGGATGCGCCCGGCGTCACCTACCTCGCTGTCGTCCCCGACCAGGAGAACCCCTTCTACCGTGCCCGCCAGGGTCAAATCGGGGTCACCGAATGCGCAGCACTGGCCCGCACGGTCCGCGACATCACCGTGGCCGACGAGAACGCCGACCAGCGCCGCGCGATCGTTGCCGTCGTCGACCTGCCCAGCCAGGCCTACGGGCGTATCGAGGAAATGGTGGGGCTGCACCAGGCCATCGCCGCGGCAGTCGATGCCTATGACGCTGCTCGCGTGGCTGGGCACCCGATCGTCGCACTGGTCGTCGGAAAGGCGTTATCCGGGGGCTTCCTGACCCACGGGCTGCAGGCATCGCAGATCCTTGCCCTCGACGACGCGGGCGTGGAGGTCCACGCCATGCACAGGCAGGCCGCCGCGCACATCACTCTGCGCACCGTCGAGCAGCTCGACAAACTCGCCAAGACGATCCCGCCGCTGAGCTACAACATCCACGACTGGGCCACCCTCGGCTTCTGCGACGGCCTGCTCACTGTCCACAACCCCGAATCACCAAACCCAGACGACGTGGCAGTCGTGGCGCACGCGATCGCCGAGGCGGTGCGGCATGCCCGCGAAGGCCCGCGTGATCTGTCCAACCGGCTCGACTCCCCGTCCGCGCATACCAACCGCCGGGCGTCACGCGCCGTACGGGAAACCCTTGCCCGCCAATGGAACTCACAGCCCGGGTGATGACCCTCGCCCGGGTGCATGACCTCGTCCGGCTCGCCGACGCGGCGGCCGTGCTGACCGGACACGAACCTTACTGGGTTCGCGCGGCGCTCGCCGAGACGCCGTGGGTGGTCGTGCGCCGCGCTGTCGCGACTCCCGGTCACCTCGCCGTCGGTGTCCGGGGAACTCACCGTCATCAACGGCACGCCCTTGAGGTGGCACACGCCGCAGCGATCGAGGTGGTCCGGCCCGAAGACCTGCGCCCCGCACCCGGCGGTTCAGCATCCGACACCCCGGCGATCACATCGCTGCGCACCGCGATGCCCCTGCTCGACGAGTTCGGTCATCCATGGGGACCGACCGGCAGTGCCGGATTCGAGCTGGCCAGCGGTCATCGGACCACCACACTCGGCAGCGACCTCGACCTGGTTGTCCGCATTCACCAACTTCCGGCGGCCGAACAAATCGCAACCCTGGCCGCTGAATTGCGCGCGCTGCCCGCACCTGTCGACTGTCAGCTCGACACCGACCGGGGCGCGGTCACCCTCTGCGAACTCGCCCGAGGTCCCCAACAGATCCTGCTCCGCACGCTCACCGGGGCACATCTCGTTGCGCTCGACGACATCGTGTCGCGATGATCCGCCGCGCACCCGACCACGCCGTTTCACCGGCCTACCCGCTCCCCAGCTTGCCTGGCCGCAAATGAGCACCGCGCTGCTGTTCCCGGGGCAAGGCTCGCAGCGTCCAGCCATGCTGCAGTCGCTGCCGCAGTCCCCGGCCGCGGCGCAGACATGGGCAGAGGCCCAGCACCGCCTGGCACGCCTGGACGGCCTTCCCGGGCAACTCGACACGGCCGAGGCGCTGCAATCCACCACCAACGCCCAACTTTCCCTGCTCATCGCCGGCGTCGCGTACGCCCGTGCGCTCGTCGACGATCACGGCCTGCAAGCGGAGTTTGTTGCCGGTCACTCGGTCGGGGCCTTCGCCGCCGCTGTGCTGACGGGCGTTCTCAGCCTGACTGACGCCATCGCGGTGGTGCGCGTACGTGGGGACGAAATGCAACGCGCATGCGCCG
>NZ_DASQVQ010000159.1:0-41264 GCF_035640695.1 Mycobacterium sp.
GCGCCAGAACCCGCTCCCGCGCCGCCACCGCCGCCGCCCGCACCCGAACCGGCCGTGCGGACCTACACAGTGGTCGCCGGTGACACGCTGTGGGCGATCTCGGAGCGCTTCTACGGCGACGGCAGCAAGTACCAGGTGATCGCCAATGCGAGCGGTGTCTCGAACCCGGACCTCATTTATCCGGGCCAGGTGCTCACGATCCCGTAACCGCGAAGCCCGCATGATGGTGTGGCGGCCCGTGTTCCCAAACCGGGCCGCCACTTTCATGCGGCTACGGCAGCGGATCGCCGCGGCCGAAGGGGCGTTTCGCCAAGGCGGCACGGGCATCACAACGACCTCCAGCAAGTTTTGCTGCACAACCCAGCCGACCTGAAACGAATCGGGGCCGCGCCGCGATCTATCAGTTGCCGCCGATCGCCGGCAGCGTGGTATGCGCTGTGCAGCCGTTCACGGTGCTCACTACCGGAACCGCCGGTAGCGTGGACTCCAACCGCCCCGCCGGTTTCCCCGGCCCTGACCGATCGGAGGCGACGTGCACCGACTCACCTCTGGTGTGCTGGCCGCGGTCGGCGCCGCGGTCATTCCCGTTGCGACGCCGGCGCCGGCCCAGGCCTCGCCGGTTCCGGTGTACCCGGGCATGGAGATCCATCAAGGCCACAACGTATGCACACTGGGCTACGTCGATCCGAAGCTGCGCCTCGCGTTCACCGCGGGCCACTGCCGCGCCGACGGACCCGTGACCGACAAGGACGGGAACTTCATCGGCGGCCTGGCGCTGTACCGCGACAACACGCCGGACGGCTCGACGGTGTCGACAACCGACGTGATCTCCGACTATGAGGCGATCGGCCTTGCCGTCGACGCGGTCCCGAGCAACAGGCTGCCGGTCGGGCGCCCGCTCGTGTCAGACCCGTCCGTCGCCATCCATCCCGGCGTCACGGTGTGTCACTTCGGGGTGGCGACCGGCGAAAGCTGCGGCAATGTGGAAGCCGTCAACAACGGATGGTTCACGATGGCCCACGGCGTGGTCAGCCAAAAAGGCGATTCCGGGGGCCCGGTGTACGTGCCGACCGATAACGGGCGCGCGGTCGTCGTCGGCCTCTTCAACAGCACCTGGGGTGACTATCCGGCCGCCGTGTCTTGGCAAGCGGCCAGCCAGCAGGTCGCCGATGACGTCCACTCGGCGTCGGCCGGCGCCGGGCCGCCCGCGCCCGGCTGACCGCGGCATTGTCGGCACTGTCTTAGCGCAGCACCTCGAACACCGGGATCGACGGGGACGCGGCGCGCAATTGCGCCTCGCTCGACTGCGGTGTCAAACCGGCAACGTGACCCTTGACTTGCCAGAACCATCGGTCCAGATAGGACTTCAACAGCGGCGGCTTGGCGTCGTCGCCGACCTCGGCGACTCGGACCGGCCGGGTGCGCCAGCGCGGACCGAGCTCCACCGCACCGGCCGCGCGGACGTTGCGGGCCCATTGCGTGTTGCCGCGCGGCGACACCAGGTATTGCACGCCGTCGACCGTGAGCAGGTTGATCACCACCCCGCGCCGGCGGCCGGTCGTGCGGCCGCGCACCCGTAACGCCTTCGTGCCCCCGAGCCCGATGCCGACCTCCGCCAGGCCACGGACCACCTCGTTGACCGCCTGGGCCACCCGATTTGGCCGCTCATAACGCGCCGGCATGTGACTTCCTTTCCTCCTGAGAAAAACGAGAGCGTTGCTCTCCATCCGAGGATGACACCACACCGCGGCGAAATCAAGAGCGGTGATCTCGCTTTGTGTCACACTGGGGGCGTGGGCAAACGCCAGCACGCGCGCGAACGCATCGAGGCACAGATCATCGAGCTGGGCCGCCGGCAGCTGGTGACCGAGGGCGCGGCCGGCCTGTCACTGCGCGCGATAGCCCGCGACCTTGGCATGGTGTCCTCGGCGGTGTACCGGTATGTATCCGGCCGCGACGAATTGCTCACGCTGCTGCTGGTGGATGCCTACACCGACCTGGCGAACGCCGTCGACACCGCCAGGGACCTACGCGGCGGCACCTGGCGCGACGACATGGTGACGATCGCGCGTGCGATGCGGCGCTGGGCGATCGAGCACCCCGCCAGCTGGGCGCTGCTCTACGGCAGCCCGGTGCCCGGCTACCACGCGCCCGCCGAGCGCACCACCGGCCCGGGCACCCGGGTGATCGGCGCACTGCTCGCCACCGTGCACGACGGCGTGGTGGCCGGCGACGTCCGCACATCCGATCCGACAGGACATGAGACCTCGCCGGATTTCGACGAGATCCGCCGCGAGTTCGGCTTCCCCGGCGACGACGCGGTGGTGGTCAAATGCTTCCTGGCGTGGGCCGGCATCGTCGGTGCGGTCAGCATGGAGGTGTTCGGCGGCTACGGCGCAGACACCCTCAAAGATCCGGGCGCGCTGTTCACCACCCAGGTTGGGTTGCTGATCGACGTGCTCAGTAGTTGAGCATAAAACTAGAACACGTTCTAGCCACCACGTTCGGGCCGGGGTTATTCTGCGAGGCGATGAGTCTTGCAACGCGGCCGCCGGCGCAGATCGCGTGGGTCACACCCGACCTCGACGCCACCGAAACGGCGCTGACCGCCCTGCTCGCGGCCAGGAAATGGATCCGGCTGCCCGGGGTGCACTTCGGCCCGGACAGCTGCACCTACCGCGGTCGCCCCGCCGACTTTGTCGCCGACATCTCGCTGAGCTACGCCGGCGACATGCAACTAGAGCTCATCGCCCCGGTGCGCGGCGACAGCATCTACGGCGAGTTCCTGCGGCAGGCCGGGGCGGGCCTGCACCACGTCTGCATCGAGACCGACGACGTCGAGAAGGCGGTGACGGCCGCGGCCGACAGCGGAGCCGAGGTGGTGCAGCGCGGCGTGATGCCGGGAGGCATGGAGTTCGCGTACGTGTCGGCGGCCCACGCCGGTGTGCCGTATCTGGAAATCGCGCACATCTCGCCCGAGATCAGGGACTTCTTCGACTACATCAAGCAGGAGCAGCGGTGAGCACACAGATCCCGGCGACCCTGGCCGAGGCCGACGTATCGGCCTGGTCGGACGAGGTGGACGTCCTCGTCATCGGCTTCGGCATCGCCGGGGGATGCGCCGCGGTGACTGCCGCTGCAGCCGGTGCGCGGGTACTGGTGCTCGAGCGCGCGGCCGCGGCCGGCGGCACCACCGCGATGGCGGGCGGGCATTTCTATCTCGGCGGCGGGACCGCGGTGCAGGAGGCCACCGGTTACCACGACGACCCCGAGGAGATGTACAAGTACCTCGTCGCCGTGTCGCCAGATCCCGACCACGGCAAGATCCGCGCCTACTGCTACGGCAGCGTCGAGCACTTCAATTGGCTGGAGGACTTGGGCTTTCAGTTCGAGCGCAGCTACTACCCGGAGAAGGCGATCGTCCAGCCCAACACCGAGGGCCTGATGTACACCGGCAACGAACTGGTGTGGCCGTTCAAGGACATCGCGGTGCCCGCGCCGCGGGGCCACAAGGTTCCGGTGCCCGGCGAGACCGGCGGCGCCAGCATGATCATCGACCTGCTGGTGAAGCGGGCCGACGAGCTCGGCGTGCAGGTGCGCTACGAAGCCGGCGCGACGGGGCTGGTGCTCGACGACGCCGGTGCCGTCGTCGGCGCGGCGTGGAAACGCTTCACTGAGTCCGGAGTCATCCGGGCCAAGGCGGTCATCATCGCCGCCGGCGGTTTCGCGATGAACCAGGAGATGGTCGCGCAGTACACCCCGCAACTTGGCGCGAAACGGCGTCGAAAAAGCGGCAGTTACGCCGAACCCTATGTGCTCGGCAACACCTACGACGACGGCCTCGGCATCCGGCTGGGCATGTCGGCCGGCGGCGCAACCAAGCACATGGACCAGGCCTTCATCACCGCATCGGCCTACCCGCCGTCGATCCTGCTCACCGGCATCATCGTCAACAAATTCGGCGAACGCTTCGTTGCGGAGGACTCCTACCATTCGCGCACATCGGGTTTCGTGATGGACCAGCCCGACAGCATGGCATTCCTGATCGTCGATGAGCAACACATGCGACGCCCGCAGTTTCCGCTGATTCGGTTCATCGACGGTTGGGAGACCGTCGAGGAGATGGAGGCCGCACTCGGAATTCCGGAGGGCAAGCTGGTGGCGACCCTCAACCGCTACAACACCTACGCCGCCCGCGGTGCGGACCCCGACTTCCATAAAGGACCGGAATACCTTGCGGCCCAAGACAAAGGCCCATGGGGCGCGTTCGACCTTTCGCTGGGCAAGGCGATGTATTCCGGCTTCACGCTGGGCGGGCTGGCGGTCTCTGTCGACGGGCAGGTGCTGCGCGAGGACGGCAGCGCGGTGCCGGGACTGTACGCGGCGGGCGCTGCCGCCGCCAAAATCATCGCGATCGACAGCAAGAGCTACGCCAGCGGCACGCAACTCGGTGAAGGGTCATACTTCGGCCGCCGCGCCGGAATGCACGCAGCAGCGCTGCACTAGACCGGCGCGGGCTGCTCGCCGCACCGGCCGAGCCGCCATTGGCCCCCGTCGCCGAGCAACTCCAGCTCCTGCTCATGGTGCTGCTCGACGGTGGAGCGATGGCTGACGCTGACCACGATGCAGTCCGGAAGCTCTGTGCGCAGCGCCGTATACAGCATCATCTCCAAGCCCTCGTCGAGGGCTGAGGTCGCTTCGTCGAGGAACAACGCCTTCGGCTTGGTCAGCAGGATGCGGGCGAACGCTATCCGTTGCTGCTCCCCGGGTGACAGCACTTTCGCCCAGTCCTGCACCTCGTCGAGCCGGTCAACCAGATGGGGCAGCGACACCCTGCGCAGGACATCGCGCAGCCGCCGGTCGTCGATCTCACCCGGTTTGGCCGGATACGACACGACCGCGCGCAAATCGCCTAGCGGCACATAGGGCAGCTGCGACAAGAACATCGTTTCGTTGGTGCCCTGCGGGCTTCGCAGCGTCCCGGTGGCGAACGGCCACAGTTTGGCCAGGCTGCGCAGCAGCGTGGTCTTGCCGCTGCCCGAGGGGCCGGTGACTACCAGCGTGTCACCGCGGTCCAGGTGAAGGTCCAGCGGTTCGATCAGCCGCTGGCCGGACGGCGTACGGACCTCCACACCCGCCAATTGCACCGACCCGTCTCGGGTCGGCTCGGTGTTCAGCTCCGGCAACTCGCGGGCGCGCTCGTTGGCGATGACCAGCCCGTGTAGACGCATGATCGAGGCGCGATAGCTCGCGAACTGGTCATAGGCATTGCGGAAGAACGACAGCGAGTCGTGAATGTTGCCGAACGCGCTCGCCGACTGCGTGACATCGCCGAACCTAATCTGACCGGCGAACAGCCGCGGGGCCTGCACGATGTACGGCAGCGGGTTGATGGCCTGGCTCATGGTCAGGTTCCAGCCGAGGAAGCCGACGTTGCGGCGGACGTAACGGCGGTAGTTCGCGATGGTCGAACTGAACCGGCCGCCCAACTGCACCCGCTCGGCGCCCTCGCCGTGGTAGAAGCCGACCGGCTCGGCGGCGTCGCGCAGCCGCACCAGCGCGTACCGGAATCGGGCGTTGAACAGCTCGTTGCGGAAGCTCAGCCGGATCAGCGGATGGCCGATCCAGAACGCGCCGATGCTCGCCATCAAGACGTAGCCGATCACGATCCAGAACAGCGCCTTCGGCAGTTCAAAGCCGAACAACGCCACCGCCCCGGACAGGTGCCACAGGATCGCGGCAAACGACACCACCGAGACCACCGATTGGACGGCGCCGAACAGCAGGGTTGACGAGGTGCCGTAGGACGGAATGTTCGGGCCGACGCCGACGCCGGCGGTGAAGATGTCGATGTCTTGCTGGATGCGCTGGTCGGGGTTGTCGATCGTCGCGTCGATGAAGCGTCCGCGGTAGTAGGCCCGCCGGTCGAGCCAGTCTCCGGTGAGGCGGTCGGTGAGCCATACCCGCCACCGAACCATGAAGCGCTGCATCAGATAGAGGTCCGTCATGACCCGGATGACGTGCACGGTGGCAATGATGCAGAACGTCGCGATCGCCCGGAAGAAGCCCGACATGCCCGAGCGGCGCACCGCTTCATCTTTCGCCGCGGCGCCCTGGAACGCGGTCTGCAACGCGGAGTACAGGTCGTTGCTGTAGTAGCTGAGCAGTACTTCGATGCGGACCGCCAGGATCACCGAGAACAACAGCACGCCGAGGAACGCCCAGACCAGAATGCTTTGGCGGCCCGTGAAGTAGCCGGAGGTGATGCGCCAGAACTGCCGGCCCCACGACGTGAGCCGGGCGATCAGCGCGAGCACCACCACGACGCAGACGGCGCTGATCGCCCATGCCTTGACGATCCATAACAGTGACGGGACCAGCTGGTGACCCCAGTCGATGGACGGCGTAAACGGTTCCACCGGGTGTTCTCCTGTTTGACGGTGCCTCGACGGCGCCGAGTACTCATCTGCGGCGAAGTTACCGGAGCCGGGCGAACTCAGCGCGATTACGCTCGCCGCCATGAGCACCGATGCTCCAACTCATCACAACGTCCACGCCGGCCGGTTGATCGCCCGTCGGTTGACCGCCAGCGGCATCGACACGCTGTTCACGTTATCCGGCGGGCATTTGTTCTCCCTGTATGACGGCTGCCGCAGCGAGGGCGTCCGGCTCGTCGACACCCGCCATGAACAGACCGCGGCGTTCGCCGCGGAAGGCTGGTCCAAGGTGACCCGGCTACCGGGCGTCGCCGCGCTCACCGCCGGCCCCGGTGTCACGAACGGGCTGAGCGCGATGGCCGCGGCGCAGCAGAACCAGTCGCCGCTGCTGATATTGGGTGGACGTGCGCCCGCGGCGCGCTGGGGCATGGGGTCGTTGCAAGAGATCGACCACGTGCCGTTTGTCGCGCCGCTGGCCCGGTTCGCCGAGACGGCGCAGTCGGCGGAGTCGATTCCGAAACTGGTCGACGACGCGCTGCGCGCCGCCGTCGGCGCACCGTCGGGCGTCGCGTTCGTCGACCTGCCGATGGATCACGTGTTCAGCGAGGCCCCCGACGCCGGCGGCCCCGGGGCGCTCGCCGAGCCGCCCGCCCCGCTCGCCGCCGACCCCAACGCGTTGGAAGCGGCCGTGCGACTGCTGGCCGCCGCGCAACGACCGGTGATCATGGCCGGAACCAACGTCTGGTGGGGGCACGCCGAGGCCGCGCTGCTGCGGCTGGCCGAGACCCAACGCATACCGGTCTTGATGAACGGCATGGCCCGCGGCGTCGTGCCCGCCGACCACGAACTCGCGTTCTCGCGGGCCAGGGCCCAGGCCCTCGGGGGGGCCGACGTGGCGCTGGTGGTCGGCGTGCCGATGGACTTCCGGCTCGGGTTCGGCGCCGTGTTCGGGGCCGAGACTGCGCTGATCGTCGCCGACCGCGCGCACCCCGGCCGCGACCATCCCCGAGCCGTCGCCGCCGCGCTCTACGGCGACCTGTCGGCGATCCTGTCGGCGTTCGAGGAAGGGCCGGGCCGCGCCGACCACGAGCCGTGGATCGCCGACCTGCGCGCGGTCGAGACGGCGGCGCGCGAGGCCGAGCGGGCCGAGCTCGGTGACGACCGCGCGCCGCTGCACCCGATGCGGGTCTACGCCGACCTGACCCCGCTTTTGGACCGCGACGCGATCATCGTGATCGACGCCGGCGACTTCGGCTCATACGCCGGGCGGGTGATCGACAGCTACGTGCCGGGCGCCTGGCTGGACAGCGGCCCGTTCGGCTGCCTTGGCTCAGGGCCGGGCTACGCGTTGGCCGCCAAGCTGGCCAGGCCGCAGCGACAGGTTGTGCTGGTGCAGGGAGACGGCGCCTTCGGGTTCTCCGGCATGGAGTGGGACACGCTGAGTCGCCATGGCGTGCAAGTCGTTGCGGTGCTGGGCAACAACGGCATCTGGGCGTTGGAAAAACACCCGATGGAGCTGCTGTACGGCTATTCGGTGGTGGCCGAGCTGCGTCCGGGCACCCGCTACGACGAGGTCGTCAACGCACTCGGCGGCCATGGTGAGCTGGTGTCGACGCCGGCGGAGCTGCGGCCCGCGCTGGATCGAGCCTTCTCCTGCGGCAGGCCCGCACTCGTCAACGTGCTGACCGATCCGACGGTGGCCTATCCGCGACGCTCGAACCTGGCTTGACGTGCGCCGCCGGGGCATTTTGAGGTGCGCCGCCGGCGCGGGCATTGGGCGCCGCCGCGTACCGTTGACCCGTGGCGAAGACGACCAGTGCCAGACCCGGCCGGCTGAGCAGCAAGTTCTGGAAGCTGCTGGGCGCAAGCACCGAGAAGAATCAGAGCCGTTCGCTGGCGCAGGTGAACGCGTCGACCGAATTCGACGAGAAGGCCGCAAAACTCGACGACGATCAGTTGCGCGAGGCCGCCGGTCTGCTCGTGCTCGACGACCTCGCCGAGTCCGGCGACATTTCGCAGTTTCTGGCAATCGCCCGCGAGGCCGCCGACCGCGCCACCTCGCTGCGCCCGTTCGACGTTCAGCTGCTCGGCGCGCTGCGGATGCTGGCCGGCGACGTGATCGAGATGGCCACCGGTGAGGGCAAGACGCTGGCCGGCGCGATCGCCGCGGCAGGCTACGCGCTGGCCGGTCGCAACGTGCACGTCATCACGATCAACGACTACCTGGCCCGCCGCGACGCCGAATGGATGGGTCCGCTGTTGGCGGCGATGGGGCTGACGGCCGGCTGGGTTACCGCCGAATCCACTGCCGACGAACGGCGTGCGGCCTACGCGTGCAACGTCACGTACGCGTCGGTCAACGAGATCGGCTTCGACGTGCTGCGCGACCAGCTGGTCACCGACGTCGACGAGCTGGTGTCGCCGAACCCCGACGTCGCGCTGATCGACGAGGCCGACTCGGTGCTGGTCGACGAGGCGCTGGTGCCGCTGGTGCTGGCCGGCACCACCCACCGCGAGACGCCGAAGCTCGAGATCATCCGGCTGGTCGGCGAGTTGATTCCGGGCCGGGACTACGACACCGACTCCGACAATCGCAACGTTCATTTGACCGAGGTCGGCGCGCAGAAGGTAGAGGCCAAACTGGGCGGCATCGACCTGTACTCCGAGGAACACGTCGGCACCACGCTGACCGAGGTGAACATCGCACTGCACGCGCATGTGCTGCTGCAGCGCGACGTGCACTACATCGTCCGCGATGACGCCGTGCACCTGATCAACGCATCGCGCGGGCGCATCGCGCAGCTGCAGCGCTGGCCCGACGGCCTGCAGGCGGCGGTCGAGGCCAAGGAGGGGATCGAGACCACCGAGACCGGTGAAGTGCTCGACACCATCACGGTGCAGGCGCTGATCAACCGGTATCCCACGGTGTGCGGGATGACCGGCACCGCGCTGGCCGCCGGTGAGCAGTTGCGCCAGTTCTACAAGCTCGGCGTGTCGCCGATCCCGCCGAACACCCCCAATATTCGCGAGGACGAGCCGGACCGGGTGTACATCACCGCGGCCGCCAAGAACGACGCGATCGTCGAGCACATCGCCGAGGTGCACGAGACCCGTCAGCCCGTGCTGATCGGCACCCGCGACGTCGCGGAGTCCGAGGAGCTGCACGAGCGGCTGGTGAAGGCCGGCATCCCGGCGGTGGTGTTGAACGCCAAGAACGACGCCGAGGAGGCGGCGATCATCGCCGAGGCCGGCAAGCTCGGCGCGATCACGGTGTCCACCCAGATGGCCGGACGGGGCACCGATATCCGGCTCGGCGGCTCCGACGAGGCCGACCACGACGCCGTCGCCGAACTCGGCGGGCTGCATGTGGTCGGCACCGGGCGTCACCTCACCGAGCGGCTGGACAACCAGTTGCGCGGCCGGGCCGGGCGGCAGGGCGATCCGGGATCGTCGGTGTTCTTCGCCAGCTGGGAAGACGACGTCGTCCAGGCTCACCTCGAGCCGCACAAATTGCCCACCCAGACCGACGACGACGGCCGCATCGTCAGCCCGAAGGCGGCCGGCCTGCTGGACCACGCCCAGCGCGTTGCCGAAGGCAGGCTGCTCGACGTGCACGCCAACACCTGGCGCTACAACCAGTTGATCGCCCAGCAGCGTGGGATCATCGTCGAGCGCCGAGACACGTTGCTGCGCACCACAACTGCGCTTGAGGAGCTGGCGCAGCGCGCGCCGAAGCGCTACGACGAACTCGTCGAAGATCTGGGCGAGGAGAAGCTGGCAGAGATCTGCCGGCTGATCATGCTGTATCACCTCGACCGGGGCTGGGCCGATCACCTCGCGTATCTGGCCGACATCCGGGAGAGCATCCACCTGCGGGCGCTGGGGCGGCAGAACCCACTGGACGAATTTCACCGGCTGGCGGTCGACGCGTTCTCGTCGCTGGCCGCTAACGCGATTGAGGCGGCTCAGCAGACCTTCGAAACCGCCGATTCGATCGAGGACGAGCCGGGCGTGGACCTGTCCAAGTTGGCGCGGCCGACATCGACGTGGACCTACATGGTGCACGACAACCCGCTGGCCGACGACTCGCTGTCGGCGCTGAGCCTGCCAGGAGTTTTCCGCTAAGTTAAGCCGCATGGCCGACCCGCATGGCCGGCGACCTTCGGCGCCGGACGCGGCGCCCTCGCCGGAACGCGACCGGGTGCTGACGGTGCCGAACGGGCTCAGCGTGCTGCGCCTGCTGCTGGTGCCCGTCTTCTTGTGGGTGCTGTTGGTGGCGCACGCCGACGCGTGGGCCGTCGCGATCTTGATGTTCTCCGGGGCGTCCGACTGGGCCGACGGCAAGCTCGCCCGGCTGATGAACCAGTATTCACGCGTCGGCGAGTTGCTCGACCCGCTCGTGGACCGGATCTACGTGGTGACGATCCCGATTGCGTTTGCGCTGAGGGGCTTTGTGCCGTGGTGGATCGTCGGGGGGCTGATCGCGCGCGACGCGCTACTCGCGTTGACGTTGCCCGCCTTGCGCAGCCGCGGGCTGAACGCGCTGCCGGTGACCTACATCGGCAAGGCCGCGACGTTCGCGCTGATGTCGGGCTTTCCGCTGATCCTGCTCGGCCAGTTCCACGGGCTGTGGAGCCGTGTCGTGCTGGCCATCGGCTGGGGCTTTCTGATCTGGGGGTTGGCGACCTACCTGTGGAGCTTCGTGCTCTACATCGTGCAGTTCATGATGGTGCTGCGGCGGATGCCTAAGGTCAGCAATGGCTGAAGGCGACCGCGCGCTCGGCGGATACGACCCGGAGGCGGGACGAAGCGTTCACGAGGCCGGCAAGCCGACGTTCATCCCGGTGCCCTCGCTGCTGCGCTCGCTGCTGTCCGAGCACCTGGACCCCGGCTACGCCGCCGCCGCCGAAACGCGCGCGACGGCCGCAGAACCCCGTGCCCGCTGGGTGGTTTGGGGCTGGCAGGCCGCGGCGGCGCTGCTGATCGCGATCGTGTTCGCCGCGGCGGTGGCACAGGCCCGGTCGGTCGCGCCGGGCGTCAAGGAAACCCAGAATGTGTTGGCCAACAGCGTGCGGGCCTCGGAGACCGGCACCAGCGCGCTGAGCGGACAACGCGCCCAGCTGGCCGGCGAGGTGGACCGCCTGCGGCGCAGCCAGCTCCAAGACGACGCGACCGGGCAGCGGCTGCTGCAAGGCCTGGATGCGCTGGCATTCGCCGCGGCCACAACCGAGGTCATCGGCCCGGGCCTGACCGTGACGCTCACCGATCCGGGCGTGGCCGCCAATTTGACCGACGTGTCCAAGGAGCGGATCGCGGGCAGCCGGCAGGTGGTGCTCGACCGTGACCTGCAATTGGTCGTCAACTCGTTGTGGCGCAGCGGAGCCGAGGCGATCGCGGTCGGGGGCGTGCGGATCGGGCCCAACGTCACGATCCGGCAGGCCGGCCGCGCCATCCTCGTCGACAACCAACCGATCGGCAGCCCGTACGTGATCGTGGCGATCGGGCCGCCGCACGGGATGCAGGACTCCTTCGACCGCAGCCTCGGGCTGGCCCGGATGCGATTACTGGAAGCGTCATACGGCGCCGGTGTCACCGTTACCGCGGGCGACGGGTTGATCGTGCCGGCCGCCAACACCCGGGATGTCAAGTACGCGAAGAAGGTTGGGTCTTAACGGATGATCGGTATCGCCGCGCTGGTGGTGGGCGTCGTGCTGGGCCTGGTGTTTCACCCCAGCGTGCCGGAGGCGGTGCAGCCCTATCTGCCGATCGCGGTGGTGGCCGCGCTCGACGCCGTGTTCGGGGGGTTGCGGGCCTACCTGGACCGCATCTTCGACTCCAAGGTGTTCGTTGTCTCGTTCGTCTTCAACGTGCTCGTCGCGGCGCTGATCGTCTACGTCGGTGACCAGCTCGGCGTCGGCACTCAGCTGTCCACGGCGATCATCGTCGTGCTGGGCATCCGGATCTTCGGCAACGCCGCGGCGTTGCGGCGCAAGCTGTTCGGGGCATGAGCATGAGCGAACACGGCAGCGATTCGGCAGCCGCCCGGCCGCCGGCGACAGCGAAGCCGAACCAGCACGGCCGTCACGAGTTGCCGCCCGACGCGGCGCCGACACAGATCGGCCCGGTGCAGCCGCGCGGCATCCGTGGCATGCTGCGGCGCGGCCGGGCGCAGACCGCGTTCGGTGCGCTCGCCGTGGTGCTGTGCGTGCTGCTGGGCCTCGCGATCGTCACGCAGGCCCGGGAGACCAATACCGGCGATTACCTCGAATCGGCGCGGCCGGCCGACCTGGTGGTGCTGCTGGATTCGCTGCAACAGCGGGAGGCGTCGCTGAACAAAGAAGTTGCCGAACTGCAGCGCACCTTGACGACGCTGCGCGCGGCGGGCAGCAACGACCAGGCGGCGATCGACGACGCACAGGCCCGGCTCGCCGCGCTGTCGATCCTGGTCGGCACGGTGGCCGCGACCGGCCCCGGTGTCACGCTGACCGTTGCCGACCCGGCGCCCGGCGTGGCGCCGGAGACGATGATCGACGTCATCAATGAGCTGCGGGCCGCGGGTGCGGAGGCGATCGAGATCCGGGGCGGCGGGCCGGATCGCAGAAACCAGGGAACCGGCGGTGGCCAAGCCGCGGTGCGGGTCGGTGTCGACACCTGGGCGGTGGGACCGCCGGGCGCGTTGTCCATCGACGGGCAGACGCTCAACCCGCCGTATACCGTTGTGGCCATTGGTGATCCGCCCACGCTGGCGGCCGCGCTGAACATTCCCGGCGGGGCGGTCGACAGCGTCGAGCGAGTCGGCGGGACGATGGACGTCGTGCAGTCCGACCGGGTGGACGTCACCGCCTTGCGGCAACCGAAACCTCACCAATACGCTCAGCCCGTCAAATAGAACGGCTAAGAACAGGAAGCCCGTGAGCGAAATCCCGACCGAGCTGCGCTACACCGAGGAGCACGAGTGGGTGCGCCGCACCGGCGACGACACGGCACGGGTCGGTATCACCGACTTTGCGCAGTCGTCGCTGGGCGACGTGGTGTACGTCCAGCTGCCCGGCGTCGGCACCGAGGTCACCGCGGGGGAGTCGTTCGGCGAGGTGGAGTCCACCAAATCGGTGTCCGACCTGTACGCGCCGCTGACCGCGAAAGTCATTGCGGTCAACGGTGATCTGGAAAGCAACCCCCAGCTTGTCAATGCCGAGCCCTACGACGGCGGCTGGCTGATTGACCTGCAGGCCGACCCGGCGGCACTCGACGCCGGAATCGCCCAATTGCTGGACGCCGACTCCTACCGCGACACAATCACCGAATAATGCGGTTGCTAGGGTCGCTGCGACCGCTTTGTGTCCGAGAAGGTGGCCCGATATACCGGCAGGGCGGCCACAATGTACACGACCGCGCGGTACCGTCGTAGGAGCAGTCGGCCAGTTGGAAAACAGCTTGCAAACTACGCCCGACACCGCAAAAGCAGCCGAGAAGGAGCAGCGGGTGACCGAAAAGGACAACGAGACGTCTGACGAAGTCACCGTGGAAACCACATCTGTCTTCCGCGCCGACTTCCTCAACGAGCTGGATGCTCCGGCGGCGGCGGGAGTGGAGACCCCGGTCTCCGGGGTGGAAGGCCTGCCGAGCGGATCGGCGCTGCTCGTCGTCAAGCGCGGCCCCAACGCCGGCTCGCGGTTCCTGCTGGACCAGCCGGTGACCTCCGCCGGCCGACATCCTGACAGCGACATCTTCCTCGACGACGTGACGGTCAGCCGCCGGCACGCCGAGTTCCGCATGGAGAACAACGAATTCCAGGTGGTCGACGTGGGTAGCCTCAACGGCACCTATGTGAACCGGGAGCCGGTCGACTCGGCGGTGCTCGCCAACGGCGACGAGGTTCAGATCGGCAAATTCCGGCTGGTGTTCTTGACCGGACCGAAGACCGATGACCAGGGCGGAAGCGGGTAGCAGGCCGATGAGCGCTGGCGCGAAGAGCACATAACAGTGACCGCTCCCGACACCCATGCGCTGGCCGGCATGTCGATCGGAGCGGTGCTGGACCTGCTGCGGCCCGAGTTCCCGGACGTGACGATCTCGAAGATCCGCTTCCTGGAGGCCGAGGGACTGGTCACACCGCAGCGCAGCCCGTCGGGGTATCGGCGCTTCAGCGCCTACGATTGTGCGCGGCTGCGCTACATCCTCACCGCCCAGCGCGACCATTATCTGCCGCTGAAGGTCATCAAGGCCCACCTCGACGCCCAACCCGACGGCGAGCTGCCGGACACCGCGTCGTTCGCGCCGCGCCTGGTGGATCTCGCCAAGCAGCGCTCCGACGACGGTGACGGCCCGAAAGCGACGGCCACGCCGGCCCGGCTGAGCCGCGAGGATGTTCTGGACCGCTCTGGCGTTGACAACCAGTTGCTGAGCGCGCTGACCAAGGCCGGGATCATCACCACCGGGCCGGGCGGATTCTTCGACGAGCACGCCGTGGCGATCGCCCAATGCGCGAAGGCGCTCGCCGACTACGGGGTGGAGCCGCGCCATCTGCGCGCGTTCCGGTCGGCGGCCGACCGGCAGTCGGATCTGATCGCCCAGATCGCCGGCCCGGTGGTCAAGGCGGGTAAAACCGGGGCCCGCGACCGCGCCGATGACCTGGCCCGCGAGGTCGCGTCGCTGGCGATCATGTTGCACACGGCGTTGCTCAAGTCCGCGGTGCGCGACGTTCTGTCCCGCTGAGGACTAGACTTTCAGTCGACGGCTTCGTCACGTCAGGTCCCGCAGGGTCCACTCCTTCGGGAACGAAGCTGACACGTTCGTGCGGAGGGCAGGCACAAATGGGTGAGGTTCGAGTCGTCGGCATTCGGGTGGAGCAGCCCCAGAACCAGCCGGTGCTGTTGCTGCGCGAGGCCAACGGCGACCGCTATCTGCCGATCTGGATCGGCCAGGCCGAGGCCGCCGCGATCGCGCTCGAGCAGCAGGGAGTTGAGCCCGCCCGGCCATTGACCCACGACCTGATCCGAGATGTCATTGCTGCTCTTGGGCATTCGCTCAAGGAGGTGCGGATAGTCGACCTGCAGGAAGGCACGTTCTACGCCGACCTGATCTTCGACCGCGACATCAAGGTTTCGGCCCGGCCGTCCGACTCGGTGGCCATCGCGCTGCGCGTCGGAGTGCCGATCTACGTCGAGGAGGCGGTGCTCGCCGAGGCCGGGCTGATGATCCCCGACGAGAACGATGAGGAGGCCACCGGGGCGGTCCGCGAAGACGAGGTGGAGAAGTTCAAAGAGTTCCTGGACAGCGTCTCACCCGACGACTTCAAGGCAACCTAGCCGGGTCGCGCCTGCCGATACGTCGTCGCCCTGTCGATACGTCACGGATCCGTGACGGTGGCCCGACACGCGGCGTGAGTCACATTGACCAGCTCCGACAGCGGCCATAATTTTGTCTCACGGTCGGCGTGGCGCGCGGCCCGGAAGCGTATGCTCGGGAGTTCTTCGGTCGGGCATGTGACGGGCAAGTCAGACTGCGGCCGGCGCACTAGGCGGCGCACCAGGCGGGAGGAAGCACAGTGGGCGATCAGCCACGTCAAGAGGAACTCGATCTGCCATCGACCGGCGCCACCGAGTCGGGACACGACGCCGTGAATGAACCCGTGCAGCCCGGCCTTTTCCCGGACGACTCGATCCCCGACGAGCTCGTCGGCTATCGCGGCCCGAGCGCATGCCAGATCGCCGGCATCACCTACCGCCAACTCGATTACTGGGCACGCACGTCGCTGGTCGTGCCGTCGATCCGCAGCGCCGCCGGGTCGGGCAGCCAGCGGCTGTACTCGTTCAAGGACATCCTGGTCCTCAAGATCGTGAAACGGCTCCTGGACACCGGCATCTCGCTGCAGAACATCCGGGTAGCCGTCGACCATCTGCGCAAGCGCGGCGTGCGCGATCTGGCCAACATCACGCTGTTCTCCGATGGCACCACGGTGTATGAGTGCACTTCCGCCGAGGAAGTCGTCGACCTGCTGCAAGGCGGCCAGGGCGTGTTCGGCATCGCCGTCAGCGGCGCGATGCGCGAACTGACCGGCGCGATCACCGAATTCCCGGGTGAGCGCGCCGACGGCGGCGAGTCCATCGACGCGCCCGAGGATGAGCTGGCGACCCGGCGCAAGCACCGCGACCGCAAGATCGGCTGACCTTTTCGGCCCGATTCTGCGCGCGACCGCGAACGCCCCTTTTTGCACGTTCGGGCGCTAAGGATTCGACATGCGTGTCGCAATCTTTGGGGCCGGCGGCGCTGAGTATCCCCGCGACCATTCGGCGCGAATCGGAGCCGGGCGGTAGACTCGGTGCCGCATCGCCCTTGAGCGGGAGAGTTCCGCGGCAGCCAGCCACGGACGCCGAAGGAGCAACACCTCTCCGTCAACCTCTCAGGCACCCGGACCGCGCGAGGCCACGATGCCTCTGGAAAGCGGTGACGGCCCCAGTGGTCGCCGCCCGCCGACGGGGAAAGGCGCGAGCCGAATCTCTCAGGCGCCCGGTGTTCGGGCAGACGACAGAGGGAGAGGGATTACGTTCCCTGCTCGCTGTCAGGAGATCGCAGCCGTGTCCGACCGTTCTCGTTTCGCCGACCGTCACATCGGTCCAGGTGGCGACGAAATCGCCAAAATGCTCGCGGTGATCGGCGTCGACTCGCTCGACGAGCTGGCCGCCAGGGCGGTGCCGGCAAAGATCCTTGACCCGCATGTCAACGGGACGGCTCCCGGCCTCGAGGTGCTGCCGCCGGCCGCCACCGAGGAGCAGGCGCTCGCCGAACTTCGCGAGCTGGCCGATGCGAATACCGTTGCGGTGTCGATGATTGGCCAGGGCTACTTCGACACGCTGACGCCTCCGGTGTTGCGGCGCAACATCATTGAGAACCCCTCCTGGTACACCGCCTACACCCCGTACCAACCCGAGATCAGCCAGGGCCGCCTCGAGGCGCTGCTGAACTTCCAGACCATGGTCTGCGACCTCACCGGCCTGGACATCGCCAACGCATCCATGCTGGACGAGGGCACCGCCGCGGCGGAGGCGATGACGCTGATGCACCGGGTCGTGAAGGCATCGTCGAATCGGCTCGCTGTCGATGCCGATCTGTACCCGCAGACCGCCGCGGTGCTGGCCACCCGCGCCCGGCCGCTGGGCATCGACATCGTCACCGCCGACCTGCGCGACGGCCTGCCCGACGGCGACTTCTTCGGCGTCATCACCCAGCTTCCCGGCGCCGGCGGCGCCGTTGTCGACTGGACACAGCTGGTCAGCCAGGCGCACGAGCGCGGGGCGCTGGTGGCGATCGGCGCCGACCTGCTCGCGTTGACCATGATCACCCCGCCGGGCGAGGTGGGTGCCGACGTTGCGTTCGGCAACACCCAAAGATTCGGTGTGCCAATGGGTTTCGGCGGCCCGCATGCCGGCTATCTGGCTGTCCACACCGGGCACGCCCGCCAACTGCCCGGCCGTCTGGTCGGCGTGTCGGTTGACGCCGACGGATCACCGGCCTACCGGCTCGCGTTGCAAACGCGCGAGCAGCACATCCGCCGCGACAAGGCGACCAGCAACATCTGCACCGCCCAGGTGCTGCTCGCGGTGCTGGCCGCGATGTACGCCAGTTATCACGGGGCCGACGGGCTGACCGCGATCGCGCGCCGCGTGCACGGGCACGCCCGAACCGTCGCCGCTGGGCTGACGTTGGCGGCCGTCGAGGTCGTCCATGATCGGTTTTTCGACACGGTGCTCGCCCGAGTGCCGGGCCAGGCCGCGAACGTTGTCGCGGCGGCCAAGCAGCGTGGCATCAACATCTGGCCCGTCGACGCCGACCACGTGTCGGTGTCCTGCGACGAGGCCACCACCGACGAGCACGTGGCCAGGGTGCTCGAGGCCTTCGGTGCCGCGCCCATCGGCGAGTTCGGCGGCCCCGACATCGCCACCCGCACATCGAAGTTTTTGACTCACCCGGCATTCACCCGATACCGCACCGAGACCGAGATGATGCGCTACCTGCGGATGCTGGCGGACAAGGATATTGCGTTGGACCGCAGCATGATTCCGCTCGGCTCATGCACGATGAAGCTCAACGCGGCGGCCGAGATGGAGCCCATCACGTGGCCGGAATTCGCCCGGCTGCACCCGTTCGCGCCGGCGTCGGACACCGCGGGCATGCGCGCGTTGATCGCCGATGTCGAGAACTGGCTCACGCAGATGACCGGCTATGACGCCGTGTCGCTGCAACCCAACGCCGGCTCACAGGGGGAATACGCGGGGCTGCTGGCCATTCACCGCTACCACGCCGACCGCGGCGAGGCCCATCGCAACGTCTGCCTGATCCCGTCCAGCGCGCACGGCACCAACGCCGCGTCGGCCGCGCTGGCCGGACTGCGGGTTGTCGTGGTCGGCACGCGTCCCAACGGCGACGTTGACCTCGACGATCTGCGCGCGAAGGTCACCCAGCACGCGGAAAACCTTGCCGCCCTGATGATCACGTATCCATCCACGCACGGTGTGTACGAGCATGACATCGCCGAGATCTGTGCGGCCGTGCACGACGCCGGCGGCCAGGTGTACATCGACGGTGCGAACCTCAACGCGCTTGTCGGGTTGGCCCGTCCGGGCCGGTTCGGCGGCGACGTCAGCCACCTGAACCTGCACAAGACGTTCTGCATCCCGCACGGCGGCGGGGGCCCCGGCGTTGGGCCGGTGGCAGTGCGCCGGCACCTCGCGCGGTACCTGCCCGGCCACCCGCTGGCCGGCGGCCTGCCCGACGAGCCGCCGGTGTCCTCGGCCCCGTACGGGTCGGCGTCGATCCTGCCGATCACCTGGGCCTACATCCGGATGATGGGCGCGGCCGGGCTGCGCGCGGCGTCGCTGGCCGCGATCGCATCGGCCAACTACATCGCGCGCCGCCTCGACGAGTACTACCCGGTGCTCTACACCGGTGAAAACGCGATGGTGGCCCACGAATGCATCCTCGACCTGCGCGCCATCACCAAGGCCACCGGTGTCACCGTCGATGACGTTGCAAAACGGCTGGCGGACTATGGTTTTCACGCGCCGACGATGAGCTTCCCGGTGTCGGGCACGCTGATGGTGGAGCCGACGGAAAGTGAGAGCCTTGCCGAGGTGGACGGATTCTGCGAGGCGATGATCTCGATCCGCGCGGAAATCGACCGGGTCGGCTCCGGGCAGTGGCCGGTCGACGACAACCCGCTGCGCGGCGCGCCGCACACCGCCGAATGCCTGCTGGCCGAGAAGTGGGAGCACCCCTACAGCCGCGAGCAGGCCGCCTATCCGCTGGGTAAGCAGTTCCGCCCGAAGGTATGGCCACCGGTGCGACGCATCGACGGCGCCTACGGTGACCGCAATCTGATGTGTTCGTGCCCGCCGCTGGAGGCGTTCGCCTAAGCGGGTTCGCGTCAGCGCACCGGCTCTCGCCGGAACCACTTGACCCTTTGCCGCCACGAGTAGGCCGAGGTGAGGGCGAATCCGGCCCCGCAGGCGCAGGCGAACAGCCATACGAGCGTGCCCTGGTCCACCGCTTGCAGCTGCGGGACGAACGCGGTGCTGATCCGCACCACGCAGGCGGCGATACCGCTGGCCGACGACATCAGATAGATGTTGGCCAGCGTCCGGGAACGCGGGTCTTGGCGCAGCACGAACAACGCGCGCGACGCGTACACCAGCAGATGGATCAGGGTGCCGCACAGCAGCAGCCAGTACATCTTCAGCCACAAGTCGCTCGGTACCTCGAAGAAGTCCGCCCGGTAGATGTGTGCTCCGTTACCCATCGAGAAGGTCGCCAATAGCAGCGGTATGCAAAGCGTCGCGGGAAGTTCGACGTATTGCTTGAACTTCAACTGCATTGTGTTGTCGTCGGCCAGCCTGCCGAGAGCGTTGTAGACGATGGCGGACGCGGCCACCACGTAGCAGTCGTGGCCGAGGTAATCCTCGAGATTCCATTTGCCCGTGAGTGAGTGCAGCGCATGCCCCACGGTTGCGGAAGCAGCCGGCGACATCAGCGCCACCGCGGCGCCCTGCAGCGCGATGTTCAGCGTGGCAGCGACTTCCCACCGGCACGTCCAGGTAACGCGTCGTATCCACAGGCTCCACGCGATGCACGCGAGGGTAATGGTGATGAGTGTCGCTAAACCCATGGATGACGCTTTCGAGCAATAGATCTGGCCGGGCTGGGTGCGTGCAATCCTACGGCGTGCGACGCCCTCGGCGCGCCCCTACCGGCAAAGAATCTCGGACGCATTTTATAAACGGTCTGGGCTGCTACAGCGGCGGCGCGTCCTTACGTGGGCGTAAATTAGCAATGGTTGCTGGCTGCTCGCGGCGCTTCTTCGCTGGCGCCCGCATCCGGGTAGGCGTGACCGTCGATAGCCCGAGCGGATGCGCGCCGTCCTGCAGGTAATCCGCCACGTCGCTGTGCTCCAGGCGGCCGTACCGAATCAGCAGGTCGACCGGGTTGAGGCCGAGGTTCTGCGCCGCCCTCAGCAAGGTGTCCGTGGAGGTGAGCGTGCCCTTGGCCTGCCGGTCGTAGTAGGTCGATCGCGACATCTCGACGGCGGCAAGCACTTCGTCCAACGTCAGTTTTCGGCCGGTCAGGTACGACAGCACGACGGCAAGGTCCTTTTCGGCGTCATCACCTGTGAACATGGCTGGATCATATCCGACGCCCACGGCAATTCGGCCCGCATAGTGGAGATTAGTCCAACATATTGGACTTTCGTGCTAGGCTGCCGACTATCGCATCGCGACGCCAGCCGTGATGCCGGACTCGCTTCGAGGAGGGCCCCATGCTCAACGTGGACGCCGGATTTCGGCTGCAAATTGATCAATCGGGTCGTTTCGACGGGTTGACGGTACGTTCGGCCGAACGGGTTGCCCCGGACGCGGACCAGGTCGAGGTCCGGGTCGTTCTGGCCGGACTGAACGTTTCCGACGTGCTCAAGGTCAAGGGACTCGACCCCAGCGCGCACGAGCACGGACCGGCCATCGGGTCCGAATGCGTCGGTGTGGTTACCGCGATCGGTGAGGATGTGCACTCGGTGCAGATCGGCCAGCGGGTGCTGGCGTTGGGGTCCGGCAGCTTCGGTTCACACCTGACCACGCTGGAGGATCTGGTGGTGGCGGTCCCCGATGCGTTGACCGACCGGCAAGCGGCCACTTTCGGTGTGGCCTATCTGACCGCTTGGCACGCGTTGCAGGAGGTCGCGAGGCTCGAGCCGGGGGAACGCGTGCTGATTCATTCGGCCGCCGGCGGTGTCGGACTGGCATCGGTGTCGATCGCCAAGATGATCGGTGCCCACGTCTACGCGACGGCAGGTTCGGCCGACAAGCGCGAAATGTTGTCGGCGATGGGCTTCGACTACATCGGCGATTCCCACAGCCTTGCCTTCGCCGACGAGATCGCCAACATCACCGACGGCGAAGGTGTCGATGTCGTCGTCAACACGCTTGAGGGGCAGGCGCTCACCGCAGGGTTGAAGATCTTGGCCCCCGGCGGCCGGTTCATCGAACTCGGCAAGAGAGCTGTCCAGTCCAACGCCACACTCGGCTTGCGGGCACTCGCCCGCAGCGGCACCTTTGCCGTGGTCGACATCGATCTGAACCTGCGCCGCCGCCCGTGGCATTACCGACAACTGCTCGACGACATCCTGATTCGCGCGGTCCGCGGCGACCTGGCGCCGCTGCCGGTTACCGAATTCCGTTTCGACCATGCCGTCGACGCGTTCCGTCTGATGGGCTCCGGAACCCACACCGGCAAGATCCTCATCGCCGTGCCGCAGGGCCGCGGCGTCGGCGACGCCGTGCCCGCACCGCATCTGGTCGCCTGATCTGACGGCCGTTCGCTCGCCGAGGCCGCCGCCGGCTACGAGAGGAACGTCGTGATCGCCTTGGCCAGGTCGGGGGAGTCCGAACTGCTCAGGTTTTGGTAGCTGCCGCCGCTGGCCTGTGCCACGGCCTCCCACGCCGCCCGGTCGGGATCGGCGCCGAAGTCGATGACGTTCACGGCCACCGGGTGGGCCGGATCGGCGGCCCCACGGATGTAGTTCTGCAGGGCCTGCCCGTCCATTGACTTGTCCGTATGCGGGCCGGCCGTGATGACCAGGACCGAATTAGCTTGTCCCGGTCGGAAATGCGCCTTCACATCGTCGTAGATCATCCGCAGCGTGGTGAACGACACCGCGCCGCCGCCCGACGGGTTCTGCTTGTCGAGCGCCGCCGTCAGCGCCGCCGACCGCTGCTGGCGATTAACCTGGTCCGACAGCGGACCGGTCGGCACCTCGGCGCGGCCATCCGTGCCGTCGAACGTCCACAACCCGACCGCGGCGGTGGGCGGCAGCGCCTGCAGCCGGTTCTTCAGCGCCGCGACGACGTTGGTCAATCGGCTCTTGCCGCCCTCCTGGGTCGGCATCGACTGGTCGAGCATGATCGTGGCGGCCGGCCCGCCTGCCGGCGTCGTCAGCGCGTCGGCCAGGGTGGCGCGCAGCGAGTCGTCGCCGACCTTCACCGGTTCGGACATCGGCGCAAAGCTCGTCACGTCGCTCTTCGGCGTGGCGCCGCCCTCGGCGCGGAAGCCGGCCTTGGCCAAGTCGGTGAGCTGTTCGGGTTTACGCAGAAAGCGGGCGAACTCACTGGCCGCGGTGACCTGTTCCTCCGACAGCCAGTTGCCGCTGAGCAGCGCCGCCGGGTAGTCGGCGACCGCCGTCTGGCCCGTCGGCGCCCATGACGCGAGCACGCTTTTCGCGTTGGACACCTTGGCGGAGCGTTGATAGAGCTGCTGCTCCGTCGTTACCACCGCGTGCACCGGAGCCGTGGCCGGATCGCCGCCCTGAAGCAACGCGTCCATCGCCGTCGAGGCGCTGTTGTTCGCCAGCTTCGGCTGGCCTGCGGCCAAGGTGTTGACCGCACCCGCGCCGGCGCTGGCCGGGCCGCCCGGCGGTGCCGACGCGACCGCCACGGCCTCGGCCGCCAGGTACGACGCGTCGCTGGCGCCGGCGATTGGCATCGCCAGCCGCAGCGATCCCCAGCCGGGAAGGTGCAGCCCGTCCAGTGCCGTCGGGTTGGTCTGCATGCCCGGTAGCGCGGCCCAGTTTTGTTGGCCCAGCGCGTTTTTGAGTTCTGGGCGGACGGCGAGCAGCACCGGCGAGCTGACCAGCGACCGGCTGTCGCTGATGGTCTTCGCGCCGGCGGCCGATTCCAGCCTGGCGGTCGACACCGAGCTGGCGGGGATCCACAGGGCGGGCCGCTCACCGAGGTCGTTCGGCCACTGGCCGATGAAGCCGTTGATCACCGTGTCGGAGTCGGCGGCCTTAACGCCGAGGGCGACACAGCGGTCGCCGACCGGCCGCGCCGTCTTGTTGAACCGGTTGGCGAATTGCTGAATCTGCTCTGTGATGGTCGGGTCGGCGATGACCGCGACGGTTTGGGCACCGCCGACGCACTGGGCCGCGGCGGCATCGGAACGATTCGACAGCATGTCGCCGAAGAATCGCCACAGGATCACCACGCCGACCACCACGACGACCGCCACCAGCGCGACGATCACGCCGAGGCTCACCCCGCGCGGCTTTTGCTCGGTGCTGCGATGGCCGCCCTGGAATTCCCCGGCACCGAAGTAGTGGCCGCCGGTCGACGACGGCGGTGGTGGCTCGCGCGGCGGCGGGTCCCTCGGCGGCGGCTCGTCGGGTTCGGTCAGATAGTCGTACTCCTCCGCAGGCTCCGGCTCATCGCGATATCGCGGCGGCCGGTCCCGAAACCGCGGCTCATACCGTCGCTCATCCTGCGGCGGCTCCGGCTCGGACGGTTCGTAACCCGGCGGCTCGTAACTCGGCGGTTTATAACCCGGCGGTTCGTAAGCCGACGATTCGTAACCCGGCGATTCGTAACCCGGTCGGTCATACCGGCGTGATTCGTATCGCGGCGGCTCATACCGCGGCGGCGGCTGCTCCTCGGGAGTGTCGTCGTCAGGGCCGGGGATGCTGTGCCTACCCATGCCTGACGTGCCCTTTCCGTCGATCGATCCTGGCTTCAGGGCGAAGTCTAGTCACTTAGCCGGCACTGGCTTTCAGCTCGCGTCGGCGCCGATGCAGGATCGGCTCGGTGTAGCCGTTGGGCTGCTTGGTCCCGGACAGGATCAGCTCCTGCGCGGCCTGAAATGCGATGCTCGCATCCGGGTTCGTCGCCATCGGCCGGTAATTCGAATCGCCCTCGTTCTGCCGATCGACCACCGCGGCCATCCGCACCAGGCTGGCCTTCACGTCCTCCTCGGTGATCACGCCGTGCCGCAGCCAGTTGGCCAGCAGCTGGCTGGAGATTCGCAGCGTTGCGCGATCCTCCATCAGCGCGACGTTGTGGATGTCAGGCACCTTCGACGAGCCGACGCCCTGGTCGATCCAGCGCACCACGTACCCGAGGATGGACTGGCAGTTGTTGTCGACCTCTTCGCGGATCTCTTCCGGCGCCCACGCCAGTTCCCCGGCCAGCGGAATCGTCAGCAGCTGCTCGATCGTGCTGCGGCGCTGACCGGCGAGCTCCTTTTGCACCGCGAACACGTCGACCTGGTGGTAGTGCATCGCGTGCAGCGTGGCCGCGGTGGGCGACGGCACCCAAGCGGTGCTCGCACCGGCGCGGGGCTGGGCGATCTTCTGCTCGACCATGTCGGCCATCAGCTCGGTCATCGTCCACATACCCTTGCCGATCTGGGCGTGACCGGCGAACCCGCACGCCAGGCCGACGTCGACGTTGTTGTCCTCGTAGCCAAGGATCCACGGCTGGGTTTTCATCGCGCCCTTGCGCACCATCGGACCGGCCTCCATCGACGTGTGGATCTCGTCGCCGGTGCGGTCCAAGAAGCCGGTGTTGATGAACACCACTCGGTCGACGGCCGCCTTGATGCAGGCCTTCAGGTTCAAGGTGGTGCGGCGCTCCTCGTCCATGATGCCGACCTTGAGGGTGTTCTGCGGCAGGCCGAGCACGTCCTCCACCCGGCTGAACAGCTCCACGGTGAACGCCACCTCGTCGGGCCCGTGCATCTTCGGCTTGACGATGTAGATCGACCCGGTGCGGCTGTTGACCAGCGGCCCGTTCTGGTCGCCGGCCTTGAGCCCGTGGCTAGCGGCCAGGCTGGTGAACAGCGCGTCCTGGATGCCTTCGGGCACCTCATGACCGTCGGCGTCGACGATCGCGTCGTTGGTCATCAGATGACCGACATTGCGCACGAACAGCAGGCTGCGGCCGGGCAGCGCGAACTCGCCGCCGTGCGGCGCTTGGTACGTGCGGTCCTGGTTCAGCACGCGGGTGAACCTGTTGCCGTCCTTGTCCACGTCGGCCGACAGGTCACCCTTGTTCAGGCCGAGCCAGTTACGGTAGGCGGCGGTCTTGTCGTCGGCGTCGACGGCGGCCACCGCGTCCTCGAAATCGATGATCGTGGTCACCGCGGCCTCCAGGATGACGTCCTTGATGCCGGCCGTATCGGTCTTGCCGATCGGCGACTCCGGGTCGATCAGGATGTCGATGTGCAGGCCGTGGTTGATCAGCAGCACCGACTCCGGCGCATCGGCGTCGCCGGTCCAGCCGGCGAACTGGCCCGGATTGGCCAGCGTGGCTTCCAATCCGTCGTGCAGCGTGAGGATCAGCCGGCCGTCGCTGATCTTGAAGCTCTTGGCTTCGGCCCACGATCCGTTGCCGAGCGGCACCGACTCGTCGAGGAATCGTCGCGCGTAGGCGATAACTTTGTCGCCGCGGACCTTGTTGTAGCTCGAGCCCTGTTCGGCGCCGTCGTCCTCGGGGATGACGTCGGTGCCGTACAGGGCATCGTAGAGCGAACCCCATCGGGCGTTAGCGGCGTTGAGCGCGAAGCGTGCGTTTGTGACCGGGACAACCAGCTGCGGACCGGCGGTCGAAGTGATCTCGGGGTCGACATTGGCGGTGGTGATCGTGAAGTCGGACGGCTCGGGCTGCAGGTAGCCGATGTCGGTGAGGAACTGCTTGTAGGCCTCCATGTCGACCGGTTCGATCACGTGCTGCCGGTGCCACTTGTCGATCTGGGCCTGCAGTTCGTCTCGGCGGTCAAGCAGCTCCTGGTTGCGCGGACCGAGATCGGTGACGACCTTGTCGACGCCTGCCCAGAAGCTGTCCGGATCGATGTCGGTACCGGGCAGCGCCTCGTTGTTGATGAAGTCGTACAGCACCCGGGCGACCCGCAGATTGCCGGTTGCCACGCGATCGGTCATGTTGCCTCCTCGACGTCGTGGGCGCCGATTGGCGCATTGCCGTTAATCCAGCTTACCCAGGGGTTATTTGCGTCAATCGCTGTCCAGCGCCGCCAGCAGCAGGTCACAGCGGTCGGCGAGCGCGTCTCGCAACGGTGCTGCGCGCCCGGCGATGTCGTGCTGAGCGCGCGCATACTCGGCGCGCCCAGCCGGCACCTCGATCGCGATCGGCGCGAACCCGTATCCCGTCAGGTCGTAGGGACTGGCGCGCATGTCGAGTTCACGCGCATCGGCGGCCAACTGCAGGCAGTCGATCAGCAGCCCGGAGTCGACGAGCGGCCCGAGCTTGTAGCACCACTTGTAAAGATCATTGCTCATTCGGGTAAGGGATAACGCTGCGCGTCGGTAGTCCCAATTGCCCACTTGCGCGACGGCGGTTTGCATAGGCTCCCAACATGGAATTGCGCGGGAAGCGAGTACTGATTACCGGGGCGTCGCGAGGCATCGGCGAATCCCTTTCTCATGCGTTCGCGGGAGCGGGAGCCACGGTCGCCCTCGTCGCCCGCACCAAGCACGCCATTCGGGAGCTCGCGGCCGAGCTTGGGGGCACTGCCCACCCCGCCGATCTCTCGGATCCGACGCAGGTAGCCGATCTCATCGGACAAATCGAAGAAGAAGTTGGTCCCGTCGACGTTCTGGTGAACAACGCCGGCGTCGGGACTGGCGCCGCCTTCGCTGATGCACTCGACCTACGCGAAACCACCCAGGTCAACTATGTGGCCCCGGCCGAGCTGTGTCGGCAGGCGATCCCCCGGATGCTGGGACGAGGAGGCGGCCACATCGTCAACATCTCGTCCCTGGCCGGCTGCGGCGTGTTACCCGGCCTCGTCACCTACTCGGCTTCGAAGGCCGCACTTTCCCACTTCACATCGGGGCTGCGGGCCGACCTGCGCGGCTTGGCGATCGGAACCACCCTCGTCGAGCTCGGGCCGATTCCTACTGACATGATGGCCCGGACCGACGACTACGAGCCGACAGCCGCGGCTTTCCGACGTTTCTACCGGATGCGTCTCATGGTCGACGTCTCGCGCGAGAAGGTGGCCGACGAGGTGGTAGAGGCCGTACAGAAGGGTCGCAAGCACGTGCGGCTTCCTAAGCGAGCCGCCCTCTTCCCGATGTTGTGCGAAGCGCCGCGGCGGGCCACAGAGGTGATCCTCACTGGCGTTCCCCACCGAGTCGAGTAGCTATCGCTGGTCCGGAACCGCCGCATTCAGCAGTGCGCGGCACCGCGCCAGCAACGCGTCCCTGAGGACCACCGAGCGCTGTGCGATGGCGGCCTGTTCCCGAACGTATTCGGCTCGGCCGAAAGGTGTTTCGATGCGCACCGGCTCATAACCGAACGCCCGCAGGTCGTACGGGCTGGCGCGCATGTCGAGTTCACGCGCATCGGCGGCCAACTCCAAGCAGTCAGCCAACAGCTCAGAGTCGACGAGCGGCCCGAGCTTGTAGCACCACTTGTAAAGATCCATCGTCGTGTGGATACAGCCGGGTTGTTCGCTGGCGAGCTGTGCATCGCGCGTGAGCGCGACGGCATTTCGCGGCCGCGCCGCTGTGGTGAAGAACCGGAATGCGTCAAAATGGCTGCAGCGCAACGGCATTGACTCCACGACAGCGTCGGTGCCGGTCGCGCCGAGTCGCAGCGGCACCTGGGTGTGGCGCACGATCGGCGCCTTGTACACCATCGCCCACTCGTGCAGCCCGAAGCAGTTCAGCCGGATCGGCCGGGCGGCGGTGGCCCGCAACAGCGCCGCGATGAACCGCACGGTGTCCGCGCGTGACCGCAGGTGCTCACTGGTGACCGCAACACCCGCGGGATGACTGCCGTATCCGCTGCGCCCAAGGTATTCGCGCGCGCGGTCGCCGCCGAGCACCACCCCATAGCCGGGATGCCAGTGCCGCAGCTGCCGCGGGCGCAGGCTGTAGTAACTGAACAGGAAGTCCCACACCGGATGCGCCTCGCCGGCCCGCAGCCGCCGAAGGTGCGGCCGCAAGAAGGTGTCCACCCGCGTCCGGTGGGCCGACTCCCGCACCGCCCAGTCCGATTGCGCCAACACGACGTCAGGCACGGTGGGTCCCGTCACGCACGGTTCCGACCAGATCCTCGACCAGGTCCTCGAGGGCCACCATCCCGACCACGGTGCCGTCGCTTCCGGTAGCCAACGCCAGATGGCTGTTGTTGCGGCGCATCCGCCCGAGCGCCTCGGGCAGCGACAGCGTCGCGGGCAGCCGCGGCAGTGGCCGCACCACCGACGGGTCGACCACCGCGTCGGAGTTTTCGACCTTGTCCAGCACGTCCTTGATGTGCACGTAGCCGATGAACTGCCCGGCCGCGTCGACGACCGGGAACCGCGAGTAACCGGTTTCGCTCAACGCCGTTTCCAGCGCGGCGACCGTGGGCCCGGAGCCCTGATCGGCGGCCGGCACCGCGCGGATGTCGCCCACCGGCACCGCGACGTCGCGCACGACGCGGTTGCGGATCTGCAGGGCCCGCGACAACCGCGTGTGCTCGTCCTGGTCCAGCAGCCCCTCCGACAGCGATTCGGCGATCATCTCGGACAATTCGACCGTGGAGACGGTGTTTTCCAGTTCGGTCTTGGGCTCCACCCGCACCGCGCGCAGCGTCATGATCGCGCACCAGTCGTAAACCGCGATGACCGGCCGGGTGGCCCGCACCCATAGCAAGAACGGCGGAACCAGCAGCATCGCCGCCGATTCCGGCCCGGCGATCGCGATGTTCTTCGGCACCATTTCGCCAAGCAGCACGTGCAGCACCACGACGATCGTGATCGCAACGACGAACGACACGCTGTGCAGCACCGCGTCGGGCACGCCAAACAGGTCGAACGGTTTCTCCAGCAGGTCCGCGACGGCCGGTTCGCCGATGCGGCCCAATAGTATTGAGCATGCGGTTATGCCCAGCTGCGCGCCGGCGAGCATCATCGACAGGTTCTCTCCGGCACGGATCGCGGTGACGGCGCTGCGCTTACCCTGCTCGGCAAGCGCCTCCAGCCGGTCGCGGCGCGCGGTAATCAGGGCGAACTCCGCGCCGACGAAAAACCCATTGGCGGCCAGCAGCAGCACGGTCAGCACGACGCCGAGAAAGTCGCCCATCAGCCGTCGTCGCCTTCGCCGTCGCGCGGACCGAGCGGAACCAGCTCAATCATGTCGATGCGGCGGCCGTCCATCCGGGCCACCGTCGCGCGCCACCGCGGCGGATTCTCCAATTCCGCGTCTGGATCGAATTCCTTGAGCTCGACCGACTCGCCCTCGACGGGAATGTGCCCGAGCTCGTGCATCACCAGTCCGCCGATGGTGTCGTATTCGCCTTCGTGGGCCCGGAATCCGACCGCGTCGGCCACCTCGTCCACGCGCAACAGGCCCGCGACCCGCCAACCGTTGGGGGTGCGGACCACGTCAGGTGTCGGCTCGTCGTGTTCGTCGCGGATGTCGCCGACGATCTCCTCGATCAGGTCCTCGACGGTCACCATCCCGGCCATCCCGCCGTACTCATCGGCCACCAGCGCCGTCTGTAGCCCGTTGGCACGGATCTGCGCCATCAGCGCGTCGCCGTCCAGCGTCGACGGCACCACGGCCACCGGCCGGGCGAGCGTTGCAAGCCGGGTGCGTTCGCGCTGTCCATGCGGCACTTCAAAAACCTGCTTGACGTGCACGATGCCGATGGTCTCGTCCAGGTCGCCCCGCACGATCGGGAACCGGGAATAGCCGGTTTCCATCGCCTTGACCACCAGGTCGGCGACGGTGTCGTCGCCCTCCAGCGTTTCGATCTCGGTGCGCGGCGTCATCAATTCCTCGGCGGTGCGGGCGCCGAATTGCAATGAGCGGTCGACCAGCGCCGCGGTCAGCGGGTCCAGCGCGCCCGCGCGGGCGGACGTGCGCACCAAAGACCCCAACTCCTGGGGTGAGCGCGCCGACCGCAGCTCCTCGGCAGGCTCGATGCCGAGCCGGCGCAGTATCCAGTTGGCGGTGCCGTTGGTCAGGTGGATCAGCGGGGTGAACAGCATCGAGAAAAGCAGCTGCGGACCGGCGACGGCCCGTGCCACCGGCAGGGGCTTGGCCACCGCCAGGTATTGGGCCACCAACTCGCCGAACACCATCGACACCGAGGTCGCGATCAACAGCGCCAACGCAAGCGAGACCCCGTCGAGCAGATGCTTGGGCAGCGACGCCGCGGCCAGCGGCCCGTGCAGCAGCCGGGCGATCAGCGGCTCGGCGAGGTAACCGGTGATCAGGGTGGTGATCGAGATGCCGATCTGGGCGCCGGACAGCTGGAACGACAGCGTGCGGTGCGCCCGTTGCACCAGCTTGTCCCGGCGGCCGCCGGTGCGGGCGTTGGCGTCCACGGTGCTGCGCTCCAGCGAAGTAAGGGAGAACTCGGCGCAGACGAACACCGCGGTGCCCGCGGTGAGCAGAACGAACGCCAACACCGCGAGCAAGGTCAAGCCGGTGCCCATGGTGTCCTCGTCACGCCGGGCCGGGCGCCCGGCCGACTAGGGGAGGGCTCGGCGTCGGATGCCTCGGCGTCGGCCCGATTCGGCGGTCCCGGGAACGCCCGCTCGGCCCGGAAGCCACCCGCCTCGACGGGTGCCTGCGGCACGTGATCTCTTCCCCTCCGCTTGGCCGCAACGGGTGCGGCACGATAAAGCCATTATCGTAGCCGGACCGCGCGGCTGTCCGGACTCACCAACCCGCGGGCAGCGGATGGCCCTCAGCGAACCCGGCGGCCGACTGCACGCCGACCACCGCCCGCTCGTGCAATTCACCGATGGTCACGGCGCCGACGTACGTGCAGGTGCTGCGCAACCCGGAGGTGATGTGGTCCAGCAGGTCCTCGACGCCGCCGCGGGCCGGGTCCAGCCCCATCCGTGAGGTCGAGATGCCCTCCTCGAACAATGCCTTGCGGGCGCGGTCGAACGCGCCTTCGCCGGCGGTGCGGGCCACCACCGCACGCTTGGACGCCATGCCGTAGCTCTCCTTGTACGGCTGATCGTCGCGGTCGACCATCAGGTCCCCGGGCGACTCATAGGTGCCCGCGAACCAGGAGCCGATCATCACGTTCGCCGCACCGGCGGCCAGCGCCAGCGCGACGTCGCGCGGATGGCGGACGCCGCCGTCGGCCCACACGTATCCGCCGAGTTGCTTTGCGGCCGAAGCACATTCGAGCACGGCCGAGAACTGTGGCCGGCCGACGCCGGTCATCATCCTGGTGGTGCACATCGCCCCCGGGCCGACACCGACCTTGACGATCGACGCGCCCGCCTCGATCAGGTCGCGGGTGCCCTCGGCGGATACCACGTTGCCGGCCGCCACCGGCAGCCCGAGATCAAGCGACTCCACCGATTTGATCGCGTCGAGCATCTTGAGCTGATGTCCGTGGGCGGTGTCGATCACCAGCAGGTCGACGCCGGCGCCGGCCAGTGCCTGCGCCTTGGCCGCGACGTCGCCGTTGATGCCCAGCGCCGCGGCGATCCGCAGCCGACCCGCGTCATCGACGGCCGGTGTGTACAACTCGGCGCGCAGCGCCCCGCGACGTGTCAGCACACCGCGCAGCGTGCCGTCCGGTTCGGTCAGCACCGCGACGTCCACCGGGGCGTGCTCCAGCAGGTCGAACACCTGCCGCGGGTTGGTGCCCACCGGTGCGGTGACGAAATCGGTCAGCGCGACGTCGCGAACCCGGGCGAACCGGTCCACACCCACCCAGGCCCCCTCGGTGACCAGCCCGATCGGCCGGTCCTCGTCGACCACCACCGCCGCACCGTGCGCGCGCTTGTGGATCAGCGCCATCGCGTCGGTCACCGAATCGTCGGGACCCAGCGTGACCGGGGTGTCGGCCACCAGGTCGCGGCTCTTGACGAAGTCCACGGTATGCCGCACCGCCGCGATCGGAAGGTCTTGCGGCAAAACGACAATGCCGCCGCGGCGGGCCACCGTCTCGGCCATTCGCCGGCCCGCGACCGCGGTCATGTTCGCGACCACCACCGGGATCGTCGTACCCGATCCGTCGGACGTGGACAGGTCGACGTCGAACCGGGACGCGACATCGGACCGGTTGGGGACGATGAACACGTCCTCGTAGGTCAGGTCGTAACCAGGCCGCTGGCCCTCGACAAAACGCACGCGACCCAGCTTAGATCCCGGTTCGCTTCGCTCTCCGCCGCGACTACTCCGACCCGCACCGAACTTAGCCAGGGACCTCGCTGCGGTCGCCGCTCCACAGCGTGTGGAACTTCTGGCCCGGCTCGGCGTCGATGCGCTCGTAGGTGTGGGCGCCGAAGAAGTCCCGCAGGCCCTGGGTGAGCGCGGCGGGCAGCCGCTCGGTGCGCAGCGCGTCGTAGTACGACAACGCCGAAGAAAACCCGGGAATCGGGATGCCGAGCTGGGTCGCGGTCGATACCACCCGCCGCCAGCTGTCGATGCCGGCCTCGACCGCGCTGCGGAAGTACGGCGCGGCGATCAGCGTGGGTAGGTTCGGGTCCTCGTCGAACGCCTCCTTGATGCGGTTGAGGAACTTCGCCCGGATGATGCACCCGCCGCGCCAGATCGTGGCCAGGTCGCCGGGGGTGATGTGCCAGTCGTATTCGGCGCTGCCGGCCTGGATCTGGTTGAAGCCCTGCGCGTAGGCGACGATTTTCGACGCGTACAGCGCCTGGCGCACATCCTCAGTGAATTTTTCCGCGTCGCCGGGCTTTTCGCCCAGTGTTCCCGACGCCAGCCCGGTGGTGGCCTTGCGCTGCGCGACCGAGCCGGACAGCGCGCGGGCGAACACCGCCTCGGCGATGCCGGTCACCGGCACCCCGAGGTCCAGCGCGGACTTGACCGTCCACCGGCCCGTGCCCTTCTGCTCAGCCTCGTCGCGGATGACGTCGACCAACGGCTTGCCGGTCTTCGCGTCCACCTGGGACAGGACTTCGCCGGTGATCTCGATCAGGTAGCTGTCCAGATCGCTCTTGTTCCATTCCCGGAACACGTCGGCAAGCTGCGGCGCGGACATGCCAAGGCCGTCGCGCATCAGCTGGTACGCCTCGCCGATCAGCTGCATGTCTGAGTACTCGATGCCGTTGTGCACCATCTTCACGAAGTGCCCGGACCCGTCCGGCCCGATGTGCGTGCAGCACGGCACGCCGTCGACGTGCGCGGAGATCTCCTCCAGCAGCGGGCCCAGCGACACATACGACTCGGCCGGCCCGCCCGGCATGATCGACGGCCCGTTCAGCGCACCCTCCTCACCGCCGGAGATGCCCGCGCCGACGAAGTGCAGGCCCCGCTCCCGCAACGCGGCCTCCCGGCGAATGGTGTCGGTATAGAGCGCGTTGCCGCCGTCGATGATGATGTCGCCCTGCTCCATCGCGCCGGCCAGCTCGTTGATCACGGCGTCAGTGGGATCGCCGGCCTTGACCATGATCAACACGCGACGCGGTTTCTCCAGCGCGGCGATGAACTGCTCGACGGTCTCGCTGCGCACGAAGTTGCCCTCCGACCCGTGCTCGGCCAGCAGCGCATCGGTCCTGGAGATCGACCGGTTGTGCAACGCAACGGTGTAGCCGTGCCGGGCGAAGTTGCGCGCGATGTTGGACCCCATCACGGCCAGGCCGGTCACCCCGATCTGAGCGGTACCGGTGTTGGTTTCAGAGCTGCTCATCGGCGGGCCTTTCGTCGTTTTCTGTTGTTAACAACTCCGGGCAGGCGCACGGCAGCCGCTAGGCGAAGAACAGCCGATCCAGCTCGGTCAGCCAGGGCACCGCCAGCGCTACCGTCGGCACCACGAGCACCGCAGCGGCGGCGAGGTAGGCCGCGCCGGCGACTGTCCGGCTGTTGCCGCGACCGGCGAGGCGGCGCACCCGCAGCACCGTGGTCGGGCCACCGGCGGCCAGCGCACCCGACGGTGTCGATCCGGACGCGCACGTGACGAGCGCCCTGGCCAGCGGCGTGGGACCGGTAACGCGGGCCGCCGCATCGTCGGCAAGCAGTTCCACCAGCAGGCGCACCGCGTCAAGCGCGCTGGCGCTGCGCACGAAACGGGGAAAAGCGGCGTGCACCGCGGTGAACATCTCCAGCACCAGGTCGTGGCGCGCCCGCAGGTGTGCGCGCTCATGCGACAGGATCGCGGCCATCTCGTCGTCGCTCAACGTGGTCAGCGCGCCCTCGCTGACCACCACGCGGCTGCGCACACCGGGCAGACAGTAAGCCAGCGGCTGGGCGACATCGAGAATTCGCAGGCCGTTGACGCCGTGGCGGCAGTCGCCGACGAGGTCGACAACCATGCGGTGGTGCGCCCGGCGGCGCCGGGTCGCGATCGCAACCTGCATCACCGCAACGGCCAGTCGCACCCCGATCAGCAGCGTGACCAACAAGACCCCGACGTACAGCAGCCACAGCGGCCAGCCGAGCACCCGCACCTCGCTGGCGACCGTCGCGGTCGGCCGCCCGTCGGGACCCGGCACCAACAACCGGCTGGCGATTGCGATGCCTGCGGAAAACGCCGACAGCACGGCCGCAGAGGCGATGGCCTGCCACAGCACGATGGCCGCACGGGGAGCGCGCATGGGCCACGTCGCTCGAGCCAGCAGGGCGGGCACGGGTCCGACCAGAAGCAGCGCGACGAGTGCGAAGGCCAGCGCGGACACGGGGTAAGTCTCTCTCAGGGCGTGCCGGAATCGCCAGCCGGAGGGGGTGTCCGGTGCTTGGCCTCCAGCTCGGCCAGCGCCCGGCGTAACGCGGCGGCCTCGTCGGCGCCGACACGCTCGACGAAATGCACCAGCGCGGCCTCGCGGCTGCCGGAATCCGCGGCCTGGTCCAGCGCGTCGACCATCAGCCCGGCGACCAGCTCGTCGCGGCCGTGCACCGGGGCATATTTGTGTGCCCGATCGTCTCGGTGCTGCACCACGAGATTCTTCTTGGCCAGCCGCTGCAGCACCGTCATCACGGTGGTGTAGGCCAGGTCCCGCTGCGCCGCGAGCGCCTCGTGTACCTGACGAACGGTCTGGGGGTCGGGCACCGACCACAGGTGGTCCATGACCGCACGCTCGAGTTCACCCAGACGAGTCAGCTTGGCCATGTTCATTCATCTCCTGCTGCAACGGGCTTAAGCGTACTACTGGTTTACTACTGACCGTCGTACGCGCGCGCACGTGGCACTCCGTGTCCGCCCGGGCGCACGTTGTCCGAACCGCCGTTCACCTGGCGTTTGATCAGGCTGTGAGTCGGATCACACGCGCCGGTGCGGAGAAGGTCTTGCCGAATTGGGGCCGCGCCCCCGCACGCAGTGGACGAACGTCGGCGTGTAGACACGAGGCCATGACTTCGCAGCTGCCGGCCGACTTCGGTGGATTCGACAAGGAGATCGGTCTGACGTATCTGGAAATGACGCCCGACGGCGGCCGGGCCGAACTGCAAATCCAGCCGAAGCTGTTGCAGCCGTGGGGAATTGTGCACGGCGGTGTGTACTGCTCGATCGTCGAAAGCCTTGCCAGTATCTCCGGCCAGACCTGGCTGTCGGACAACGGCGGCGGCCACGTCGTCGGCGTCAACAACAACACCGACTTCCTGCGCGCCATCAGCTCGGGCACGGTGACGGCGGTGTCCACGCCGGTGCACCGCGGTCGACGACAGCAACTGTGGCTGATCACGATCACCGACGGCGACGACCGCGTGGTGGCCCGCGGCCAGGTGCGGCTGCAGAACCTCGAGCCGCGCGACTAGATGCGGCCGCGGGGCCGCGGGAAACTAACTCGCCGCCCTTTCTCCCTCGGCCGCCGCGGCGATCTCCTCCAGTTGTTCGAGCCTGGTCCGGGCGTACGCCTGCTGCTCGGTGATCGTCAGCTGGCCGCGGTGCGTGCTCAGAAACGTCACCGTCCACGAGATCAGCGTGGTGATCTTGGTCCTGAAGCCGACCAGATACACCAGGTGCAGCACCAGCCAGGCCAGCCACGCGATGAAGCCGCCGAACTCCAGCGGACCGACCTGGGCGACCGCGGAGAACCGCGACACGGTGGCCATCGAGCCCTTGTCGAAGTACTGGAACGGTTCACGCTCGGCCGGGTCGGCACCCTTCAGCTCGGCCTTCAGCGCGCGGGCCGCGTACTTCGCACCCTGGATGGCGCCCTGCGCCACGCCGGGCACGCCCTCGACGGCGGCCATGTCGCCGATCACGAACACGTTCGGGTGACCGGGAACGGTCAAATCCGGCAACACCTTTACCCTGCCCGCGCGGTCGGTCTCCCCGCCGGACTGCTCGGCGATCTGCTTGCCCAGCGGGCTGGCCGACACGCCTGCCGACCACACCTTGCATGCCGATTCGATGCGGCGCACCGTGCCGTCGGAATCCTTGACGGTCAAACCGTTGCGGTCGACGTCGGTGACCATCGCGCCGAGCTGGATCTCCACCCCCATCTTCTCCAGCCGCGCCTGCGCCTTCCTGCCGAGCTTTTCACCCATCGGCGGCAGCACGGCAGGCGCCGCGTCGAGCAAGATCACCCGAGCCTTCGTCGAATCGATGTTGCGGAAGGACCCCTTCATCGTGTGGTCGGCCAATTCGGCGATCTGCCCGGCCATCTCCACGCCGGTCGGTCCCGCGCCCACGACCGTGAACGTCATCAGCTTCTCGCGCCGCACCGGGTCACTGGACCGCTCGGCCTGCTCGAACGCACCGAGGATACGGCCGCGCAACTCGAGCGCATCGTCGATCGACTTCATGCCGGGAGCGAACTCGGCGAAATGATCGTTGCCGAAGTATGACTGACCGGCCCCCGCCGCGACGATCAACGTGTCGTACTCGTTCTTGTAGCGGTGGCCGAGCAATTCCGAGATCACATACCGGCCACCCAGGTCGATGTGGACGACGTTGCCCAGCAGCACCTCGGCATTTTTCTGCCTACGCAGGATCACCCGGGTAGCGGGCGCGATCTCACCCTCGGAAATGATGCCGGTCGCCACCTGATAGAGCAGCGGCTGGAACAGGTGGTGCTGGGTGCGGGCGATCATCTTGATGTCGACCGGTGCATGTTTGAGCGCCTTGACCGCGGTGAGCCCGCCGAAACCGGAGCCGATCACGACAACCCGATGTCGCTGTTGGGGTGCAACCGGGGCTTCGGGGGCGGCGGTCATGCTGGCTCCTCGATGGGGACGGCGGCTGACGCCTTCAACGTTAGTCGCGCCGACCCCTCGGTCGCTGCTCGGTTTGCTGTGGTTTTGACCACCTCTGTACTGGGTCGGCACTAGGCGCCGACCAGCGGCTTGAGCGCCTCTCCTACCCTCGTGATGACCCCGGGGGTGAAGCCGTGAGTCGGCAGGTTGACGATCACGCCGTCGATGCCGGCATCCAGTACCCGGTGCTGGATCTGCTCGGCGATCCGCTCGGGGCTGCCGATGACCGCACGAGCGGTCCGCGCTTCGGGCATTTCGGGTGCCTCCCCGCTCTCGTCCACCACGACAGTCAGCAGAGCACTGGTTTCCAGCGTGGCGGGGTCGCGATTGGCCTCGGCGCAGCGCTGCTTGACCGCGTCCAGCTTGCCCGGGAGCTCGTCGATCGCCGCGATGATGTTGAGGTGATCGGCGTACTGGGCCGCCAGCCGGAACGTCTTTTTCTCGCCGCCGCCGCCGATCATGACCGGGATGTGGTCGCGGTAGCGGGGTTCGTTGACGGCGTTTTCGGTGTGGTACCACTTGCCGGAAAACGTGGGCCGCTCGCCGTGGGTCATCGGAATGATGATTTGCAGCGCCTCCTCGAGCCGCTCGAAGCGGTCGGTGAAGGTGCCGAACTCGAAGCCGAGCTGCCGGTGTTCGAGTTCGAACCAGCCGGCGCCGATGCCCAGGATCGCCCGCCCGGCGCTGACCACGTCCAGCGTCGTGATGGCCTTGGCCAGCAGCGTGGGATTCCGGTAGGTGTTGCCGGTCACCAGGGTCGACAGCTGGATGCGCTCGGTTGCGGTGGCCAGCGCGCCGAGGGCGGTGTAGGCCTCCAGCATCGGTTCGTCCGGTTCGCCGAGGCCGGGCAGTTGGTAGAAGTGGTCCATCACGAGGACGGTGTCGAATCCGGCCGCTTCGGCCTCCCGGGCCTGGGCGATCACGGACGGGAACAGCTCGCTGACGGCGGTTCCGTAGGAAAAATTAGGGATCTGCAATCCGAGTCGAATGGTCACGCGGGCTTAAACGACCGGTCGGCGGAATTCAATCCCAGTGAGCCAGCGCACCGTGGCTCACGTGCAGCGTCTGGCCGGTGATGTGGCGCGCCGCGGGGGTCGTCAGAAACATTGCGAGCCTGACAATTTCGCTGCTGGCGGTGGGCGCGATACCGGTGCGGACACCCTCGTAGCCGGGTTCGGCGCCGCGGCCCGACGCCACTGTGTTGATCGTGATACCGCGGGTGCCGAAGTAGGTCGCCTGCCCGGCCGTCCAGTTGGACAGCGCGGCCTTGATCGCCGCCTCGGCGGTGCCTTCGCGCGGATTGTCGGGCAGCACATTGATGATCGAGCCGCCCGACCGCAGGTGGTCGCCGATCGCGTTGACCATCAACACCGCGCCCAGCACGGTCGCGTCGAGGCCGTTACGCCACGCGGCGGCCCGCTCGGCCAGCGTGTACGTGCGCGGATCGCCCGGGGCCCACACCGGCGCCGGGACGTTGACGATCGAGTCCAGCCGATGCGGCAGCAGCGGCACGGCGTCACCGAGGCTGACCGGGTCGGTGCTGTCGCACACAACGCAGTCGATGTCGAGTTCCTTGGCCGCGACCTCGAGTTCGTCGCGGCGCGCCCCGGTGATCACGACCTGGTGGCCGTCGTCGCGGAAGCCGCCCGCGATCGTGCGGCCCAGTTCGGTATCCCCGCCGGTGACGAGCATTTCCATCGCCGTGACCTCCTCGTGCATGGCGCCAGTTCGCGAAGATGTTACTGGACAGTAGCCAGCGACGGAAAGCCGGCACGCCGCGAGCCTGATGTCAGCCCGATCTTGTGCTGCCGATCGCCTAGTGTTTGGCCATGTCCCGAGTTGCAATTGCGGCAATCATGGTCCTGGTGGGCGGGTTGGCGGGTTGCGGCTCGGATTCTTCCCAGAAGCACACCTCGACGCCGCAGGTCACGGTGTTCGCGGCCGCGTCCCTGAAGACGACGTTCATCAAGATCGCCGACCGCTTCAAGGCCGCCTACGGCGGCGCCTCGGTGAATTTCGACTTCGCAGGCTCCTCGGACCTGGCCACTCAACTGACCCAGGGCGCCGCCGCCGACGTGTTCGCCTCCGCCGACACCGCCAACATGGACAAGGTCGCCAAGGCGGGCCTGCTTTCCGGCAGCCCGGTCAGCTTCGCGGCGAACACGCTCGTGATCGCCGTCGCGCCGGGCAACCCCAAGCACGTTGCGTCGTTCGCCGATCTACGCCGGCCGGGTCTCGATGTCGTCGTCTGCGCGCCGCCGGTGCCCTGCGGTTCGGCGACCCGGCGGATCGAGGACAGCACGGGCGTGCACCTGGCGCCGGTCAGCGAGGAATCGTCGGTCACCGACGTGCTGAACAAGGTGACCGGCGGTCAGGCCGATGCCGGTCTGGTCTACCTGACCGATGCTCGAAGCGCAGGCGACAAGGTGACGGCGGTGTCGTTTCCCGAGGCGGCCGGCGCGGTCAACGTCTACCCGATCGCAGTGCTTAACGGGTCCGGCCGGCCCGAACTGGCACGCAAGTTCGTCGACCTGGTCACCGGCGAGGAAGGCCAGCAGATCCTGAGCCAGGCCGGCTTCGCCAAACCTTGACCGAGCCGGCCGGCCTGCCCCGGTGGATCTATGTGCCCGCTGCCGTCGGGGCGGTGTTCGTCGTGCTGCCGTTGGCCGCGATGGCCGCGAAAGTCGACTGGCCCCGGTTCTTTTCGTTGATCGCCAGCCAGTCGTCGCGCACATCGCTGTTGCTGAGCCTGCGCACGTCGGCGGCGAGCACCGCGCTGTGCCTGGTGTTCGGCGTGCCGCTGGGGCTCGTGCTGGCGCGCAGCGACACCTGGCTGGTCCGTGTGGTGCGGCCGCTGATCCTGCTGCCGCTGGTGTTGCCCCCGGTGGTCGGCGGCATTGCCCTGCTGTATGCGTTCGGCAAACTCGGTTTGATCGGCCAGTATCTGGACGCGGCGGGCATCCGCATCGCCTTTTCGACGACGGCGGTGGTGCTCGCGCAGACGTTCGTCTCGCTGCCGTTTCTGGTGATCGCGCTGGAGGGCGCGGCCCGCAGCGCCGGTGATCGCTACGAGACGGTGGCGACGACGCTGGGTGCCCGGCCGACGACGGTGTGGTGGCGAGTGACGCTGCCGCTGCTCGCGCCGGGCCTGATATCCGGGGCGGTGCTGGCGTTCGCGCGGTCGCTGGGGGAGTTCGGGGCGACGTTGACGTTCGCCGGCTCGCGGGCCGGTGTCACCCGCACCCTGCCGTTGGAGATCTATCTGCAACGGGAAAGTGACGCCGACGCCGCGGTGGCCCTGTCGATGCTGCTCGTCGCGGTTGCGGCCGTCGTCGTGGTCGCGGTGGGCGCCAGGCGGTTACCCGATGAGTGAACTG
>NZ_DASQVQ010000160.1:0-15391 GCF_035640695.1 Mycobacterium sp.
CGGCGGTCCCGGCGGTAACTACCGCGGCGGTGGCCCCAGCGCTCCCGCCGGCACCGGTTATCGCGGTCGCCCGGGCGGCGGCGGCGGACGGCCCGGGCAGCGCGGCGGCGCGGCCGGTGCATTCGGTCGACCCGGCGGCGCGCCCAAGCGTGGCCGCAAGTCCAAGCGGCAGAAGCGGCAGGAATACGACTCGATGCAGGCCCCGGTCGTCGGCGGGGTGCGGTTGCCGCACGGCAACGGCGAGACGATCCGGCTGGCCCGCGGCGCGTCACTCTCCGACTTTGCCGAGAAGATCGACGCCAACCCGGCCGCGCTGGTGCAGGCGCTGTTCAACCTCGGCGAGATGGTGACCGCCACCCAGTCGGTTGGTGACGAGACCCTCGAATTGCTGGGCAGCGAGATGAACTACAGCGTCCAGGTCGTCAGCCCCGAGGACGAGGACCGCGAGCTGCTCGAGTCCTTCGACCTCAGCTACGGCGAAGACGAGGGCGGCGAGGAGAACCTGCAGATCCGCCCGCCGGTGGTCACCGTCATGGGTCACGTCGACCACGGCAAGACCCGCCTGCTGGACACCATCCGCAAGGCCAACGTCCGCGAGGCCGAGGCCGGCGGCATCACCCAGCACATCGGCGCCTACCAGGTGTCGGTCGACCTCGACGGCAGCGAACGGCTGATCACCTTCATCGACACCCCGGGCCACGAGGCGTTCACCGCGATGCGTGCCCGCGGCGCAAAGGCTACCGACATCGCGATCCTGGTGGTCGCCGCCGACGACGGCGTGATGCCGCAGACGGTGGAGGCGGTCAACCACGCGCAGGCGGCCGACGTCCCGATCGTGGTGGCGGTCAACAAAATTGACAAGGAGGGCGCAGACCCGACCAAGATCCGTGGGCAGCTCACCGAATACGGTTTGGTACCAGAGGAATTCGGCGGCGACACGATGTTCGTCGACATCTCGGCCAAGGTCGGGACCAACATCGAGCAGCTGCTCGAAGCGGTGCTGTTGACCGCCGACGCCGCCTTGGACCTTCGGGCCAACCCGGACATGGAGGCTCAGGGTGTGGCCATCGAGGCGCACCTGGACCGCGGCCGCGGACCGGTGGCCACCGTTCTGGTGCAGCGCGGCTCGCTGCACATCGGCGATTCGGTGGTGGCCGGCGACGCGTATGGCCGGGTCCGCCGCATGGTCGACGAGAACGGCGACGACGTCGAGGCGGCGCTGCCGTCCAGGCCGGTGCAGGTCATCGGCTTCACGTCGGTGCCGGGTGCCGGTGACAACTTCCTCGTCGTCGACGAGGACCGCATCGCCCGCCAGATCGCCGACCGGCGCAGCGCCCGCAAGCGCAACGCGCTGGCCGCACGTACCCGCAAGCGCATCAGCCTGGAGGACCTGGATTCGGCGCTGAAAGAGACCAGCCAGCTGAACCTGATCCTCAAGGGCGACAACGCCGGCACCGTCGAGGCGCTGGAAGAAGCCCTGCTGGGCATAGTGGTCGACGATGAGGTGGAGCTGCGCGTCATCGACCGCGGCGTCGGGGGCATCACCGAGACCAACGTCAACCTGGCGTCGGCGTCGGACGCGATCATCATCGGCTTCAACGTGCGCGCCGAGGGCAAGGCCACCGAGCTGGCCAACCGCGAGGGCGTCGAGATCCGCTACTACACGGTGATCTACCAGGCCATCGACGACATCGAGAACGCGCTCAAGGGCATGCTCAAGCCGGTCTACGAGGAGCGTGAGCTGGGCCGGGCCGAGGTCCGCGCGCTGTTCCGCTCGTCGAAGGTCGGCCTCATCGCGGGCTGCCTCGTCACCTCGGGGATCATTCGCCGCAACGCTAAGGCCAGGCTGCTGCGCGACAGCGTCGTGGTCGCCGATAACCTCACCGTGCAGTCGCTGCGGCGGGAGAAGGACGACGTCACCGAGGTTCGCGATGGCTACGAGTGCGGTCTCACGCTGAGCTACTCCGACATCAAGGACGGCGACGTGATCGAGACGTACGAACTGGTTGAAAAAGAGCGCGCCTGATCAAGAACAAGGCCAGAAACCAACGGTAGGAGCGTCCACATCCATGCCCGATCCGGCACGAGCGCGCCGGTTGGCCAAGCGCATCTTGTCGATCGTCGCGTCGGCGATCGAATATGAGATCAAGGACCCGCGGCTGGTCGGCGTCACCGTCACGGATGCGAAAGTGACCGCCGACCTGCATGATGCGACGGTGTACTACACCGTCATGGGCCGCTCCCTCGACGAGGAGCCGGATTACGCCGGCGCCGCCGCGGCGCTGGACCGGGCCAGGGGTGTGCTGCGCACCAGGGTCGGCGCCGCTACCGGGGTGCGGTTCACCCCGACGCTGACGTTTGTGCGCGACACGGTGCCCGACGCGGCGCACCGGATGGAGGAGCTACTGGCCCGCGCCCGCGCGGCCGACGCCGATCTGGCGCGGGTCAGGGAGGGTGCCACACCGGCGGGCGATGCCCAGCCGTACCGTGTAACGGAAGAATCGTCGGGGGACGAGACGCAGCGACCGGGGGACCACCTCGACAGGCAGGACATCGGTGACCGCGATCAACCCGACAACTGAAGCCAGAACCGTCGGCGGGCGCGTCGACGCCCGCGGCGCGGCCGACCTGCTGGCCATCGCCGACACCGTCAGCGTGATCTGCCACGTTCACCCCGACGCGGACAGCATCGGCGCGGGCCTCGCGCTGGCACTGGTGCTCGACGGCGACGGCGTCGACGTCCAAGTGAGCTTTGCCACGCCCACGACGCTGCCGGAATCGCTGCGCACCCTGCCCGGCGGTGACCTGCTGGTGCCCGCGCGCGACATGCGCCCCGACGCCGACCTGGTCGTGACCGTCGACGCCCCGAGCGTGAACCGGCTGGGCGCGCTGGCCGAGGTCGCCGCTCACGCGCGTGAGCTTCTCGTCATCGACCACCACAAATCCAATCATCTGTTTGGCAGCGCCAATTTGGTTGACACCTCAGCAGATTCGACGACGATGCTGGTCGCCGAGGTGCTCGACGCATGGGGCAAGCCGATCGACGCGCGTGTCGCGCACTGCCTGTACGCGGGTCTGGCCACCGACACCGGCTCGTTCCGCTGGGCCACGCCGCGCGCGTTCCGGCTGGCCGCCCGGCTTGTCGAATTGGGCGTGGACAACGCCGCACTCAGCCGCGACCTGCTCGACACCCACCCCTTCGCGTGGCTGCCGATGCTGTCGCGGGTGCTTGGCTCCGCCCGGCTGGTGCCCGACGCCGTTGGTGGCGGCGGGCTGGTGTATGCCGTGGTGACACATCAGGATTGGCTGAGCGCTCGCGCCGAGGAGGCCGAGAGCATCGTCGACATCGTCCGGACCACCCAGCAGGCGGAGGTCGCGGCGGTGTTCAAGGAGATCGAGCCGGACCATTGGTCGGTGTCGATGCGGGCCAAGTCTTTCGACCTGTCGAAGGTGGCCGCCGGGTTCGGCGGTGGCGGTCATCGGCTCGCCGCGGGCTATTCGGCCGCCGGACCGGTCGACGAGGTAGTCGCCGAGCTGCAGCAGGCGCTTGGCTGAATGGCACCGGCCGGTCGCGGTTCAACGGATCTGCGCGCGGCCTCGCTTCAGCACGGCGTCGCGGTTGGCGGCGATGTCGGCGCCGCTGGCGTTGCTTTCCAGCCACTGCTTCGCCGAGGCCGCCTCGATCTCCAGGGCCGCACGGGTCTGCGCCTCGTCGATGCGGTGATACGAGGTCAGCAGCGCGCGCACCGCCGCCCGGTTGTTGCCGACGATCGCCCTGGCCACCTCGCGGGCCGCATGCATCAGTTCGTCGTGCGGCACCACCTGCGTGACAAGTCCGGCCCGCAGCGCGTCCCCGGCCGGTAAGTAGTCGCCGGTCAGGCTCATCCGGTAGGCCAGTCCGCGGCCGACGGCCTGCGGCAGCCGCACCGACATCCCCCATGACGGCAGCAGGCCCACCCGCGCGTGCGTGTCGGCGAACCGGGCGCGTTCCGAGGCGATCAAAATGTCGCAGCACAACGCCAATTCCAAGCCGCCGGTCACCGCGACGCCGTTGATCGCGCCGATCACCGGTTTGGTCATCGCCGGCCATTTCGGTGACAAATCGGGCAGCCCGCCGGGCCGGTCGGGACCGCCGCCGATCTCCTTGAGGTCGACGCCGGCGCAAAAAGCCGGGTCGGCACCGGTCAGGATCACCACGTCGACGTCGTCGTCGGCGTCCGCCTCACGCAGCGCGGGAAACAGCCTGTCGCGCAGCTCGGTGGACAACGCGTTGCGGACCTGCGGCCGGTTCAGCGTCAGGGTACGAATCCGGTCGGCGGTCTCGGTGAGCAGAACATCGGCCACACGGTGAGCCTATCGTCGGGGTATGTGCCGAAACATCACCGAACTGCGCGGCCTGCAGCCGGCCGCCACCGACCAGGAGATCGAGGCGGCCGCGCGCCAATACGTCCGCAAGGTCAGCGGCGTCACCCGGCCGTCGCCGGCCAACGCCGACGCGTTCGAGGCGGCCGTCGCAGAAGTGGCCGCCGCTACGACGCGGCTCTTGGCCGCGCTGCCGGCGCGCAAGCAGCCGCCGAAGACCGTGCCGCCGCTGCGGCGGCCCGAGGTGCGGGCAAGGCTGAGCGCCCGAGCCGCGGAGTCGGCGACCGCGGGCACCCGGTGACGTCGACGCTGACCGTGCCGGCGCTCAAGGAGTGGAGCGCCGTAGTGCACGGGCTGCTTTGTGGTCGCCAGACCGTGCTGCTGCGCAAGGGTGGTATCAGGGAAAAACGCTTCCAGGTGTGCGCTGACCGGTTCCTGCTGTTTCCGACCGTGGCCCACAGTCATGCCGAGCGGGTGCGCCCCGAACACCGCGACCTGCTCGCGTCGGCCGCCGACGACAGCACCGACACCGAAGTGGTGTTGCGTGCAGGCGCGAAAATCGTTGCAGCGGTTGAGATCTCAAACCCCGATGGGCTGCCCGAGATCGAGCCGATGCACATCTGGACCGCCGAATCGGTGCGCGCAGACCGGCTGGACTTCCGGCCGAAGCACCGGCTCACCGCGCTGGTCGTGCAGGCCAGCCCACTCGTCGAACCGGTGCGGCTGACCCGCACGCCCGACTACGCCGGATGCAGCAGCTGGGTGCAGTTGCCGGTGTCACCGCAATGGGCCGCACCGGTGCACGACGACGCGACGCTGCGCGAAATCGCCGGACGGGTCCGCGAAGCGGTGGCGCCGACTTCGTAGATGTCCCCGGTTGGGTGTGGTGGACACCAATCGCCGTGGTCGTTGAAGCATCCACCGGACGGTCCGTCGTCCGGGAGCAGGGCGAGCGACGATGATGCTCGCGCCCTGCCGGCGGGCCACCTCAGGCTCGATTCCCCGGTTGGCGCCCGTCACCAGCGCGACAGTCAGGTGACCGCGGTCAGCGCGGGTACATCCCTCCGTCGATGCTGAACACCTGGCTGTTGACATAGCCGTTGCGCAGGATGGCAAGTGCCAGATCAGCGACCTCGTTGGGCCGGCCTACCCGGCCGGTCGGTGTGTTTGCCGCTAACTCCTGCGGATCGCCGGGAAGCATCGCGGTCGCGATGAAGCCAGGCGCAAGCACATTGACCGTGACGCCGTCGGCAGCCACCCGGCTAGCCAGGAAATGCGCGAGACCATGGAGTCCGGCCTTGGACGAGGCGTAATCGGGACCGACCACACCACCGCGAAAAGCCGCCACCGAGGAGGTGAACAGCACTCGGCCGAAGCCGCGCTCGCGCATCCCAGCCAAAGCCCGGCGAGCCAGCAAAAAGGGCGCCCGGAGGTTGACCGCCAGCGTGCGGTCGAAGGTCGCGGCGTCGAGGTCCTCATAACGGGCCGGACGGGCGACGCCGTGATTGGCGACAAGAATGTCAACCGGGCCGAGCGCGGTCTCAACATCGTCGATCAGCCGGTCGGGTGCGCCCGGATCCGCCATGTCGGAGCCGAATGCCCGCGCTGTTCCTCCGCCGGAGACGATCTCGGTCGCCAGTGCCTCGGCGGGCTCGCTGTTGCTGCCGTAGCCGACGGCAATCGCTGCGACTTCGCCGGCGAGCCGTCGGCAGATCGCGCTGCCGATGCCGCCACTGGCTCCGGTGACAAGCGCGATGCGCCCGGTGAGATCCATTCCGCCCGACACCGGTCGGCCAGATCTAGAAGATGTAGTACGGGGCGAGCTGCTGTGCCCGCTTGAAGTTTTCGGCCAGGCAATCCACGTCGGGGTTGGAGTAGATCGGCGAGTAGAACAGCGACTGCTGGATCACGCCGTAGCTGGTCTTGAACGTGACCATGCAGGAGAACCACCACCGGTTGTTCCAGTCGGTGGGCTTCATCACCCAGTACTGCGCGGCCCGGTGACCGTTGATCGTGGCCTCCAGCGCGTCGACCGGGATCGTCTGCTCGTAGGTGCGCCAGACGATCGGCTCGATCGACATCTGGTAGTTCGCGGCGTCGTAATGGCAGCGCAGCCCCTCCTCGGGTTCCGGCGGCGTGAAGTCCAGCCCGAGCTGGTGAATGGCACCAATCGGGATGTCCTCGCACGGGGCGAACGGACGCTGATTGGTGAATTCGATCACCGGCCACTTGATTGTGGTGGTCGGCGTTTCCATCGGCATCGCCGTGTATCGAAGCGCGACCGCGCCGGTTCGGGTGACGGCCGCCGGCGGCGCGCTCTGCCACCCCACCACGACGGCGGTGACCAGTGCGCCCAGCGCGGCCAGCAGCCGCAGTTTGGTGGCCATCGCATCCCCTCGGTAGGCGTGCCTGCCCTGGGGAGTGTACAAGTCGCCCACCCCGGGCCGAAGCGGAAACGAGAACCTGTTCTAGTTACGGCCCCGGGGCCGACGCGGCCGCGCCAGTAGGCTGGATCGTCGTGGCAACGCTCTGGGCGATCAGTGACCTACACACCGGTCACACCGGCAACAAGCCGGTCACCGAGTCGCTGTACCCGTCATCTGCCGACGACTGGCTGATCGTCGCCGGCGACGTCGCCGAACGCGCCGACGAGATCCGCTGGTCGCTGGACCTGCTTCGGCAGCGGTTCGCGAAGGTGATTTGGGTACCCGGCAACCACGAGTTGTGGACGACGAACCGGGACCCGGTGCAGGTGTTCGGCCGCGCCCGCTACGACTACCTGGTCAACATGTGCGACGAGATGGGCATCGTCACCCCCGAGCACCCGTTCCCGGTGTGGACCGATCAGGGCGGCCCGGCGACCATCGTGCCGATGTTCCTGCTGTACGACTACACGTTCTTGCCCGTTGGCGCGACGACCAAGGCCGAGGGCCTGGCGATCGCCCGCGAACGCAACGTGGTGGCCACCGACGAGTTCCTGCTGTCGTCGGAGCCGTACGCCACCCGGGACGCATGGTGCCGCGACCGGCTTGGCTACACCAAAAAACGCCTCGAGCAGCTCGACTGGATGACGCCCACGGTGCTGGTCAACCATTTCCCGCTGGTGCGCGAACCGTGTGATGCGCTGTTTTATCCGGAGTTCTCGCTGTGGTGCGGCACCACTGCCACCGCCGACTGGCACACCCGCTACAACGCGGTGTGCTCGGTGTACGGGCACCTGCACATTCCGCGCACCACCTGGTATGACGGCGTGCGGTTCGAGGAGGTGTCGGTCGGCTATCCGCGAGAATGGCGACGCCGCAAGCCGTATCGCTGGCTGCGGCAGGTGCTGCCCGACCCGCAATATGCTCCGGGCTACCTCAACGAGTTCGGCGGCCACTTCGTGATCACGCCGGAGATGCGGGACAACGCCGAGCGCATGCAGCAACGGATCAGGGAGCGGCAGTCGCGATGACCGCAGTCGCCGCTCTGCTGTCCGGCGTGCTACCCGAGGCGCTCGACGGCCTCGCGGCCGCCGAGTTGTACTCCGACCCGCCCGATCTGGCGCCGCTGCCCGAAGAGGAGCCGCTGATTGCGCGCTCGGTGGCCAAGCGGCGCAACGAGTTCATCACCGTGCGGTACTGCGCCCGGCTGGCGCTGGCGCGGCTCGGCTGGCCGCCGGTGCCGATTCTCAAGGGGGAGAAGGGCGAACCGTGCTGGCCCGACGGCGTGGTCGGCAGCCTGACCCACACCGAGGGGTACCGCGGCGCCGCCGTCGGCCGCCACGACCACGTGCGCTCGGTGGGCATCGACGCCGAGCCGCACGACGTGCTGCCCGACGGTGTGCTGAACGCGATCAGCCTGCCGGCCGAACGCCGTGAGCTCGAGGCCATGCCGCCCGGCCTGCATTGGGATCGAATCCTGTTCTGCGCCAAGGAGGCAACGTACAAAGCGTGGTTCCCGGTGACCCGGCGCTGGCTCGGCTTCCAAGACGCCCACATCGTGTTCGACGTCGACGCCTCCGGCACCGCCGGTGGATTCGGGTCCGAGATCCTGATCGACGGCGCCGCGGTGTCCGGGCCGCCGCTGACCTTGCTACGGGGTCGCTGGTCGGTCCGTGACGGGCTAGCGCTGACGGCGATAGTGCTGTGACATCCAGCGCAGGGCGCCAGCGCAGCGCCGTGGGAATTGGTTCCGGGGTGGTCGTCGTCGACAAGCCGGCGGGCATCACGAGCCACGATGTGGTGTCGCGCTGCCGGCGAATCTTCGGCACCCGCAAGGTCGGCCACGCCGGCACGCTGGATCCGCCGGCCACCGGCGTGCTGGTCGTCGGCATCGAGCGCGCGACCAAGATCCTCGGGCTGATCGCCGGCGCCGAAAAGTCGTATGCGGCGACGATCCGGCTGGGCCAGACCACGTCCACCGACGACGCCGAGGGTGAGATCCTGGAAACGGTTGCGGCGGTCGATCTCAACGACGCCGTCACGGACACCGCCATTTTCGCGGCGGTCTCGGCGCTGCGCGGCGACATCGCGCAGATCCCGTCGACGGTCAGCGCGGTCAAGGTCGGGGGCAAGCGCGCCTACCAGCTGGCCCGCGAAGGCCAGGCCGTGGAGCTGACCGCCCGCGCGGTGCGCGTCGACCGTTTCGATGTGCTGTCCATCCGCCGTCTTGACCGGCTGGTGGAGGTCGATGTCGAGGTGGACTGCTCGTCCGGCACCTACGTCCGCGCGCTGGCCCGTGACGTGGGCGCCGCGCTTGGCGTCGGCGGTCACCTCTGCGCGCTGCGCCGCACCCGGGTCGGAGCGTTTCGCCTCGAGCAGGCCCGCACGCTTGACGAGCTGGCCGAGCAGCCGCGGCCGAGTCACACGCTCGACGAGGCCTGCCTGCTCGCGTTTCCCCGCCGCGACCTGACCGACGACCAGGCCGAGGCGACCAGCCACGGCCGGCCGCTGCGACCGGCCGGAATCGACGGAATCTACGCGGCGACGGCCCCGGACGGCCAGGTGATCGCGCTGCTGCGCGACGAGCAGACCCGCACCAAATCAGTCGTGGTGTTGCGCCCGGCGACGCTCTAGCACGGCACAACCCAGATCGATTGCGCCGCAGGGTTTCCCAAGTCGACCGTGCGCTCGCTATGGGGCTCGTGCCCGTCGCTGATCCCCACCGACACGGTGCCGGCGAAGTCGCGGCGCGCCAGCACCGTCAAATGTGAGTCGAGCGCGATGCCGACGCTGTCGAAGTAACGCAGCATCTCCGGATCGGCGTCGGAGATCCGGGCGACGGCTCCGTGCTCGCCGTTGCCGCACTCCGACAGCCGGCGTGCGGGCGGGCTAGGCACTCGTCCGTCCACGCCCGGTATCGGATCCCCGTGCGGATCACGCTGCGGATGGCCGAGCTTGGCGTCGATGCGGTCCATCATGACGTCCGACACCGCGTGCTCGAGCACCTCGGCCTCGTCGTGCACTTCATCCCAGCGGTAGCCGAGCTCGCGCACCAGAAACGTCTCCAGCAGCCGGTGCCGCCGCACCACCGAGACCGCGGCGCGGCGGCCGCGTTCGGTCAGCGTCACCGCGCCGTACTTCTCGTGGTCCACCAGACCCTGGTCGGCGAGCTTGCGGATGGACTCCGATGCGGTGCTGGCCGATACGCCCATCCGCTCGGCGAGCATCTTGGTGCTCACCTTCTCCCGCGACCACTCCTGCGCGTTCCAGATGACCTTCAAGTAGTCCTGGGCGACCGTGGTCAGGTCGTGCGCCTCTTGGTCAGGACTCACAGGTGAAGTCTATGCAATCCGGCGCTGAACTGGGTCTCTAGCCACGTCGGCCGACACGGCGTTGGCGTATAGGCTTGCGCCTGTGCAGCGCTGGCGCGGCCAGGACGAGATCCCCACGGACTGGGGCCGATGCGTACTCACCATCGGCGTCTTCGACGGCGTGCATCGGGGCCACGCCGAGCTGATCGCCACCGCGGTGAAGGAGGGTCGGACCCGCGGGGTGCCGACGGTGTTGATGACGTTCGACCCGCACCCGATGGAAGTGGTGTTCCCCGGCAGCCATCCCGCGCAGCTGACCACCCTGACCCGCCGCGCAGAACTGGTCGAAGAGCTCGGCATCGACGTGTTCCTGGTGATCCCGTTCACCCCCGACTTCATGAAGCTCACCCCGGACCGCTACATCCACGAGTTGCTGGTCGAGCGGCTACACGTGGTCGAGGTCGTGGTCGGGGAGAACTTCACGTTCGGCAAGAAGGCCCAGGGCAACGTCGAGTTGCTGCACCGCGCGGGCGAACGCTTCGGCTTCTCGGTACAGGCCATGTCGCTGGTCACCGAGCATCACAACAACGAAACCGTGGCCTATTCGTCGACATACATCCGTTCCTGCGTGGATGCCGGCGACGTGGTGGCCGCCGCCGAGGCGCTGGGCCGCCCGCACCGCGTCGAGGGTGTGGTGGTGCGCGGCGACGGCCGCGGCCGGGTGCTGGGATTCCCGACCGCCAACATCGCGCCGCCGATGTACTCGGCGATCCCGGCCGACGGCGTGTACGCGGCATGGTTCACCGTGCTGGGCCACGGTCCGGTCGTTGGCACCGTGACACCCGGCGAGCGCTATCAGGCTGCGGTATCGGTCGGCACCAACCCGACGTTCTCCGGGCGCGCCCGCACCGTGGAGGCGTTCGTCCTGGATACCGCCGCCGACCTGTACGGCCAGCACGTCGCCGTCGACTTCGTCGGGCGCATCCGCGGCCAGCATCGGTTCGACTCGGTCCAGGACCTGATCACGGCGATCGGCGAGGACACCGACCGCGTTCGCTCGATTCTGCCCGGCGGGTGATGCCCTGATAGACTGCCGAGTCGACGCGGTGCGCGCTGCGGTTCGCGGTGGCGGCGCCGATCCCAAGCCGAATCCCCAACGTTCGCGGACCGATGATGGAGTCATTTCGTGGCGCTCACAGCCGAACAGAAGAAGGAAATCCTGGGCCAGTACGGCCTGCATGAGACCGACACCGGATCTCCGGAGGCGCAGGTCGCGCTGCTGACCAAGCGGATCGCCGACCTGACCGAGCACCTGAAGGTGCACAAGCACGACCACCACTCCCGCCGCGGCCTGCTGCTGTTGGTGGGCCGGCGGCGGCGTCTGCTCAAGTACGTCGCCCAGGTCGACGTGGAGCGCTACCGCTCGCTGATCGACCGGCTCGGCCTGCGCCGCTGACACCGGCTACGACCAGCGCCGATTCGGCTGTGTAAACTATGGCACGGTGCGGTCGGCGCAGTTCCGTGCGACCGTTCCTGCGTGTCACGACAGAGACTCGCCTGCATCGGGGCGGTCTTCGGTAGTGGCGGCCGGGCTCCCGGTCCGGCCGCTTCGATCGACGGCCGTAGCCGTATCCAGGTCAACAGCCTTCAAGACAGCCCTCAGAGTGTCTGCGTGACAACGCGAAACACCTGAGCACGGGAAGGCCCACGGACATCAATGTCTGTTGCTGAAATTGAAGACGGTGTCTTCGAATCCACCGCCGTCATCGACAACGGGAGCTTCGGCACCCGCACCGTTCGCTTCGAAACCGGCCGCCTCGCCTTGCAGGCCGCCGGCTCCGTCGTCGCGTACCTCGACGAGGAAACGATGCTGCTGTCGGCGACCACCGCCAGCAAGAACCCGAAAGAGCATTTCGACTTCTTCCCGCTGACCGTGGACGTCGAGGAACGGATGTATGCCGCCGGGCGGATCCCCGGCTCGTTCTTCCGGCGGGAGGGACGCCCGTCGACCGACGCGATCCTGACCTGTCGGCTGATCGACCGGCCGCTGCGCCCTTCGTTCGTCGACGGCCTGCGCAACGAGATCCAGGTTGTCGTGACGGTGTTGTCCCTCGACCCCGACGAGCTGTACGACGTGCTGGCGATCAATGCCGCGTCGGCGTCGACCCAGCTGGCCGGCCTGCCGTTCTCCGGTCCGGTCGGCGGTGTGCGGGTGGCGCTGATCGACGGCACCTGGGTCGCGTTCCCCACCGTCGAGCAGCTCGAACGGGCGGTTTTCGACATGGTCGTCGCCGGCCGGATCGTCGGCTCCGGTGACAACACCGACGTCGCGATCATGATGGTCGAGGCCGAGGCCACCGAGAACGTCATCACGCTGATCGACGGCGGCGCGCAGGCGCCGACGGAAACCGTTGTGGCCGAAGGGCTTGAGGCCGCCAAGCCGTTCATCAGGACGCTGTGCATCGCCCAGCAGGAGCTCGCCGAGCGCGCGGCCAAGCCCACCTCCGACTATCCGGTGTTCCCGGAGTACGGCGAGGACGTCTACTACGCGGTCGCGTCGGTGGCCACCGACGAGCTGTCCAAGGCGCTGACGATCGCCGGCAAGCGGGAGCGCAATGAGCGCACCGACGAGATCAAGACCAATGTGCTGGCGCGGCTGGCCGAGACGTACGCCGGACGTGAGAAGGAGATCAGCGCGGCGTTCCGCTCGCTGACCAAAAAGCTTGTCCGCCAGCGGATCCTGACCGACCACTTCCGCATTGACGGGCGCGGCATCACCGACATCCGCGCCCTGTCGGCCGAGGTCGCCGTCGTGCCGCGGGCGCACGGCAGCGCGCTGTTCGAACGCGGCGAGACCCAGATACTCGGCGTCACCACGCTCGACATGATCAAGATGGCTCAGCAGATCGACTCGCTCGGCCCGGAAACGTCCAAGCGCTACATGCACCACTACAATTTCCCGCCGTTCTCCACCGGCGAGACCGGTCGCGTCGGTTCGCCGAAGCGCCGTGAAATCGGCCACGGCGCGCTCGCCGAGCGCGCGCTGGTTCCGGTGCTGCCAAGCGTGGAGGAGTTCCCGTACGCGATCCGTCAGGTGTCCGAGGCGCTGGGCTCCAACGGCTCGACGTCGATGGGCTCGGTGTGCGCGTCGACGCTCGCGCTGCTGAACGCGGGCGTGCCGCTGAAGGCGCCGGTGGCCGGCATCGCGATGGGCCTAGTGTCCGACGACGTCGAGCTCGACGACGGCGGCACCGAGCGTCGGTTCGTCGCGCTGACCGACATCCTCGGCGCCGAGGATGCGTTCGGCGACATGGATTTCAAGGTCGCCGGCACCCGCGACTTCGTCACCGCGCTGCAGCTCGACACCAAGCTCGACGGCATCCCGTCGCAGGTGCTGGCCGGCGCGCTGGCGCAGGCCAAGGACGCGCGCCTGACGATCCTCGAGGTGATGGCCGAGGCCATCGACTCGCCGGACGAGATGAGCCCGTACGCGCCGCGGGTCACCACGATCAAGGTGCCGGTCGACAAGATCGGCGAGGTGATCGGCCCCAAGGGCAAGGTCATCAACGGGATCACCGAGGACACCGGCGCGCAGATCTCGATCGAGGACGACGGCACCGTGTTCGTCGGCGCAACCGACGGCGCGTCGGCGCAGGCGGCGATAGACCGGATCAACGCGATCGCGAACCCGCAGCTGCCGACGGTTGGTGAGCGGTTCCTCGGCACCGTGGTCAAGACCACCGATTTCGGCGCGTTCGTGTCGCTGTTGCCGGGCCGCGACGGCCTGCTGCACATCAGCAAGCTCGGCAAGGGCAAGCGCATCGCGAAGGTCGAGGACGTCGTGAACGTCGGCGACAAGCTGCGGGTCGAGATCGCCGACATCGACAACCGCGGCAAGATCTCGTTGATCCTGGTAGCCGAGGAGAACGCGGACGCCGGGTCGGACACGGGGACCCCAGCGGGCGCGCCGGTAGATGCGACCGCCGGTTCGTAAGGCGGCGCCGCTGCGCCGCGGGCTGGCGGCCGACGAGCTGTCCTCGGCGCTGCGGCGCACCACGTTGGCCGGCGGGCTGCGCGTGGTCACCGAGCACGTGCCGTCGGTGCGTTCGGCGTCGGTCGGCGTGTGGGTCGGCGTGGGCTCACGCGATGAGGGCGCCGGCGTCGCGGGCGCCGCGCACTTTCTCGAGCACCTGCTGTTCAAGGCGACCTCGACGCGCTCGGCGGTGGACATCGCCCAAGCGGTCGATGCGGTCGGTGGCGAGCTGAACGCATTCACCGCCAAGGAGCACACCTGCTACTACGCGCACGTGCTGGACACCGACCTCGAGTTGGCCATCGACCTGGTGGCCGACGTCGTGCTGCGCGGCCGTTGCGCCGCCGACGACGTCGAGCTCGAGCGCGACGTGGTGCTCGAAGAGATCGCGATGCGCGACGACGATCCCGAGGACACCATCGGCGACGTGTTCCTGGGCTCGTTGTTCGGCGAGCATCCGATCGGTCGGCCGGTGATCGGCCGCGTCGAGACGGTGTCGTCGATGACGCGCGCGCAGCTGCACTCGTTTCACCTGCGGCGCTACACGCCGGAGCGGATGGTCGTCGCGGTGGCAGGCAATGTGGACCACCACAAGGTGGTGTCGCTGGTGCGCCGCTATTTCGGGCCGCGCCTGGTGCGCGGCAAGTCGCCGGTGCCGCCGCGCAAGGGCAGCGGCCGGGTGCCGGGGCGGCCGACGCTGACACTGGTGAACCGCGATGCCGAGCAGACCCATCTGTCGCTGGGCGTGCGCGCACCGGGCAGGCACTGGCCGCACCGCTGGGCGCTGACGGTGCTCAACGCCGCGCTGGGCGGTGGCCTCAGTTCGCGGCTGTTCCAAGCGGTTCGGGAATCGCGCGGGCTGGCCTACACGGTGTACTCCACCGTCGACACGTTCGCCGACAGCGGCGCGCTGTCGGTGTACGCGGCGTGTCTGCCGGAGCGGTTCGGCGAGGTGGTGCGGGTGACCTCGGAGGTGCTGGAAACCGTTGCCCGCGATGGGATCACCGAGGACGAATGCCGCATCGCCAAAGGCTCGTTGCGCGGCGGAATCGTACTCGGGCTGGAGGATTCCGGTTCCCGGATGAACCGCATTGGACGCAGCGAGCTCAACTACGGCGAATACCGCAGCATCGGGCACACCTTGGCCGAGATCGACCGGGTCACCGTCGACGAGGTGAACGCCGTCGCGCGTCAGCTGCTGACCAAGCCGCACGGCGCGGCGGTGCTCGGGCCGTATCGATCCAAACGCCAACTGCCCCAAC
>NZ_DASQVQ010000161.1:0-6509 GCF_035640695.1 Mycobacterium sp.
GGCGGCCACCACCCGGCGGGCGCGGCGCGACAGCGTGATCGCGGCCGGGATCGCCGCGAGCTCGTCGCGGACCACGACCACATCGGCGGTATCCAAGGCCAGGTCAGATCCGACGCGGCCCATCGCGATGCCGGTGTGGGCGGCCGCCAGGGCCGGTGCGTCGTTGACACCATCGCCGACCAGCGCCACCTTGGCGCCGCCGCGTTCGAAGTTGTGAATGCGGCTGACCTTGTCTTGGGGCAGCAGACCCGCGTGCACCTCCGGAATACCGACCTTGCCGGCCAGATGGCTTGCCGCGGATGGATTGTCACCGGTCATCAGCACCGGTGTGGTTTCAGTCAGGTTCGTCAGCGCGGCGACGGTCTGGGGGGCATTGGCGCGCACTCGATCCTCGAAACCGAGCACCGCGACTGGACCATCGTCGATGGTGACAACGACGGCCGTTTGGCCGCTGGCTTGCAGTTCGGCGGCCAGGGCGCCGGCCTGTTGGGCCAGCGTAATGTGCTGCGGCGACACGGGATCGGGCGTCGGCCCGCGACGCGGGTTGCTGACCTGCACGCGTCGGCCCGCCACCACGGCGCTTACGCCGCGGCCGGGCATCGCGGTGAACTCGTCGGCGGGCAGCAGGCGCAGCCCGCGGTCGCGTGCGGCGCCGACCAAGGCCGCACCCAGCGGGTGTTCGCTGGGCCGTTCGGCGCTGGCGGCCAGGGACAGCACCGTCGCCTCGTCCAAGCCGGCGCCGGGTAGCACACGGATCTCGGCGACCTGGGGCGTGCCCTCGGTGAGGGTGCCGGTCTTGTCGAACGCGACCATGGTCGTGTCGGCCAGCCGTTCCATCACCACCGCGGACTTGACCAGCACCCCGTGGCGGCCGGCGTTGGCGATGGCCGACAACAGCGGGGGCATCGTGGCAAGCACGACCGCGCACGGAGAGGCCACGATCATAAACGTCATCGCCCGCAGCAGTGTTGGCTGCAACGCGGCCCCGAACAACAACGGCCCGAAGAATAACGCCAGGGTGGCGGCCACCATCCCCACCGAGTAGCGCTGCTCGACCTTCTCGATGAACAACTGGGTCGTGGCCTTGGTCGCCGACGCCTCGGTGACCATCGCCACGATCCGCGCGAGCACGGTCTGCGATGCTTCCCGGTCGACGCGCACCCGCAGCGCGCCTGAACCGTTGAGGGTGCCGGCGAACACTTGCTCACCGGTGGTCTTGCTCACCGGAAATGATTCCCCGGTGATCGTGGACTGATCGACATCGCTTGCGCCGTCGAGTATTTCGCCGTCGGCCCCGACGCGTTCCCCGGGTCTGATCAGGATCTCGTCGCCCACCGCCAGCACCGCTGTGTCAACCCGCTGCTCGTGTCCGCCAGCCATCAGGCGGGTGGCCTGATCGGGTGCCAGGTCGAGCAGCCCCCGCACCGAATCCTCGGTGCGCCGGGTCGCCAGCGCTTCCAGCGCCCCTGAGGTCGAGAAGATGACGATCAGCAGGGCGCCGTCGAGGATCTGTCCGATCGCCGCGGCACCAATGCCCGCCGCGATCATCAGCAGATCGACGTCGAGTGTCTTGTGCCGCAAGGCCCGCAGCCCGGCCCACGCCGGCTCCCACCCGCCGGTCACATAGCACGCCAAATACAGCCCCCACCACAGCCAGCCAGGGCCGCCGGCTAACTGCGCGACCAATCCGGCCACAAACAACGCCGTCGCGGCCACTGCCCAGCGCACCTCGGGCAGGGCCCACAGTGCGGTGCGGCGGGGGGCAACCCCGGTGCGCGTATCCGCGATCTCGGCGGTAACCGATGCCATCGCGTCTCCCTGCGCCCGTATCTGTGGTGTCTGGTCAACTCGCCTAGACACTACACACGTATGAAGATCTCTTCATGTAAGGCTAGGACTACGATGGTTCGGTGGGCCACGGAATCGAGGGCAGGGACACCCCCGTCGCGGCACTCGACGCCGATGGCGCGGCGACCGTGGCCCAAACACTGCAGGCCTTGGCAACACCCAGCCGGTTGATGATGCTTGTCCGGCTGCGCCAGGGGCCGTGCTCAGTCAACGACCTCGCCGAGGAGATCGGCATGCACCAGTCGGCTGTGTCACATCAGTTGCGGCTGCTGCGCGCGCTGGGGATGGTCACCGGAACGCGCACCGGGCGCAGCATCGTCTATCGCCTCTATGACAACCACGTCGCTGAACTCCTCGATGCGGCCGTCTATCACATCGAGCATCTGCGACTCGGCATCCGCGACACTACGGCCTAAGTTTCTTCCCAAGCCGAGCGTGCGAGCTCAGGCGGTCACGCGCACTGCGGGCAGGTTCCATAGAGGTCGATGTGGTGGGTGACGTCGGCGTAACGGTGCTGCTGAGCGAGCCGGGCGGTGTGCAATTCGACATCGTCCACCGTGAACGCCACCGCCCGCCCGCACCGTCGGCACAGCAGGTAGTGGCGGTGCCCGCGGGTTGCGCACAGCCGGTAGAGCGTCTCGCCGTCTTCGGCGCGCTGCGTCTCGGCGATATTCTGCTCGACCAGGACGTGCAGGATCCGATAGACGGTTGTCAACCCGATCCGCATGCTGTGGCCTTGCCGGATCTCCATGTGCAGTTGTTGCGCACTGCGAAAATGGTCGCTGCGACCCAGCACGTCAAGGACCGCTTGTCGGTTGGCGGTCTTTCGAAGCCGCCGGGGAGGTGGCGCGGGCATCGTTGCGCTCCTCGGCTTGTGCAGCGTTATTGCCCCGCCAATGCGAAGCGGGAGCGGCGATCTCGGGAAGTGATCAGGGCGGCGAGCGCGTACATCGCCGCGGCGGTAGCCATGATGGTGAAGGTGGCCGGTGCCGCAGGAACGGCGTAGGCGATGGTGACGCCGATCCAGATCGCCGCGACTGCTAATACCGCCGACAACCAGAATCCGTGCCAGGGGCGGGTTGTCAGCCGGGCAGCGGCGGCCGCCGGCGCGGCGAGCAGGCCCAGCACCACCAGCGCGCCGATGATCTGGGTGGCCTCGGCGACGGTGGCTCCGACAAGCGCCAGAAACAGCGCGCCAAGCATGCGGGTCGGCACGCCGGCGGCCGCGGCGACGGCCGGATCGATAGTGGCGAACAGCAGCGGCCGCGCGATGGCGATCACTGCAATGCCCACACCCGCCGCCACGGCGACCGCCATCGTCTGGGCGTGGTCATTGATCCCGAAAATGCTGCCGAACAAGACATTAACGTTCGCGGTGCCGTTATTGCCGCTGCCGTGGGTGATGTAGTAGGTCAAAAACAGCGCGCCCAGCCCGAGCACCCAGGAGAAAAACGAGCCGATCACGACGTCGTCGCCGCCGCGGCGCCCGACCGAACCCAACGCCAATCCGGCGACGATGGTGGCCGCGAACAAGCCCGCGCGCATGTCCAGGCCGGCCACCAGCGCCGCCATGGCGCCGGTGTAGGCGACGTGCCCGAGTGCATCACCGGCAAAAACCTGACTGCGCAAGACAAGGAAGTAGCCGACCAGCCCACACACGGCGGCCACCGCGGTGCCGGCCACCAAGGCGTGGATGATGAACGGTTGGCCCAACATGTTCGCCAGCCCGCTCAGCGGACCAAGCGCGCCAGACCGTGTCATGTCGCCACCACCTGCCGAACCGCGGATTCCGGTTCGCGGATTCGCTGGCGACGACGGTCGACGCCGGCTCGGTAGCCGGCAGCCAGCAAATAGATAGCGAACGCCAAACTGCTCACCCAGAATCCGATCGGGTACGGAGAATAGAACGCCAACCCGATACCCACCCAGGTCACCGCGACCGCGATCACCACCGAAGTCGCGATACCCACCCCGGGATGCGCGGTGAGCCGAAACGCCGCCGCCGCAGGGGCGACCAACAGCGCAAACACCAAAAGGCTGCCGGTGACCTGGCTGGCACCGGCGGCGGCGACACCGAGCACCAGCATGAAGAGTCCGGCCACCAGCCGGGTCGGCACACCGTTGACCGCGGCCGTCTCCGGGTCGATCGACGTCCACAGCAGCGGCCGCCCGATCGCGGCCATCACGATCAGACACACCAGTGCGACCACGCTTAGCACGTCGAGCTGCTGGCTGCTGATACCGGCAATGGTGCCGAACAGCAGGTTGGTCAACCCGGATAGGAACCCGTGATAAAGGCTTACGAACAGCAAACCGGTCGCCAGTGCCAGGGCTTGAATTGTGCCGATCACCGCGGATTCCTCGCTGAAACCGGCTAGCCCGCCGGCCTTGGTCGGCGCCGGTAGCAGCGCGATCGCCGCTGCTGCGCCGATGCAGGCTGCGAAGTAGCCGTAGCCGGTGGCCAGCCCCAACCATGCCGCGGCGGCGGCCCCGGGAAAACCGACGACGGCCAGGGTGTGGCCGGCGAAGCTTTCCCGGCGCAGCACCATCATCCAGCCGACGACCCCGGAGACGACGGCGACGACGGTTCCGGCCCGCAGCGCGGTCACCATGAACGGATAGGCCCACATCTGCTGCACATCGGTGAACACATTCCAGCTCAGCTGCGGGTTCATCCGGCGTCTCCAGCGGTGTGCCCGGGGGGGACGTCGGGTTGGCCGACCACGAACAGTCGCCCGGCCCGGTCATGCAGCACGTCGATCGGGGTGCCGTAGAGCGCGCTGAGTTGATCGGCGGCAATCACTTGTTCAGGCGTGCCGCTCACCGCGGCTCCGCGTGCGATGTAGATGACCTGATCCAGGTAGGGCAGGATCGGGTTCACATCATGGGCGACCATCACGACCGCGACGCGTTCGCGGCGGCAGATGTCTCGCACCAGGGCGCTGATGCCGGCCTGGCTGGGCACGTCGAGGCTCTCCAGCGGCTCGTCAAGTAACAACAGTTGCGGCCTGCGGATCAGGGCCTGGGCGATCAGCAGCCGTTGCTGTTCACCGCCCGAGCACTGGCCGATCGGGCGCCGGGCATAGTCGGCGGCGCCGACTAAATCGAGTACCTCCGCGAGCCGGCGTCGCCGATCGGTGAACCGTTGCGGCGCCACCGCCCTGGTGAGCCACGGCAGCGGCGTTCCCCAGCGGGCGCCGTCCAAACCAAGTGACACCACGTCGATCCCGCGGATGCGCAGGCTCGCGTCGAACGTACGCCGTTGCGGCAGATACCCGATTCGGTTGTTGCGCCGCCCCGCCCGCGCACCCAACACTTGCACGGTCCCATGAGTCGGTGTCAGGCCCAATATCGCCTTGAGCAGCGTCGACTTCCCGGACCCGTTGGGGCCCAACACGGCGACGAACTGTCCGGCTGCCACGTCGAGGGACACGTCGCTCCAGATGGTTCTCCCGCCGACCACCGCCGAGGCGCCGCGCATCCGGACCGCGACGCCGTCGACAACCGGCGAGGCAGTCACTGTCGAGTCAGACGATGAATGAACCGTCGGTCACCTACTTACCCGTGGCGGTGTGCAGGGCGTCGGCAAGGGCGGTCAGCTGGGTGGTTTGCCAGTCCTGAAACGACGCGGTGGCCGGCGCCAGCGTCTCGGTCACCGTCGCCACCGGAATGTTCTGTTTCTTAACCGCGTCTACCAGGGCCTGCACATCGGGGGTGCTGTTTTGGCTGTTGTACACATACACCTTCATCGCGTTCGTCGCGATCTGCTGGTCGATGGTGGCCTTATCCGCCGGGGACGGGTCGGTACCCTCGCTGATCGCCTTGAGGAACTCCGGCGGGGTAATCAGGTTGAGCCCCAACGCATCCGATAGCGGCGAGAAAATCGATTCGCTGGCACCGACGGGGGTACCGGCGTACTTGGACTTGATGGTGGCGATCTGGGCGTGGTAGTTGGACAGGCCCTGGTTGAGGAACTGGTCATGCTGCTGATCGAAGTACGCACCGTCATTCGGGTCGGCCTTCTTGTAGGCGGCGGTAATCGCGTCCACCACCTTGGTCACCGAGTCCGGGGAATACCACTGATGCGGATTGCCGCTCTCCGGCACCCCGACAACATCGCCAACGGTGAGCACGGTCCGCTGCGGATTCGGGTTCGACGACAACAGCTTGTCGGCCCACGCGTCGTAGCCGATCCCGTTTTCCACCACCACCTTCGCGTCTGAGACCGTCCGCGCGTCAGCCGCCGACGGCTCATAGCTGTGCGGGTCGGTGTCGGGATTAGCGATAATGCTGGTCTCCTGCACCCGGTCGCCCCCGAGCTGCGAAGCGATGCTGCCCCACGCATTGATCGTGGCGACCACCGCCAGCTTGGGCCCCGCGCCCGCGCTGCTGCTCGAACCGCCAGGCCCCTGCGGCGCGTTATTGCTGCTACACCCCACCGCCCCCAGCACTATCAGGACGCCACACACCGCAGCCCATGTCCCAGCCCTGCGACCAAGTCGACCCGTCATAGGTGAGCTCCGTCCGCACAGTTAGTGAAAACGATTGTCATTTCGGCGCACAATAGCACGCCGCGCCAGCCACGTCGACTCCCGCTAGGCGAGTGCCGATCTGGTGAAGCAGCGCACGGCGCCCGAGCGGTGACCGGAGACGATGCGCTC
>NZ_DASQVQ010000162.1:0-6518 GCF_035640695.1 Mycobacterium sp.
GCTGTACTGGATCGCCGCCAATGCCGGGCTCGACGGCTCGGTGGTGGTGAACAAGGTCAGCGAGTTGCCGCCCGGCCACGGCCTTAACGCGGCCACGCTGTCCTACGGCGACATGGTCTCCGACGGCGTCATCGACCCGGCGAAGGTGGCCCGTTCGGCGGTGGTGAACGCCGGCTCGGTGGCCCGGATGGTGCTGACCACCGAAACGGCCGTCGTCGATAAGCCCGAAGAAGAGGACGAGCACGCCGGTCACCACCACGGCCACGCTCACTAGAACTGGCATCGCGAGACACCCCCGGTTATCGCCGGGGGTGCTTCGTTTCTGGGTCCTGTTCGGCACGAGGTATCAAGTGGACGTTTCAACTGCGGACAGCTGCGCAAAGAGCAGCGGCTCAACCGATACGGACGTTTAATCTCGCGTAATGGATCGCATTTGGCAGTGGGTATGGGATCGATACGGAGCAAGGTATTCGTGGGCGATCTACGCGATCACGTTCCCGGTGATGCTGGCGAATTACCTCCTTATGTCGTTCCTCGTTGTCGCTTTCGAGGACTCCAGTCAATACGTCGAGGCCGTCGGCGTAACCGTTGTCGCCGTGCTTGTGCTGGTGTACGTGATGATTCTTCCCGGCCGCCAACCCCTCCGCCTCGCTGAACAATGGGCGGCCGGCCACGAGGTCGATCGAGCCAGGGCACTGCAAGCGACCTACGCCTGGAGTCGCGGGGTGGTTGTCCGATCGGTGGCGGGCAACGCCGTGGGCGTGGCGGTCCTATCGATCGTTGTGGGTGCGATCGTCGGGGCGACCGGGTCGCGGCTCGTCCAGTACGGGATTCTTGGGGCCGTCATAGGAACGCTCGTTCAGCTGGTCGGTGTGCACAGCTTCGTGCAAGCCGCGCTGCGGCCGGCTAGGACCGCGATGGCCGGGGATACGAAGATCGGTGACTCCATGCCCCGCTCTCGTCCCACTTTTGCCGCGTGGTCGGACTTGGCCATGCTGGCCACCGCGTTCGTGTTCGCCGTCGTCGGCGCGATGCTGGCGGCCGTGTTGCACCAGGTCAGTGAGGTCCCGGTGCTTGCCGTTGTGATTGGGTGCGCGATGACGCTTGGCTTCGCGGTGCCGTCGGTGATCGGCGTCGCGTACTCACCGTCCCTGCTACCCATTCGCGACCTCGCCGAAGGAACACAACGTGTTGCGGCCGGTGACTACAGCCAGCGGGTACCGGTAGTTCAAGACGATGATCTCGGCGCGCTGGCGGCGTCGTTCAACCGCATGCAGGCGGGTTTGGCTGAGCGGCAACGACTTCAGGCGGCGTTCGGGACATACGTCGACCCGGTCCTCGCGGCGCGGCTACTCGAGCAGGGCGACGATGTCTTCACCGGCGAGCGCCGCGAAGTGACGGTGATGTTTGTCGACATCCGCGACTTCACCCCGTTCGCCGAGACGAACACCGCCGAAGACACGGTCGCCCGCCTCAACGCTCTATTCGAGATAGTGGTGCCTGCAGTTGTCGAGGCCGGTGGGCACGTCAACAAGTTCCTCGGCGACGGCGCGCTTGCCGTCTTCGGCGCCCCGAACGACCTCGCCGATCATGCCGACGCCGCAGTGGGCGCCGCGGTGGTGATTCACCGTCTGGTCACCGAGCGATTCGGGAGCGAGCTCCGGATCGGCATCGGGATCAACACCGGCAAGGTGATCGCCGGGACCATCGGCGGTGGAAGCAAACTCGAGTTCACCCTGATCGGCGACACCGTCAACGTCGCTGCCCGCGTCGAGCAGCTCACCAAAACCACCGGCGACGCGATCCTTCTCACCCACCAGACTGTCGACGCCCTGGCGTCTCGACCGCGCGGACTCACCGACGGGGGATCGCACGCGCTGAAGGGTAAGTCAGCCGCAACACAGGTCTTCGGGCTCGACCTTGCTGAGACTCGTTTCCATCGCCTCGGCTGAATTGCCTAACGCATGCCAAGCGGTGGTCGGCTGCAGTGGTACATCTCGCACCGCCGAGACGGCGGTGGTCGACAAGCCAGAGGAAGAGGACGATGACCACGGCCACCATCACCACTAGGCGCTAGAGCAGTGCGGGCACCCCCGGTCATGCCGGGGGTGCTTTCGTCTGAGCCTGCCCGAGTGGGCGCAGGTGGACGAGAACAGCTCGCCTGAAGAGATCCAGGCGTGGGAGGAAGGGGCCGCAGCCGAGCGGCGGAAGTGGGGTGCACCTTACTAGCTTTGAATGCTTCAGGCCTGCGGTAGGGATTGCAACCGGTCCTGCGGATTTAGAAAAACAGTGAAATCACGCCGAGCACCGAGCAGTGCATCTACCAACGCATACGCGCTAGCCGGCGTCCGCCTATCAGCTAATGCACTTATTGATTTGTGCTACCTGACCTGTGACGATTAGCGCGTGTGCGACGACAACGAGCGTTCTATCCAAGAAGAACTACGCAGCCTTGGGCTCATCCGTCCTGATGAGTTCATCTGCATCGCACAGGACATACCGCCCTACACTCCTCTACCGGTCACGGACTGAGCAGCTTGTTACGCCCGGTCGGGTTCCATCGCGGGTAAGTAAATCGTTGTGATTCCTCCGCACCTTGTCGGACGCTGTGGTTATGCTGTCCCCCGCCTGTAGGTAGAGCAGCTAAACAGAGACGGGGGCTTTATGACGCAGCCAACAGCCGGTTGGTATCCAGATCCATCTGATCCGAGCCGCCAGCGGTACTTCGACGGCAGAGTGTGGACCGAGAACTACGCGCCATTCCCTGCCCCGCCACCAGGCATCGGCGAACCCGTGAGGCCGGGCAAGCAGCAGTGGAACTGGAAGTGGATCGCAGGCGTCGGGGCCGCAGCGGTAGTCCTGATTGCCATCGCCAGCGGCGGGAATGACAGCGACAAGAAGGACACAGCCACCTCCTCTACGCGGTCGAACTCAGCGAGCACCACCAAAGCGTGGAACACCACGGCAGCCGAGCCATCCGGCCCGGTCGTGGCCCCTGCTGGAAGCTCGGTGAGAGACGGCAAGTTCGAGTTCCAGGTGACCGGTGTCGAGCGTTCCCCTTCGAAGGCGGGGATCTTCAACGCTGAGCAGGCCAAGGGCGAGTTCTTCGTCGTCAAGCTCAGGGTGACGAACATTGGTGACGAAGCTCGGACCTTTTGGGCGACCAACCAGAAGTTGATCGTCAACGGCAACAAGTACGAGGCTTCCAGCTCGCTCAGCGACGAGAGCTGGAGGGAGGACATCAACCCCGGCCTGAGCATCAACACGGAAGTTATGTTCGATGTCCCACCTGGCGCGGTGCCTCAAGCAATCGTGTGCCACGACTCGGCGTTCTCGGGCGGCGCTCAGCTGGCCCTCTAGCGCCCCTTGGACGTGAACACCTGGGTAGCCCGGAGAAGTGGACCGCATCGGGCGCGAATGGCGACTTTCGACCATAAGCGCCCGAAGGGCCGTCCCCGTCAGGACGGCCCTCCAGCTGATGTATTCAGTTGTGGCTCAGCTGATCTGGAGATCAGGCGGCGTCGTAGCCGCGCACGTTGGCTTCCTCACGCAGGAAGCCGATTCCGTAGCGGTAGTTCGCCATGATGTCCAGCGCGTAGTTGCGGAACGCGCTCTCGGTGGACCGCTCGACCGTGGTGCCGGTGCGGGTCGCGAGGACGGTGCGGGCCTTGGAGATGCCCCAGAACAGCGTGGCGGCGTCGACCTGAGCGGAGGTGATGACGGGCAGGCCCGCGATCACCAGATCGCCAGCGTCGTTGTACGACAGCAGCGACTCGGTAGAACCGGTGGCTTTCTTGATCTTCAGGATGGCGTTGGCGACAGCCGGACGCATGATCCATGAGGTCAGCTTGCCGCCGTTGGCCTCTGCGGCGAACTTCGCGTCGATGAACGCGTCTAAGCGTCGGTGACTCGGGAGAGTCGAGTAACGATGAGTGATCGTTTAACCAGCTCAGGCACGGCTTAAAACTAAACCACTGAGACCGCGGTGGTCGACAAGCCGGAGGAATTCTCCGACGACCACCACGGCCACGCTCACTAGAGTTTTCGTACTCGAAGCACCCTCGGGCTCTGACCCGAGGATGCTTCGTTTTCGGGTGATCGACGACCTCGGCGTCTGTGCGGTTTCTTACGCAACACGCCGCAACGGCGTAAGAATTCGCACACTCGGCGACGGAGCAGCCAGGCGGTTCACGACGACGTCGTACTTAGACCGTCCCACGGGCGGCCCACGCAGTTGCGGTGACGGTGAAGGGCCCACTACCCAGACGTTCGACAGCCACTGATTCGAGACGTGCGCGAGCATCGTCATCGAGTCGCTGGACATAGTCACCGGCAGGACCTACACCGTATGTGTACGGCTCCCACCATTCCTCAAACGTCGGGTGCACAACATCGACCGCAACGGAATCCTCTTCCACATCGCGCAGGCCAACCGCTTCGAATAGCTCAGCCAGGTGCCCCTTAGGTGCCCCGGAGAGGAGCGCTTCGTCCTCAACGTCAGGGTCGATGATGTGCACCGCATCCCAGAACGGCGCCAGAGCACCGGTCGGCCCATCCCACACGCATGCTGCGATGACACCGCCACACCGAGTCACTCGCGCCATCTGTCTGAGACCGGCCACGGGATCCGTCATGAAGTGCACCACCAACTGCGCGAGAGCAGCGTCGAAGGCGGCAGTGGCATACGGCAGTGCCTCCGCCATACCTCGACGCACGTCGATGTCTGGCAAGCGCGTACGGAGCGCGTCAATGAACGGCGGTGAAGGATCGATCGCTGCGACCTCCGCTCCGATCGAACGCAAGTGCGCCGTCAGGGCACCTATTCCACAACCGACGTCGAGCACCTTATCGCCCGCGCCGACCCCGGCAAATGCCGCAAAGACCGCCGCAAGAGGCTCGGCGTATCGACCCATGAAACGGGCGTAAGCCTCTGGCGAGACGACAAAACTCACCGGGTAATGCTACGACCCAAGTCACGTCATCGAGCTAGTTCGTTGTTCTGGCAGGACTCGGTGAAAAGCCAGCTCGTGATGTAGTAGCGTCCGTGACCCGGCTGTGCCGGCTCACCAGTAGGGCACGTTGGGGCGTTGGCACATCTTGCACCACCGAGACGGCGGTGGTGGACAAGCCCGAGGAAGAGGCCGAGCACGACCACCACGGCCACATGCACTAGCTGAAGCGCGAAACGCCCCCGGTCACCAGGCCGGGGGTGTTTCGTTTTCGCATGGACCGTTTCTGGCAGTGGGCGTGGGAGCGGCACGGAGCGACGTACTCGTGGATGATGTGCGCGGGCGTTCTGGCGGTGCTGCTGCCGATCTACCTCCTGGTGTCGTGCGTTGTCGTTGCTTTCGAGGAGTCTGGTCACTATGTAGAGGCGGCCGCCGGCACCGTTGTGGCCGTGCCGGTGCTGGTGTACCTGTCGATTCTTCCCAGCCTGGGTCGGGTCCGACTTGCAGAGCAGTGGGCAGCCGGCCACAGGGTCGATCGGGCAAGGGCGCTGGAAGCTACCTACACCTGGGCCCGGGGATTGGTCGCCCGAGCGCTGGGGGTCAACGCTGTTTGGGGCGCCATCGCGGCGGTCGGTGTCGCCGTGATCGCCGGGGCGACCGGTTCACGGCTAGCCCAGTACGCGATTCTGGGCGCTGTCGGCGGGCCTGCCGTCATCCTGATCGGTATCCACAGCGGCTTTGAAGCAGCGCTGCGGCCAGTAAGGGCCGCCATCGCCGGTGACACCGGCATCGGTGACTCCCTGCCCCGGTCTCGCCCGACGTTTGCCGCTTGGTCGAACGTGTCCTTGCTCGCCGCGGTCTTTGGGTTCGTCATCTTGGGCGCGATGCTGGCGGCCGTATTGAATCTGGCAAAGTACGGCCCTGCGCTTGCCGTCGCAATCGCGAGTGCGTTGACCCTTTGCGGCGTCGCGATCACCGTTACCCCCTCGTTCTCGCCGTCGTTGCGACCCATCCGCGACCTTGCCGAGGGAACGCAACGGGTTGCGGTCGGCGACTACAGTCAACGCCTGCCGGTGTACCAGGACGATGATCTGGGCGCGCTGGCGGCGTCCTTCAATCGCATGCAGGCGGGTTTGGCTGAGCGGCAACGACTTCAGGCGGCATTCGGGACTTACGTCGATCCAGCGTTGGCGGCCCGGCTGCTCGAGCAGGGTGATGACGTGTTCACCGGTGAACGCCGGGAGGTGACGGTGATGTTCGTCGATATCCGCGACTTCACCCCGTTCGCCGAGGCGAACACCGCCGAGGACACCGTCGCGCGCCTCAACGCGCTGTTCGAGATCGTGGTGCCTGCGGTCGTCGATGCCGGTGGGCACGTGAATAAGTTCCTCGGCGATGGCGCGTTGGCGGTCTTCGGCGCCCCGAATGATCTTGCGGATCATGCCGACGCCGCGGTGAGTGCCGCGGTGTTGATTCACCGGCTGGTCGCCGAGGAATTCGGTGGGGCGCTGCGGATCGGCATCGGTATCAACACCGGTGTGGTGATCGCGGGCACCATCGGCGGGGGAG
>NZ_DASQVQ010000163.1:0-17927 GCF_035640695.1 Mycobacterium sp.
CCGTCCGCACAGTTAGTGAAAACGATTGTCATTTCGGCGCACAATAGCACGCCGCGCCAGCCACGTCGACTCCCGCTAGGCGAGTGCCGATCTGGTGAAGCAGCGCACGGCGCCCGAGCGGTGACCGGAGACGATGCGCTCACCGCTAACCGCAAGTGCGCTGACCGGATCACCGGTGGCGGTCATCCAGCAGGGCCGAATCTGCCCAGGCCAGCGCGGTAAGTCGGCGCGGCGCGCCTCACCAAGCATCGCTTCGGCGTCCGGTGGGACCGGAACCGGAGAAATCCCAGCACACGACCGTGTCGCCGCCGTCGCAGCTCAGCCAGCGGCCAGAGGGTTCGAACGCAATCCGGGACACCGCTTCGGGGAACCCGGGCGCTGCTGCGCCAGATGCGTCTCGGCGACGCCGATCTCGGCATGCTTGTCGTCCAGCTCACCGCGGCTCTGGAGGGCCCGATGCTGCTTTACCTGTCGGCGGCCGACCTCAGCGACGCCAGCCTGCCGATGGAGCGCATCGCTGCGGGTTGGCAGGATTTGGTGCGCCGGGTCTGCCGCGCCGAGGACAGGTGAGCTTCGCCGGTCAGGAGCTGAGGAAGGCGAGCAGGTCGGCGTTGATCGTCTCCGCCTGGGTGGTGGGCATCCCATGCGGGAAGCCCTTGTAGGTCTTCAGCATTCCGTTCTTGAGAAGCTGCGCTGACAATGGTCCGGCGTCCGCGTAGGGAACGATCTGGTCGTCGTCGCCGTGCATCACCAGCACCGGGATGGTGATCTTCTTCAGGTCTTCGGTGAAGTCGGTCTGGGAGAAGGCGACGATGCCGTCGTAGTGGGCCTTCGCGCCGCCCATCATTCCCTGGCGCCACCAGTTGGCGATGATTGCCTCTGAGGGTTCCACGCCGGGTCGGTTGAAACCGTAGAACGGCCCCGCCGCGAGGTCGCGGTAGAACTTCGGCCGGTTGGCCGCAAGTTGAGCCTGGAACCCGTCGAATACGTCTTTGGGAAGGCCGCCCGGATTGGCAGGGGTCTGCACCATCAGCGGCGGCACCGCGCTGATCAATACCGCCTTGGCGACGCGGCTTTCGCCGTGGCGTCCCAGGTACCGCACGACCTCACCGCCCCCGGTGGAGTGGCCGACGTGGACGGCGTCATGCAAGTCGAGATGCTCAGTCAGCGCAGCCAGGTCATCGGCGTAGTGATCCATGTCGTGGCCGTCGCCGGTCTGAGTGGATCGGCCATGGCCGCGCCGGTCGTGTGCGATAACGCGGTAGCCGTGTTGCAGAAAAAACAGCATTTGGATGTCCCAGTCGTCGGCCGACAGCGGCCAACCGTGGCTGAACACGATGGGTTGGCCTGTGCCCCAGTCTTTGTAGAAGATCTCAGTGCCGTCGGCCGTGGTGATCGTGCCCATACGGTGCCTTCTTTCGGTTGCTTACCGCTGATGTATGCGCGGAGTTGATTCCAATCGTTGAACAACTACCGGCGCCGGTCTATGGCGGTGGGTACAACACCGCTCACCAATCGGTGTGTCTGGGGACAATGTCGTCGACTTCGAGCGGCTGCGCTTGCCATCGCGAATACGACGTGACCGAGAAACTCCGAGCTCGTCGGCGGCGACTTCAGCCACCCGCCTGGGTCATCGCGCTTTCGGCTAGCTGCACGAACTCGGCGATCAATGGATTGCGGCGCGTGGAGACCCAGGCAAGTCGCACTTCGTTGGGTGGGATATCGGTGATCGGCATCCAAGCCACATCCGGGCGCTGGTAATAGGTGGCCGTCGATTCGGGCAGCACGCTAAAGCCGCGGCCGGCGGCAACACGTTCCAGCTTTTCCTCCACGCTGCGCGCGTCAACGAAGGCCGCACGCGGCCCGTCACGCAATTCGGTTGCCACGGCTTGCCATTCGGGTACGGCCTCGGGGTGCTGCAGCAGATGCTCGTCGGCAAGGTCATCGAGGCTCACCTTTTCCTTGCCGGCGAGGCGGTGACTGGTCGGCAACACCGCAACGCGTGGCTCGGTGAGCAACGGCGACGACTGGAGCCCGGTGAGGTCGACCGGCATCCGGACATACCCGATATCGGCGCGGCCGTCGTGCAATACGCTGATCTGGTTGGTCCAGTCGGTCCGCAACACCTCGACGCTGATGTCGGGATGGGCGGCGCCCAGCGCGCGCACCGGCTCCGTTATCGTCAGTCCCGGCATGAATCCCACTGTGAACGTAATGATTCCCTGGGCTGCCTGAGCCACCCGGCGCCGCGCAGCCTCAGCATGCGCGAGCAACGCTGTGGCATCGGTCAACAGGTGACTTCCCGCCTCGGTCAACTGCGTGCCCGTGCTATCGCGGGTGAATAGTTGGGCGTGTAACTCCTTTTCCAGCGCGCGAATCTGCCGGGACAACACCGGTTGAGCGAGGTGCAACCGCTCAGCCGCGCGTCTGAAGTTCAGCTCTTCGGCCACGGCGACGAAGTAGCGCAGTTTGCGCAAGTCCAGATCCACGCCACCTCCTACATCGCCGATACCTCCAGGGTATCGGGGACGACGCAACAGGTCTTGGACGAGGCGATTCGTCGGCGGCACGCTGGCTCAGGACGAGAAGGAGAAGGGCGATGAAGGTATTGGTTACCGGTGGTTCCGGCTACGTCGGGCAGGCCACGATACGGGCCCTGAGGGCGCACGGGCATGAGGTCGTTGCGTTGGTGCGCAGCGACGACGCCGGGCGGCGAGTCCAGCGCCTGGGCGCCGTCCCGACGCTAGGCGGTTTGACCGATGTAGCGGTGCTGCGCACGGCGGCGGAAGACGCCGACGCTGCCATCCACCTGGCCCAGGACTACGGGCCCGACACCGCAGCGGTCGACCTGGCCGCGGCCACCGCGATCCAGGACGGACTCGGCTCTCGGCCGTATGTGCACACCGGCGGAGTCTGGGTCTACGGCCACACCAATCAGATCGTCGACGAGACCGCGCCGCAGTCACCGCCTCCGGTGACCGCCTGGCGAGCCGACAACGAGAAGCGAGTGCTCGCACGCGCCGCGCAGGGTGGCCACCCGGTGCTGGTGATGCCGGGAGTGGTCTACGGCCACGGCGGCGGACTCATCGCGGCCTTCCTGGGCAAGCCCGCCCGCACCGGATCGGCGCATTACATCGGTAGCGGCCAAAACCGTTGGGCCATGGTTCATGTCGACGACATCGCCGAGCTTTACGTCGCCGCGCTGGCAGCGCCCGCGGGCAGCGTCTATGCCGGAGTTGACGACACCCAGTCACCGACCATGCGTCAGGTCGCCGAGGCGGTGAGCATCGCGGCGGGTCGGCCCGGCACCGCAAGCTCCATCACAATGGAGCAGGCCCAGCAGGAATTCGGTCCGCTAGCCGACGCGTTCGCCCTCGACCAGCGCATGACCGCCGCACGTGCACGCCGCGAGCTGAATTGGGCGCCGGCCGACCGCGACATCCTGACCGAACTCACCACACGTATTGAACCCACAGTGAGCCGATGATCCCGCGCCGAATGGACTTCCGCGACAACGCCACCGGAACGGTGGCCCGACGCGCCCGTGAAGCCGGCCGCGGCGCGAGACGGGGAGGCGCATGTCACATTCGTTCCTGTCACGTATTGCCGAGCTGCTGTGTCTAAGAGGTGGAACCACCAACAACAAGGAGTGCAGCATGGATGCTCGCTTGAACCTCTTCGACAACCCGACCGCAGGCAAGATGCTGAAGTACATCACCTCGGCGGGCAAGGTGATCACGGACTCGACGCTGCCGGCAGCGACGCAGCAGCTGGTGGCGCTGCGCGCCAGTCAGATCAATGGCTGCGGTGTCTGCACCGATATGCACACCAAGGAGGCCGCGCACGCCGGGGAGACCTCGACACGGCTCAACCTGGTCGCGGCGTGGCGGGAGGCCACGGTTTTCAACGAGGCCGAGCGTGCGGCCCTGGAGCTTACGGAACAGGGCACCCGCATCGCTGACGCGGCCGGTGGTGTCACGGACGATGCCTGGGCGAATGCCGCCAAGCATTACGACGAGGACCAGCTCGCCGCCCTGGTGTGCCTCATTGCCTTCATGAACACCGTCAACCGCGTGAACGTGATCATCCGCCAGCCCGCCGGCGACTACCAAGTCGGCCAGTTCGGATAGGAGCTTCGAGTTGGATGGGAGTTCTGCCGTACACGCCAGATTGTCGCCGAAACACTTGGGTCACAACACGATACGTCAGCTTGCGCATCATTACTCCCGTGGCCTGACGGCTTGACATGCTTGTCAGCGTGCATCTAGAGGTCGAGGGCCTCGATCGTGGCACCTCGATTAGGGCCAAGGAGCGCGGCCAGACGCGGGCTGAGGTCACGGCAGGCGCCCAGCAGTGGGCCAACCAGGCGGGCGAGGGCCTGCGGGGGTAAGCGTTCGGAAGGACCGGCGACGGTCATGGAGCCGAGCGCTATTGGCGGGTTCACCGGATCCTCCGCTTCGGCAAGCAGCGGGACGGAGATGCCGTTGATGCCGGGATGGTTCTCGCCGTAAGACATCTCGTAGCCGCGCTCCCGGATCGCGGCGACGTGTTCTGGCGTGACACCGTCGAGATCGATGCCGACGAGCTCGGCCTCGGGAAGATAGGCGAGGATGATCCGGCCGCTGGCTCCGGTCGCCAGCGGCGACCGCTCCCCCAGAACGCCTGCCGGGTCGAGGATCGGCCCCGATGGCGCGGGCACACCGAGTACCAGCACGCGCGAGTGGCCGGCGCGCAGGTGCACGACAGCGGCCTCACCGCTGACGGTGGCCAGACGGGCCACGACCGGATACATCAAGCGCAGCATGGCGGGTCGCGGACCGATGAGGGTTGCCAGGGCGACCGACCGGCTGGCCAGTCGGTAACCGGATCGTCCGAGGTGGTGGAGGTAGCCCTCATGCTCGAGCGACCGCAGGATCCGGAAGGCGTAGGACTCCGAGAGGCCGGCGCGGTCGGCGACATCCCGCAGAGTGGCCGGTTGGCGCATCCCTGCGAGCGCTTCCAGCAACTGAAGTCCGCGCAGCGCCGCGGTCGCCACAGACCGATGCTACTTGCTGATCCAGCAAGTTAAGTGGTGTGCAGTCGACAAGCTATCTCCAATGGGATGTGTGAACGCTTCGATCGACCAAACCCCTGCGTCGGGCCGGAGCGATACCGTCCCAAGCGCGCCCGACGGCCCGACCGGTCGGCTGGTGACCTGGGTGCACGCGCTGGCCTGGGACAAGATCCCCGACCATGTGCGGCAGCGCGCCACACACCTGTTGCTCGACGGCATCGGATGCGCGCTGGTCGGGGCGCAGCTGCCGTGGTCGCGAGTGGCCGCCGGGGCTGTGCTTGGCATCGAGGGAGGCGGCGCCGTTCCAGTAATTGGCACCGGCCGCACCACGACTCCCGCCGGAGCGGCGCTGGTGAACAGCACCTTCATTCAAGGCTTCGAGCTCGACGACTTTCATCCGCTGGCACCGCTGCACTCGGCGTCACTGCTGGTGCCGTCCTTGCTCGCAACAGCCGCCCACATGGACCGTCCGGTGAGCGGTCAAGAGCTGCTGCTGGCGGCGATCGCCGGCTTTGAGACCGGCCCCCGGATCGGATACGCGCTGGGCGGCACCGAGATGCTGTCACGCGGCTGGCACTCCGGACCGATCTTCGGCGGGATCGCCGCGGCGCTGGCATGCGGCAAGCTGCGCGGTCTGGGCGGCGCTGAGCTTGAGGATGCGGTCGGGTTCGCAGCGACGCAATCCGCGGGACTCATGTCCGCGCAGTACGAAGCGATGGGCAAGCGGATGCAGCACGGATTCGCCGCACGCAACGGCTTCTATTCCGCCGCGCTCGCACACGCCGGCTATACCGGCATCGACCAGGTTCTGGAGCGCCCCTACGGCGGCTTCCTGGCGGTGTACGGGGAGGGGCACAACCCCGACGCCGGCGCGGTCACCCGCGGGCTTGGCGAGAACTGGGAGACCACCTTCATCATGGTGAAGTCGTGGGCAGTGATGGGAGGCCTGCACGGCGCGGTTGAGGTCGCGCGGACGCTACGCGAGCGCCTCGGCGGCCGCACGATTGACCGCATCGACATTCGCGTCGGCGACGTCGTCTACCACCACGGCTGGTGGACGCCAGAGCGGCCGCTGACGGCAATCGCCGGGCAGATGAACATCGGCTACGCCGCGGCCGTCACCCTGCTCGACGGCATCGCACTGCCTGAGCAGTTCACCGCCGAACGCCTCGACGCCGACGACGTGTGGCAGCTGCTGGACCGCACTCGCGTCGAGCTGGACCGCGGCATCGACGAGCTGCCGCTCACCGAGCGGTTCCAGACGCATCTGACGCTCACGTTCAGCGACGGCAGCCAACAGACGGCGTCAGTGATCGCACCGCACGGCAACCCGCTGGACCCGGTCACCAACGACGAGGTGGTAGCCAAGTTCCACAGCCTTGTCGCCCGCGTCATGCCGTCCAACCGTGCCGCCGCGATTGAGCGTGCCGTGCAGGATCTGCCCGACGCGGGCGATGTGGCGCCGCTCGTGGACCTTCTTGCCGGTGTTGTCGGGCGGGCCCTGGACTGATGACCGCCGGCAGCACCACCAGCGGGCCCACCGCCACCCTGGCTTGCACGCTGATACGGCGGCTGCGCACTCCTTTGAGCAGTCCTGCCAACAACCAGGAGGACCGATGACCACGACGGCTCGTGTGCGGCTACGTGAACTCCTCGACCGCGGGCGGCTGATCGTCGCCCCCGGCGTATACGACGGCCTCTCCGCACAACTGGCCAAGCGCACCGGCCACACTGCGGCGTACCTCACCGGCGCCGGCGTCGCCGCGTCCGGCTTCGGCCTGCCCGACATCGGGCTGGTCACCCAGACCGAGATGGTCGAACGCGCCCGGGTTGCCGTGCGAGCGCTCGGCGACGTGCCACTGCTGGCCGACGCCGACACCGGCTACGGCGCCCCGATCAACGTCATCCGCACCGTGCGCGAATACGAGGATGCCGGCGTGGCCGCGATTCAACTCGAGGACCAGGCCTTTCCCAAGCGGTGCGGCCACCTGCCCGACAAGGAGCTGGTCGGCGCCGACGACTTCGTCCGCACCCTCGGCGCTGCGCTGAAGGCACGCACCGACGAGGGGATGCTGCTGATCGCGAGAACCGACGCGCGCGGCCCACTCGGCCTGGACGAGGCGATACGGCGCGCCAACCTATACGCCGCCGAGGGCGCCGACGTTCTGTTCGTCGAGGCCCCCCAGAGCGCCGACGAGATTGAGCGGATCGCCGCCGAGGTGAACGCGCCGCTGCTGCTCAACCTCGTCATCGGCGGTCTCACCCCCGAGCAGTCCGCCGAGCGGCTTCAAGAACTCGGTTTCGCGGTCGCCATCCACCCCTCCGCCGTGCTCGGACACGCGGCGCTCGGGGCGCTCACCGCCCTGTGCCAGCTGCGGGGCGTCAGCGTCGAGGAGTTCCTACCGACCAAGCCGGAGGAGTTCTTCGACCTCGTCGGCATGGCCGAATGGTTCGCACTCGGGCAGAAGTACCAGCCCGCCACCATCGGAAAGGAGGCCTGACGTGGGTATGACGATGATCGAGCGGATCCTGGCCCGCAAGGCTGGCATTCCGCAGGTGCACGCCGGTGACACTGTCACGGTCGATGTGGACATGACCGTTCTGATCGACTTGCAGTTCGCCACGATGTGGCTGCAGCCACTCAAGATCAACGATCCCGCCAAGGTCGCGATCGTGATGGATCACGCCGTCCCAGCGCCCACCATCAAGGACGCCGCGGGCGGCCCCAAAGCCCGCCAGTTCGCCACCGAATTCGGCATCGAGCACTTCTACGACGTCGGCCGCCACGGCATCTGTCACCAGGTCATCGCCGAGAACGGGCTGGCCCGGCCGGGGGAGATCCTTGCCTGTACCGACAGCCATACCTGCGCCGCGGGCGCCTACAACGCTGCGGCCCGCGGCCTCGGCCCAGCCGAGGTCTACTCGATCCTGTGCACCGGCCGCACGTGGTTCCAGGCCGCGCCCACCATCCGCTACGAGCTGACCGGGGCGCTGCCGATCGGGGTGAGCGGCAAAGACGTCTTCCTGCACATCGCCAACGAATACGGCGACGCCACCAATTCCAACCTGGAGTACGGCGGCCCCGGGCTCGCGTCCATCCCGCTGAACGATCGGCGCACCATCGCCACCCAGGCGGCCGAGGTGTCGGCCGACTTCTCCACCTTCGCCTACGATGACGTCCTCGCCGAACACTTCCAGACGCTCGGGAGCAGCGGCTACGAGCCGACACACGCCGACCCCGACGCGGCCTACGCCGCGGTGCACGAGATAAACCTCTCCATCCTCGTGCCTTATGTCGCCCGGCCCGGCACCGTCTCCCGCAACGGACTTCCCGTCAGCGACATCGAGCCCCGCAAGATCGACCAAGCCTTCATCGGCTCCTGCGCCAACGGCCAGCTGGATGACCTGCGCATCGCCGCTGAGGTCCTTCGCGGCCGGCAGGTCGCACCCGGCGTCCGCCTGATCGTCACCCCGGCCAGCCAGCAGGTATACCGCGACGCGATGCGGCTGGGATACCTGCAGGACATCGCCGACGCCGGCGCCGTGGTCACCAACTCCACATGCGGCGCGTGCTTCGGCTATCACATGGGAGTCGTTGGGCCCGGCGAGGTCTGCCTGACCTCGAGCACCCGAAACTTCACCGGCCGGATGGGCTCGACCGAGGCCGAAATCTACATGGCCTCTCCCGCCACGGTCGCCGCCTCGGCCGTGGCCGGACACATCGCCGACGCCAGGGAGGCGGTGGACCGATGAGCACGAACCTGAAGGTAACGGGTCGCGTCTGGGTCTTCGGTGACAGCCTGAACACCGACGCAATGTACCCATCCGACGCTATGAAGCTCGAACTCCCCGAAGCGGCAAAGATGATCTTTTACGAAGTGCGCCCGGGCTGGACCAACCAGATCACGGCCGGCGACATCGTGATCGCGGGCAAGAACTTCGGGCTGGGGTCCTCGCGCCCCGTCGCCGTGCTCTTCAACCAACTCGGTATCGCGGCCTTGGTGGCCGAAGAGTTCAACTCCCTGTTCTTCCGCAACGCCATCAACGCCGGCCTGCCGGCCATGACCGTCCCGGACGTCACCGGCGCATTCTCCGACGGCGATATCGGGACCTTCGACCTGCGTGCCGGCGAATGGAGCAACGACACCACCGGTGTTTCCGGCACCGTCCCCGTGCTGCCAGGCCTCATCCTCGACATCCTCGCCAGCGGCGGCGTACTACCCCGACTTGCCGAACAGGGTTACCTACCCGCCGAACTCGCCGAGCAGCTGCGCTCGCCGACGGTAGCTGCGGCAGCACTGGGCAGCAGCGTATGAGGACCCCCGCTCCTCTGCTCCGGCCGCCGCAGCCCATTCAACAGGCCCGCCTACATCTTGAACTGTCGCGCCGGGGGCGCCGATCCGATCAAAGGAGCCCATAGCGGTGATCGAGCTCATCGGAAAGGTTCTGCGCCCAGTCAGAGCCGGCGACCACCGCAGCCGACTGGCCGCTCTGACACCGGAGTTGCCCATTGACGTGACCAGCCCCGCTTTCAGCGATGGCAGCGCCATACCCACCAAGCATGCTGGAAAAGGCGTTGGCGACAACGTCTCACCGGCGTTGCGCTGGAGCGGCACTCCCGAGAACACCGCCGCCCTGGTGCTGATCATCGAAGACGACGACGTGCCGTTGCCGCGTCCGCTGATGCACACCATCGCGGTACTCCCCGCAGACGTCGACCACATCGACGAAGGTGCCCTGCAACCGGGCACCCCGGGGATGCGTTTCATCAAAACACCGCTCGGACGCGGATATTCAGGCCCACGTCCGATCCCCGGTCACGGCGCGCATCACTACCGCTTCCACCTTTTCGCAATGAACAAGCCTGTGCCCAACGACGTAACAACCAGAGACAACCTCCTCAGCGCAATGCACAACAGTGTCACTGCCCGCGGCGTCCTCACCGGCACCCACGAGCGGGGCTTCAGTAGGGCTGGCTGCCTTCGGGCATCACGTAGTCGTGGATTGGGCCGGAGACACCGTTGACCGTTGTTCCGCCATTGATGATGCCCGGGACGTTTGTCAGCATGCTCTGGGGGAACCCGAAAGTTGGTTCTGTTAGCGCGCTGAGCCGGGCCAGTTCCTCGGTGGTGAGGTTCACATCGACGGCGCGGACGTTGTCGTCGAGCTGCGAGAGTCGCCGCGCCCCAATGATGATTGACGTCACGGCCGGTTGTGCCTGGACCCAGGCCAGCGCCACGCTGGCGACCGTAGTCTCGTGCGCTTTGGCGATGATCTCGAGTTCGTCGACGACCTCATAGGTCTTCTCGTTGAGGAAGCCATCGAGGAGGACGCCGCGATCCGTCTTGTGCTGGCCATTATTGCGTCGGGTGTACTTGCCGCTGAGCGCCCCGCTTTTGAGGGGTGACCATGGTGTGATCCCGAGGCCGAATTCGCCGGCCATGGGAACCAGTTCTTGTTCTATGGTGCGTTCGAGCAGCGAGTACTCGACCTGCAGCCCGATGAATGCCGACCATCCGCGGAAACCGGCGATGAGGTTAGCTTGAACGATCTTCCACGCTGGGGTGTCCGAGACGCCGAGGTAGCGCACTTTCCCGGCCCGAACGAGGTCGTCGAGTCCGGCCATCGTCTCCTCGATGGGGGTGTTCGCATCCCAGACGTGCAACCAGTACAGGTCGATGTAGTCGGTTTGCAGGCGCCGCAACGAGTTCTCGCAGGCATTGATCAGCGCTTTGCGGCCGGAGCCGCCGCCGTTGGGGTCACCCGGATACAGGTTGCCGCTGAATTTGGTGGCGATCACCAAGCGATCGCGGCGGGCGGGGTGGCGTCCGATGTGGTCGCCGATGATCTTCTCGGAGTGGCTCATTGTGTAGAAGTTGGCGGTGTCGATGAAGTTTCCACCGAGGCCGACGAATCGGTCGATAATCTGTTGGGACTCTTCCACACTGGAACCCCAACCGAGGTCTTCGCCGAACGTCATCGCCCCCAGGCACAGCGGGCTGACGCGTAAACCGGATCGGCCGAGTGTCACATAGTGATCCAAAGGCATGGTCGTCGCTTTCTGGTAGATTGTTCAACTATGAGGTCGTCTACTTTTGAACTAGTCTAACTCTGAACTACCCGGCTGGCAACGTCGATGTCTGCGGTTGATGCGGCCACGGTCTGGTCGCTGAATTACCGGGTGCTGCTGTCGGTGGTCTCGTGCGTCGAGGCCGACATCACCGCGTTGGGGCTCGACTCCAAGGAGCTGTTCCTGCTCGCGGAGGTCGATGAGCATCCCTACCCTGCCGAGTTAGCTGTGACGTTGAGCATGCCCAAGGCGACTGTGACTGTTTACCTGAAACGGCTTGAGGCCGCGGGATTCGTGCGCCGCGAGATCGATACCGCCGATCTGCGGCGCCATCGCCTCTTGCTCACCCCGGCCGGGCGTCAAGCCACCAAGGAGGGTCTGGCGCTGCTATCGAACGCATTCAATAAGCGCCTTGAACGCCTGACCATCGCACAACAAACGGAGCTCAAGAAACTGCTCGAACAAATTGTGTGACAGCCGTCAGCGCGGGAACACCGTTGTGCCCTTGACCGCGATGCCGCCGAAACGCGTTGTCCCCGAAGCGCAACGCTAACCCTTGGTACCGGTGTGTACTTCCACGGCGGCGGATGGATGACCGGCGGTACGGATCGCAGGTGGGTGGGGGTCGCAGAGTGTGCCGGCGCAGACCACCACGAAGTCGCATGCGCGCCGAAGTCCCCCCGATCTTGACAGCAGAGGACGACTTGTTGACTGTGGAAGACATCTCTGTGATCCGCGGCAGCGCCCTATCCGCCTACCCGGCTTTGGTCAAAGAGCTGGGAGGCGACCCGGAGCAGTTGCTGCGCGCCGCCGGGATCAAGCTCGCCGACGTCGGCCGTTTCGACGCGTTCGTGACCTATCTCGGCCTGATTCACGCCGTCGAATCCGCCGCGGACACCACCGAGACGCCGGACTTCGGTCGTCGACTCGGCCGCCGACACGGAATCGAGATTCTGGGGCCGGTCGGTGTCGCCGCGCGGACGTCTGGCACCGTCGCCGATGCGTTCGGCATCGTCGAGCAGTACATGGCCGCATACAGTCCCGCTGTCGGCGCCCGGATGCTGCCATCACCCGAGCAAGGACTTTCGTTTTTCGACGTATCCATCATGATCGAGCAGCCACCCGCTCATCGGCAGGTGACCGAGCTCGGGCTGGGCGTCTCGTTGCGCGTCATTCGCTTCCTGCTCGGGTCGGGGTATCACCCGGTGCGGGTGCACTTGCCGCACGAGCCGCTGACACGACGGGCGGACTATGTGGAGTATTTCGGCTGCCCTGCTCGATTCGCCCAGCCTGCGGCCGGCTTCACGCTTCGTACCGCTGACCTCGAACGCCCACTTGCCCGCGACGAGTTGGCGCATCGCGCGGTGGTGCAGTACCTGAACACCATCACCGACCGGCGCGATGCGGGGATGGGCCGCCCGGTGCGCGATCTGATCCGCCAACTGCTGCCCACGGGAGCGGCGACCCTGGAGGTGATCGCGGCCCAATTCCGACTGCACCCCAAGGCGTTGCAGCGGCGTCTCGCCAAGGAAGGGACGACGTTTGCGGCACTGGTCGACGCGGTTCGCCAAGACATGGCGCGACGCTACCTGCGCGACACCGACATGACGCTGACCCACCTCGCCCGCGAACTCGGCTACGCCGAGCAGAGCGTGCTCACCCGATCATGTCGCCGCTGGTTCGGGTCGAGCCCCCTCGCCCTGCGCGACGGGCTGCGCCGCGGGTAAGCGCCGGATGGCCACAACGACGCGGCACCAATGCGATGAAATCGCGGCCCGGTCAACGTCTTCTAATGTCGAGAAGTCGTCCTCTGCTGTCAAGACGTGGACGGGTTTCGGCGGGCATCGTGGGGCCATGCGACAGTTCGCCGTTAGTAAGGAAGAACCACGATGACCGAACAGAACCTCACCGAACAACCGTTCCACGTGCCCGACGTCACCCGTTCGGATGAAATGCCCAGCAAGTGGCTCGGCAAGATCATCACGATCCCCGTCGACGCGGAGATTCTCGATCTCGACGGGCAAAAGAAGGTGGCACGTTACCGCCACTTCGAATTCTTCGCCGACGAACCCGGGTATCTCGGCGGCACCGACGAGCATCCGCAACCGCTGACCTATCTTGCGGCCGGGGTGGCGTTCTGCCTACTGACGCAGCTGCAGCGCACCGCCAGGCAGCTCAAAAAGCAGCTCACCGGCGGCCGCTGTCACGCTGAGCTCGACATCCACTCCGACGGTTCGATCCTGAAGGGCACGTACACGTCCGGGGCCGACGCGTTTCGCATCCACCTCGAGGTCGAATCCCCGGAGCCGCCGCAGGTGATCGCCCACATCGTGCGCTTGGCGCAGCAGAGCTGCTACGCCGAGGCCGTGGTGCAAACGCCACTGCCGATCGCCCATACCTACACCCTCAACGGCCAAACACTAGAGATTCCCACCGAGCCGGCACAGCGGGCGTGAGCCCGCAGGGTTAACGCACAAATGACTGATGCACTTACGACGGGAGGATCATGACTTTGCTCACGATCAGACGGCGCTCGTTACCGGAACCAACCCGCTCAACAAGCAGCGTGGCGGGCGGTGACCGGTCGTGAAGTGGGCGACGTATCGGACCGGTCAAGGTGACCGGGTCGGCGTGGTGACAGATGACGCAATTTACTCGTTGCCCGCCGGAATGGAGCTGATCGATTTGATTGCGCGCGGCGCGGCGGGCTTACGCGCCGCCGCAGAGGAGGCGCTCGAGCACCCCGCCGAGGTGGTGCGCCTCGACCAGGTCAGATTGCGGGCACCGATACCGCGACCGCCGAGCATCCGCGACAGCCTGTGCTTTCTGGAGCACATGCGAAACTGCCAGCAGGCAATGGGCGGCGGGCGGATCATCAAAGACGCCTGGTACCGGATACCCGCTTTCTACTTCGCGTGCCCGTCAACCGTCCTCGGGCCCTATGACGATGCGCCGATGGCGCCCGGAAGTGCCTGGCAGGACTTCGAATTGGAGATCGCCGCCGTCATCGGCACGGGTGGCAAGGATCTGTCCGTGGAAGAGGCAGAACGGGCCATCATCGGCTACACCATCTTCAACGACTGGTCGGCGCGCGACCTGCAGAATCTGGAAGGCCAGCTGGGCATCGGACAGGCGAAGGGCAAGGACAGCGGGGTCACCCTGGGGCCCTACCTCGTGACGCCCGACGAGCTCGAGCCGCAGCGTCGCGACGGGCGGCTGTGCCTGGAGGTCACGGCTCTGGTCAACGAGAAGGTCATCGGATCCGGATCCACCGCGGCCATGGACTGGAGCTTCGCCGAGGTCATCTCCTACGCCTCGCGAGGTGTGACGCTATGTCCCGGCGACGTTATCGCCTCCGGCACGGTTCCCACCTGCACGCTCTTCGAGCACCTCGACCTCTCCGCGCCGCAGTCCTTTGTCGGCTGGCTACACGACGGCGACACGGTGAGCCTGCGGGTCCAGGGATTGGGCGAGACGCGCCAGACTGTTCGAGCCACTCCCCGACCCCATGCGCTGCCGGCGCGATTAAATCCGGACGCCAAGCCCCAATCTGCGCGCGTGAACCGCGCACCGGCACGCATCCCGTACCTACGCGGCCTGCACAACGTTGGCGACCGGGTGTGGGCGTGGACGCTTCCCGACGGCGGATACGGATGGAGCAATGCGGGCCTGGTCGCCGGCCAGGGGGCGTCCCTCCTCGTCGACACCCTGTTCGACCTGCACCTCACCCGAGACATGCTCGCCGCGATGCGACCAATCGTCGACGATGCGCCCATCACCGACGCGATCATCACTCACTCCAACGGCGACCACACCCACGGCAACCAATTACTCGACAGCTCGGTGCGCATCATCGCCGCGAAAGGCACCGCCGAAGAAATCGCCCACGGAATGGCGCCGGAAATGTTGACACTGACCCAAGTCGCCGACCTTGGTCCGGTGGGCACCCGGTACGCGCGAGAACGATTCGGGCCCTTCGACTTCAGCGGCATCACGCTGCGCAACGCCGATCACACATTCGACCGCGAGCTGCGAATCGAGGTCGGTGGCCGGCGGGTGGATCTGCTCGACCTCGGGCCAGCGCACACCGCGGCCGACGCGGTGGTGCACGTGCCCGACGCCGGCGTGCTGTTCGCGGGTGACTTGTTGTTCATCGGCTGCACCCCGATCGTGTGGGCCGGACCCATCGCGAACTGGGTCTCGGCCTGCGACGTGATGATCGCACTGGACGCGCCGACGGTGGTCCCGGGCCACGGCCCGATCACCGACCCCGACGGTATTCGCGCGGTGCGCGGGTATCTGGTGCACGTCGCCGAGCAAGCCGAAGCCGCGTACCGCCAAGGGCTTTCGTTCGCCGAGGCGGCCGACACCATCGACCTTGGCGAGTATGCGACCTGGCTGGACGCCGAACGGGTGGTGGTCAACGTCTATCAGCGCTACCGCGAACTCGATCCAGACACCCCACAAGTGCCCCCGCTCGGCTTGCTGACCATGCAGGCGGAGTGGGACGCCAAGCACGGCCACTGGTAAATGCCCGGTCCCGGCGTGACCGCACCCGGACTTGGTTCTGCGGATGTTCACTTCTCGTCTACTGCCGGTGCCGCGGCGGGCGGACGAAACTGGTGATCCAATACCCACCGAACGGCAGAGAGGTGCACGGCGCGATGGCCGGGCAGATCGAGCACGTCGTGATGATCGTCAAGGAAAACCATACCTTCGACAACTACTTCGGCACGTTCCCCGATGCGAACGGGGTGAAGCTGGAGCCAGCACAGAACCCGCCGCCCGACGATCCCGACCATCGTCACGACGCGTGGATGAACCGTGGCGCAGACATCGCGCACCGAGTGCAATACACCGCGGCCGACATCCCCGGCTACTTCGACCTTGCCCGGCGTTTCACCTTGTGCGACAACTACTTTTCCGAAGTCGCCGGCCCCTCGACTCCCAACCATCTGATGCTGATCTGCGCCGACTCGCCGGTGATCAACAATCCCCATCACCACTACCGGCCCACGCCGGCTGACCGATACCAGTTGCCATCGCTGCCGGTCTCGCTGGAAAAGGCCGGTTTGTCGTGGGGCAACTACGGTGGCTACGCCTTCGCCTACATTGACGGCCTGCACACCCATAGCCACAACCATGGTCGCGACCAGTTCGCTGTGGACGCGCGCGCCGGCAAGCTTCCCGCGGTCTCATGGGTGTACGGCGACGGCAAACCCGATTTGTCCGAACACCCGAAACAAAACGTCACGGAGGGGATGACGTGGACGCTCAACCAGATTCAAGCCGTCGTCGACGGCGGTCTGTGGGATCGGGTAGCGATCTTTATCACCTGGGACGACTGGGGTGGCTGGTATGACCACGTCGACCCGCCGGTCGTGGAAGCGTGGGACCACACCCACGCGCAACGCCCAGCCGACGAATTCCAGAAGTTCGATGGTCAACCGTTCCGGTACGGGTCACGTGTCCCGTGTCTAGCGGTAGGGCCGTACGCCAAACCCGGCCACATCAGCAAGCAGCTCAATTCACATGTCAGTCTGGTGAAGTTCTGCGCGACCACCTTTGGCCTGGATCCGCTCACAGACCGTGACGCAGCCGCCAACGGCATGAGTGATTGCCTCGACCTGTCTCAAGCACCCGTCGTTCCAGGCCGTTAGTTGCCACCTGCAAAGCGCCGCGGGTCCAATCGGCGCGGTCTTACACGACCGGTCGGACCTGGCGTCCCAGGAGATCGTCGGGCCGCCGGGCCGGAATCGCGGTGGCCTGACCGAGATCCCATCCGCAGTTCTGGCGGCAGTTCTGGCGGTCAGCTCATCAATCAACATCGCCAGGCCGTACGCTCGGCGGCTCAAACGAGCCGATGCCCAGCATTTGATGGACATCCCAATCAATGATGTCGAGTTGGACCCCATCGCCGGCCAGCGGATCGGTCGCGGCCAGCGCGGCCGCGTCCTCGTGCGACGAAACGCGCATTACGTAAATACCGGTCGCGCCGTCGGAACTGGGCCCGGAGATCACAACGGTGCCGCTCTCGTGCTGGGCGCGCATCCATGCCAGGTGCTCGACGACAAGCGCGTGGTCATCGATGGGAGCCGGGTGGTGACGAAGAATGAGATAGAAGCTCATGATTGGTCCTGTTCGGTCCTGGCCGGGCCCGTTGGGTGGGCGCCGCCGGCGAAACTACATCCACCCGCCGGAGGCATCGATGGTGGCGCCGGTGAGGTAGGAAGCGTTCGGCGAGAGCAAAAACGCTGCGATGGCAGCGATTTCATCGGGTTCGGCGAGCCGCCCGATCGCGTTCATCGATTTGACGACCGCATCCGCGGGGACATCGCGGAGCGCAGGCGGGGTGTAGAGAGCGCCGACCTCGGCGGCCATGTCGGTGGCGGTACCCCCGGGTGCGATCGCGTTGATCGCGATGCCGCGCTCGGCCAACTCGGGCGCAAGGTTGAGCACCAGAGCCGAAACGGCCGCCTTGCTCGCGGCATACAGGCTGTGCCGGTAGACGGCGATGCGGGCGCTGATCGAGCCGGTGAGCAGGATTCGCCCGCCGCCGGTCATCGCCGCAGCGGCCGCTTGAGTGGCAAAGAGCTGTCCGGCCACGTTAATGCGAAACACCCGCTCGAAGTCGCCCTCGGTGATCGACTCCAGTGCGCCGAAATGCTCGACGCCGGCGTTGCTGGCCAACAGGTCTAGCCCGCCGAACCGGGCCGCCACCTGCTGGACCAGGTCGTGAGTCTGCGACGCATCGGCCACATCGGCGCGGAGGGCAACCGCCCGGTGGCCCTTATCGGTCAGCTC
>NZ_DASQVQ010000164.1:0-7460 GCF_035640695.1 Mycobacterium sp.
CGCATGCAAGCGGGATTGGCTGAGCGGCAACGACTTCAAGCAGCGTTCGGCACCTACGTCGACCCAATCCTTGCGGCGCGGCTACTTGAGCAGGGTGACGACGTGTTCACCGGTGAACGCCGCCAGGTGAGCGTGATGTTCGTCGACGTCCGCGATTTCACGCCGTTCGCCGAGGCCAACACCGCCGAGGACACTGTTGCCCGGCTCAACACCCTGTTCGAGATCGTTGTGCCTGCCGTCGTCGACGCCGGTGGGCACGTCAACAAGTTCCTCGGCGACGGGGCACTGGCCGTCTTCGGCGCCCCCAACGACCTCGCCGATCACGCCGAGGCCGCGGTGAGCGCTGCCGTTGTGATTCACCGCCTGGTCGCCGAAAGGTTCGGCGGCACACTGCGGGTCGGCATCGGCGTCAACACCGGTGTGGTGATCGCCGGCACGATCGGCGGGGGAGGCAAGCTCGAGTTCACCCTGATCGGTGACACCGTCAACGTCGCCGCCCGCGTCGAGCAGCTCACCAAGACCACCGGTGATGCAATCCTTCTCACCCACCAGACGGTCGACGCCTTGGTTTCTCGACCGCTCGGACTCACCGACCGGGGATCGCACGCACTAAAAGGTAAGTCAGCCGCTGTAAAGGTCTTCGGGCTAGACCCTGCTGAGACTCGTTTCCATCGCCTCGGCTGAATTGCCTAACGCGTGCCAACCGGTGGTCGGTGGACATTGGTACATCTTGAACCACCGAGACCGCCGTGGTGGACAAGCCGGAGGAAGCGGCCGAGCACGGGCACATGCACTAGGAGTTGAAACGGAGCACCCCCGGCCAGGAGCCGGGGGAGTTTCCTTTTGTTGCACGTGCCGTTGATCCGGCGCGTCGCTGTCGGAGGTGTCGAGGGGTGGAGTACTCAACCGTCTGCTTTTACACCATGCTCTTGGGCCCTTGATGTGTTCCCTTCGCGCAAGTCGAGGGCTACGGGCCAGCAAGGGCCCCGTATCCGCTGAGGAGCGGGGCCTTCGCTTTGTCGGCAACCATGTGGTGCGTTTCCATCTCCGTTCATCGGTCCGTACGGGGTTTCGCCCCGGGCAAGAGCCCGCACCATCGAGGCCAAGGAATAGTATCGATTGAAATAGTATTGAATGATACAGTTAGGAATGTAACGGATGACAAGGTAGGCGATCATGGACGTATATGAGGCGGTTACCAGCCGACGGGCGGTGCGCGGATTCACCGACCGGCCTGTGCCGCGGGAGGTGCTGGAGCGGGTGCTGTCCGCCGCGGCGTGGTCGCCGTCCGGATCGAACATCCAGCCGTGGAACACCTACGTGGTGACCGGCGCGCGGCTGGCCGAGCTCAAGAAGCGCGCCGTCGAGCGCGTGGCCAACGGCGACCCATGGGACGAGCGGGAGTACGAGATGTACCCGCCCGCGATGAAGTCCCCGTACCGCGAGCGCCGATCCGCCTTCGGCAAGGAGCGCTACGGCGCACTCGGCGTCGCGCGCGAGGACACTGAGGCCCGCCAGCGGGCTGCCATCGCCAACTGGGACTGTTTCGGCGCGCCCGCCGCGCTGTTCGTCTACATCGATCGTGACCTGGGCCCGGCCCAATGGGCCGACCTGGGGATGTATCTGCAAACGGTCATGCTGCTGCTGCGTGCGGAGGGGCTACACAGCTGTCCACAGATGGCGTGGTCACAGGTTCGCAAGACGGTCGAGGATATCGTGTCACCCCCGGATGGGCTGATCCTCTTCTGCGGCATGTCTATCGGGTACGAGGACCCCACGGTCAGTTATATCCGTACGGGCAGGGCACCGCTCGACGAGACAGTCACGTTCGTCGACGACGAGGTACTCGCTTCCAGCGAGGTCGCTTCATGACTGCCGACGCTCCGCAGCGACCAATCGCCCCCCGCGCGACCGACCGCCCCGGAGATCCGTCGCCTTTCGCTCTTGGGTTGCTGCTGCGCCGAGCGCACTGGCGCGCGGCCGCGGTCATGTCGGAGGCGCTTCGGCCGCTCGGCATCGAGTTGCGACATTTCGCCGTACTGCTCGTCCTGGTAAACCGCGGGCCCACGGAGCAGCGGGACTTGGTCGAGGTGACGGGCTCAGACAAGGCGGGCATCATGCGGGTCGTCGACGACCTGGAGCGCAAAGGGCTGGCGGTGCGAAAGTCCGTTCCGGGGGATCGGCGGGTGCGGGCGGTCGAGATCACCCCTAAGGGCCTGGAGCTTTTCGACGCCGCTCACGTGGCCGCAGCGCCACTGGCTGAGCGCCTGATTTCCGTGTTGGAGCCCGGCGAGGCAGAACAACTCAAGGATCTGCTCACCCGATTCACCGCCGAAGAGTAGGCGCCAACGGCACAGTCATATCGCGCCAGCCCGCGGCCGGAAACGGCGGCGCGTCGCCCTGGCTGACGTCGCCGCCAATCGAGGCAACTTCGCCGTCGTCGAACGGCGCATCGCATAGGCCGGGACCACCCTGAACGCCGACGGCGGCGGCCCCGCCATCTGAAAACACAACGTGAGAAAGGAACGATCTATGTCGAAAGACAACGCCGGCTGGGAGAACGCGCTGACGGTCCTGCAGGACGTGCGGCCGCCGTTCATTCCGGAAGGCGCCGAAGTCAAGACCGTTGTCGCCGACCTTCCACCCGGCAGCGCGGGTTTTCCGCCGCACAGGCACTCGGGCCCGAGTTTCTATTACATGTTGGAAGGCGAGCTGCAGTTCGAGCTGGAAGACGAGCCGCCGCGAGTCATCCGAGCCGGGGAAGCGTTCTGGGAACCCGGCGGCGACGTTACGCATTACACAAATGCCAACAACCGCGACGACATACCGTGCCGTTTCGTCGTGACGTTGGTGTCGCGGTCGAACAGCGCAATGCGTGAATTAGTGCCATCCCGCACGTCGATGGTGATAGCGCCATCCGAAAACAATCCGAGAGAAGAGTCAGCGATGTCGAAAAACTATGACGGATGGGAGAATGCGCTCACAGTCCTGCAGGAAGCGCGGCCGCCGTTCATCCCGGAAGGCGTCCATGCCATGACGGTTGTCGTTGATTACCCGCCCGGCAGCGCGGGCTGCCCTCCGCACCGCCACTCAGGCCCAACTTTCGGTTACATGCTCGAAGGCGAGATGCTCTTCGAGTTAGAGGGTGAGCCGCCGCGAGTCATCCGAGCCGGCGAAGCGTTCTGGGAACCCGGCGGCGACGTTATCCACTATTCGAACGCCAACAACCGTGACGACATGAGGTGCCGCTACACAGTCACGATGCTCGGCGCTCCGGGCCAGCCCATGCTGACCCTCGTCGACGCGGAGGAACTGGAATCACGCAAGCACCTGCGTGTGCCGGCCGAGTCAAATGCGCCGCGTCGTCCATCCGGTCGAACGAGGTCGTCTTCAAGTTCGCGCCCCCCGTCGGCATAACGGCGTCGAACTGGGATTGCCACTCGGTCCGCGCCACCGGATCGGTCAGGGCGTCGTCGGGCGGCGCGGCAGCCCGCTGCTCATCACCTTGCCGAACGTGACCACCGTGCCCCTGGTATGACTACGGACTTCCAAGGGTTTCAAACCGCGAGCCGCGCGACGAGACTGGAGTCATCCGTTCATCGCGGGATCCCGAAAGGTAAAGCTCATGAAGATCGTAGTCATCGGCGGCACTGGACTCATCGGCTCGCAGGTCATCGCCCAGCTCACCGAGTTAGGCCACGAGGCCGTCTCCGCCTCGCCGCGCTCGGGTGTCAACACCCTCACCGGAGAAGGCCTCGCCGAAGCCCTCGCCGATGCCCACACGGTGGTCGACGTGTCCAACTCGCCGTCCTGGGCCGACGAGGACGTGCTGAATTTCTTCACCACCTCTACCCGCAACCTGCTCGCCGCAGAGCGGGCCGCCGGCGTGCAGCACCATGTCGCGCTGTCGATCGTCGGTGCCGACCGGGCAAGCGAAAGTGGTTACATGCGGGCCAAGATCGCCCAGGAGAAGCTGATTGGGGAATCGGGATCTCCATATTCGATCGTTCGGGCGACTCAGTTCTTCGAATTCGTTGACGGCATCGCCGATTCGATGACCGACGGTGACACGATCCGTGCGCCGCACGGGGCGTTCCAGCCCATTGCCGCCGCGGATGTCGCCACGGCCGTCACCCGCGCGGCGACCGGCGAACCGGTCAACGGGATTATTAATATCGCCGGCCCGGAAAAGCTCGGCATGGACGACTTCATCCGGATCCGGTTTGCCGCAACCGGCGATGCGCGCCAGGTGGTGACCGACGCCGCGGCCCGCTATTACGGTGCGGTGCTCGACGACAGCACCATCGTCCCCGTCGACGGCGAAGAAGTGACCGTCTTCCCCACCCGCTTCAGCGACTGGATGGCCTCTCGCACACCCAGCGCTACAAGCTAGGACCCGCTCGATGTGCCCTCGGATCGCCTCGTCGATGAGCTGATCCTTGGGCCGCAGCAGCGTCTCCGATTCGATCCACCGGATCAGCCCAGCAAGCTCTGAGTGGGAATCTTGTCGATGCGGAGCATCGGAACCCACTCCTGTACAAGGGATTACGGCGCGGCTCCTTCAGCAGGTACGCGCAAGTGCTTGCGACGCTCCAACTCTTCGTCGTCGACGAGGACAATCATGGGTTGGCCCGGAGCGCAAAGCATTGTGACGACGTAACGGACTTTGATGTCGTCGCGGTTGTTGCCGTCCGAGTAGTGGATGACGTCGCCGCCCGGCTCCCAGAACGCCTCGCCGGCGCGGACCACTCGCGGCGGCTCGCCTTCGAGTTCGAACAGCACCTCGCCCTCCAGCACGTAGCCGAATGCAGGTCCACCCGGATGCCGGTGTGGCGGGGCGCCCGCACTGCCCGGCGGGTAGTCGAGTACAACGGTCATCGCGTGTGCGCCTTCCGGAATGAACGGCGGCTGCACTTCCTGCACAACCATAAACGCGTTCTCCCAATTGGCGTCAAACTTTTTCGACATCGGTCATTCCTCCTCGGTTGTGTTTCAGATGGCGGTGCCGCCGCCGTCGGCGTGCAGGGTGGCGCCAGTGATGAAACTTGAGCGGGGCGAGGCGAGAAAGCGGACCGCCTCTACACCTTCGGTTTTGGTTGGACCCGGGGCGACCGAGGCTCCCCTCATGTGCCAGCAGCCGCGCGCACGCGCGGCCGATGCCCGCGGTTCCGCCGGTGATCAACGCTGTCTGGTTGGTCAGCTCCATTGCACCCTCCGCGGTTACGCTATGCGCTGTTGGACGGCTGCCAAGTTGCCTCGATCGCCGGCGACGTGGGCCAATGCGATGCGCAGCCGCTGCCGGCCACGCGACACCCGCGACATTACCGTTCCCAGCGGGATGCCCAGAATCGAGGCGGTCTCCGCGTAGGTGTATCCCTGGACTTCGGCGTAGTACACCGCCGCCCCGAAGCCGTCCGGCAAAGCGTCCAGCGCCGCCTTGATTTCGTTGTCGGGCAACGTATCCAGCACTTCCGCCTCGGCAGAGCGCCGCCCTGCAGGTAGGGGTGCGGCACTATCGGCCAGGTCACGCTCGGTGATCCCCTCGACAGGAACTTCACATGGGCGGCGCTGTTTGGCCAGGGCTGCTTGAGCGTCGGCGTGTCCTGCGTCGTGGCCCTGAAGCATGAAGTCCGCTGTGGTTTCTTTGTTAAACACCGTGGAACATCTACGTGGTGACCGGCCCGCCTCTGGCCGAACTCAAGAAGCGTGCCGTCGAGCGGGTGGCCAACGGCGTTCTCTGGGACGACCGGGAATACGTGATGTACCCGCCCGCAATGAAGTCGCCATACCGCGAACGCCGATCCGCGTTCGGCCACGAGCGCTACATCGACCGCGACCTGGGCCTGGCCCAATGGGCCGACCTCGGGATGTATCTGCAAACGGTCATGCTGCTGCTGCGCTATCGCACACGTTCTGCCGAGATGAAAACGTTCGTTGGCGCTGTGTCGATGTCGTTGCCCGTAGCGCCGCGGCCATGCTGAGCCAGCAGTTCATCCGAGTTCGTCATCGACGCTCGCCAGCCGTGTTCGTCCAGCCACTGCCCGACGTCGGTGCGCTCCTCGGCATACCACAGCTCGTGTATGTCGGGCGCGTCGGTGTTGCCGAGCCTGCCGGCTGCGGTCTGTAGGCGCTTCGCCTGTTCAAGGTCGCGCTCCAAGCGCTCAGGATCGAGGACGTCACTGGTTGGCGCGTTGACCGCAATTCGACTGCCCACGCAGCTGAGTGCCTGAATGCGCTCGAAGAGCAGATCTTGAGCTTGTGCCGGTAGATACCGCAACAGCCCCTCGGCCGACCAGGCCGTAGGTATGCCCGCGTCGAATCCCCCATGTCGCAGCGCGGCGGGCCAATCCTCACGCAGGTCGATCGGAACTTCGATCCGCTCTGATGTCGGCTTTGCGCCGTGCGCGCGCAGCGTGTCGGACTTGAATTCGAGCACCTTGGGTAGGTCCAATTCGTACACGCGGGTGCCAGCGGGCCAGGCCAGCCGCCAAGCCCGGGCGTCCAGGCCAGCGGCTAAGATCACGACCTGGCGCAGTCCGGCACCGCTCGCGGCACGGAAAAAATCATCGATAAATGCCGTGCGACAGGCAAACAAGTCGCCCAACGCTCGCATCCTCGCGGGTAGGTCGGGGTCGACGTCAGCGAGTTCGGCGGGCAATGCGGAGCTGTCGAACATATTCCAGATCCCCGGGCCAGCCGCGTCGAGAAAAACCCGCGCGAAAGGGTCACGAAAGAGGGGGCGTTCGCTGTCGGTCTCGGCAGCGCGCGCGGCGGCCACGCCAAGCGCGGTAGCGCCCACACTTTCCGTAATCTCCCAGGAGTCATGATCGGTTCGCGGCATCGTGTTCCTCTGGTGTGCTCGGTCAAGTGGCATCGGCCGATCGTTCCTTGCAGCCGAGCCGCCTTGACGTCGACGATCGCAACGCCGCACAAGAACCGCATTGCAGTTAACCGCCATTAATCGTTAATGCTTCCAAGATCACACGGCTGCAATCCGACACCACCGGCGCCGCGAATGGGTCGACGACAGCGACCCGGTGGCCGATTCTGCCGCAGCTACCGAAACCGTCTGCCAAGATCGCACACGGAGGTAGCGCCATGAGGCTGACGACGCACACCCGGCTATTCGTCCTTGCCGCCGCTACCATGGTTGCCCTCGGCGCGGCCACCGGTTGCGGGACAGGCAAGCAATCAGCCAACACGAGTTCAGCCAGCACGGCCGCGACACCCAGTTCGGCCGCGCCGACCAACTCGAGCGTCGCGCAACGGCCGACGTCGGGCAACTTTATTGCCCAGCTGCCGGCCTTGGGCGACAAGGCCGCCACGACGCTGGCGCTCTCGTTCGACGGCGACAAGGTCGTCGGCTACGCGTGTGACGGCAAGACTGATGAGGCCTGGTTTTTCGGAACCCAACAGAATGGCCGGTTTGACCTGACTTCTAAGTACCAGGACCATTTGAC
>NZ_DASQVQ010000165.1:0-45091 GCF_035640695.1 Mycobacterium sp.
CGGCGTCTGGACATCCCTTGCGGGACACTGGCTTACGCCGTACACGCTGGAACCAGTGCAGTGGTTGGTGCTCATCTGGCTGTTGGTCCGCTGGATACGCGCGCGGGTGCCGCGGTTGGAGCGCTCATTTCGGCGCCGACGTCTTCGGCGAGTCTTACATCGTCGCGGCCTACATCGACGGGTTCTCGGCGCGGTACAACCTGCCCGACGCCTACAGCAGCACCCGCAGCTACGGGTACTTCTCACCTCCGACTGACATACAAGACACAGTTCTGTATGTCGGCGCCGATCCCGCCCGGCTGCGCCCATACTTTCGGCGTGCGCAAAGTCGGCGACGTCAGCGAAGGCCTCGGTGCATGGCTGCTGACCGGAAGACTCGAGTCCTGGGATATCGTCTGGCCCCAATTGCGAACGCTGCGAGTGACTTAGCGTCAATACTCCCGATATGGCTTTCAAGGTGTGGACCGCCGACGCGAAGGAGCCCAAGGACTGCGGCGACGGCGACATGTATGAGTTTCTGACGGGAGGTGTGCTTGCCGTCCACTATGCGACGCCGGGCACCTGGTCCGATTACTACCAGCCGGCCATGTGGCTGCGGCTCACCGCCGCGCCCAACCACCGGCCCGGGGAGCCGGCGGACACGTCGATCGGTCCCGACTTCGACTAAGCCGCCGCGTTGGGATGGCGACGCGCGATTCGGCTACGCGTCCGGAATGTCATGCCGGATCACGTGTACCTTGCCGTGCGGCAGGCAGGCGGCGAACCCGTGGTACTTGCCGTACAACTCCCACGACGTGGAGCGGTCGCTGTGCGGCACATCGATCTTGTGGCCGTCGGAGAGTTCAAGGTGTAGGTCGCCGTCGTGGTCCCACGCGGCATAGGTGCACGTCGCGCCGGACATGTCGAAAAGCGCACGCTCCTCATCCCGTACCGCGTGCGGGTCGATCCGGACCACTTCGACCGGGAACGAACCCGCCGGCGGCAGCGTCAACAGCAGCGGCACCGAGATGACCAACTCGTTGTATTCGTCGAAGTTCAACACGAGACCGTCGCGGAACATGATCCGCTGGATCTCGCAGCCCTCGATCCACTGTTCCGTGATGCTCCTCATGTTTTTACTGTACGTGCTGGTCGCGGGCCCACAAAGGGCTTTAGCCCAACCAGGACGACGGGATATGGACAACTGTGTTGCAATGACATGATGGGTGACATCGAAGCCATCAAACAGGTGAAGTACCGGTATTTGCGCGCGCTCGACACCAGGGACTGGGACGCGTTCGCCGACACCTTGACCGAGGACATCGCCGGCGACTACGGGGCTTCTCTCGGCAAGGAACTCCACTTCACCGGCCGCGGCGAACTGGTGGACTTCATGAAATCGGCAATGGGACCCGGGGTCATCACCGAGCACCGCGTCACCCATCCGGAGATCAGCGTCGACGGCGACGTAGCCGCCGCGACCTGGTATCTGCAGGATCGGGTGATCGTGCCCGACTACAACTTCATGCTCATCGGCGCGGCCTTCTACCATGACCGCTATCGGCGCACCGGCGATGGCTGGAAGATCAGCGCGACCAGCTACGACCGCACATACGAGGCCACGATGTCGTTGGAGACGCTGAACTTCAAACTCAGTCCGGGCCGGGCCCTGCACATCTGACCTATTGGGCGATTGCGATCAGCGCGCCGGGTCGCATCCACTGGATGATCTTGACCAGGGTGGGATCGTCTATTGCCACGCAGCCTGCGGTCGGGCCGCCGTCGGTCGCGTGCAGAAAGAACGCCGCACCGTTGCCGGGGGTGCGAGCCTTATTGACGCCCATCACCACCGAGTGCACGTACTCAGGGATGTCGAGGTTTTCGCTTGCATCCGTGTCGAACCGGCATTGCTCCTTCTTGCACACCTGCATCGTGTTGAAGGTGGGGCTTTTCATGTCGCCGTCCCACCAGTGATCCGGTCCGACCTGCACGTATGGCAGGCCACCACCGGGCGACGGCGCCGTGCCGAAGACAGAGTCCAGCGAGAAGACGCCCATCGGCGTCGCCGGATAGCCGTCCTTGGCCTGCGGGGTCATGCCCGCCGAGCCGACATGGGCAGGAATACCAACGCCGATCGGCTGCCAGCCTGCGCCCGTGCGCTGATAGACGTCCATCTTCGCCGACGACCCGCCGTCCCCGATGACGGAGATCACCTGCGTCGCGTTGCCGACCTGGCGCGCAAACCATGGTGCGCCCGCGGCCGGCACGGCCGGCGCGGTCGCGACCGCGATCGCGCCCGCCACCAGCAGACCCAGCAATCGGCGCACCGATCCATCGTCGACCCGGCGTGTCGACGTTGCGTAAAGGTTGTGACTCAAATCGGTGACTAATTGACAGCCCGACCTTCCGGTGCCGTTCACCGAGAAGGTGGAAGAAGAGTGGGAGCCAAGAGGTTTGGTCCCGCGCCGTTGCGGATAATTGGGACGGATGGACTTGCGGGTGACGCGCCGCAACCGCGGCCTCAGGCAGATCACCGAGGGACTCGGCACGCTTGATGCGGCCGTGTTCGAGGCGATCGCCAATTCCCCGAGCGAGTTGCTCGATATGACGATGCCGCGGCTGACGCGTGCCGCCGACCATTCCAGGCTGTGGTTCGCCGTCGCCGCGGGCCTCATCGCGTCCGGCAATTCGTCTGCCCAGCGCGGCGCTGTCCGCGGCGTCGGCAGCCTGGCTGTGACAAGTCTGATCACCAATCAGGTGGCCAAGCGGTTGCGACGCCGGACGCGGCCCAGCTTCCTGCTGGTGCCCACCGCCCGCCGCACGAGGCGCAGACCGTCCTCGAATTCCCTGCCCTCCGGGCATGCCGCCAGTGCGGCCGCGTTCGCGGTCGGCGTCGGGCTGGAGAACGCACAGCTGGGTTTCCTGCTCGCCCTGGTCGCCGGCTTGGTCGGCCTGTCTCGGGTCGCAACGGGCGCACACTATCCCGGCGACGTCTTCGCGGGGTTCGGCATCGGTGCCGGTGTGGCCGTCCTCGGCGCTCGGCTGGTGCCGCCCATCGTGAAATCTGTTCTGCCGGCAGCAGATCCGCTCCGTGTCGAAACGCCGCCGCGCCCGGACGGTGCGGGCGTGGTCCTCGTCGTTAATCCGGCAGCAGGCAAGGGCAGCGTCAAGATCATCGACGATGTTCGCGACAAGCTGCCGAAGGCGGAGATCATCCAGCTGAAACCGGGCGAGGACTTGGAGAAGACCTTGCGGTCCGCCGCCGAACGCGCCGAGGTGCTCGCGATCGGCGGTGGCGACGGGTCGGTGTCATGTGCGGCCGCTGTCGCGGTCGAAGCCGGTCGCCCGTTGGCCGTGGTCCCGACCGGCACGTTCAACCATTTCGCCAAGGATATTGGCTGTGATACGGCGGCGACGACCATCCGCGCGATTCAGACGGGCAGCGTCGCATGCGTCGACCTGGTGCGCTTCAACGACGACCAGACGGTCATCAATACCGCAAGCATCGGTGCCTATCCAAATTTCGTGCAGACCCGGGAACGGCTCGAACACAAGATCTCCAAGCCGCTGGCGAGTGTCTACGCCCTGCTGCACAGCCTGCGACACGACGATCCGGTGCGCATCCGCTACGACAACAAGACGGTGCAGACGTCGTTGTTCTTCCTCGGCAATTCCACGTATCTACCGTCGGGTTTCGCCCCGTCCCGGCGCACCCGCATGGACGATGGCCTCATCGATGTGCGCATTCTGGAAACCGGCCGCATGTTCCACAAGCTGCGCATCTTGACCGCGCTGATGCTCGGCCGGCTGCAGCGCAGCCCGCTTTACCACGAACGCCAGGTGCCGGAGTTCAGCTTCACGTCGCTGGACGGGCCGACCGTGATCTCCCGCGACGGCGAGGTGGGCCGCGCTCACGAGTCGGCCAGCTTCAGCGTCCGCTATCGGGTGCTGCCGGTGTTTCGGCCGATGCCTTAGACAACGGTCGCACCAGCACGAAGCACACCAGGAACCACAAGTAGCCGAGCGCCCAGCCGGCCACCACGTCGGATGGATAGTGCACCACCAGCGCGACGCGACCAAAGCCGATCCCGATCACTACGAGCGTCCCGAGCGCCATCGCCGCGGGGCGCGATTTGGGGCCGCCCACACCGGCCGTCACGGTTAGCAGCGCAAGTACGCCGGTCATCACCGCGATCGCATGACCGGACGGAAACGAGGTCAACTCGGCAGTGGCCAGCTCATCGGCCGGCCGGGGCCGGTGAGCCAATGCCTTGGCCGCGCTGCTGATGAAGCCGGACGCTCCGATGCAGACAAGTACGAACACCACCATGCGTACGTGGCGCTGCCATGCCGCGTACCCCACGGCGACCGCACCCAATACTCGGAATCCATTGGGTCCGAAGACTATACAGAAGACATTCCAGAAGTGCACCCAGGCGGGATGGGCAAGGCCGTACGCCAGCAGGTGATCGATCGCCCCGGCGTCGACGGTGTGCAACCAGTGCCATTGCAAGCGATAGCCGGCCCACAGGCCGGCGTAGATCACGACGGCAAGCACCGCCGATACCGAGAGCACAGTTGGCCGCCGCGTCATCCAGCCACGATGGCAGACGGTGGTGGGCTAGACCGCTGTGGGTATGTCGGAGAACGCGTTCCGCGACTGCGGTGCGGTAATCGGTCCCACCGGCAGTCGCCACAACCACACCCCGGTGCAGACCAGCACGGCCAGGAACGCGAACACATAGATGCCCGGAAGGAGATCCTTCCACACGCCGCCGGCGGGCAGCGATAGTACGCCGGCGCTGGGACTCGGGCCCGCGAACGAGATGAACCAGGACGCCAACACGGCGCAAAGCATCCACATGGCCAATGCCGACCGGGCGCGGCCGAGAACATATGCGCGGTATCCGAGGTGAACGATCAGCGGTACGAACCACACCCAGTGGTGACTCCAGCTGAACGGCGATGCGGCAGCCGACGCCATCCCGACCACGGCTATCGCGAGGACGGCGTGGCCCCTGCGATACGCAATGGCGGCCAGCACCAACGACACCGACACAAGCACCACCGCCAGCACTGTGGCCAGCACGAGTGGCCAGTGCAGCCGCAGCACCAGACCGCGCACACTCGTGTTGGCGAAGGGATCACGGGAAATTCGGTTGATGTCTCCGAAGGCGTTGCTGAACCAGTAATACCTGGAGGCGCTCGGCAAAACGGCGAACCCGATGAGCACGGTGCCGACAAGCGTGCCGGTGGCCAGCACGGCCGCGCGCAGACGCCCAATGACCAGCAGATACAAGATGAACAGCGCCGGGGTCAGCTTGATGCCAGCGACCAGGCCAATGCCGACGCCCGCCCACTTACAGTGCTTGGGACTCAATAGGTCGGCGACGACGATCGCCAGAATGGCCACGTTGATCTGGCCGAGTTGGACCGACAAGCGGACCGGTTCAAGCCACGCCGAGACACCCACCAGCAGTGCGGTCAGGCTCCACAAACCCGGTGCGGCCCCCGAGGCCTTCAGCATCCGCCAAACCGCGTACGACGCAAGTGCAAACATCGCCGACAACGACGCGACCTCGACGGAGACCTGATCCAGGAGCGTCAACGGCACGAAGCAGAGCGCGGCGAATGGTGAGTAGATGAACAACAATTCGCGCGGGTTGCCGGTCAAACCGATCGAATACGGGTCAGCCCCGTCGAGAACCCGCTGCGCACCGAACCGGTACACCAGCACATCCGGTTGGAAGAAGAACGCCGGCCAGCGTAGATACATCAGCAGATACAGCAGCAATGCCGCCGCCAACACGGCCGGGCCACCCCGGCGCACCCACGGCGAAACCAGCGGGCCCCGCTCGACACTCCGCCGCGGGGCCGGTGTGATGGCCGCCGGCAACGCTAACCCGTTGGCAACAGCCGGTGCTCCCGCGGTGCTTTTACCCGCCGCAGCGCCTCATTCAGCGAATTCACGGCAGGTAAGTCGCCCGCGTGATCGCCGACTCGCAGAATCCGGCTCACCGCATGGCTGGCGGCCAGCGCCCAATCCAGATGAAGCTTCGCGCAGTCTGCGCCAAGCGCAAACAGCGCCTGCAGGCCCTGCACACCGAGAAACTCGACCTCGGTCATGTCGACCACCAACGGGAATCCACAAGACACGTAGCGGCTGAGGTAATCGCCTATGCAGTGGGCGTTCGTCGCATCAATCTCACCGCTCACGGTGACCACAGTCGCCCCAGGATGGGCACGCGCGGTCAGCTGCGCGTGGCCACACGGCACCACGAAGTCGGGAGTTAACAGAAAACGAAACGTGTTTGTGTTGTGAACAACAGTCATGAAGAACCTAGCCGTCAAAGGGATCTCGCCGGATTTTCGCCGCGATTTCGCCTGCGCGCTCGCGGCGCCTTGTTCCAGGCTGGTAGCTCAACCTCGCCGAACGGTATCGCGGACAAGCATCGGATGCCAAGAGAAGACGGCCTGATTCGGCACACTATTGGAAACTTCTCATCTGTTTTTAAGACTACTTGCCGAGCCGCTCGCCATTCCTTGGATCGAACAGATGTACGATGCCGTCCGCTCGTTTCCGCAGCCGCACGGTGTCGGCAAGCTTGGCCGGGACCCGACCGGGGCAGCGGGCCACCAGCTCGATGCCGGGTTTGGCGTGGGTGTAGATGTAGGACTCGCCGCCCAGATCCTCCACCAGGTCGACGATGGCCTCGATGTCACCCGAATCGGAGACCTCCAGGTGCTCTGGCCGGACGCCGACCGTGACGTCCTCCAGCTTCGCGTCATGCAGCAGCGTCATCTGGTCGCGCTCGAGCTCGAGCACCGAGTCGCCGATCTGCACACCCTCGGCCACAATCGGCGCGGTCAAGATGTTCATCGACGGCGAGCCGATGAAGCCTGCGACGAATACGTTGACTGGCTGGTCGTAAAGCTCTGCCGGCGTGGCGAATTGCTGTAGCTGTCCTTTCTTCAGCACTGCCACCCGGTCGCCCATCGTCATCGCCTCCACCTGATCGTGGGTGACATAGACCGTGGTGGTGCCCAGCCGGCGCTGCAACGCGGCGATCTGGGTACGTGTCTGCACCCGCAATTTTGCGTCGAGGTTCGACAGCGGCTCGTCCATGCAAAACACCTGTGGTTCGCGAACGATGGCCCGCCCCATGGCAACTCGCTGCCGTTGACCGCCGGACAGCTTGGCGGGCTTGCGGTCGAGGAATTCGCTCAGGTCCAGCAGCTTGGCGGCTTCCTGGACCTTGCGGCGGCGCTCGTCGGCGGACACCCCCTGCATTTTCAGCGCGAAACCCATGTTCTCGGCGACCGTCTTGTTCGGGTACAGCGCATAGTTCTGGAACACCATCGCGATGTCGCGATCCTTCGGCGGCACACCGCCCATGTCCTTGCCGCCGATCTCGATGGTGCCCTCGTCGATGTCCTCGAGGCCGGCGAGCATCCGCAGTGCGGTGCTCTTGCCCGAGCCGGACGGTCCGACCAGGACGACGAACTCGCCGTCCTCGATCTCCAGGTTGAGTGAGTCGACCGCCAGCGTGTCGGCATTGGCATAGAGGCACGAGGCGTTTCGATAGGTAATCGCGGCCATCGGTTTCGCTCCTTTGTCCGGGTCTTTCGGGGTCTTCGGGATTACTTGATTGCGCCGAACGACAGTCCGCGCACCAGCTTGTTTTGCGCTAGCCAGCCGCACAGGATCACCGGCAGCGCGGCCAGCGTCGCGGCCGCGGAGAGCTTCGCCCAGTACAAACCCTCACCGGCGATGAACCCGACGAGGAACACCGGCATGGTCTGGGCCTGAACCGCGGTGAGGTTCACCGCGAAGAAGAACTCGTTCCACGCGAAGATCACGCAGATCAACGCCGTCGCCGCGATTCCGGGCGACACGATCGGCAGAATCACCTCGCGAACCGACCGCCATGTGCTGGCGCCGTCCAGGCTCGCGGCCTCAAGCAGTTCGCCGGGGACTTCGAGGAAAAAGGACCGCATCATCCATACGGCGATCGGCAGGTTCATCGAGGTGTAGAGGATCACCAGGGCCCAGATGTTGTCCAGCAGACCGATGTTGGACACGATCACGTACAGCGGCAGGATCGCAGCCACGATCGGCAACATCTTGGTGCTGAGGAAAAAGAACATCGCGTCCCGCGTCCCCTTCACTGGCCGCAACGACAGTGCGAACGCCGCCGGTATGCCCAACAACAGCACGAGGATCGTCGAAAGCCCGGTCGCGAAGGCCGAATTGGCCAGGCTCGGGCCCACGCCCTGGCCGAACACCGCCTTGAACTGATCCAGCGTTGGCACGAAGAACAGCTTCGGTGGATCGGTCGCGGCGTCGCTCTCCTGCTTGAACGCGGTCAACACCATCCAGAACACCGGGAAGAAGAAGCCGAGGCCGGCGATCCACGCCACGATGCCCCACGGTGTCCACTTGCGGTGCCGGTGAAGGCGGCGTTCGGTCGGCGCCTTCGCCGAGGGTGGGGCCGTGGTTGTCGCCGCGGCGGGTGTGGTTGTGCTCATCAGGCCGCCTCCTCCTTGCCCGTGAACGATTTGAAGATCAGTCGCAGCGCGAACGTCGCGATGATGATGGTGCCGATCACCACCACCACGCCCATTGCGGCGGCCTGGCCCATGTCGAACCCGAGGAACGCACGCTGGTAGATGTAGAACGGCAGGTTGGCGCTCGCGATGCCCGGACCGCCTTGAGTCATCATGTAAATCGCGTCGAATGTGTTTACCAAGTAGATCGCGCCGAGCACGACGCCCAGTTCGATGAACCGGCGCAGATGCGGCAGCGTCAACTCACGGAACAGTGAAAACGCGCCCGCCCCGTCGACGCGTCCCGCTTCCAGGATGTCGCGTGGCATCGACTGCAGGCCGGCCAGGATCAGCAGCATCATGAACGGCGTCCACTGCCAGATCAACTCGAGCATGACCGAAACCAACGGGAACTGGCTGACCCAGTCCACGTGGTGCACACCGAACGGCGAGAGCAGCCAGTTGACGATGCCGAAGACCGGATCCAGCATCGAGGTCTTCCAGATCAGCGCTCCGGCAACCGGTGTCACGAGGAACGGTGTGATCAGCAGTGTCCGGACGACGCCGCGCCCGAGGAAGGCCCGATCCAACAGCAGCGCCAGTAGCAGCCCGAAGAACGCCGAGATCAGCACCACGCCGACGATCAGCACGACGGTGTTGATCGCGACGGTCCAAAACTGGCTGTCCCGCACCACATCGAAGTAGTTCTGCAGGCCGACGAATCGCCGTGAGCCCGGGCGCACGAGGTTCCACGACAGCGTTGAATAATAGAGCGTGAACACGAACGGAATCTGCGTCACCACGATCATGAAGATCAGCGCCGGCAGCAGCGGTCCGCGGCGCCGCCACGCTTCGGCGCGAGACACATTGCTGTCGTGCGCCTCTCGGACTCGACGGACCCGTTCGGCGACGCTGGCATCGGCCGCGGTATCGGCCGTTACAGTGGCCATCACTTCTCCTGATATGTCTTGCCGACGACCGCGGCGTATTGCTGCGACTGGGCGAGCGCGTCGTCCACCGACTTCTGTCCGGCGATCGCCGCGCTGATCTGTTGGCTCACCCGCGTGCCCAAATCCTGGAATTCGGGAATCGCGATGAACTGCACGCCGGTATACGGAACCGGCTGTACCGTGGGCTTATTCGGGGTCGCGTTCTCAATCGACTGCAGAGTCAGCGGCCCGTAGGCGGCCGACGCCTGCTTGTACTCGGGTATCTCGTAGGTCGAGAGCCGGCTGCCGGGCGGCACCCGCTCCCAGCCGAGCTTCTCGCCGACCGTGCGAATGTACTGCCTGCCGGTCATCCAGGAAATGAACTTCCACGCGCCGTCGGGGTTCTTGGCGCCCTTCGGGATGCCCAGCGCCCAGGTGTAGAGCCAGCCGGAATTGTCCTTCACCGCCATCGGTGCCGGCGCGTACCCGATCTTGCCTGCCACCGCCGGGAATTCCTTGGGATCCTCCAGCACCGAGACGGCCGAGGTGGCGTCGTACCACATGGCCACCCGGCCCTGGCCCATCTGATTGGCGCACTCTTGGAATCCGCTTGTCGCAGCGCCGGGCTCACCGTGCTTGCGGACGAGGTCAACGTAGAACGTCACCGCGTTTTTCACCTCCGGGCTGGTGAGCTGAGCGTTCCACCTCTCGTCGAACCAGCGGCCGCCGAACGTGTTGATCACGGTGTCAACCGGAGCGAGCACTTCGCCCCAGCCGGGCTTGCCGCGCAGGCAGATGCCGGGCCGGTCAGGGGTGTCAAGCCTGGCGGCCGCGTCGGCGACCTCCTGCCAAGTGGGTCTCGCGGACATCGCGATGCCGGCCTGTTCGAACAGATCCTTGCGGTACATCAAAAAAGACGACTCGCCATAGAACGGCACCGAGTACATGTTCCCGTTGTATGAGAGCGATTCGCGCAGCGACGGGATGAAGTCGTTCTCGTCGTATCCCGGCGTCTTGCGCGCGTAGTCAGACAGGTTCACCAGCCAGCCGTCCCTCGCCCATTGCGGCGTTTCGAAGTTGCTGATCATCACCACGTCGAACTCACCGCCGCCCATCGCTGTCGAGGCGGTGATCTTGGCACGTGACTGGTTCTCGGACAGCACGATGAAACGCAGCTTGGTGCCCGGGTTCTTGGCCTCGAACTCGCCGGAGAGTTTCCTCGCGTCGGTCATCTGCGAGTTGGAAACCATCGCGATCGTGACGGTGTTGCCGCCGGCGCCGATCGCGCCGGCTCCGGCGCAACCAGCCAACGCGAGGCACAGCGTCGACGCTATTGCCAGCGTGGTGCTGATCGGATCTCGTAGTTTCACTTAGACCTCATTCCTGGCTGAGAAGCCAACGGGCGCAGTCGATATCGCAGACGAGAAAACGGGCGAACCCGCCGCGCAGTGCGCCGAGCGCGGCCTCGCGCTTGTTGGCCCCGCCGGTCAGCAGAATAGATTTCGGGCAGCCGCGGACGTCCTCGAGCGGCACGGAGACCGTGCGGTCACCAAGTTCGGTGTCGAGGATGTTGCCGTCGGCGGCGAAGAACCGGCCGCCGACCTCGCCGACGGCGCCCAGCGCGGCCAGCTTGTCCAGCATCGCGGTGTCCAGAAAGCTGCCCTCGAACAGCGTGGTCGACGTCGATACCGGGCCGACGCCGAACATCATTGCGCCGGCCGTGCGGCCGGCCCCGAGCGCGACCGAGATCATCGAGTCGGTCTTCAGAGATGACACGGTTGCCGTGTCGGCGTACAGCGGCGCCAGCAGCCGGATCGCGCGGGCCTGCAGCTGCTCGGCGCACCGGCCGAGCACGTACTCGGTTCCGGTCTGGTAGTGACCGGTGCTCATCGCGCCGTCGAGTTGAACGATCGCGCGACAGGTAGCAACACCGGTGGGCAGCGCGCGGGCCAGCGCGACGGTTTCCGGACCCCAGGTGAATCCGAGAGTGTCGGTCTCGTTGATGCGGCGGGTCAGCAGTTTAGCGCCGGCCCGGCCGACCGCGGTCCAGCTCGCCGGGTCGTCAAGGGGGCCGGCGGCATCCACGCTGTCGCCGACGACGACGGCCTCGGTGAGCCCGAACCTGCGCTCAAGCGCTTCCTCCTCGTCGGCGTGCAGGGTGTCGCGTTGGTCGTCGGGCACCACCACCTCGATGCGGACGAGGCCGTTGGCCTTGGCCCGCGCGACCAGTCGGCCGGCGGTCGGCCGCGATACGCCGAGCCGCGCCGCGACCTGGGCCTGGGTCAGGCCGTCCAGGTAATACAGCGTGGCCGCGCGGAGCGCCAGCCGCAGATCCTCCGGCGCCGGCCGGTACCCCGGCGCCACCGAAGCCGGGGTGTCCACCGCGCTTCCGTTCACCGCCGATCCGGCCATTGCTGCTACTCCTTGTCCTCCCCGTGCCTCCCGGGCTGTGAGCAGATGATCAGGGGTGCGTGGAGATGCTCATCACGCTACCATGGAAATGTGACCCAGACAACACCGTCCTCGATGCGGGCCGCCGTCCTCGTCGAACCCGGTCGGATCGAAATGCAAGAGCGCCCAGTGCCAAGCCCAGCGCCCGGCGATGTGTTGATCCGGGTGGGGGTGGTCGGGGTGTGCGGCTCCGACGCGCACTATTACCGAGAAGGCCGCATCGGGGAATTCGTCGTCGAGGCGCCGCTGATCCTCGGACACGAGGCCAGCGGCGTGATCACCGCGGTCGGCGACGATGTGCCCGAAAGCCGTGTGGGTCAACGGGTCTCGATCGAACCGCAGCGACCGGACCCAAACAGCGACGAGACCCGCAGCGGTCGCTACAACCTGTCGCCGCAGATGCGGTTCTACGCCACACCTCCGGTCGACGGGGCGTTCTGCGAGTACGTGACGATCGGCGCCGCGTTCGCTCACCCCGTCCCCGCGTCGGTGTCCGACGATGCCGCCGCGCTGTGTGAACCGCTGTCGGTCGGCATCGCGGCGGTCCGCAAGGCCGGGGTGACCGGCGGTTCCCGGTTGCTGGTAGCGGGCGCGGGACCGATCGGGGTGATGGTGACCCAGGTGGCCGGCGCGTACGGCGCAACCGAGGTCATCGTCACCGAGCCGGACCAGACCCGTCGGGAGATCGTGACCCGGTTCGGCGCGACCAGCACGTTGGATCCGCGCGTCGACGACGTGGCCGATCTGTATGTCGATGCGTTCATCGACGCTTCTGGCGCACCGGCGGCGGTGAGCACCGGCATGACCGCGGTGCGGGCCGGCGGCCGGGTCGTGCTCGTTGGTTCCGGTTCGCCGGCCATGGAGCTTCCGATCCAGCTCATTCAGAACCGGGAGCTGGTGCTCACGGGCGTGTTCCGATACGCGAACACCTGGCCGGCGGCGATCGCACTCGTCGAATCCGGCCGCGTCGACCTGGACGGCATGGTGACCGCGCGGTTCCCGCTGGAGAAGGCGGCCGAAGCGCTGGAGTCCGACCGTGCTCCCGGTAGCATCAAGGCCGTCGTCGAGGTGGACAAGACATGATGCTCAATCGAGAGACGTTGCGCGACTTGCCGATTGATGCACCGAGCTACGACCGCGACAACATCAAGGCGGGCATCGCTCATTTCGGTGTTGGCGGCTTTCACCGGGCCCATCAGGCCATGTATCTCGACCGGCTGATGAACGACGGCGTGGCCGACGAATGGGGCATCTGCGGGATCGGTGTGCTACCTGCCGATAAGCGCATGAAGGAGGCGCTGAGCGGACAGAACGGGCTGTACACGTTGATCCTGGCCCACCCGGACGGAAGCCGTGAGCCGCGGGTGATCGGCTCCATCGTCGACTACCGCTACGCCCCGGATGATCCCGAGGCGGTCATCGAATTGCTCGCCGACCCCGCGATCCGCATCATCTCCCTCACCATCACCGAAGGCGGCTACAACATCCGCGACGACAACGGTGAGTTCGACGCCGACAACCCCGCCGTCAAGTGTGACCTGAGCGGCCAGGCGCCCCCCGCAACGGTTTTCGGGCTGGTGACCGCGGCGCTGGCCCGTCGCCGCGATCGCGGCATCAACTCGCCCACCATCGTGTCGTGCGACAACATCGAGAGCAACGGCGAGGTCGCGCGCCGGGCATTCACGTCGTACGCCGAGCTCTTCGATCCCGCCGTGGCGGGGTGGATGCGGGACAACACCAGGTTCCCGAACTCGATGGTCGACCGGATCACGCCGGCGACGACGCCGGAAGTGATCGAGCAACTCGAGTCGGAGTTCGGTGTCCGCGACGCGTGGCCGGTGGTGGCCGAGCCGTTCGCGATGTGGGTGCTCGAGGATGACTTCGCCGACGGACGGCCACCGTTGGACAAGGCCGGAGTGCAGCTGGTCGACGACGTCGCGCCGTATGAGGCGATGAAGCTGCGGCTGCTCAACGCCGGGCATCAAGCCCTGTGCTATTTCGCGTATCTGTCCGGCTACCGCCTCGTGCACGAGGCCGCGCATGATCCCGTCATCGCCGAATTCCTCAGCCAGTACTGGGATTCGGAGGCCATGCCGACGCTGGAACGGATTCGGGGACTGGAAGAATTCAAGGACGCTTTGCTGGAGCGGTTCGGCAACGCGCATGTCCGCGACACGGTGGCACGGCTGTGCGCCGAGTCGTCGGACCGGATCCCCAAGTGGCTGCTGCCGGTGGTGCGCGACAATCTCCGCGCGGGCGGCCCGGTGCGGCTGGCGGCCGCAACCGTCGCCAGCTGGGCCCGTTACGCGGAGGCTGTCGACGAGAACGGCGAGCCGATCGAGGTGGTCGATCGGCTGGCCGACTCCCTGATACCCATCGCGCGCTCGCAACGGCAGAATCCCACCGCCTTTCTGGAGAACCATTCGGTATTCGGTGATCTGGTCGACCAGCCCCGGTTCGTGGACGCGTACGCGTGGGCCCTGGAGTCTCTGCACCGCAACGGCGCCCATGCCACGGTGGAGGCCCTCGTGAAACAGGACGCACGCCCATGACACTGGTCGCGGGAATCGACTCGTCCACCCAGTCCTGCAAGGTGCTGGTATGCGACGCCGACACCGGCGACGTCGTGCGCGCGGGTCGTTCCCCGCATCCTGACGGCACCGAGATCGACCCTGCCGCATGGGAATCCGCTACGTCGGCGGCTGTGGAGGCGGCCGGCGGCCTCGACGACGTCGCTGCGGTTGCGGTCGGCGCACAGCAGCACGGCATGGTCTGCCTCGACGAGGCCGGCCAGGTGGTGCGGCCGGCGCTGCTGTGGAATGACATCCGCTCGGCCGATGCCGCGTCGGCGTTGGTTGCCGAACTCGGCGGTCCGCAAGCGTGGGCGGGCGCGGTCGGTGTGGTGCCGCTGGCCGCGATCACGGTCTCGAAATTGAGGTGGCTGGCCGACAGTGAGCCGGCGAACGCCGACCGCACCGCCGCGGTCTGTCTGCCACACGACTGGCTCGGCTGGCGACTCCGCGGCCAATCCGATATCGGCGCGCTGAGCACCGACCGCAGCGACGCGAGCGGCACCGGTTACTACGACGCCGCGCGCAACGCGTACCGAACGGATCTGCTGGAGCTGGCCATGCACGGCCGCAACCCGATGCTTCCGAGAGTGCTCGGACCCGCGGAGTGCGCCAACGCCGGCACGACGCCGATTTTCGGCGCCGGGCTCGGTGACAATGCCGCGGCGGCACTCGGCCTGGGGGCCGAACCGGGCGACGTGATCGTCTCGGTCGGCACATCGGGGGTGGTGTCCGCGATCACGGACCGACCCGCCCACGACGACGCCGGCTTCGTTGCCGGGTTCGCCGACGGGACCGGGCGTTATCTTCCGTTGGTGTGCACGCTCAACGCGGCACGGGTGCTCGACGCGGCGGCGGCCCTGTTGCGGGTAAACCACGACGGGCTTTCCGAGCTGGCGCTGTCTGCGCCGGCGGGCAGCGAAGGTGTGGTGCTGGTGCCGTACCTGGAAGGCGAGCGAACGCCGAACCGTCCCGACGCAACCGGCGCCGTGCATGGTCTGCGGGTGTCGAACTCGACGGCGGCCAACTTCGCCCGCGCGGCGATCGAGGGGCTGCTGTGTGCGCTCGCCGATGGCATCGATTACCTGACCGCTCTCGGGGTGGTGGCGCGGCGAGTGCTGTTGATCGGCGGCGGCGCCAGGTCGAAGGCGCTGCGTGAACTGGCCCCGACGGTGCTGGGTGTTCCGGTGTTGGCACCGAGCCCCGGCGAATACGTCGCGCTTGGTGCGGCCCGACAGGCGGCGTGGGCGATCAGCGGGTCGGCCGGTCCGCCCGAATGGAAACCGACGCCCACCGACCAATACGCGGCGGAACCCGCGCCGTTGGTCCGACGGCGTTATGCCGAAGTTCGCGACCTTACGGAGGGAGCCCGATGACCGATACCGCCCTCGTCGTCGGTGAAGCGTTGATCGACGTCGTGATGCGCAATGGCCAGACCGTCGGCGAACACGTCGGCGGCAGCCCGCTCAACGTGGCGGTCGGGCTGGCCCGGCTCGGTCGCCAGGTCGACTTTCTGACCTGGATCGGCGACGACGAGCGCGGGCACCGCATCGCCCGGCACGTGCAGGCGTCCGGTGCGCGGCTGGCCGAAGGCAGCGTCGCCGCCGCCCGGACCGCCACCGCGCTGGCCACGCTGGACGACACCGGCTCGGCCAGTTACCTGTTCGACATCGAATGGCGGTTGCCGCCGCTGCCTGCACCGGCCAACAACGCCCCGCTCGTCATGCACACCGGGTCGATCGCCACCGTGCTCGAGCCGGGTTGCGTCGACGTGGCAGCGATGATCGACGACTACTCCCCGCGCACCACCATCACCTTCGACCCCAATGTGCGGCCGCCGTTGATCGACGACCCCAATGCCACGCGGGCCCGCATCGAATCGGTGGTGGCCCGCGCCGATGTCGTCAAGGCGAGCGACGAGGATCTGCGGTGGCTCGAACCCGGCAGCCAACCCGAAGAGGTGGTGGCGCGCTGGCTGGCGATGGGCCCAGCGATCGTCGCGATCACACAGGGCCGGCACGGTGCGTTTGCGGTCAGCAGAAGCGGCACCGTCCGCATCCCTGCGCATCCCGCCGACGTCGTCGATACGGTCGGCGCCGGCGATGCGTTCATGGCCGGGCTGATCGACGCACTGTGGAGTCGCGATCTGCTGGGCGCTGACAACCGAGATGTCTTGCAGGCCATCAGCTCCGACGCATTGCATCGAGTGCTCGACGTCGCCGCGCTGTCCGCGGCCCTCACGGTGGCACGACCCGGTGCCGACCTGCCTGACCGCACCACCCGCGATCGCGCGGCAAACCGCCTCGGCGTGGAGTAAAGAACCGCTGCTCAGTCGGCATTTCCTGGCTGCGTGATTTTGATACATCGCTCGGTTGAGCTGAGTAGTGTGGCCCAGATCACAGTCAGGTGTACACGACTCCATTCTCTCTGAAAGAGGCGCCGGGTATGGCCACGACCGAGCACGCCGAACAATCCCCGGAAGCGCCGGAGGAGTCCAAACGTCCGCTCGTGGGCAAGGGCATGTGGTTGCTCTTCTTCCTGCTGGTCTGCTGCTTCACGGCTTGGGGCGTGGCAGCCGACCTGACGACTCCGATGGTGGCCGGTTTCAAACGCATCTTCGACATGAACACGTTCCAGGCGTCGCTGGTTCAGTTGGCATACTTCGGCGCGTACTTCTTGCTGGCGCTTCCCGCCGCTTTCATCAATCAGCGATTCGGCTATAAGGCCGGTCTGCTATCGGGACTCTTTCTTGCCGCGGCAGGCGCTATCGGGTTTTATCCGGCGAGCAAGATCATGACCTACGAAGCGTTCCTGGTTGCGTTGTTCGCGATCGCCGCCGGCTGCTCGATACTGGAGACGTCCGCCAATCCGTTCGTCTTGTCTCTGGGCCCGGAAGAGACGGCAACGCGGCGACTCAACTTTGCGCAGGCGTTCAACCCGCTAGGGACGAACATCGGTGTGTTGTTGGCAGCCACACTCATCCTGCCCAAGCTGGACGAGCCGGTGAACATTGCGGCTCTGTCACCCGCCGAGGTTCACACGATCCGCGCCGGCCAGCTCGGCGCGGTGATGGGTCCGTATCTCGGTCTTGGGTTTGTGCTCATTGCGATCGGACTCATGCTCGCGTTCAAGAAGGCACCTCCGATCGTCGAGGAATATCCGTCGGCCGACCTCGAAGGCCAATCGCCAGTGAGGATTCTGCTGTCGAACAAGCACTACGTCTTCGGTGTGGTGGCACAGTTCTTCAATGTCGCCGCCCAGGTGTGCACCTGGACCTATCTGATCCAGTACTCACAACAGGCGCTGAATGGCTCGCTCAAGTTGGGCGGCTACCTGCTGCAGGTCAGCCTGCTGGTGTTCCTCATCTCGCGGTTCATCATGACCTGGGTCATCGGACGACTCCGCGCAACGGCGGTGATGAGTGCTCTCGGGGCGCTTGCGGTCGGCTTGTGCATTTTCGCGATGTTTTCACCCAATGTCGCCGGAGTGGCCGCGGTCGTCGCGCTCTCCTTCTGCTTGTCACTGATGTTCCCCACGATTTACGGCGTCGCCCTCAAAGGGCTGGGGCCGGCGACGAAATTCGGTGCTGCCGGATTGGTGATGGCAATCGTGGGCGGGGCCATCATGCCACTGGTTCAGGGCCGTCTCCTCGACGCCACCACTCCTGCCATCTCGTTTGTCGTGCCCGCCGCCTGCTTTGCAATCGTGACGAGCTACGCCGTCTTCGATCTGAGGGCGACACCGCAGTCGAATGGAGAACGAGCATGAAGCGATTCGGAATCGTCATGCTGGCATTGGCCCTCGCCGCATGCGGTGGCGGCCAGTCGTCGAACTTCAAAGACCAAACTGATCGCCTCGAGGTTGTTTCGTGGTGGGTGTCGCCTTCCGAACATCCGGCATTCGAGGTACTGCTCAATGTTTTCCGGGCGGAGAACCCGAAGGTCAATGTGATCGACGGTGCCATCGCCGGTGGAGGCGGAAGCAATGTCCAAGTAGCACTGGCCGCACGCCTGCGGGCCGGGGATCCTCCGGATGTGTGGCAGACGTTCCTCGGAAGTTCGCTTCGCGCATGGGTCGACGCGGGCCGCATCGAAGATGTAACCGCCGTCTACCAGCGAGAAAGCCTGGGCTCCAGGCTGCCGCCGATACTGCTCAACGCGGCAACCTACAAGGACAGGCAGTGGGGAGTACCGACGGGCTCACACCGAGGAAACAACCTGTGGTTCAACCAGCACGTGCTTGGTGACGCGGGCGTCGCGGTTCCCGGCCCAGGCTACACCTGGCAGACCTTCGCCGACGACCTCGCCAGGGTGGCGACACACGGAAAGACACCGCTGTGCCTCGGCAGCAAGGACAGGTTCACGGCCACAGAGCTTTTCGAAAACACACTGCTGGGGGTGATCGGCGCCGACGGATGGGCCAAGATCGGCGACGACTCGTTCGACTGGCGGGGCTCACAGGTTAAGGAGGCACTGTCGCGGCTCGGACAGATTGTGTCACAAGCAGATCCGAGTGCGGGCGGTCTGACGTGGGACCAAGCGGTGAAGAAGTTGGCAACCGGTGATTGCGCCTTCCTGTCCATGAACGACTCGGTCTATGGGGAGCTGATTGCCGACGGCGCCGCCGAAGGACGCGACTTCGGCTACGTGCCGTATCCCGGCACCGAGGGAGCTTATCTGGCGATCGTCGACACCTTTGTGGTGTCATCCGCGGCCAAAGACGGGGTAAACGCCAACAAGTTTCTCGAGATCGTCGCCGATCCGAAGGTCCAGCTCGAGTTCAACAAGGTCAAGGGATCGGTACCGGTCCGCAATGACGTCGACGTGTCATCGTTACCGCCGTATCAGCGCCGGGCCTCGGCGGCGCTGTGGCACGACAAGATCTTGCTGTCGATCACGCATGGCGAGCTGATGCCGTCGAACTTCCAACAGGCGCTCTATGACGCAGTAGCGACCTTTGTCCAGAGTAAGAGTGCGGACGCTTTCATCGACACCTTGCAAAATTCGATCCGGGTGCCGATCGCGGGACGATGATCGCGTTCCACGTCCTCGGCGTGCGGGCCAAGCCCTAATCACCAGGGTGATTGAAACAATTGCCGGCGCGGCTGCGTTTAGCAACGGTGTTAGCCCGATGGGCGGCGAAAGGAGGTAGGCCATGCCGAGGCGACGCGACAACGTGCTGCTGGTGCACTGGCACGACCTGGGCCGCTGCCTCAGCGTGTACGGCCACCCGGGAGTGTCCAGCCCGCGACTGGACCGGCTGGCGGCCGAGGGCATCCTGTTCACCCGCGCGCACGCCACTGCCCCGCTGTGCTCCCCGTCGCGCGGGTCGCTGTTCACCGGCCGCTATCCGCACAGCAATGGCCTGGTCGGCCTGGCGCACCACGGCTGGGAGTATCGCGCCGGGGTGCGCACGCTACCGCAAATACTCTCCGCATCAGGTTGGCACTCTGTGCTTTTCGGTATGCAACACGAAACGTCGTATCCCTCGAGGCTGGGATTCGACGAATACGACGTGGCCAACTCGTACTGCGAATACGTGGTGGCCGAGTCGAAGGACTGGCTGCGCCGCCGCGCCGTGTCGGCGGATGAGCCGTTTTTCCTGACGGCGGGGTTCTTCGAGACGCACCGGCCATATCCGCACGAGCGATACGAGCCCGCCGACGTCACCGCGGTGGAGATTCCGGATTACCTGCCGGACACCGCCGAGATTCGCGCCGACCTGGCCGAGTTCTACGGCTCGATCGCGGTAGCGGACGAAGCCGTCGGCGAATTGCTGGACACGCTGGCCGAAACCGGCCTGGACGACACCACGTGGGTGGTGTTCTTCACCGACCACGGGCCCGCCTTCCCGCGTGCAAAGTCGACCCTTTACGACGCCGGCACCGGCATCGCGATGATCGTGCGGCCGCCGCGGGCGTTGAACATTGCGCCGAGGGTGTACGACGAGCTGTTCAGCGGGGTGGACCTGGTCCCGACGCTGCTCGGCCTGCTCGGCGTCGACGAGCCGCCCGACATCGAAGGCATGTCGCACGCCAGGAACCTGCTGTCGCCGCCGATGGAAACGTCGACGATTCGTGAGCACGTTTACACCTCGAAGACCTATCACGATTCGTTCGATCCGATTCGGGCGATCCGCACCAAGGAATACAGCTACATCGAGAATTACGCGCGCAGACCGCTATTGGATTTGCCATGGGATATTCAAAGAAGCCCGTCCGGGCGAGTGGTTTCACCACTTGTCCGCGCCCCCCGACCCGAGCGTGAACTCTATGACCTGCTCGAGGACCCGACCGAAACGCATAACCTGCTCGCCGATGAAGGCAGCGAGCGACTTCTCACGATCGCCAAGGACCTCGCGGTCCTGCTGAACGACTGGCGGCAAAAGACCGGCGATGTGGTCCCGTCGGAATTCGCCGGAGCCCGCATTTCCGACCGCTACACCGAAACGTATGCGCTGATTCACGGCCGGATACCGACGTCGCGGTCCGCGATCGCCGCCGACCGCGGGATCGAGGATCAAACCACGTCGCTGCAATAGTTCGGTTCAGCGTGAATTGATTGGCTTATTCGCGATGAAAGAGCTTTCCCCGTTAGGCTTTCCCCGTGGCCGATAGACCGTCGTCCTACCTGGTACTTGCCTCGCAGCGAAGCGGCAGCACGCTGCTGGTGGAGTCCCTGCGTGCGACCGGTGTGGCGGGTGAACCCCAGGAATTCTTTCAATATCTGCCTCGCACCAGCCGGGCGCCACAACCCCGCGAATGGTTCGCCGGCGTGGAGGACGAATCGATCCTGCGTCTCCTCGACCCGCTCGACCCCGGCACCCCCGATCTCGCGCCCGCGGAGGTCTGGCGCGACTACGTCCGCACGGTGGGCCGGACACCGAACGGCGTGTGGGGCGGCAAGCTGATGTGGAACCAGACGTCGCTTTTGATGAACCGCGCCAAGAATCTGCCGGACCGCTCCGGCGACGGCCTGCTCGCGGCAATCCGGGACGTGCTCGGCTCCCACCCTGTGCTGGTGCACGTCTACCGCCCCGACGTGGTGTCGCAGGCGGTCTCGTTCTGGCGGGCCGTGCAGACCCAAGTATGGCGGGGACGCTCGGATCCCAGACGCGACGCGCGCGCCGAGTATCACGCCGGTGCCATCGCCCACATCATCACGATGCTGCGTGACCAGGAAAAGGGTTGGCGCACTTGGTTTGACGAGGAGAACATCGACCCGATAGAAGTGGCATACCCGGTGCTGTGGCGCAACCTGACCGAGGTCGTCGGCACCGTGCTCGAGGCACTCGGCCTCGACCCGGGGCTGGCGCCGGCGCCCGCCGTGGAGCGCCAGGCCGACCAGCGCTCCGACGAGTGGGTGGAACGCTATCGCGCGGACGCGAAGAAGGCGGGACTGCCGACATGACCGCCTTGGCACCCGCCGTCGACGCGCGACGCGTCGACGAACTGCGGCTGCTGGAAGCCGAGTCGGTATACATCATCCGTGAAGTAGTGGCCGAGCTCGCGCGCCCGGTGCTGCTGTTCTCGGCGGGCAAGGATTCCATCGTTCTGTTGCGCTTGGCGGAGAAGGCTTTTCGGCCATCGCCGCTGCCGTTCCCGGTGATGCACGTCGACACCGGGCACAACTTCCCCGAGGTCATCGAGTTCCGCGACCGCAGGGTCACCGGCCGCGGCCACAAGTTGATCGTGGCGTCGGTGCAGGAGTCGATCGACCGCGGCCGGATACCCGATCCGGGCCCGGGCGCCTCGCGCAACCGGCAACAGACCCGAACTCTGCTCGACGCTTTGGACGCGGGCGGCTTCGACGCCGCATTCGGCGGGGCCCGGCGGGACGAGGAACGCGCCCGCGCCAAGGAGCGCATCCTGAGCTTTCGCGACGAATTCGGCCAGTGGGACCCCCGCGCGCAGCGGCCCGAGCCGTGGTCGTTGTACAACGGGCGGATCAAGAAGGGCGAGCAGGTCCGGGTTTTTCCGTTGAGCAACTGGACCGAGTTGGACATCTGGCGCTACATCCAGCTGGAGAATCTGGAGCTGCCGTCGATCTACTACGCGCACGAGCGCGAGGTGTTCGAACGCGACGGCATCCTGCTCGCCGTGTCCGAATACGCCAAACCCGAAGGCGCGGAGGCGTCAGCGGTGGAATGGGTGCGCTACCGAACGGTAGGTGATCTGACCATCACCGGTGCGGTGAGGTCCAGGGCCACCGACATCACCCGCGTCATCCGCGAAATCTCCGCTGCCACTGTTTCGGAGCGCGGGGAGACCCGCGCCGACGACCGCACGTCGGCTGCGGCGATGGAGGACCGCAAGCGCGAGGGGTACTTTTGATGGCCGCGCCGAAGGCCGCCCCGAAAGCGCCGCCGCCGGCGGCGGTGACACGCCAGCTGCTGCGGATCGCCACGGCTGGTTCGGTGGACGACGGCAAGAGCACACTGATCGGCAGGCTGCTGCACGACACCGACAGCCTGCCGCTCGACCACCTCGAATCGGTCACCGACGAACATGGCGTCGCGGACCTCGCCGCGCTGTCCGACGGGCTGCGGGCCGAGCGGGAGCAGGGCATCACGATCGATGTCGCGTACCGGTTCTTTTCCACCGACACCCGCAGCTACATCCTGGCGGACACGCCGGGACACGAGCGCTACACGCGCAACATGTTCACCGGTGCGTCCAACGCCCACGTCGCAATCATGCTCGTCGACGCCCGTGCCGGCGTGCTGCGGCAAACCCGCCGGCATGCGCGCATTGCAAAGTTGCTCGGCATCAAGCACTTTGTCGCGACGGTCAACAAGATCGACCTTATCGACTTCGACCAGGTCCGGTTCACCGAAGTCGAGGATCAACTCCGGCAGATGGCCGCGCGGCTGGGTGGCGTGCCTGACCTGACCGTGATCCCGATCGCAGCGGTGCACGGCGACAACGTCGTACACCGCTCCGATCGCACACCCTGGTACAACGGACCGACGCTGCTGGAGTATCTGGAAAGCGTGGAGTTGGCGGCCCCGCACGCCGAGGCGTCACGGCTGCGGCTGCCGATTCAGTGGGTATCGCGGCCGGCCGACAACCGGCGCCGACGCTACACGGGCAGGCTGTCGTCCGGAACGCTTTCCGTCGGAGACCCGGTGATGTCGCTGCCGGCGGGCACCCGCTCAACAGTCACCGCTGTGGACACCCTGGACGAGGGTCGCACGGTTGCTGTTGTGCCGCTGTCGGTTTCGATCGAGCTCGCCGACGACATCGACATCGGCCGGGGCGATGTGTTGGTCAGCGGCGCCGACGATGCGGTGCTGCCGGTGCTGGCGCGCGAACTCGACGCGACGGTGTGCTGGTTTGCCGACCGGCCGCTACGCGCCGGGGATCGGCTCGCGCTCAAACAGGCCACGACGACGGTTCGAGCGACCGTGCAGGAGATGCACACCAGGCTCGACCCCGAGACGCTCGACGAGCTGGACGGACCGGTCGAGTTGGCGCTCAACGACATCGGCACCGTCACGCTGCGAACGAGCTCGGTGCTGGCCGCCGACGCGTATGCCGACAACCGCGACAGCGGCGCGTTCATCCTGATCGACGAGGCCACCAACGACACCGTCGGCGCCGGAACGATTCTGGAGCCACGGGAACTCAAACCGGGCGCGCACACCCGCACCGACATCCGTTGGCATCCCTCGTCGCTGGACCGGGCCTACCGATGGCGGGCCACCGGCCAACCCGGGGCCACCATATGGTTCACCGGGCTGCCGGCATCCGGCAAGTCGACGATCGCGGTTGCGGTGGAGCGGGCACTCGTTGAATCCGGCCGGGTGGCCTACCTGCTCGACGGCGACAACCTGCGTCACGGGCTGTCGGACGATCTTGGCTTCTCCCCCGGCGACCGGGCCGAAAACATCCGCCGCGTCGGCCATCTGACCCGGTTACTGGCCGATGCCGGGGTGGTCGCGCTGGCGTCGCTGGTGTCGCCGCTGCGGTCCGACCGTGAGATCGCGCGCACCCTCAACGACGCCGCCAAGCTGCCGTTCATCGAGGTCTACGTCGCGACGGCGCTGACCGAATGCGAGAAGCGCGATCCGAAAGGACTGTACGCGCGGGCCCGGCGTGGCGAAATGAAGGGGCTGACCGGTGTTGACGCGCCTTATGAACCGCCGGAGAATCCTGATCTTGTGCTCGACACAACCGGGACAGACATCGACGAACTGGTCGCGCGGGTGATCGCGGTGCTCAACGACCGCAGCCCGCGAGACTAAAATGGCCGACGCCACGACGTGCGTGATCATCGGCGGCGGCCCGGCCGGGATGGTGCTCGGGCTGCTGCTGGCTCGAGCCGGTGTAGAAGTCACGGTGCTGGAGAAGCACGCCGACTTTCTGCGTGACTTCCGTGGCGACACAGTACATCCCACGACGATGCGGCTTCTCGACGAGCTCGGATTGTGGCAGCGCTTCGAGGCCCTGCCGCACAGCAAGGTCGAGCAGGCGACGTTCGAGGTCCGCCCGGGACGCCCGGTCACCGTGGTCGACTTCCGGCGTCTGCACCAGCCTCACCCGTACATCGCGATGGTGCCGCAGTGGGACCTGTTGAATCTCATCGCCGCAGCCGGCGAGTCGGAGCCCACGTTCGCGCTGCGCATGCGCCACGAAGTCACGGGGCTGCTGCGCGAGGACGGCAAGGTCACAGGTGTGCGGTTCCAGAGCCCGGGCGGGCCGGGCGAACTGCGAGCCGAGCTGACCGTGGCCTGCGACGGTCGGTGGTCGCTGGCCCGTCGCGAGTCCGGGTTCGAGACGCGGGAATACCCGGTGGATTTCGACGTGTGGTGGTTCCGGCTGCCGCACGCCCGCGGGGCGGAATTCGCCCTGCTCCCGCGCACCGCGCAGGGGAAGGCCATCGTCGTCATCCCGCGCCAGGATTACTTCCAGATCGCCTACCTCGGACCGAAGGGCACCGACGGGCAGCTGCGGGCCCGGGGCCTGGAGGCGTTCCGCCGTGACGTCGCCGAGCTGCTGCCCGAGGCGGCCGGGTCGGTCGATTCGCTGAAGTCACTGGACGACGTCAAGCACCTCGACGTGCGGGTGAATCGGCTGCGCCGCTGGCACACCGATGGCATGCTGTGCATCGGTGACGCCGCCCATGCCATGTCGCCGGTGGGCGGAGTCGGCATCAACGTGGCGGTGCAGGACGCTGTCGCCGCCGCGACGCTGTTGGCCGAACCGCTGCGGCGGCACAGTGTGACGACTCGCGACTTGGCCGCGGTTCGCCGGCGCCGCATCTTGCCCACCCTGGTGACGCAGACGCTGCAACGGTTCCTGCACCGCCAGCTGCTTGCGCCGATCCTGCGCGGCGAGAGCGCCCGCCCACCGATGGCTGTGCTGGGCTTGGTCGAACGTGCACCGTGGCTCTCCGTCGTGCCGGCTTACCTGGTCGGCGTCGGAGTCCGGCCCGAGCACGCTCCGCCGTTCGCGCGCCGATCGGCCACGGTCTGACGACATGACGGCAGATGCGGAGGCGGTCCGGCGCGTCTGGACCGAGCTCGGACTGCCCGGAATCATCGATGTCCACACGCATTTCATGCCGAAGCGGGTGATGGACAAGGTGTGGGCCTATTTCGATTCCGCGGGACCGCTGCTCGGCCGCACCTGGCCGGTCAGCTACCGGATCAGTGAAAGCCGCCGCGTTGACACCCTCAGGGAGTTCGGAGTGCGGCGGTTCACGTCGCTTGTCTATCCGCACAAACCGGACATGGCCGCCTGGCTGAATCAATGGGCCGACGAGTTCGCCCGCGCCACGCCGGAACACGGGTGTTCAAGGCGCATATCCAAGTGGGCGACTATGATCCGAACGATCCGCTGCTCGACGCGGTGTGGGGGATGATCGAAGCCGCCGGCGTGCCGGTCGTCATCCATTGTGGCTCGGGCCCGGTACCGGGCAGCCACACCGGGCCTGATCCGGTCCGGCGACTGCTGCGGCGCTACCCCGGCCTGCGGCTCATCGTCGCGCACATGGGCATGCCGGAATATGCCGACTTCCTAGACGTCTGCCTGGAGTTCGCGAACGTCCGGCTGGACACCACGATGGCGTTCACCCCCTTCACGCACGACACCATGCCGTTTCCGCCCGGACAGCTGCGTCGGCTGCATCAGCTCGGGCAGCGCATCTTGTTCGGCAGCGACTTCCCGAACATCCCCTACCCGTACGCCGACGCGTTACGCGCCCTGATCGATCTCGACCTTGGCGACGAATGGCTGCGGAACGTGCTGTACCGCAATGCCGCTCAGCTGTTCGGGGTGGAGGGCTGATGACCGACCGCGAAGACCCGGCGGAACGCAAACACCGTGCCGTGCGGTCCGCGCGGGTACGCCTCGCGCAGCCGTGCGGCGAACTGCGCGCAGAATTCATCGGCGTCGTGCGGCGACAGCGCCGCCAGCAGCGGGCGTAGCCCGGTGCCGCGCATCCATTCCAGCACCGGGTCGTCGCCGTGCAGCACGTGGAGATACGTCGTCTCCCAGACATCGGCCACCATGCCGGCGTTCAGCAGCACCTGTGCATACGACTCCGGTGTGCCGACCGCGTCGCCGTGGTGCACCACGTTTCGCAGTTCCGGGGCCCAGCGCTGCTCGTCGGCGAGCGACCGCAGCAGGGTGTGCGACGGCGAGTTGAAGTTGCCCGGCACCTGCACCGCGAGCCACCCGCCGCTCGGCAGCGCGGACGCCCACTGCGCCATTAGCTGCTGATGCCGCGGGACCCATTGCAGCGCAGCATTGCTGACGATCACGTCGACGTCGCCGCCGGGCCGCCAGTCGGCGGCATCGCCCATCGAGAATTTGACGCCCGGCACTTTGGTCGAGGCGGCGATCATTTCCGGTGATGAGTCGATGCCCTCGACGGTGGCGTGCGGCCACCGCTGCGCCAACAGCCCGGTCAGATTCCCCGGCCCGCAGCCGACGTCGACGACGTGTTTCGGCGCGCTGGTCTCGATCCGCGCGGTCAAGTCAAGGAATGCGCGGTTGCGTTCGTTGGCGAACCGGCCGTATTGAGCGGGATCCCATCGCATCGGCCCAGCGTATCGACGTCACCGACGCTCACAGGGAGTTCGCAGCGGGCATCCAGCCCCGACGTCAGGATGAGCAGGCACCGTGACACCCATGACCGCGCTTGTCCACAGCCGCAAGGCCGCCCCGACCGAGGCGACACCGACCGCGCCGCGCGACCGCTGGCCGCGGTTGGCGCTGGCCGGCCTGCTGGCCGCCACCGCAGTGCTGTACCTGTGGAACCTGTCGGCAAGCGGATACGGCAACACCTTCTACGCGGCGGCCGCGCAGGCCGGCTCGCAAAGCTGGTCGGCGTGGTTCTTCGGATCGTTCGACGCGCAGAACTTCATCACCGTCGACAAGCCGGCCGCGTCGCTGTGGGTGACCGGGCTGTCCGTGCGGCTGTTCGGCATGAACAGCTGGGCGGTGTTGGCGCCGCAGGCTCTGATGGGCGTCGCGACCGTCGCGGTGCTGTACGCGACGGTGCGCCGGGCGATTCCGGATCGCACCCTCGGCGCGGTGGCCGGGCTGGCGGCCGGGGCGGTGCTGGCGCTCACCCCGGCGGCCGCACTGATGTTCCGGTTCAACAACCCCGACGCGCTGCTCGTGATGCTGATGACTATTGGCGCGTATTGCGCCACGCGGGCGGTCCAGGCCGCATCGTGGCGGTGGTTGGCGCTGGTCGGCGTCGCGCTGGGCTTTGCTTTCTTGACCAAGATGCTGCAGGGCCTGCTGGTGCTCCCGGCGTTCGCCGTGACATACCTGCTGTTCGCGAACACCGGCTGGCTGAGGCGCGTCGCTCATCTCGCGACGGCTGCGGTGGCGTTGGTGGTGTCGGCCGGATGGTGGGTGCTGGCGGTGCAGCTCACCCCGTCCACCGCACGGCCCTACGTTGGCGGATCGACCGACAATTCGGTGCTCAACCTGGCGCTTGGCTACAACGGCTTGGGCCGGATCTTCGGCCACCGCGGCGGCGGACCAGACCCGGGCGGTCAACACGGACCTGCGCCGGTGCCTGGCGGCTACGGCGCCCCACCGGGCGGTCCCCGCGGCGGGTTCGGCCCCGGCAACGGCGCCGCCGGTTCGGCTTTCGGCGGCCCCACCGGCTGGCATCGGCTGTTCGGTTCGGAAATGGGCTACGAGATCTCCTGGCTGCTACCGGTCGCACTATTCGCGATCGTGTTCGGCAGCTACCTCGCCGCTCGAGGCAGGCTCAGCCGCGGGGAGCGGGCCGCGCTGGTGCTGTGGGGCGGATGGCTGATCGTCACCGCGGTGGTGTTCAGCTACATGAGCGGCGTCGTGCACCCGTACTACACGGTCGCGCTGGCGCCGGCCGTCGCCGCGTTGACCGGGCTGGCCACGGTGTGGGCATGGCGGCGGCGCCGAGACTGGGACGGGCGGGTCGCAATCGCGGTGATGATTGCGCTGGCCGCGGTGTGGTCGCTGGTGCTGCTGCATCGCGCGCACTTCGGCCCGGAATGGCTGCACTGGCTGATGACGGGCGTCGCGCTCGCGGCGGCGCTGGTGCTGATCGCGGCCGGCGCGGTGGGATGGGAACGCGCGGTCACCACGGCCATTGCCGCGGGCATCGTCGCCGGCTCGGCGGGTACGGCGGCATTCGCGATCGCCACCGCGGCCACGCCGCATCACGGCGGTATCCCGGCCGCGGTAAACACCGCCGACGCACACGCGATGGGCGGCCCGCCCGGCGGAGGCTCCGGCTTCGACAGGCAGCAGGACAACGCGCAACTGGCCGAGTTGCTTGCGGCCACCAACACCACGTGGTCGGCGGCGACGAACGGTGCGCAAACGGCCTCCACGCTGGAAATTGCGTCCGGCACATCGGTGATGGCCATCGGCGGCTTCAGCAGCGGCGACCCGGTGCCGACCCTGCAGCAGTTCGTCGACTACGTTCATGCAGGCAAGATCGGCTACTACGTGGCGGCCGGTGACGGCCACGGCAGGCCACCGGGCCCGCCGCGCTCCTCGAACGCGCAACAGATCGCGGACTGGGTGGCACACAACTACACCGCCACGACCGTCGGCGAAACGACCGTCTACCGCCTGAGCTGAGCAGGAGAGCACATTGGGCCTACCCGGCGGGGCACCGCTGGCGGCGCTGGCCGCCGTCGCGTCGCTCGCGACGCTGACCGCATGCGCTGGATCGTCGAGCGGTCCGGCGTCGACCACGAGCACGCCGCAAACCTCACACGGTGCATTCGGCGACTGCATGCGTGCCCACGGTATCCCGGACCCGCCGCACAGCCCGGTTGGTCCGCCGTCGGGCGTCGCGCAGCCGCCGGGGCCCGGCGGAACGCCGCAGGCCCCGCCCGGCGGAACGGCGCAGGCCCCGCCCGGCGTCGATCAAGCCACCTGGGACAGCGCGATGCGGGCCTGCGGCTCACTCGCGCCAGCGGCGCCCGGACCGAGAGGCTGAGCTAGCATCCGTTCGGCGCCCCCATCGGGCGGTTACAACTGGCAGAGAAAGGCCAGCCGACAATGACGTCAAGCGCTGACCCCGTCGATCCGCCGGTACCAGTTCCGAATGTTCCTGGTGCCGACGCCGATGCCCGCGGCCTGCCGGACCGCAGCGAGTTGACCGCACGCCAGCGGTTCATCGTCGACGCCTCGGCGATGGCCGACATCGGGCTGCGCACCTTCGTCGCCTCAATAGTCGGGGCTGCGATGCTGCCGCCGATCGCCGCGGAGATGATCCGTGGCTCGGCAACCACGCGCGAACGCGAAAACCTGGCGTTCTACGCCGAACTGGCCGCGGGGCACGATCCGATCAAATCGTTTCCGGCGCCGAAGTCCGCCCCACGCATTTACTCCCGGCCGGCCAACCCGGTGGCCGAATGGATGGCCAACGGCCACGTCCACAACATCAAATTCGCCAGCAGCTTCGAGCCCGTCAACCCGGCGATGCGGCACTCTTGGCGCCGCCTGTCGCGCAACAACGTTGTGTGCGCGCAGCATTGGCGCCACGACGACGGACCGCATCCGACGCTGTGTCTGATACACGGCTTCATGGGGTCGCCGTATCTGCTCAACGGGCTGTGGATGTCGCTGCCGTGGTTCTACCGGTCGGGCTACGATGTGCTGCTTTACATGCTGCCGTTCCACGGCCGACGTGCCGAAAAGTACTCACCGTTCAGCGGATACGGCTACTTTTCGCACGGGTTGACCGGGTTCGCCGAGGCCATGGCCCAAGCCGTGCACGACTTCCGTTCGATCGTCGACTATCTGGAGTACACCGGCGTCGAGAGGATTGCTCTCACGGGCATCTCACTCGGCGGATACACCACGTCGCTGATCGCCGCGGTCGAGCGCCGGTTGGCGGCCGTCATAGCGAATGTGCCTGTGGTGTCGGTCGAGGCGGAGATGGAAACCTGGTTCCCGGCGAACAAGTTGTTCGGTGTCGGCCGCCGAATCGCGGGCATCGGCCGGGAGGAGTTTTCCGCCGCATCTGCGTACCACTCGCCGTTGAACTATGAGCCGCTGATTCCGAAGGAACGCCGGCTCATCATCACCGGGCTCGGTGACCGGCTCGCGCCGCCCGAGCAGGCCGAGCTGCTGTGGCGTCACTGGGATCGCTGCGACCTGCACTGGTTTCCGGGCAACCACATCTTGCACGTCAGCCAGCCGGACTATCTGCGGCGAATGTCGCGGTTCCTGCGCAAATTCATGTTGGACGGGTAGTCCTGCGTGTCAGGGCCGCAATGGTCCTAGGGTGCAGGAAGATCGAGGTCATGTTGGCGGTCGAGCTGCTCGCGGCGGACTGGATCCGCTAACTGCGGTTTGCGGTGATCAGGCTGATGGTACTGATCAAGTGGCGTCCTTGGGATTTCGGCGGGGGCACCGCCACGCCCAAGGAACCGAGATAGTCATGCAGCGTGACGGCAACCACGTCCCAGTCGTGCTTCCGAAACCACTCCACAGGATCGCTGTGTTGCTCGTTGTAGACCAGTGACCAGAACGGGTGCGGGTCCTGGGTTTCCAGCTCGCGATTGCGCGCCGCCTCGACCAGGTCTGGGTCCGCTGGAGCAAGCTGCTCGAGCGCAACTTGACTGCCGCGGCCGGCCAGGCCGTTGATCGCGGTGAACAGCTGATCCCGAGTCATCGCCGGCAGATACATCAGCAGGCCCTCGGCGATCCACGCTGACGGCGTGGCAGTGTCAAAGCCATTGTCGGCTAACGCCTGCGGCCAGTCATCGCGCAGGTCGATGCCGACGTCCCTGAGCTCCGCGGTCGGCGCGTGGCCATGATCCACGAGTACCGTGCGTTTGAATTCCAACACTTTCGGCTGATCCAATTCGAAAACGACTGTGCCGGCCGGCCACGGTAGCCGATAGCCGCGCGAGTCGAGCCCGGCGGCGAGGATGACCGCTTGGCGCACGCCGGCGCCGAGGGCGGAGGCAAAAAACTCATCAAAGAACTTGGTCCGAGCGCCTTGAAAGCTCTGGAAGAGCTGACCGAACGGTGTGTGCAGGCGGTGGTCGGGCGACTTACCGTCGATCAGATCTGCCCATAACCCGCCAGCCGCCCGGCAGAGATCGGCCGCGTACGGATCCACGGCCACGGGTTGCGGCTTCTGCGATTCCAACGCGCGCGCCGCAGCCACGAACAACGCGGTAGCTCCGACGCTCGTCGTGACGTCCCAGCTATCGTCGTTACGCATCAGCCGCGTCTCGCATTGACGAGACAGATCCTGTCCACCATCGTGGCCGATTCGGACTCTGGCCCGGGCAGAGGACGCCCCAGCGAACGCAGGTGCTCGGTCAGCGGTGTGGCGGACGTCGTCCAGCCGCGCTCGCGGAACCACTGTGCGGCTGGTGCGTGCTGTTCGTTGTAGACGAGCTGGAACCATTCGCCTCGGCCGTCGTCATCGGCGCGTGCTGCCTCAACCCTGGCCCGGAATTCGTCAGCGTCCAAGGGCGCCCCCTCCTCGAGGGCGAGATGGCTGCCGGAGGCGGCCAGCGAGTGGATACCGCCGAAAAGCTTGTGCTGCGCGGCGGACGGTAAGTAAATCAGCAACCCCTCCGCTATCCATGCCGACGGCTCTAAAGCATCGAACCCTCTGTCTGCCAGTGCTTCTGGCCAATCCTCGCGTAGGTCGACGGCGATTTCGCGACGCTCTGCTTTCGGAGTGTCGCCGTGACTGGCGAGCACCTTGCGCTTGAATTCCAGTATCTGCGGTCGATCGAGTTCGTAGATCACGGTGCCGTCCGGCCACGGGAGCCGGTAGGCGCGCGAATCCAGCCCGGCGGCCAGGATGACCACCTGCCGCACACCGTCTTCGGAAGCTGCACCGAAGTACTCATCGAAGTACTTGGTGCGCGCGCCCAGATAGTCGACGAAGTGTTCGCCGAATTCGGTCTTCAGCCGGTGGTCAGGGGCCTTGCCGTCGAGCAGGTCGGCCCATTCGCCGCCGACGGCTCTGCAGAACACGTCCGCGTACGGGTCCACGGCCAGCGGCTCGGGCTTTTGTGCCTCCAGCGCGCGCGCCGCGGCGACAAACAACGCGGTCGATCCGACGCTTGTGGTGATGTCCCAGGTGTCATTCTCGCTACGCACGCGACCGAGGTTACGCGCGAACGGAGGTCTTCCGGGTCGCTACACCAACGGCCGTCCGGTCCTGATCCGCCAGTCCAGGTCGCGCAGCAGCACGTTGAACGGAAATTCCCGCAGCGGCCGCGGCGAGAGCATCGTGACCACCCGTAGCACCGCGATCACGCGGTCAAACAGCTTTTGCCGCCGCGCAGTCCAGGGTAACCTCATCTCGTCGCGAAAGCGTTGCGGCAGAAAGCCGGTCGTGATCAGGATGGAAAAGCTCTCCAACGGCTTGCGCATGAGCCGGGGCACCGGAAACGCGGGCCTGGCGGCCGCAATCGGATACAAGTAGGCCCGCACCGTGTCGTCAATGCGCACGCGCTGAAGGGATGCCTGCCAATACTTGTCGAATGCGGCGCGGTTCGCCGGCCAAATCTCCGGAGGCACCTGCAGCGTCGTACCCAGCGTCATGCCCTGCCGATAGTGCTGGTCCGCCAGTTCCTCGTCCATCTCCCCGACAAACATGCGATACACGTCGACCGCGCCCTTGTAGAGGCACGCAGCGACCCACAGCTGCAGTTCGGGATCGAACGCGTTGTAGGACACCGGGCTATCCGGCGTCGAATACACCTGCGCGTGCGCCTGGTTCACGGCACGGCGAAAGGCCGCCTTCTGCTCGTCAGTGCCCATGGTGGCAACCGCCAGATAGGTGAAGGTCGTACGTGCCCGCTTGATCGGGTGTAGATCGATCCGTCCGCTTTCCACTCTGCTCTCGATGACGCCGTATCCGACACCGGGCCGCGCCAGCTGCATGATCACGTTTGCGGGGCCCGCCAACAGCGCCATGCCGATCAACCCTGCGGACAGTCCTGGCTTGCGGGAGCCGAAGAACGACCGCCTCGGCAAGGCGACCGCGGCATCCGACTTGCCGACCGATCGCTCGACGCTCCGGACCGGCCCGGTGACGGTCATCGGCCCTCCCATCCCCGTTTCGCGTGATTGCCCAATTCTGCGAACGTATGTTTCCTGATTCTCGCGGCGGCGGCCCGTGCTGTCAAGATGGTGGCATGAGTGTGCGGCCCTACCGCGGCGTTCAGCCGGCCGACCGGTTGGCGCAGCGGCGCCGGCGACTGCTCGACGCGGGCCTGGACATCCTCAGTTCGGACCCGGCCGCGCTCACGGTTCGCGGTATCTGCGCGCGTGCGGGTGTGGCTGCGCGGTATTTTTACGAAAGCTTTTCGGACAAGGACGAATTCGTGGCCGCAGTCTTCGACGCGGTGAGTGCCGAGATCGCGACTACCACGCAGGCCGCGATGGCGGCGGCGCCGCCGGACGAGCAGACACGCGCCGGCGTGGCCAACATCGTGCGGACGATTTCGGGCGATCCACGAATCGGCCGGCTGCTGTTCAGTCCGGATGTGGCCAACGCCGTCTTGCTGCGCCGGCGGGCGGAGTCGGGGGCGGTGTTCGCGATGCTGTCCGGCCAGTACGTCGGCACCACCCTGAATCTCGAGGAGAACGACCGGATCAGGGCCACCGGGCACTTCGTGGTCGGCGGAATGGCGCAGGCAATCAGCGCCTGGCTGGCCGGTGTAGTGAGCCTGACCCCCGAAGAGCTCGTCGACCAGTTGGCAGCCATCCTCAACGAGCTGGGCGATCCGGCGCTGTATCGGAGTTAACGCCGCTGCGGCCGAGTGCGCATGATTGCGGTATGGACAACACCAAGCGGGCGGTAGCGAGCACCGGACGGCTCGTGGCGGCCATGCGCGCCGAGGAAACCCAACGCGACGACCGGCTCTTCACCGACCCGTTCGCGGAACGACTGGCCGGCGAGGAGGGCCGGAGGCTGCTCGCGGAAGCCGTGGCCGCGACCGGGACGCCCTCCGCACAGATCGTCGTCCGTACGCGGTTCTGGGACGAGGCGCTGTTGCGGGCCCAGGCCGACGGCGCGAGGCAGTTCGTGATCCTCGCGGCGGGCATGGATGCGCGTGCGTATCGACTGCCATGGCACGCCGACACGACGGTGTATGAGGTCGACCAGGCCAATGTGATAGCGGTCAAGGACGAGCTGTTGGCCGGCGAGCGACCTCGATGCCGGCGGGTGACGATCGGCATTGACCTGGCCAACGACTGGCCGAAGGTGTTGCAATCCCAGGGTTTTACGACCACGGCCAAAACAGTGTGGCTGGTCGAGGGACTGCTCCAGTACCTCGATGCGTCGGCCGTCGAGATACTGTTCGCCCGCATCGACTCGCTGTCGACGCCGGGTTCCGGGCTGCTCTACGACGTCGTCGGCGAGACACTGAGGGCCGCGCCGTTCCTGCGGCCGACCCTGCAATTCATGGATCAACTCGGGGCGCCTTGGCTTTTCGCGACGGACACACCGGCCGCACTCATCGAACCTCTGGGTTGGACCGCCGTGGTGACCGATGCGGCCGAGCCAGGTCGTCGGTGGAATCGGTGGCCGCATCCCGCCGTCCCGCTCGATGTGCCCGGGGTACCGCGCGGCTATTTCGTCGAGGCGACAAAGACGTAGCGGCTCACGGCAGCAGCGGCACCTGCCATAGCGGCATCCCCGGATCCAGAAACCACAGCCGCGTCGCGGTCAGGCGCAGAATTCGCAGCGCGCCACTGATCAGCAGGATTGCCAGCGGCAGCTCCCCGAGCACAGCGGTCAGGACCGAAACCCACCTGTCGTCGGGCCCGGCCGTCATGACATCGAACCAGGCGTCGCAAATCAGCAATACGCCGGTGGTGAACGCGGCGAGGATCAGCAGCTGCCGGCGCAGAAAGCCGAGCAATGCGGTAGTGGCCATGAACAGCACCAGCAAGCTGTCGAAGCCCACCCAGGTCGCGGGCCAATTATTGGCGACGTACTTCTCCGGAAGCGTCAAGGCAAGGTAGACGATCCACGGGATCAAGCTGATTGTTGCGCCGATCATCAGCGTCAGCCGCGTTCGGTGAATTCTGCTGAATGTGGGCGCCGGCACCAGCTCGCCGATGGGCCGTTCCAGGCGATGAATCAGATCGCGGCGCTCGGCCGCCGACATCGCGGCGATCTGCGCGTCCGACACCACGCTCTTGTTCATCGTCGGCGGTTAGGTTTCGGCCACCACCGGCGGGCGGCGGTCGGCCGCGGTCTTCGGCGCCACCTTCGTATCGGCGTCGGTGAATTCCTTGGTCCAGCAGGCAAATTCAAGGGTGATGCCGTCGGGGTCATGGAAGTAGAAGGAGCGCACGTACACGCCGGGATGCAGCTCGCGCGCGACCTGCGTCTCGCTCTCGTCGTGGTTGAGCACCGGGCCGACACGCACCCCCTTGTCCTTGAGCCGGCGCCGGTACTCATCGAACTTCTCGGCCGGCACATGGAAGGACACATGATTCATCGAGCTCACCGCGCTGGTGATGTCGCCGATGCCCGGAAGCTGGGCCGGCGACGAGATGCCCGGCACCGCATCGGGCGCGTCGCGGAACCAGAAGAACGCGACGCAGTCGCCGTTGCCGGCGTCGAAGAAGAAGTGCTGACCGGTCCCATCGGGCAGGTCCAACGCCTTGATCAACGGCATCCCGAGCACGTTGCTGTAGAAATCGACGGTGCGGGCCATGTCGGAGCAGACCAGCGCAACGTGATTGATCCCGCTGAGTTGGAATTCGTTATTGGTGTTGCGGGGTTTGATCATCGTCATCTCCTGGAACCGCTGGCCAACGACCAGATCTGAATCTAACATCAGGTTCAGATTCGGATCAATGAGCCGCTCGAACCCGCAGGAGCACTGTGTCGGCACAGCCCAACTCGATGGGCCACCGCGACCCGTTGCCGACCGCGCGCGGCCGCCAGACCCAGGCCGCTATCGACGCGGCCGCCCGCACGGTGATAGCCCGCAAGGGCATTCTGGCGACCACGATCGCTGACATCGCCGCGGAGGCGAACCGCTCGACGGCGTCGTTCTACAACTACTACGACTCCAAGGAGGCGATGGTCCGCGAATGGGCCCTGCGGTTTCGCAATGAGGCGAATGAACGCGCGAAATCGGTGACCCGACACGGGCTTACCAATCGGGAACGGGTATATGAGTCGGCCGCCGCGCACTGGCACACCTATCGGCACCGGCTCGCCGAGATGATCGGTGTGTCGCAGCTGGCCATGGTGAACGCCGACTTCGCCGAATACTGGTCAGACATCTGTGCGATCCCGATCTCGTTCATCACGAAGATGGTGCGGCGGGCGCAGGCCGAGGGTTACTGCGCCGACGATGATCCGCACCTGATTGCGGTGGCGATCGTGTCGATGCTCAACCAGTTTTGCTACGCGCAGCTGGGTGGCGACAATCCGGATGTCGACGATCAGGCATGCATAACCACGCTGGCGAATATCTTCTATCGAGCGATCTATTGCAGGAAGGCCGCCTGAGATGAACACCACGCCGGGAGTCATCCGCGAGTTCGTCGGGCTGCCGTCGTCGACGGCCCGGCGCGCCGGCGCCGGAGGTCACCCGTGCCAGGGGCTCTATTACCGCGGCGTCGGGCGCAAGCCGAAGGTGGCGATCATCGCCACCCACTATCAGATCGACTTCTCCGAGCACTACCTCGCCGATTACCTGGCCACGCGTGGCATCGGCTTCCTCGGCTGGAACACCCGGTTCCGCGGCTTTGAAAGCAGCTTTCTGCTCGACCACGCGCTCGTCGACATCGGCGTCGGGGTGCGCTGGTTGCGCGAAATCCAGGGCGTGGAAACCGTTGTGCTGCTCGGTAACTCCGGTGGCGGATCCCTGATGGCGGCATACCAGTCACAAGCGGTCGAACCCAATGTCGTCCCGCTGCCCGGCATGCGGCCGGCCGCCGGCCTTAACGAGTTGCTGCCCGCCGACGGCTACGTGGCCAGCGCCGCGCATCCCGGGCGTCCGGACGTGCTGACCGCGTGGATGGACGCGTCGGTCATCGACGAGAACGACCCGGTGCCCACCGATCCGGAACTCGACCTGTTCGACGAGCGCAACGGCCCGCCGTACCCGTCGGAATTCGTCAAGCGCTACCGCTCGGCACAGATCGCGCGCAATAACGCGATCACCGACTGGGCGGAGACCGAGATGAAGCGGGTGCGCGCGGCCGGCTTCTCCGACCGGCCGTTCTCGGTGATGCGAACCTGGGCCGATCCGCGGATGGTCGACCCGAACCTCGAGCCCACCAAGCGCCCGCCGAACACGTGTTACATGGGTGTCCCGGCGAAGGCCAACCGGTCGCCGCACGGCATCGCCGCCGCCTGCACGCTGCGAAATTGGCTGGGCATGTGGAGCCTGCGCCACGCCCAAACCCGCGCCGAACCGCACCTGGCCCGGGTCAGCTGTCCGGCGCTGGTCATCAACGCCGAGGCCGACACCGGCGTCTTCCCCAGCGACGCCCAACGCATCTTCGACGCCGTGACCAGCGACGACAAGTCACAGACGTCGATCAACACCGACCACTACTTCACCACACCCGGAGCGCGCAGCGAGCAGGCCGATACGATCGCCAAGTGGATCGCGAAGCGGTGGCGCTAAGAGTTCTGGCCCACTTCGTCGCCACCCCGAAGGTGCTGGATTACGTTGCACCGCAGACTGATTGGCTCGATATCCGGTATTGCGCCGAAGATGATGACGACACCTTCTACCGGGAGCTGCCGGAGGCCGAGGTGATCTGGCATGTGCTGCGGCCGTTGTCGGCGTCCGACCTGGAAAAGGCGCCGCGGCTGAGGCTGGTGCACAAGCTCGGCGCTGGGGTCAACACGATTGACGTCGAGGCCGCGACGGCGCTGGGCATCGCGGTGGCCAACATGCCGGGTGCCAATGCGCCGTCGGTCGCGGAGGGCACCGTGCTGCTGATGCTGGCCGCGCTGCGGCGGGTGGTCGAGCTCGACCACGCCACCCGCCGGGGCAGGGGGTGGCCGGCCGACCCGTCGCTCGGCGAAACCGTGCGCGACATCGGCGGCTGCACGGTGGGGCTGGTCGGTTACGGCAACGTTGCGCAGCGCGTCGAGACCATCGTCGCCGCGATGGGCGCGACGGTGCTACACACCAGCACCGCCGACGACGGCACACCGCGCTGGCGGTCGCTGGCCGAGCTGCTGGCCGCCAGTGACATCGTGTCGCTGCACCTGCCGCTGACGGACGCCACGTCGAATCTGCTCGACGCCGCCGCGCTCGCCGCGATGAAACCCGAAGCGGTGCTGGTCAACACGTCGCGCGGGCCGATCATCGACGAGGCCGCGCTTGTCGATGCGCTTCGCGACCGGCGGCTGGCCGCCGCGGGGCTGGACGTCTTCGCGGTGGAGCCGGTGCGGACCGACAACCCCGTGCTGGCCCTCGACAATGTCGTGCTCACGCCGCACGTGACCTGGTACACCGTCGACACCATGCGCCGCTATCTCGCCGAGGCCGTCGACAATTGCGAGCGGCTGCGGGACGGGCGCGAACCGGGAAACGTGGTGAATGCCGACCGCCTCGATCGGACCGGCGGACGATGGCGCCGACGATGACGGCCCCGCATGGGCAAACCTGACCAACGGGTAACCTCGTAGCCAACCGACCGGTTATTTGAGGGAAGGGCAACGTCATGCCGATCGCGATCACTCCCGAGCACACCGACCTGGCCGATTCTGTGCACGCCCTGGTCGAGCGGGTAGCGCCGTCGGAGGTGCTACATCAGGCGCTGGAAACCCCGATCGAGATTCCCCCGCCGTACTGGCGGGCCGCCGCCGAACAGGGCTTGCAGGGCGTACACCTGGCCGAATCGGTTGGCGGCCAGGGTTTCGGCATCCTCGAGCTGGCGATCGTCGTCGCCGAATTCGGCCGCGGCGCGGTGCCCGGCCCGTTCGTCCCATCGGTGATCGCCAGCGCGCTCATCGCCGCACATGACCCCCAGGCCAAGCTGCTGGGCGACCTGGCGTCGGGCGCGACGATCGCCGCGTTTGCGCTGGAATCGTCGCTGACGGCCACCCGGCAGGACGGCACCCTGGTCGTCCGTGGCGAGGCGCGCTCGGTGCCCTCGGCCGCGCAGGCTTCGGTGCTGGTGCTGCCGGTGGCCGGGCTGGATCCGGAGACCAGCGGGACCGAATGGGTGGTGCTCGAGGCCGACCAGCTCGAGATCGAGCCGGTGACGAGCGTCGACCCGCTGCGGCCGGTCGCCCACGTCCGCGCAAACGCCGTCGAGGTCGGCACCGAGCGGGTGCTGAGCAATCTGGGCGTCACGTCGGCCCGGGCGCTGGTGTCAACGCTGCTCTCGGCGGAGGCCGTCGGTGTCGCGCGGTGGGCCACCGACACCGCGTCGGCGTACGCGAAGATTCGCGAGCAGTTCGGCCGGCCGATCGGGCAATTCCAGGGCATCAAGCACAAGTGCGCCGAGATGGCCGCCGACACCGAACGGGCCACCGCCGCGGTGTGGGACGCTGCCCGCGCAGTCGACGATGCGCTGGAAAAGGGTTGGGGAACGGCGGATATCAATGCCGAGTTCGCCGCGGCCGTCGCCGCAACGCTGGCGCCGGCTGCGGCGCAGCGGTGCGCGCAGGACTGCATCCAGGTGCACGGGGGCATCGGCTTCACTTGGGAACACGACACCAACGTGTACTACCGGCGGGCGCTGGGCATTAATGCCGCGTTCGGCCGCGCGGCGGACTATCCGCAGTCCGTGCTCGACACCGCGACCAAGGGGCTACGTAAACTCGACATTGACCTGGACCCGGAGACCAAAAAGCTGCGCGACGAGATCCGCGCGGAGGTTGCTGCGCTGAAAGCGATTCCGCGTGAAGAGCGCGTTGCGGCGATCGCGGAAGGCGGCTGGGTGGCACCACACCTGCCGCGGCCGTGGGGTCGTGGCTCGAGCCCCGTCGAGCAGATCATCATCCAGCAGGAGTTCACCTCTGGCCGGGTCAGGCGGCCACAGCTGGGTATTGCGGCGTGGCTGGTGCCGTCGATCGTCGCGTACGGCACCATGGAGCAGAAGGAGCGCTTCCTGCCGCCAACCTTCCGCGGCGAAATGATTTGGTGCCAGTTGTTTTCCGAGCCGGGCGCCGGCTCGGACCTGGCGAGCCTGACCACCAAGGCGACGAAGGTCGACGGTGGCTGGCGGATCACCGGCCAGAAGATCTGGACCACCGCCGCGCAGTTCTCGCAGTGGGGCGCGCTGCTGGCGAGAACGGACCCGAGCGCCCCGAAACATAATGGCATCACGTACTTCCTGCTCGACATGAACAGCGAGGGCGTCGAGGTCCGACCGCTGCGCGAGCTGACCGGCGGCGCGATGTTCAACACGGTCTTCATCGACGACGTATTTGTGCCTGATGACCTGGTGCTGGGCGAGGTCAATCGCGGATGGGAGGTCAGCCGCAACACGCTGACTTACGAACGGGTTTCGATCGGCAGCGGTGAGCCCCCGTTCCTCGCAACGCTCGACCAGCTCGTCGAGTTCGTCCGTGACGGCCAGTTCGACCAGGTCGCGCAGAACCGGGCCGGGCGACTGATCGCCGAGGGCCACGCGGTCAAGGTGCTCAACATGCGGTCCACGCTGTTGACGCTCGCCGGTTACGACCCGATGCCCTCGGCTGCGGTTTCGAAGCTGCTGTCGATGCGCACCGCGCAGGGTTACGCCGAGTTCGCCGTGGCGTCATTCGGCACCGACGGCGCGATCGGCGATCCCGAACACCTGCAAGGGCTTTGGGCCGAGAAGCTGCTTGCCAGCCGGGCAACGACGATCTACGGCGGCACCTCGGAGGTGCAACTCAACATCATCGCCGAGCGGCTACTGGGCCTGCCGCGCGATCCGTAGACTTTTTGCGGCGCAAGGGGCTTGGGTTAGACGTCCATCTTGCGCAGTTCGCGCTTGAGGATCTTGCCGGTCGGATTGCGCGGAAGCTCGTCGAGGAAGACGACCTCGCGCGGGACCTTGTAGCGGGCGAGGTGCTCCTTCACGTATTTCTTCACCGCATCCTCGTCGAGGTTGGATTCCTTCTGCTTCACGACGAATGCGCGCAGACGAGCGCCCCACTCCTGGTCGTCGACGCCCAATGCGGCGACTTCGACGACGTCGGGGTGTTCGTTGATCAGGTCTTCGACCTCGGCGGGAAAGACGTTCTCCCCGCCGGAGACGATCATCTCGTCGTCGCGACCGCTGACGTAGAGCAATCCGTCATCGTCGAAGTACCCGACGTCGCCGGATGACAGCAGGCCGTCGATGATCTGCTTGCCGCCTCCGCCGGTGTAGCCCTCGAACGGGAAGGCGTTGCCAACGAAGATGCGGCCGACTTCGCCCTGGGGCACTTCCTTTGCATGCTCGTCGAGGATCTTGACCTTCACGCCCTTGACCACGGGGCCGACCGTCGCCGCATTCTTCTCCAGGTCTTCCGGGCGCGCGATCGTCGCCAACGCGATTTCCGTTGAGCCGTACATGTTGTAGACAACCGGTCCGAGCGTCTTGAGCGCGCGGCTGGCCAAATCCGGGCCCAGATTCGACCCGGAGACGAACACGATCCGCAGCGACGACAGATCCGGCGGCCGGTCTATCTGCTCGAGCGCGTCGAGTATTCGAGACAGCATGACCGGTACCACGATAAGCGCTGTGACACGGTGCTTTTCGATGTCCTCCAGTATCACCGGCGGTCGGAATTTGCGGTGCAGCACCAGCGTGGAGCCCAAAGCCATCGCGACCGTCGCGTGCAGGAAGCCGAGCGCGTGGAACATCGGCGCCGGCAGGGAGGTGACCTCACCGGAACGGAACGGCACCGCCGACAAGATCCCGCCGATGGGTTGCAGGCTGGGCGGCGTCTTACGGGTGGCACCCTTTGGCGTACCGGTGGTGCCGCTGGTGAGAATCACGATCGAGGAATGCTTCGACGGCTTGGGCGCCGGCTCCTTGCTGCTGCGCTTGATGACGTCGGCCAGCGTGTCGTCGCCGCTGCCGGATTCCTTGTCGGTGTCCGGGTTGATGCCCAACGCCCGCAGTCGGCCGAGCTCGAAGTTCGCCTGCTTTACCCCGTCGCTGTATTCGTCGTCGTAGATCAGCAGCCGGGCGCCCTCGCGGTCGGCGACCTCGGCGATCTGACGCGGGGAAAACTCGGTGTTGAGCAAGATCACCCGGGCTCCCGCGCGCGCGCAGGCATAGTGCGCGATGCAGAACCAGCGATGGTTGCGGGCCAGGATCGCGACGCCGTCACCACCGCGGACGCCCAGCTCGATTAGGCAGTTCGCCACCGCGTTCGCCGCGTCGTCGAGCTCGCGGAAGGTAAACGTGCCCTCGTCGTCGATGATCGCGGTACGATGCGGTGTTCGGCGTGCGTTGACGGCGGGCAGGAAGCCGAATTCGCCCCACTTCACCAGGTCGGCCGCCATCGCCGCGACATTGTGGGGTGCCTCCAACTTCAGTGCGCCCGACTCGACCAGCTTGCGCAGATAGTGGAACTCGGATGATCCGCGATCGGCGTACTGCCGCGCCATGGAGGTGACCTGCGATGCAATCTCAGCAAAGGGAAGGGAGGGCATATTACTACCTTATGTGACGAGGGTCTCACTGCGGATAAGTTCTTAGGATGGCGATATGGCCTCTCCTCTGTCGCTGGATGTGGACGGCCGCGAGGTCAGGATCACCCATCCCGACAAGGTCGTTTTCCCCGACGACGGCCACACGAAACTCGACCTGATTCGTTATTACCTCTCGGTTGCCGAGGGCGCGCTGCGCGGTGTCGCGGGCCGGCCGATGATCCTGAAACGCTTCGTCAAGGGCCTCTCGGAGGAGGCGATCTTCCAGAAGCGGGCACCGGAAAAGCGACCTGACTGGATCGAGGTGGCCGAGCTGCGGTACGCCTCCGGGACGTCGGCCAAGGAGGCCGTGATTCGCGACGCGGCGGGGCTGGCGTGGGTAAACAACCTCGGCTGCATCGACCTCAACCCGCACGCGGTGCGGGCGGAGGATCTCGACCACCCCGACGAACTACGCATCGACCTCGACCCGATGCCCGGCGTGCCGTGGCAGCAGATCCTCGACGTCGCGCTGGTGGCCCGCGATGTGCTCGCCGACCACGGCCTGACCGGCTGGCCGAAGACGTCCGGATCGCGCGGGTTTCATGTTTATGCGCGCATCCAGCCGCGCTGGCCGTTCAAGCAAGTGCGGCTGGCCGCTGAGTCGGTCGCGCGCGAGGTCGAGCGCCGCGCACCGGAATTGGCGACCGCGCGGTGGTGGAAGGAAGAACGCCAGGGCGTATTCGTCGACTTCAACCAGAACGCCAAGGATCGCACCGTCGCGTCGGCGTATTCGGTTCGTGCGACCGCCGATGCGCGTGTGTCGACGCCGCTGCACTGGGACGAAGTGGCGCAGTGCCGTCCGGAGCAGTTCACGTTGACGACGGTGCCGCAGCGGTTCGCCGAGATCGGCGACCCGTGGGCGGGCATGGATGACAGCGCCGGAAAGCTCGACGAGCTGCTGGAGTTGGCCGAGCGGCTCGGTCCCGCGGAGAAGGCGCCGAAGGGCGCACGGGAAGGAGGCGACGGGCGCCGTCAATCCAAGATGCCGCTGATCGAAATCGCCCGTACGAAGACCAAGGAAGAGGCGATGGCGGCGCTCGACACCTGGCGCAGTCGCCATCCCGAAGCCGCCGAGCGGCTGCAGCCCGCCGACATCCTGGTCGATGGAATGCGCGGTCCAAGCTCCATCTGGTATCGGATCCGGGTCAATCTGCAACATGTGCCCGCCGAGCAGCGGCCGCCACAGGAGCCGCTGATCGCCGACTACAGCCCGTGGATTGGCTACTCGGGAGCGCAGTTTCGTCGCGGCTGAGCAGATGTCATCGCAGTACTCTGCGACGGTCCCCTGAGGTCCGGGTTGGCCACCGCCAAAAAACGCCGCGGCGTGACACCGTTGGTCTTGTCGCTGAACCGCTCTGGCCACAGGTCGTAGAAGTCTTTGAGCACATTGGATTTCAGAAGCTCAGAGTGCAACGCCGCCCCGCGTGGGCGTGCGAAGCTACTGCACCCGCAACAGCCTCATCTCGGCCAGGCGTTGCGGCAGCGCGTCGACGTGCTCGG
>NZ_DASQVQ010000166.1:0-38630 GCF_035640695.1 Mycobacterium sp.
GGGGCTGCTCGCCCTGGATCAGCGCCACGATGGCGCTGCTGTCGATGATCATTGCGGTGCTCGGACTCCGGTGTTGGGGTCGTATCCGAGGATCTCCTCGCGTTCGCGCTTGGTGATGGGGGTGCGGTCGGTGATCAGCGGCCAGATTTCGGTGCGCAGGACGTCGAGGAGCTGTGCCTGACGGTCACCGGCGCGCGATTCCAGCAGCGCCAGCTGGGCGTGGAGGGCGTGGCGGATGGCGTCGGTCTTGTTCGTTTTCAGGCGGGTTGCCAGTTCGGTGGCGAGCCGGTCTACCTCAGGGTCTTTTCTACCCGAGATTTGGCGCCTAGACTTTCGCTACCACTCGTAGCGATTCAGGCGTACGGTGAGCGGGTGACCGCCGCAGAAAGAGACGTCCCGTTGACTGCCATCGGTGCAGACGGCACGCACCTGCACACCTGTCCGCTCTGTGAAGCCATGTGCGGCTTGCGGATTCAGGTCGATGGCGGCAAGATCGCCGGCATCCGGGCCAACCGCGATGATGCGTGGAGCCGTGGACATCTCTGTCCCAAGGGGGCGTCGCTCGGGGCGCTGCACGACGATCCGGACCGCATCCGGCGCCCGTTGATAAAGGTGGACGGGCAGTGGCGCGAAGTGAGTTGGGACGCGGCGTTCGGCCGCTGCACCGAGCTGCTGACACCGGTGATCGCAAAGTACGGCATCGGTGCGGTCACCGCGTACACCGGTAACCCGCTCGCGCACGCATTCTCGTTGGCCCGCTACACCGGTGTGCTGCTCGGAATGTCGGGAATGCCGGTCACGTATTCGCCGGGGACGGTGGACCAGTGGCCGAAGAACCTGTCGTCGCATCTGATGTACGGCGGATGGTGGACGTTCCCGGTGCCGGACATCGAGCGCACCGACATGCTTGTCGTGATGGGCGCCAATCCCGCGGCGTCACAGGGCTCACTGCTCGCCGCGCCCGACGTGATGGGACTCATCAACGACATTCGCAAGCGCGGCAAGGTGATTGTGGTCGACCCCGTGCGCACGCAGACGGCGGCCCGCGCCGACGAGTGGTGGCCGATCACCCCGGGCACCGATGCGGCGCTGTTACTCGCGATCGCGCACACGCTGTTCGAGGAGGACCTGGTATCGCTGGGAACCGCCGGGTCCCACATCGACGGCGTCGAGACGATGCGGCGGGTGGCAGCGGACTGGCCGCCGGAACGGGTGGCGACCCTGACCGGCATCGACGCCGAGCGGGTGAAGCGACTGGCGGGTGAGCTCGCGAGCACCGAACGCGCGGTGGTGTACGGCCGAATCGGGTTGTGCAATCAGGAGTTCGGCAGCCTGGCCAGCTGGCTGGTCGACGTGATCAATATCCTGACCGGCCACTTCGACACGCCGGGCGGTGCGATGTTTCCGCGCTCGGCCGCCTGGTCGGTGACCACGCAGCCGCTGCCGGGGCTGGAAGGCGGCCGTCCGGAGTTCGGCCGCTGGCACACCCGCGTCCGCGGGGCGAAGGAGGTGCTCGGTCAGGTCCCGGTTTCATGCCTGGCCGAGGAGATCGCGACGCCCGGTGCCGGACAGATCAAGGCGTTGATCACGGTGGCCGGCAATCCGGTGTTGTCCAGCCCGGCGGGCGATCGACTCGACCAGGCGCTGCCGGGGTTGGAAGCGATGATCTCCGTCGACCTTTGGTTGAACGAGACCACCCGGCACGCCGACGTGATCCTGCCCGGGCTCTCGCCGCTCGAGCAGCCGCACCACGATGACCTGATCCTAAACTTCGCGATCAACAGCTTCGCCAACTACTCCGCACCGGTGTTCTACCCCGACGACCGCGACCGGCCGGAGGAGTGGGAGATTTTGATTCGGCTGACAGGGCTGTGCACCGGCACGCCCGCCGAGGACGTCGACGTCGCGGCCATAGATGACGGGTACTTCGACTACTTGGCATTCACGCAGGGCCTCGACGGCGCGGCGATCCGCGAGCGCTACGACCACGGCGGCCCGGAGCGCATTCTCGACTTGACCTTGCGCACCGGGCCTTTCGGCGACCGTTACGGCGAAAACCCCGGCGGCCTGACACTCGACAAGCTCAAGGCCAACCCGAACGGCATCAACTTCGGCCACATGGTGCCGCAGTTGCCCGGCATCCTCGGCACACCCGAGGCGAAGGTCAGGCTTGCGCCGCAGTACCTGCTCGACGACCTGCCGCGGCTGGCGCGCCGCGTGAAGCGGCCGGCCGAGGAGCTGGTGCTGGTCAGCCGGCGGCACCTGCGGTCGAACAACTCGTGGCTGCACAACGTGCCCGCGCTGATGAAGGGCAGGGATCGGTGCACGCTGCTGATGCATCCCGGCGATGCCCGCCGGCGTGGGGTGGCGACCGGCGACATCGTCGCGGTCAAGTCGTCGGCGGGCGAGATCGAGGTCCCGGTCGACGTCACCGACGCCGTCAAACCCGGCGTGGTGTCGATGCCGCACGGCTGGGGACATGGCAAATCCGGCACCCGGATGTCGGTGGCCAACGGGTCACCCGGTGCCAACACCAACGTGTTGTCCCCGCCGACCTTCATCGACGAGCCGTCGGGCAACGGCGCCCTCAATGGGATTCCGGTGACGGTCGCCCGTGTCTGATGCCTCGTGGGCAAAGCATAGGATGCGCGCATGCCGTTAGCGGTCAACCAGGTGTTCGCCGGTTACACGATCCTGCGGCCACTCGGCGCGGGAGCGATGGGTGAGGTGTACCTGGCCCAGCATCCCCGACTGCCGCGCAACGATGCCCTGAAGGTGCTGGCGGCCACGGTCAGTGCCGACGACGAATACCGCAAGCGGTTCAATCTGGAAGCCGACATCGCCGCCACCCTGTGGCATCCGAACATCGTCAGCATCCACGACCGCGGCGAGTTCGACGGCCAACTGTGGATCGCCATGGATTACGTGGAGGGCGTCGACGCGGCCGACGTGCTACTTCACCGACATCGCTACGGGATGCCACCCGACGAGGTGGTCCGGATCATCACCGCGGTCGCCGACGCGCTCGACTATGCACACAAGCGCAACCTGTTGCACCGCGACGTCAAGCCGTCGAACATCCTGCTTGCCGACACGGATTCCGACAACCCGCGAATTCTCTTGGCGGACTTCGGGATCGCCCGGTGGATCGATCGTTCCACCGGGCTGACCGGGTCGAACATGACGGTCGGCACCGTTGCCTACGCCGCACCCGAACAGCTCAAGGGTGAGGCGATCGACGGGCGTGCCGACCAGTACGCGCTGGCGGCGACCGCCTTCCACCTGTTGACCGGATCGCAACCGTTCCAGCACTCCAACCCCGCCGTCGTCATCAGCCAGCACCTCACCTCCGATCCGCCGGCAATCGGCTCCCGCCGTCCCGAGTTGTCGGAGTTGGGACCGGTCTTTTCCAAGGCGCTGGCCAAATCGCCGGAAGGCCGCTACGAGCGGTGCATCGACTTCGCCAGGGCACTGGAGCGCCGGATCGGCACGGCAGCCGCCGAGGCCGGTGCGAATGATGTGACGGAGCCGGCGCTGGTCGCGTCGGGTCCGAGACACGCGAAGAACGGAAGGAACGGATCGTCGTCACGGCGCGGGTCCGTCGTGCCGGTGTTGATCGCGCTGTTGGTGATGGTGGCCGGCACGCTCGCCTACGTCCTGTTTCATGACGAACATGCCTATCGGTCGGCGGCGAAAAATCCGACTCTGCCGGTCGTCTACGTCGGCGCCGACTGCACGACCGTCGGCGCCGCCGGCATCAGCGACACCGGCCAACCGGCGTACTGTGCGCACCTGCCGGCGACCAACCACAAGATCTGGTCGGTGTATCCCGGCGAAGTCGCGCGCCCGACCGGCACTGCGGCGCCGACCGAAACGACATACGCGGCCCCCACCGAACTTCCGGTGCTGGTCTGCATGGAACAGACCCACCAGACCAGACTGCAATGTCACGAGGACGTGACCCGCGGCAACAACGGGGGTCCGCCGTTGCCCACCGGCTAGGGCTTGATCCGGATCGGACCGGGCCGCCACCACCCGCCGCGGGTGGCGGTGCCCAGGTCGAACTGGGCGGTACGGGCGTCGACGATGGTGTCGAACTTGCGCAGCGAGCCCCAGTCGCGGCCCCAGTCGTGGAACAGATACGTGGCCATCACGTGGGCCCGCAGCAGCAGGTCGGAAATGCCGAGCAGGCCGCCGTTCTGTCCGTCCTCCCAGGTGTCGGTGTCCTGCTTCTTGGCGGTGTAATCCGGGGTGATCCGGAACTTCGGGATCTCGGTGACGCCGTTGGCGTGCAGCATCGGGTGCTGGCACGGGAACGCCATCCCGACCGCCCAGTCCATCAGCACCGGCTGTGTCGACCCGACGTATTCCTGCAGCGAGCGAAGTTCCGGCACCCGCGGCGGGGTGACGGCGATCCAGTCGCCCGGCGTCAGCGAGCGGTCGGCGGCCACCACCCGCACCGCGACCGCGTCGCGCGGCATGCCGGAGCGGGCGAACCGCAGATTGCGCCACGACGGGGAAGGACCGATGTCGTCGGGCACCAGCCGCCCGGCCGGGACCGGCGCGCCGCCGGGGCCGGGACGCGCGTATTCCAGCTCGACGGTCTGGCCGACAGTGTGCCCGTCCAGGACGCTGTTGCCGGTGATCGATCCGGCGGCGGTGATCACCACCAGCGGATGCCCCGCATCCGGCGGCGGCAGTTGATACCACGCCGACGTCAGCGTGCTCACCTGCTGAGGTCCCTGGACATAGGTGCCCGCCAGCGGCACCCGGGCCGGATCGAGGTCGTAGGGCAGTGGCACCGTCGAGCCGTTGATGCCGGGCGACTTCAGCTTCGTCGGCGCATCCCAGTCGTAATCGGTGCCCGGCTGCGGCAACGTCATCCGAACGGCTTCGGCGACAATGTGTTCGGGCACACCGTTCGGCGTGAACCCGACCGGGCCGGTGCCACCCAACGGCCCGAGCGGCCCGTAGTCGCCGGGTAGCGGCGACAGGAAGCCGGCGTTCGTGTCCGGTTCGACGAGCACATCGTCGGCCAGCCCGCACCCCCCGACGAAGGTCCGCAGATTCGCCGCGGTATTCGAGTAGGTCGGATATTGCCGCACCACGCCGGCCAGCATCGAGCCGACGAACACCACCACCATGAACCCGGCCGCGATCGGGATCGGCGCGGCGGTCAGCGCACGGGCCACTCGGCCCTCGCCATGTTCGCGCGACACGAAGTGCAGCCAGATCGCATACAGCGCGGTGGCCGCGAACAGTGCGAAAAGGATTGTGCTGATCGTGATTCCGTCGATGCGTGGCATGGCGCTGTTGAACGGAACACCGTAGCTGGACACATACCACCAGCCATTGGTGGTCGCGAAGCACAGCGCCAACGTGAAGAACACGGCCGCCAGGAACGCCATCCGGTTACGCGACCAGCGCAGCACATTCGGCGACACCAGCACGGTGGCCAGCGCCGCCATCGCCGCACCCACCGCGGCGAACAACCCGAAGTGGTGCACCCACTTCGTCGGCGTGAACATCAGGAAGAACATCGTGCCGAGGATGACGCCCATCAGCCGCCACGCCGGCCCCCGCGCCACGCCAGGAATTCGCTTGCGGCGCAACAAGATAAATATCGACGTGAACAGCGACAGCGCGGTGATCAGGAAGCCGAACCGCCGCGACAGCGACCCGTCGACGGTCGGCAGGATCAGGTAATAGTAGCGCAGGTTCTCGGTGTACCACGCCTGGGCCGGCCCGATCGCGGTGCGAATCCTGGTGGCTTCCAACACCGTTGCCAGGGTTTGGTCGGCGAAGACCACGGTCAGCACCACTGTGCCGGCGGCCAGCAGTGGCGCGACCAACGGCCAGGTGCCGATGATCCGGTGCCGTCGTACCAGGATCCGCAGGATCGGCCGGCCACCGGCCACCAGTGCGGCGACCGCGATCAGCCCCGTCGGCTGGATACCAAGCGTGAACGCCGCGGCGAGGATCGCCAGCGCCGCCGGGGTCATGCGGCCCGATATGATCGCCCGCTCGATCAGCACGTAGGTGACCAGCGCACCGAGCGCGATCTGGCCCTCCGGCCGCAGCCCGTTGTTGAACGGCATCCACGCCGCCAGCAACACCAACCCCGCCGCCCACACCGCGGCCCGGCTGGACGACACCGCCGGACCGAGCCGCGGCAGCACCTCGCGGCTCAACAGCAGCCAGCACACCAGCGCGGCGAACAGGTCGGGCAGCCGAATCCAGATGCTCTGGTCGCTCACGCCCGTCATCAGCGCGAGCAGGTTGTAATACCAGCCGAACGGGTCCTCGGGACTGCCGAACCACCGGAAGTAGTTCGACATGTAGCCGGCGTGCCCGGCGACGCGCGCCATCTGCACCATGTAGCCGTCGTCCGACGAGTTCGCGCCGATGATGTGCCAGGTCAAAAAGCCGACGACGACGACGACGTCGGTCCAGGTGAATGTCCGCCACCGGGCCGGGATGAGCCGGCGCATGCGCCGGCCGTCGAGCTGATCCAGGCGCCACAATGCGACCAGCGAGACGATGGTGGCGGCGATCGCCAACAGCATCGCGGTGAGCTTCAAAACCGTTGGCCTCGTGGAGAACCGGGTGTCGATCTGCGCCGACAGGCTCAACCCTGGCGGCGCGGGGCCGGTCAGGTCGGTGAAAACCCCGACGATCTGCGGGCGCAGATTCGGGTCGGCGAAGCCGCTGCGCAGCGGCTTGCCCGCCGAATCGGTGAGCCCGACGAACGTGGCGAAGGTGCCGGCCTCCGATGACGTGATCTCGATGCGCTGGCACTGCGGTGAAACCACCCGGTCCCGGGGCACGCTGGCCACCACCACATTTCGGTCGGTGATGTCGACTCGGCTGGGCGTCACGTTCACAAACAGCGCCATCAGCGCCGCCTGCTTGCCGTCCTTCGGCGCGGTGCCGAGCACCATCCCGCCGTTCGGGGGCATCGACCGCACCATGTCGCACGGCACGGTCACCGACATCGTTACCGGCGTTTGAGAGATCAGCGGCGCGGTGACATTCGACAGCTGACCGTTCTGCGGCCAGTTGAGCGTCGCGGTGGTCTGCACCACCGGCAGCAGCGGGGTGGCCACCGACAACACGAACCCGATCAGCCCGGCGATGGTGGCCGCCCAGCGGGTCAGCTTCACGTTGCGGCGGACCTGACCGGCGTCGCGCTCGGTCAGCGGAGTCGTCTCGGTGGCGGTCATCGCGGTGCTCGAATCATGGCAAGGCCCGAATCGGGCCGCTGCGGGTCCAGCCGCGCACCGTGACGGAACCTTGGTCGATGACGGCGTCCGGCGCCAGCTGCGCGGGTACCAGACGGTCCAGGCGCTCGATGCCGCCCCAGTCGCGGTACCAGTCGTTTCTCAGGTAGGAGGGGATCGTCCAGGCTCGCAGCAGCGCCTGGGTGAACAGGAACGGTCCGCCTTTTGCGACGGCCTGCCACATGTTCGACGACACCACGAACTGGTCGTGTTCGGGCAGGAACCGGTACTCCGGCAGCTCGGCGACCCCGAGGTGCTCCGAAAACGGTCGCTGGCACGGGAAATTGGCGGCGGTCGCGATGTCCATCAGCACCGGGGTCTTCGACCCGATGAACTGCTGGACTGTCTGCAGCACCGGGACCCGCGGCGGCGTGAACCCGAACCATTGATCGCTGGACAGGTTCGGGTCGTCGGCGACGATGCGCGCGACGTTGGCCTCCGGCGGCGCCCACGCCAGCGGGAATCGCAGGTTGCGCCAGGCCCGCTGCGGAGCGAGGCCGGTGTCGATCGGCTGCACCAAATCCAGCGGCTGGTAGCTGCCATCGGGCCGGTGCACGCCCCATTGCAGCCGCAGCGACTGCCCGTACCTGAACGACCTGTCCTCCTTGTATGACCAGATCGCGCCGGCGGCGGCAAGCACGACCAGTGGCCGGTCGGGGGTCCGTGGCGGCAACTGATACCACGCCGATTCGGCATGCGCGGCCACCGTGTTCTCGTTGTAGCTGCCCATCACAGGGGTGCGGGCCGGGTCGAGGCCGAACGGCAGGAAGACGCGCGAGCCGTTAACCCCCTCGGGACCGTATCCGCCGGCGGTGCCGGCCGTGAAGCCGATACCGGTGATCGGCTTGTTCGGCGACCCGTCGGAGTTCACCGTGCCGGGCTTGGCGATGGTCGGCTCGGGAGGATCGAGGGTGTCGCTGATGCCGTTGGGTGTGAAACCGACCGGGTTCGTGCCGCCGAGTGGTCCTGCGGGCCCGTACGCCTGCCCGGGCACCGGCGCCAACATGCCGGTGTTCGTGTCGGGCTCGACGAGCACGTCGTCGGCCATCGCGCAGCTGGTCTTCGCCAAGCCCGATGTCAGCGCGTCAACGTTGGCCTTCGCGGTGGTGTAGACGGGATAGCGTTGCGCCGCGCCCTTGGCCATCGAGGCGACCTCGAGCACCACCATGATCAACGCCACCACCAGCAGCGGCGTGGACGCCAGCGCCCGGTTGCGGCGGGTGTCGGCGACCTCGGTGTGGCCCGCGTAGTCCATTCGGAAGTGCAACCAGCCGGCCAGCAGGCCGGTCGCGATCGCCAGCGCCAGGAACATCGACGTCACCGGTTGGCTGGCGATAACCGGCTGCTTGTCGAACCACGGCACCCCGTAGTTGCCGACGTAGAACCAGCCGTTGATGCCCGACGTCGCCCAGGCCAGCACGAACAGCAGCGCGGTGACGTACAGGGCCAGGTTGCGGCGGCTGTGCAGCCCGACGCTTGCGAACGCAAACGCGGTAACGGCACCCAGCGCCCCGGCCAGCCCGGCGAACGCGCCGAACTGCACGGCCCACTTCGTCGGCGTGAACGTCAGCAGCAGCAGGCCGACCGTGGTGGTTCCGATCAGCCGCCACACCGGACCATTGGCAAGGCCGGGCACTCGGCCACGCCGCAGCAACACGACCAGCATGCCGAACAGGCACAGCAGCAGCACCAGCACCGCGAATCGCCGCGTCATCGACCCATCCGTGTTGTCCTCGACGGTCAGGAAGTAGTAGCGCAGGAACTCCTGATACCACGCGATCGTCGGGCCGACGGTGTATTTGATGCGGCCGGACTCGGCGGCCGCGGCCAGCGTCTCGCTCCGGAACACGACCACCAAAATCAGCGTCAGCGACGCCAGCAGCGCCATCACGGGTGCCAGCACGCCGTCCGCTGTGCGCCGCCGCGCGATGATCCGGGCGATGGCGCGTGCACCGGTCAACAGCGCGGCAACCGCGACCAGACCCTGCGGCGCCAGCGTCGCGGTGAGGGTTGCTACCACGACGGCCACCGCCGCCGGGGCCAATCTCCTTGTCGCGATCGCGCTTTCCACCAGCACCCAGGTCGCCAGCGTGCCGAAAGCGATGATCGGCTCGGGGCGCAGCCCGTTGTTGAACGGCAACCACGCGGCCAGGAACACCGCCCCCGCGGTCCACACCGCTACCCGGTTGGCTTCGATACCCCGGCCCAGCCGGGGCAGCACGCATCTGCTGAGGATCAGCCAGCTGGCGATGCCGGCCAGCGTCGCCGGCAGCCGCATCCACACCCCTGCGGTGCTGACCGACGCGAGATGTGCGAGCACGGCGGCGTACCAGTCGAACGGGGCCTCGGTGGCGCCGAAGAAGCGGTAGTAATTCGGAAAGTAGCCGGCCTGGTGGGACACCCGGGCGATGGTCAGGTTGTACCCGTCGTCCGACGAAATCGCGCCGATGACATGCCAAACCAGCAGGGTGCCGATGACGCCGATGTCGGCTAGCCAGGTGGCCGGACCCACGCGCAGCCACCGCTTCCACGAGCTCGGCGGGCGCCGCCCGGAGTACCGGTCGAGCACCGCGAGCGCGACGATCGCGGCGAGCACGCACAGCGAGCCGAGCAGCATCACCGCCGACTTCAGCGGCGTCGGTGAGGTGATGAACCGGGTGTCGACGTCGACGCGGGCACTCAGGCCCGGCTGGGCGGGCACCCGCAGGTCGGTGAACAGGCCGGCGATTTGAGGCTTCTTTTCGATCGGCAGCGTGCCCGCGGCGCGGGGGATGCCGACGAAGTCGGCGCCGACCCCGCCGACGTTGGCCCACATGTGCAGCACGCTGCAAGCGCCGGAGGACACCGCGGGCCGCGGCGCGACCGCGGCGACCGAGTCACGGAACGCGACGACGACCACGTCGGTGTTGGCCCGGACGAAAAGGCCGTACTTGCTGGCGTCGGTGGCGCTGCTCGGCACCGTCGAAAACACCAGACCGCCCGATGCCGGCAGCGTCGCGACGGCCGGGCACGGGATCGACACGTCCAGCGCCTGCGGCGCGCCCGACACGAGCGGGGCGGTGACATCGGCCACGTTGCCGTCGGCGCCCGCGCCCTGGGGCCAGAGAATCGTCGCGGTAGTCTGCCGCACCGGCAGCAGCGGAACCAGGCAGCAGAGCAGCGCGCCGGCGATCCCGGCGACCACGGCGACCAGCCTGGCAACACGGTGCGCCCCGGCGCGTCGATCGTCAGTCGCTCGGCTGGGCACGAGCGTCGATGGTATGCGACGCACCTAGTGGCGCAACGGCGCCGGGCTCCACAGGCCGCTACGCGTTGCCGAACCGAGATCGAGGCGGGCGGGTTGCGCGTTGGGGTAGTACAGCCGCAGCAGCTGAAGCGATCCCCAGTCGCGGAACCAGTCGTCCTTCAAGTACGACGGCACGGTCGTCGCACGCAGCAACAACTCGGTGATACCGAGCGGACCGCCGCCGACGTGGTCCATCACCGGCGAGTTGGCCTCGTCACCGAACCGGTCGGGCAGGATCCGCCACTTGGGCACGTCGATCACGCCGTCGTTGTGGCCGAACGGCTTCTGGCACGGGAACGCCATCCCGACCAGCCAGTCCAGCAACACCGGATCTTGCGAGCCCACGACGTCTTGCAGGGTGCGCAGCTGCGGATTCCGTGGCGGGGTGAGCGCGACCCAGTGCTGGGGGGCGAGGTCGTCGTCGTTGGCGTAGAGCCGGATCTGGGTGGCGCTCGCCGGGATCGCGGACAGCGGGACCCGCAGGTTGCGCCATGCCGGCGGCGCCCCGACGTCGCCAAATCCCGTCGAGCCCATCACCTTGCCGTCGGCGCCGGCCCACTGCACCTGCACGTCGCGCCGGTCAAAGCGGCCCGCCGCGGACACGACGAGCAGCGGTCCGGCCTGATCGCGTGGCGGCAGCCGATACCAGGCCGACCGCAGCACGGCGGGCTGCTGGATGCCCGTTCGGTAGCTGCCGAGCACCGGCGTGCGCGCCGGGTCGAGGTCGAACGGCAGCTTGGCCCGCGAGCCATTGATGCCTTCGGCCGCGGTCAGGCCGCCCTCGGTGCCCGTTTGGCTCGTGCTTTCCGAGCTGTCGCTGCTGCGGACGAAGCCGCCAGGCCCGCCGATCACCGGGTCGGCGGACACGTCCGACGGGATGCCGCTCGCGGTGAATCCTTCCGAGGTGACCGCCCCGAGCGCCGAGCCGGCCGGTACGCCGACCGGTGTCAGCATGCCGGCGTTCGGGTCCCGTTCGACCAGCACGTCGTTGGCCAGGCCGCAGGTCTTGCCGGCCAACGCCTCGAGGTTGGAGCGGCCGACCGTCCAGGCGGGATACTGGCCGATGACCGCAGCGGTCAGCGAGAACACCTCGAACGCCACCAGCAGCCACGCCGCGACCGCCAGCGGGGACTGGACGACGCGGCCCAGCCGCGACCAACGGCCGTCGTCGCGGGGCCGGCCGGTATCGCGGCCGGAGAAGTGGAACCACGCCGCCACCAGCAGCGTTAAAAATGAAAATCCGAGCAGGAACGTGGTGTACCCGAAGTTCCATTGGGGGAACGAATTCGACCACGGCACACCGAAATTCGAGACGTACCACCAGCCGTTGACGCTGGCGAACGACAATGCCATCACGAACAACACCAGCGCCGCGAACACGGTGCGGTTGCGGCGCGACTTCATCACCGCGGCGGTCACCGCGACGGCGGCGAGGGCGCCGAGTGAAGCGGCCAGCCCGGCGAACACACCGAAGTGGTGCGTCCACTTGGTCGGCGTGAACATGATCGCGATGAACGAGATGATCGTGATGCCGATGATGCGACGGCTCGGCCCCGCCGCCGTGCCCGGAATCCTGCCCTTGCGCAACGCCATAGCCACCGACACCGCCAGCGCGACGATCAGCGTCAACACCGCGAAGCGGCGCGCCACCGAACCGTCCGGGCTGGCCATGAACAGCCGCTCGTAGCGGATGTGTTCGTCAAACCAGCTCAGGCTCGGCCCCACCGCCCGCTTCAGCGAGGTGGCCTGCAACTCGCCGACCAACGTCTGGTCGTGGAAGATCAGGATGATTGTGACCGTGCCCGCCGCCACGATCGGGGCCAGCAGCGCCAGGTAGCCAAACTGCGTGGAACGACGATGCAGGATGGTCCGCAGCGGTCCGATCGCGACCAGCAGCGCGCCGATCGACGCGATGCCGGTGGGCCCGGAGAACAGCGTCAGCGCCCCGATGATGCAGGCGACCGCGACCGGCAGCAGCCGGTTGGTGGCAACTCCACGTTCGACCGAGCACCAGGTCAGCAGGATGCCCAGCGCGATGATCGGTTCCGGCCGCAGCCCGTTGTTCAGCGGAAGCCAGAACGCCAGGAACATGCCCGCCGCGGTCCACGCGGCGGCCCGGTTCACCTTGACCGCGTGACCCAGCCGGGGGATTACCTCGCGGCTGATCACCCACCAGCAGGCCAGGGCCATGAACAGCGTCGGCAACCGCACCCAGACGCTTGCGGTGGACACGTGCGCCCACAGCGCAAGCAGGTCGTAGTACCAGCCGAACGGAGCCTCCGGGGTGCCGAACCAGCGGTAGTAGTTCGCCATATAGCCGGCGTGCTCGGACACCCGCGCCATCGTCAGGATGTAGCCGTCGTCGGAGGTGTTCGCGCCGACGAAGTGCCACCACACCAGCACCGCGGCGACCACTCCGTCCAGCGGGGTCACCGACCACCAGCGGGCGGGCAGGAACCTCTTGTGCCGTCGGCCGTCGGCGGTGTCCAGCACGTGCAGCGCGACCAGCGCGACGACCGTCAGCGCGACGCCGAGGACCATCGCGATCCACTTGAGCGGCGTCGGCGAGCTGCTGTAGCGGGTGTCGATGGTGGCCGAGAAGCTCAGCCCGGGCGGGGCCGGGCCGGACAGGTCGGTGAACACCCCGACGACCTGGGGCCGGAAGTCGTAGCCGCTGCGCTCGCCCCGCAACGGTTTGCCGGGGTCGTCGCTGTCGGGTGCCTTGACCAGGCCGACGAACTCGCCGGTGACCTTGTCGGCGTGCGCGGTGAAGGTCAGTCGCTGGCAGGCCGGGGTGAGCACCTGGTCGAGCGGGGCGCTGACCACCGGGGTGTTGCGGTCGATGACGAGAAGGTCGTTGTTGACCCGCTGAATCAGCAGCCCGCGGTCGACGGCCTTCGGTGCCTGCTTGGGCACCGTGGACAACAGCACGGTTTTGTCGGGGTTGGCCGGGCCGGCCAGGCCGGCGGCCGCCCGGCACGGCACCGAGATGTTCAGGTCGGTGGCGACGTAGGAGATCAGCGGCGCGGTGACGCTGTCGAGCACGCCGTTTTGCGGCCAGTTCAGTTTTGCGGTGGTCTGGTTCACCGGCAGCAACGGTGTGGCCACCGCCAGCAGCGCGCCGAGCAGGCCGGCAACCGCGGCGACGATCCGAGCGGTTCGGTAATTGCCCGCCGCGTCGGTCACGGCAGTAGATCGTAGTTGCGCAGCCTGGGGGGCCGTTTCCGTAGCCATCAGCGGACATTGTCCCGGTGGCGGACGGCCAGCACGAACGGCCCGATGCCGGTCACCGTGAATCGCGGATCAGCGAACAACGCGGCGTCCAGCGCAACCTGATAGCGGCGCACGTTCGGCTGGTTCGGATACACGTCGGACGCCAGCCGCAGGGTGTAGGTGTCGTTCGCGCCGCGGCGCATCAAGAACACCGTCGGGGGTCGCCACGGCAGCCCGTCCAGCGCGTCAAGGAAGTGCTGGGCGTCGGGCAGCCGCGACCAGCTCTCGATCGCCGCGGCGCGCTTGTCGAACTGCGCCAGCGGGTTCGCGTAGTGCGACGTCAAACCCTGGAACCCCCAATAAGGGTAGTAGGACAGGAAGCTGTAGTCGGCGGTCAGCACGACGGTGTCGTCGGGTGGCTTGCCGGTCAGCTGCCGGATCTTCTCGTCGATCTGTTGGTAGTACTTCTCCGCCGTCGGGGGGCGGCGGTCGGCGCGCTGGCCGTGGCCGTCGGTGTCGGTGTATGCGATGACGATGTCGGGGCGCAGCACGTCGGGGATGTCCTGGCTGAACATCATCGCACCGATCACACCGAGCGCAGCGGCCGCGACCACGATCCGGCGGCCGGTGTCCGGTTGATAGCGACCGGCCAGCGCCAGCGCGGCCTCGACGAACCCGAATACGCCCGCGGCGGTCAGCAGCACCGTCAGCGTCGGCTGCAGGCGAAACGACAGCAGCGTCGTGCCTTCCAGCGTGGTCAGCATCGACAGCACCGACCACGCGTAGACCGCCAGCACCCCGATCGCCAGCGCGGCGGCGCGGGCCGATGTCCTGGCGCGCACCACGAGCCACACCGTGCCGACCATGCACAGCGCGCCGAGCAGCGTGAAGTGCAGCATCGGGAACGACAGCGCGGCGCCGTCGGCGGGCAGATAGTGTTGGGCCGTACCCGAATTCGCGGGGTGGCCGCGGACGGCGGCGAGCAGATACGGCAGCCAGGTGATCAGCGCGATCAGCCCGGCGATCGCCGCGATCACCGCGAACCGCAGCAGCGGATCCCACCAGCGGTGCCTGCGTAGCGCCGCGGCGGCCACCACCGTCATCACGGCCAGCGTGAACGCGCTGTAGACGAAGAGCAGCGTGTAGAACGTCGCCGCGAAACCGAGGAACACCCCGGCGCCGACCACCGCCGCCCAGCCCCCGGATCGGGCGGCCCCCCGCAGCCCCGACCAGGCCAGCACCAGCACCGGCGGCAGCAGCACGGTGATGATCGCCGCGTACGGCTCGGCGGAGGAGTAGGCCAGCGTCGCGGCGGCCGTTGCGGTCGACACGATCAGCGCGTATTCGAAGCGAATCATGCGGGTCCACAACACGAATGCGACGACGATCGCGATCGTGATCGACGTGATGGCCCACGGCTTGAACATTTCCCACCCGGGGGTGCCGGTCAGTGCCGCGACCCGGCCGCCGATCCAGAACCAGCCCGGCGGGTAGAACGGCGGCAGACCCCAATAGGTCATGTCGCGCAGTGCCGCGCTGTCGGTGAGCCGGGTCAGGTATTCGGTGCGGAACTGCTGGTCGACCGAGATGCCGAACAGGTAGAGCTTCGTCGCGCCCAGCGGCATGCCCAGCGTCGCGACCGAAAACGCCGACAGGAAGATCAGTGCGGCGCCGCGGGCCACCAGTCGCCGCCCGCGGCGCCACAACCAGCTGGCGACCAAAAGCCCTGCCAGTGAACAGAATTGGCCTACGGTGGTCAGCGCGTGCAGTTGGTTGGAGGTGTTGTAGGCGGGCCATTCGACGCGGGAGACAGCGACCAGCGACACCACCGAGACGATCACCGCCACCGCGGCAGCGATGGCCATGTGGCCCAAGGTGGCCAAAGCGGTTCGCATCGCTAAATGGTTCGCATCGCTATATGGGGAGTCTTCGAAAGATCGGCCTCGGGATGTGTCGCAGCACCATCATCACGTAGCGGAAGGTCGGCGGTGCCCAGACCAGTTCCTTACCCTTGGCCGCGGCGGTGACGGCGAGCTCGGCGACGTCCTCCTTGTTGACGGTCAGCGGCGCTTCCTTGATGTGCGCGCTCATCCGGGTGCGCACCTGACCGGGCCGGATCACCAGCACCCGAACTCCATACTCGCGCAACGCCTCACCGAGGCCGAGGTAGAAGCCGTCGAGGCCGGCCTTGGTGGAGCCGTAGACGAAGTTGGAACGTCGCACGCGTTCGCCGGCCACGGTGCTCATCGCGATGATCTGGCCGAAGCCCTGCGCGCGCATCTTTTCGCCGACCAGCACTCCCACCGAAACGGCTGCGGTGTAGTTGATCTCGGCGATCTGCACGGCCTTGGCCTGGTTCTGCCACAGCTCTTCGGCGTCGCCGAGAAGGCCGAACGCGACAATTGCGACGTCGACGTCACCGCCTGCGAACGCCTCGTCGATGACCTTGGGATGGTCGCCGGTGTCGAGGGCGTCGAAGTCGATCATCTCGACCGCGCGGGCGCCGGCGGCCTTCATCTGCTTGACGGCGTCATCGCGGCCGGGGTCGTCGGGCAAGCAGGCCAGCACGATGCGGGCCGGCGCGGTGCGCAAATAGCGCTCGCAGATCGCCAACCCGATTTCGGATGTGCCGCCCAGCAGCAGAATGGTCTGCGGACTGCCTACCGCGTCAAGCATCTAGAGCAGCTCCAGGCGTCGGGCCATGTCGGAGGCGAACACCCCGTTGGGATCCACCTTGCGCCGCACCGCGATCCATTCGTCGATGCGGGGATACATGGCGTGGAAGGTTTCGGCGGTCGTGCTGGAGTCCTTGGCGCTGTACAGCCGGCCACCGAACTCCAGCACGCGGCGGTCCAGCTCCCTGACGAGTTCGGCGAGACCGGCCTTGATCGGGAAGTCGACGCAGACGTTCCAGCCGGGGATCGGGAAGCTCAGCGGGGCTTGGTTTCCGGGGCCGAAGAGCTTGAACACATTCAGGAACGAGTAGTGACCCGACGACTGGATGTCGCGCAGGATGCTCTTGAATTCCTCCACCGCCGACGTCGGAACGACGAATTGGTATTGCAGGAAACCGGATTGCCCGTAGCCGCGGTTCCACTCACCGAACATGTCGAGTGGGTGGTAGAACTGGGTCAAATTCTGTATCTTGCCGCGATACGTTCCGGATTTGCGGTACCACAGCTCGCCGATCGGGACGAACGTGTACTTGTTGGCCAGCCCGTCCGGGAACACGTCGGGCAAGGTAAGTAGTTGCGGCGCGTCGAATTTCAGCGGGTGGCGGCGGAGCCTCTTGGGCAGCTGGTCCAGCGTGGCCAGTGACCCGCGGGAGATCGCCGCGCGGCCGAGCTTCGGTGGTGCACTGATCGCGTCGAACCACGCGCTGGAATAGGTGTATTTGGCCTCGCTGCCGTCGCTGTGGAAGGCGATGGTCTCGTCGAGGCCGGCGGTGACGTCGCCGTCGGCGATGAAATACGCCGTTTCCGTTGGGGTCATCTCGATGGTGGCGCGCAGGATGATACCGGTCAGACCGTTGCCTGCGACGGTGGCCCAGAACAGGTCGGAGTCCGGGTCATTCGGTGTCAGGTGGCGGATCTCGCCGTCGGCGGTGAGCAGTTGGATCGAGCGAAGGTGGTCTGCGAAGCTGCCCGAGCTGTGGTGGTTTTTGCCGTGGATGTCGCAGGCGATCGCGCCGCCCACGGTGACCTGGCGGGTGCCGGGCAACACCGGCACCCAAAGCCCCAACGGCAGAGCGGCTCTCATCAGTTGGTCCAGGTTCACGCCGGCGTCGACGTCGACCAGCCGGGTGTCGGCGTCGATCGAGTGGATTCGGTTCAGCGGCGTCATGTCGATCACCAGGCCGCCGCCGTTCTGCGCGTTGTCGCCGTAGGAGCGGCCGAGGCCGCGGGCGATCACGCCTCTGCTTCTGGTGCTTGTGGCGTTGTTGGTGCTTTTGGCCTGGCCGCCGTCGTCGGCCAGATGCGACACCGCCTTGACGATCGTCTCGACGTCGGGGGTCGACAACACCTGTGCGACGGACGGGGCGGTGCGGCCCCAGCCGGTCAGGCGCCGAGTGGTGGTCGAAAACATCGGTGCTCAGCGTAGCGGGGCCTTTGCCGCCGCCGAACGTGACACCAGCGCCACTTCCGGTCGCTGGTGTGACTCTGGCGTCACGTTCGCCGCGCGGCGGGCGCTCCGTCCAACCGGAAGATCACCGAGCGCTGCACGACGAAGTTGATCACGGTCGCGGTGCCCTGTGCGATCACGAAGGCGACCGGCACCCGCCACGGCTGGTGTTCGAACTGCATATAGAAGAGGTAGTTGATGCCGACCTGCACCGCGTAGGTCAGCCCGTAGAGCAGCATGACCGCGATGAAGCGTGTCCTGCTCGGCGGCGCCTGGAACGTCCAGCGGCGGTTGATCAGGTACGCGGTGATGGTGCCCGCGACAAAGCTCAGCGACTTGGCGACGTTGACGTACAGGCCGAGCGACAGGAACGTGACATACAGGCCGAAGTCGACGATCGCCGACAGCCCGCCGGTGACCAGGAACCGCCACGCCTGTGTTCTGAGACTCAAGCGCGGCGTCGGCGGTGCTAACTCGGCCACTCGGGCAGCTTAGCGATCCAGCCCGCAGGCCCTCAGCACGCCGCACAGCGCGTCCACGGCCGGGGCGAACGCGTGCTCGGCCGGTGTGCCGTAGTTCACGACGACGCCGTCACGGCTGGGAACCTCCGGGCCGGCCAGCGGGTGACGCATTCGCGACAGCCCGGCCAGCGCTACCCCGGACTCGCCGGCGCGCCGCAACACCTGGTGCTCGGCGCCGTCCGGCAGCCTCAGCAGCAGGTGCAGCCCCGCCGACAGGCCGCCGATCTCGATATCGAAGCCGGCCAGCGCGTCGACCACCATGTCACGGCGGCGACGGTAGCGCGAGCGCATCCGGCGGATGTGCCGGTCGTACTGCCCGCGGCTGATGAAGTCGGCCATCGTCATCGCGACGATGCCGTTGACGTAGAACTGCTGGCCGCCGCCGGCGGCGACTACCGGCTCCACGAGGTCGGACGGCAATGCCAGCCATCCCAGCCGCAGCGCCGGCGACAGGCTCTTGCTGGCCGAACCGAGGTAGACAACCCGGTCGGGATCCAGGCTCTGCAGGGCGCCGACCGGTTGGCGGTCGTAGCGGAACTCGCCGTCATAGTCGTCCTCCAGCACGTAGCCGCCGGTGCGGTTGGCCCAGTCCAGAACCGCGGTGCGGCGCGCTGGATGCAGCGGGCGGCCGTGCGGGAAATGGTGTGCCGGGGTGAGCAGCGCGGCCGGTGTCTGCACCGTTTCGAGATCGGCCACGACCGCGCCGCCGTCGTCGACACCGATCGGCACGGTCTGCACGCCCATCGCGGCGATCGCGTCGCGGAACAGGTACAGGCCGTAGGCCTCCACCGCGATCGGGCCCGCGGCACCGAACACCCGGGCCAGCAACTCGACCGCGTGCCGGGTGCCCGCGCAGATCACGATGGACTCCGGCGAGGTGTGCACACCACGGGCCCGGCCCAGGTATTCGGCGAGCGCCTCGCGAAGCTCCGGGCGGCCGCGCGGATCGCCCAGACGCAGGGCCTCGGTGGGTGCCGCGTTCAGCGCGCGGCGGGTGGACGTCAGCCATTCGGCGCGGGGAAACGCCGACACGTCCGGCGAGCCGGGCAGCAGATTGTGCCTTGGGATGCCCGGCGTGCCGCGCGGACGCGCGGACAGCTGATTGCCGCCGGTGTTGAGCACCCAGGTGCCCGAGCCTTGCCGCGAGGCCAGCCAGCCCTCGGCGACCAGCTCGGCGTAGGCCCCGGCGACGGTGTTGCGGGCCACGCCCAGGTCGGCCGCCAGGCCGCGGGACGGCGGCAGCATCGTGCCCTCGGGCAGCCGGCCGGAACGGACGGCGTCGCGCAGCGAGGTCAACAGCAGGTCGCGCAGGCCGCGCGCACCCGGTCGGATGACCTGGCGCAGATCCAGGTGAAGGTCGCGGTTGGCCGAATTGGCCCATGAAGACATGGGTAAATTGAACCATCTCAATGGGCCGTTCCGCAGTAGCGTCGGTGGTATGACACAAACGGTCGATACGACGGTGGAACGCATCAAGATGTACAAGGTGTCGCCGGAGCTGTATGAGGCGATGCAGGCACTGTCCAATGCGGCCGCCCGGGATCTGGACCCCGACCTGGCCGAATTGATCAAGATCCGTGCCTCGCAGATCAACCACTGCGCGTTCTGCGTCGACATGCATTCCCATGACGCCCGCAAGCGCGGAATCAACGAGCAGAAGCTGATGTTGCTTGCCGCATGGGCAGAGGCAGGCGACGTGTTCACCGAGCCGGAGCAGGCGGCGCTCGCGCTGACCGAGGCGATTACCCAGCTGACCGGTCCCGGTCACGTGTCCGACGAGGTGTATTCGCGGGCAGCGGCGGCTTTTTCGGAGCGGGAGCTCGGTCAGGTCATTGCGATGGCGGTGAGCATCAACGCCTGGAACCGGATCGGCGTCACCACCCGGCTGCGGCCGCCCAAGCGCGGGTAACGATGCACACGCTGACCGGTGCCGAGATCACCATCGACGACGAGGTGGTGGTCAAGGTGCACCGGGTCGGGACGGACCCGCGTGACCTGGCCACTCGGCTGAGCATCGCGGCGCGGCTCTGCGCCGACGGCCGGAGTCCGCTGCTGGGGCCGTTGAGCACCATGCCCGAGCGGGTCGGCTCGCGTTGGCGCAGCCGCTGGCCCCGGGTCGATACCGGCGAGCCGGGCACCGCGATGTGGGCCGAGGCCGGCCGACTGCTGGCGCAACTACACCGGGAGCCATTGACCGACGAGGAGCGCTCGGTCCAGCAGGGCGGCCCGCAGCGGCTACGACGCGCGCTGTACACGCTGAATCACGGCGGACCGGTCGCCGCAATCAACCAGGCGGCGGCCACCATTCCGCTGTGGGTCTGGATGCCCGGCGCGGCGTGGCGGCCACGCACACTCGTGCATGGCGACTGGCACGTCGGTCAGCTGGGCCGACGACCCCGCGGGCCGTGGCAGCTGATCGACGTCGACGACCTCGGCGTTGGCGACCCCGCATGGGATCTAGGCCGCCCGGCCGGATTCTGGGCGGCCGGGTTGCTTTCGGAGGCCGACTGGCATGCGTTCCTCGGCGCATACCGGGCGGCGGGCGGCGTCGCGGTGCCTGCCGCACCGGCGGACCCGTGGCCGGTGCTTGAGCCGTTCGCCCGCGCCGGGGTTGTCGAGGCGGCGGCCGCCGCTGTCACGCATCGGCGCGACGAGGAGCAGGCCCTGCTTATCGACGCCTGCGCGAGGATGGCTGCTTAGGGGGCTCACACCCAGTAGGCGACTCGCGCGCGGTATTGGCGCAGCGCCAGCGCCGCGAGGATCCAGCCGATCACGGTCAGCACCAGCACGACCAGCCAGTGCCGCAGTTGCTGTTCGGCGCCGAGCAGCGGTGCGCGGACGATGTCGAGGTAGTGCAGCAGCGGGTTCAGCTCGACGATCTTGCTCCACCGCGCCGCGCCCTGTGCGGCCAACGTCTTCTCGTTCCAGATGATCGGCGTCATGAAGAACAGCAGCTGCACGACGGAAAAAAGCAGCGGACCGATGTCGCGGTAGCGGGTGCCGACGATTCCGAAAACCAGTGATACCCAGATGCAATTCAGCACGATCAGGCCCATCGCCGGGATCACGGCGAGGTCGGCCCAGCTCCATGGCTTCGGATAGATGATCGCGATGATCGCGTAGATCGCGATGTTGTGGCCGAACAGGATCATCTGCCGCCACACCATCCGGTAGACGTGCACCGACAGCGGAGCGGGTAGCTGTTTGATCAGTCCCTCATTGGCGACGAACACCTCGGCCCCTTCGAGGATCGACGCGTTGATCAGGTTCCAGATGATCAGCCCCAGCGTCACGTATGGCAGGTGCTCGGACAGCTGGAGGTGAAACAGCTTCGAGTACAGCCCACCCATCGCGACCGCCGTGGTGCCGGTGGCGATCGTTATCCAGATCGGGCCGAGCACCGAGCGCCGGTAGCGCTGTTTGATGTCCTGCCAACCCAGATGCAGCCACAGCTCGTGCTTGGCGAATCCGGCCCGCAGGTCCCACCACGCCTTGCCCAGCGTCCGCGACTTGACGCCGGCCTCGGTGATCGTCATGGCTTGTCCTGGAACCTCTCCCGGCGGCCCAACCGCCGCAGCCGGATCCACTCCCGCAGGCCCGCCGGGTCGCGCCGCGACACCAGGAAGAACCACGCGAACCGCAGCCACTCCTGGGGCAGCAGCCGGCGCAGCCCCGGCTGCGACAACAGGTAGCCGCGGTTGCGGTACGTGTAGAACCGTTTGACCGGGTTGTCCGGGTACTGAGTGTGCATGCGGCCGCCGAGAATCGGCTTGAATTCGTCGGCGCCGTGCGGATGCAGGTACACGGCGTCCAGGCACGTCCCGAACGGCAAGCCCGAGCGCACCAGCCGGCGGTGAATCTCGGTCTCGTCGCCGCGCACGAACAGCCGCAGGTCGGGCACACCAACGGCTTGTAGGGTGGTCGCCCGAAACAGCGCGCCGTTGAACAGCGACGCGATGCCGGGCAGCAGGTCCTGTCCGGAATCGGTGTGCAATTCGCTTGTGTACCTTCGCCATACGATGCCGCGCCGCAACGGAAACGCCAGCCGCTGCGGGTCGTCCATGTCGCAGACCATCGGCGACACCGCGGCCAGTCGGTGTTTGTCGGCGCACGCCAGCAGAGTGGCGAGCACGGTCGGGTCTTGTGGACGGCCGTCGTCGTCTGCGCACCACACCCAGTCGGCGCCCCGCGCCAACGCGTGGAGCATGCCCAGCGCGTATCCGCCTGCGCCGCCGAGGTTTCGGCGTGATCCCAGATACGTCGTCGGCACCGGCTGGCCGGCCACCAGGTCACGCACCCGCTCATCGTTGTCGTTGTCGACGACGAGCACGTGGTCGGGCGTGCGGGTCTGTGCCGTGAGGACGTCCAGAGACTTGGATAATTCGTCGGGACGCCGGTGGGTCACCAGCACCGCGTGCACCGTCTCAGTCATGGGCGGTTTCGGCCAGTATCTCGGCGACGTGGTGCGCGGCTTCCTCGCCTTCGTAGGCGCGGACCACGTCCTCGATGCCGCCGCACATGCGGATCTCGCCGTGGTCGATCCAGATCGCGGTCTTGCACAGCCGGGCAAGGAATTCGTTGGAATGGCTGGCGAACACCAGGATGCCCGAGCGCTCCACCAGCTTCTGCAGCCGGACCTGCGCCTTCCTCAGAAAGTCGGCGTCGACGGCCCCGATGCCCTCGTCGAGCAGCAGGATCTCGGGGTCGATGCTGGTGACGACGCCCATCGCCAGCCGCACCCGCATGCCGGTCGAGTAGGTGCGCAGCGGCATCGAAAGGTATTCGCCGAGCTCGGTGAACTCGGCGATCTCATCGACCTTGGACTGCATCGTCTTTCGAGTCTCGCCGAGAAACAAACCGCGGATGATGATGTTCTCGTAGCCGGAGATCTCCGGGTCCATCCCGACGCCGAGGTCGAAGACCGGCGCCACCCTGCCCCGCACGGTCGCCGAACCACGGGTCGGTTCGTAGATTCCGGAAAGCAGCCGCAGCAGCGTCGACTTGCCCGCGCCATTGTGTCCCACCAATCCGACCCGGTCGCCCATCGACAGCGACAGCGTGATGTCGCGCAGCGCCTCGATGACCAACACGTTGGACGTGTTGCGACCGATCGTGCCGCCGGCCCTGCCGAGGAAGGTCTTCTTCAGCGACCGCGACTTGGCGTCGAAGATCGGAAACTCCACCCACGCGTTGTGCGTCTCGATGCTCACCGGAGCCACCACTGCCGACGGTGCAGCGGGCGCTGAACCGTTGGCGGTCGGATCTGAAACGGACACGGTGCTGTCGTTTGCTACAGGTATTGCCCCGTGCCGGGGGGACCGGGCACACCGGGGTGTCCGGGTGCCGACATCCCGGGCGGCAACGCGCCCTGACGCATTTGTTCCAGTTGCGCGCGGGCCGCCATCTGCTGAGCGAACAACGCGGTCTGTATGCCGTGGAACAGTCCTTCCAGCCAGCCGACCAATTGGGCCTGGGCGATTCTCAGCTCGGCGTCCGAGGGCACCGCATCCTCGGTGAACGGCAGTGTGAGCCGCTCCAGTTCCTCGCGCAGCTCCGGCGCGAGGCCGTCCTCAAGCTCACGGATGCTGGTGGCATGAATCTCGCGCAGCCGGTTGCGGCTGGCATCGTCCAGCGGCGCGGCGCGCACCTCTTCGAGCAGCTGCTTGATCATCGTGCCGATCCGCATTACCTTGGCCGGCTGCTCGACCAGGTCGGTCAGGCTCGGCTGGCGTTCGCCATCAGTCGACTCCTGCTGGCCGGCTCCCCGGCCGTTGATGATTTCGATGTTGTCGTCATCCATGCCCGTGCTCATCCACTCACCATCCTTCTCAAGTCGCCGGCGGCTGCGGTCCGCGCCATTCGTAGATGCGGGTTTCGCCGTTGTCGTAGATCTTCGCCCACGACCGTGACTTATCTAGCGACACTAGCCCGTCGGGCACGGCGAACCCTCTGACCACCGGTGTGCTGGTCACCACGTAACGAATATTCAATACCCGCACCGCCTCGGCGACACGCGGGTCGGTGTCGGCTTCGTCGGCGTACACCCAGAAGATGAAGCGTTGGTAGCCGGGACCCTGCTGCACCGGGTAGTCGTAGTGGGTCCACAGCGGGTGCAGGTCGGCGACCGCGTACATCCACGCGGTGCCGTCGGTGTTGCCATTGCCGATCAGCGTGGTGTGAGCGCCGGGCAGGGTGGCCAGGTAGGAAAAGGCCGCCAGGTCACGGTTGTCGATCATGACCCGGTCATACTTCTGGCCGATCAGCATTCGGTGCCGCGGAAGGTAATGCCACGCATAGCCGATGCTGATCGCGATCGCCAGCACGGCTGCCACCGCGTACCGCGTCGGTTCGGGCACACGGCTCGGCAACCGGTCCAGCACCCAAGTCACGATTGTGAACAATGCGATGCCGGCCATCGGCGCCAACAACAGCGTGATGACCGCCGACAGCCGACGCGGGTCGCTGTAGAAAACGTCGCTGAACTTGGCGATCAGGGCCGCGACGAAGCCGCCGAACGGCGCCGACGAGTACACGATCGCCACCACCAGCAGCAGCCACACCGCAAGCGGCCACCAGATCCTGCGAATCAGCAGGATCAACCCACCGATCGCGGCCAGCGCGACCAGTGCGTACTGGATCGGGAAGTCGTTGAGGTGCCGCGTGTGCTGGAACACGGCGTCGAACAGCGCCTTCTTCTTGCCCTGGTGCGTGACGAACGCGTGTCCGGCGATGATCTCGGCGAGCTTGAAGATTCCGACGAACTGCGGCAACAGGATCGCCAGCGCCGGCGCGGCGATGAGCAGCAGTGTCACCAGGTCCGCGACCCTGCCCCGAACCGGACGGAACAGCCCGTCGAACAGCCACCACGCCGCGACGAACAACATCACCACGAAGCCGCCGGTGGTGTGCACCGAGAAAACCCCGACCAGCGCGAGCACCGCCAGGGGTATCCGGTCGCGATGCCGCAACGCAGACACCGTGAGCGCCATTGTCGGAGCCGCGATGCCGTATGCGGCGAGGTTGGGCATCGAGGCGGTGTTGAGCTCCACGTAGGGGATCGCGGTGAACGACGCGGAGAGCGCCGCCGCGGCCCCGGCGCAGCCGGCGGTGCGCCATTGGCTGGTCCGTGAGCGCAGCACCTGCCAGGTCAGCGTGGCGGCGCTGACGGGGAACAGCCAGACCGCGGTCGCGACCGAGGACAGGGTGAAGGACGTCGTCGGCGCGGCGCCGGTGATCTGGCTGAACACCGCGGCCAGCGCATGGAATGCCGATGGGTAGTACAGCGCGTCATGGGTCTCGACGTTGCGCAGGTCGCCCATGTGCGTCGACGACGCCTGTCCGGTGTCGAGGATGTAGCGAATGGTATTGGCATGCCAGACGGAATCCCATGTGCTCGGGATTGACTGCCAGGCCGCTATCCCGCGCCAAGCGGCGAAGAAGATCAGCGCGGCGCCGAGCACCACCCCGCCGGCCACGGCGAGCGCCGGCCACAGCGACATCGCGCGGGCTTCGGCGTCGCGGTCGCGGAATCGTCCGAGCACCACCCGCAACGCGGCGGCGACGCCGGTGACGGCCGCCAGAGCAAACAACGCCGTCCAGCCGTTCCAGGGAATCCGGAGAGCACCGAACGGGATGATGGCCAGGCCGACGACGCCGTAGGTCAACGCGGGTCCGACCGCGATCGCGATCGGCAACGGTAGCCGCGCGGCGAGGGCGATGATGGCGCCGGGGAGGATGAGCAACAGCAATGCTGTTAGGACTCCGAACCCGAAGCTCACTGGACTAGTATGGCTGGCCAGGCGACCCGGTCTGTCCGGCCAAGATGGGGTCGGGCGCTACCGCAACCGCTCGGCTGGTGGGATCCACGGGGCTTTAAGGTGGCTGGCATGGCATACGACGTCGCCCGGGTGCGTGGCCTGCATCCTTCGCTGGGCGACGGATGGGTGCATTTCGACGCGCAGCAGGGCATGTTGATTCCCGAGTCGGTCGCGACCACGGTTTCGACGGCATTCCGTCGCTCGCTTCCGACCACTCGCAGCCCGCATCCGGCCGCCCAGCGCAGCGCCGCCGTGCTCGACGCAGCCCGTCAGGCGGTCGGCGACCTGGTTAGCGCGGACCCACGCGGGGTGGTGCTTGGCCCAGACCGGGCGGTTTTGCTGGCGGCGCTGGCCGACGCGTCGGGGTCGCGCGCCGGGCTGGGCTTCGAGGTGGTGGTCAGCAGGCTCGACGACGAGGCCAACATCGCGCCGTGGCTGCGCGCAGCAAAGCGGTTCGGGGCCAAGATCAAATGGGCCGAGGTCGATATCGAGACCGGCGACCTACCGACGTGGCAGTGGGAAAACCTGATCACCGGCGGAACGCGGCTGGTCGCGATCAGCTCGGCGTCGGCGACGCTGGGCACCGTCACCGATCTGCGGGCGGTCACCAAGCTCGTCCACGACGTCGGTGGACTGGCTGTCGTCGACCATTCGGCGGCGGCGCCGTACCGCCTGATCGACATCGACGAGATCGACGCCGACATCGTCGCGGTGAATGCGGTGGCGTGGGGCGGCCCGCCGATCGGCGCGCTGGTGTTCCGGGATCCGTCGCTGATCGAGTCGTTCAGCTCGATGTCGTTGAACCCGCGTGCGACCGGCGCGTCCCGGCTCGAGGTGGGCGTGCATCAGTTCGGCTTGCTTGCCGGCGTGGTGGCCAGCGTCGAGTACCTGGCATCGCTGGACGAGACCGCAACCGGCACGCGGCGCCAGCGGCTCGCGGTTTCGATGCAGTCGGCCGGTTTGTACCTGGACCGGGTCTATGACTACCTGCTCGCGTCGCTGCGGTCACTGCCCCGGGTGATGGTGATCGGGCGGCCCGAAGTCCGGATTCCCACGCTCAGCTTCGCGGTCAGGGACGTGCCGGCCGACCGCGTGGTGCAGCGGCTGGCCGACAACGGCATCTGCGCGATTCCCAACGCGACGTCGCGGGTGCTCGACCTGATCGGCGTCAACGACGTCGGCGGCGCGGTGTCCGTCGGGCTCGCGCACTACTCGACGTCCACGGAGGTCGACCAGTTGGTCCGCGCGCTGGCGTCGTTCGGTTAATCCCGTTAGTCCCTGATCCGCAGGATCACCTTGCCAATCACGTCGCCGGAATTCAGCAGTTTGTGTGCGGCGCTGGCCTCCTCGACCGGATACACCGCGCCGATCACCGGCCGCACCCGCCCTTCGGCGATCATCGGCCACTCATGGGCGACGACCTCATCGACGATGTGACCCTTTCCGGCCGGACCGTCGACCGGACGTGCCCGCAGCGCGGTCGCGATGATGTGTCCGCGCTTGGCCAGTAGCTTGGCGAGGTTGAGCTCGGCGGTGATGCCGCCCTGAAATCCGATCACGACGAGTCGGCCGTCGGCGGCCAGCGCGTCGATGTTGCGGTCCAGGTACTTGGCGCCGATTATGTCGAGGATCACGTCGGCGCCGCCGGCTTCGTCGCTGAGCTGCGTGACGAAGTCCTCGTCGCGGTAATTGATCCCGATGTCGGCGCCCAGTTCGCGGCACACCTGCAGCTTCGCCGCCGAGCCCGCCGTCACCGCAACCTTCACGCCCAGCTCGTGGGCGACCTGAATGGCGTGCGTGCCAACCCCGCTGGCACCGCCGTGGACCAGCAGCGTCTCACCGGCCGAAAGCCCTGCGGTCATCACCAGATTGGACCACACCGTGCAGGCCACCTCGGGCAACGCGGCGGCCTGATGTACTTCGACGCCGTCGGGTATCGGCATCACCTGCGGCGCCGGGACGGCCACGTACTCGGCGTAGCCGCCGCCGGCGAGCAGAGCGCAAACCTTTTGTCCCGCCGACCATTTGGTGACGTTTGCCCCGACATCGGCAATGACGCCGGAGACTTCCATGCCGAGTATCTCGCTGGCGCCCGGCGGAGGCGGGTAGTGGCCGGCCGCCTGCAGCAGATCCGCGCGGTTGACCCCGGCAGCGCTCACCTCGATCAGCACTTCACCTTCGCCGGCCCGCACGTCGGGCACCTCGCGCCAGGCCAGTTGATCCACCGAATCGACGACGACAGCACGCATGCCAGTTACGCTACTACCCGCTCATTTCATACCGTTCGCAACGGTTGCTGGCCTAGAATCCTGGCCCATGGAGGGGCTGATCGCCGGGCGCACGGCGAGTGAGATGCCCGGATTGGACATTGCCGAGCTGCGATCGTGGCAGAACTTTCTGGAGGCGGCGCTGCGGATGTCCGCGGCGTTGAACCGCGGTCTGGTTGAGTCGCACCAGCTGACGCTGGTTGATGTTCGGTTGCTGGACATGCTGAACAAGTCGCCGTCCGGTTCGGCACGGATGGGCGATCTCGCCGACGGGCTGATGTCGCTGCCTAGTCGCATCACCCGCCAGATCCGCCGGCTCGAGAACCAAGGTCTGGTCAAGCGCGAAGCCAGCCCGGACGACGGCCGCGGCGTACTGGCCACAATCACCGCCGACGGCCGCGCGATGGTCAAGGACGCGATGGTGACCTACGGGCTGTGCGTGCGTCAGCACTTCCTCGGTCAGTTGACCAGACCGCAAGTCGCGGCGATCGGCGAAAACTGCCGCCGCATCAACGCCGGGCTGAAGGTCGCCGCCCCCCCGACCAGGCTGGGCCGGGTCTAGCCGTCCGGGGAGCGAAACGACCGGCGGATTGGGGAGCGAAGCGACCCGTCCGGGGACTGAAGAGACCGCGGATTGGGGAGCGAAGCGACCCGCGGATCGACCCCGTTACGCTTGTCCGCGGTGGCGTGGCAGAGCGGCCTAATGCACTCGCCTTGAAAGCGAGAGACGGCTAACACCGTCCGGGGGTTCAAATCCCTCCGCCACCGCCGAGGACGTCAGGAAGGACTGTTGCATGCTCGACCGGCTCAAGGCCGCGGCCCGGCAGAAGCTGCAGCGTGCGGTGGCAGAGGTCGTCGAGGCGGAAAACGCCCAGTCGGACGAGCGGCTACAAGAGCGGCTAGAACAGCGCCTGCACGAGCGCCTGCAGGCGCTGCACGCGGTGGACATGGCCATGCTCGACCGCTTGAGCGACCGGGTGATCGCGATGAGCGACAGGCTGGGCGTCCTCAACGACCGGCTGGGGGAGCTGGAACACCGGGCGCGCCGCGACATTTCGTATTCGCTCGACATCGGCGCGACCAGACAGAGCGCGGAATTCGTGCTCGAGCACATGCCCAAGGTGCCGGTGTTCTGGCATCCGCACGACACGCTTCGTTTCGCGCTCTCCGAGATCAAGGGCTCCGGGCTTGCGCTGGAGTTCGGCGTCGCGAGTGGAACGACGCTCGGCATCATCGCCCAAGCGGTGGCCAGTGAGCTGACTGTGATCGGATTCGACATCTTCACCGGCCTGCCCGAAACGTGGCGAACCGGATTCCCGGAAGGGGAGTTCGCACAGCCGCAGCCGCCGAAGATACCCGGCGCCCGGGTCGTCATCGGATTGTTCGAGGACACGCTGCCGGGATTCCTCGAGGAGAACGACGAACCCATCGCGTTCATACATCTCGACGCCGACCTGTACTCCTCCACCAAGACCGTGCTGGACTTGACCGCCGATCGGCTGGCACCTGGTGCCGTGCTGTTGTTCGACGAGTTCTTCAACTTCCCGGGTTGGCCGGAGCACGAGTACCGGGCGTGGACGGAGTTCATCGAGAAGACTGGGCGCTCGTTCGACTACCTGGCCTACACCGGCAACAACGAGCAGGTGGTCGTCCGCCTGCATTAGTCAGCGGCGAACAGCCGCGCCCAGTTCTCCCGGCTGCTGAGCCGAGGAAATGCCTCCTGGTAGCGGCCCTGCACCGTCGGCGCCTGCGCGCGGAACCGCCGAATGGTCTTGGCCGCGCGACGCGTGAGCGCTCGCAGCGACTTCTTATCGCGCCGCAGCAGCCGTACCCCGGTTTGGGAGGCATCGGTCACCACGGCCTGGTCGAAGCGGGCGATGTGCCACCAATACGCGTCGGCGGCCGGAATCATCACGGGGCCCGGCATGGTGCGCCCGAGCCATTGGTAGACAAACCGCTTCAACCGCACCAAATCCATTCGGTCCTTGCGGGGTTTGTGCTCCGACGAGGGCTGAATCGGCGGAAACGCGTTGGTCAGCTCGGCCGTCTTGACGGCCGGATGCGCCTTGGTCTCGGAATATTCGGCACGCTCGGCGCGGATTCGGGCCGCGGCGGCTGCGCCGCCATCGTCGAGGATCGAGGGGCCCTCCAGAAAATCCTCGATGGCCCGAATGATGAGGTGGGCCAGCCCGTATCGCATCGACGCGAGGCACTCCGCGATTTCGCGGGTGAACGCCTTGCTCGCCACGGCGGTGTCAATGCGACCGCGCAGCGCGGCGGTGATCAGTGCGTTTCGAATCTGGAAGTAATGGACCCAGTCGTCGTAGTCCTTCCAGTGAAACTCCGCGTGCCACACGCCGGCATTGGGAAGCGTCACGGTGGGATAGCCGCTGGCGGCCGCGCGCAAGCTGTACTCGATGTCGTCCCACTTGATGAACATCGGCATCGGGAGGCCGACGGCCGCGACCACCTCGGCCGGGATAAGACACGTCCACCACCCGGTGTACGCGGCGTCGGCCCGCTTGTCCTGACGCTGCTTGGCGATGTCGGCGTTGTGCAGCGCATTCGCCGCCCACCGGCCCGGCCGCAGTTTGGCCAGATCGGGGAATTCGGCACCGGCGAGCAGGTACCGCGGGTTCTTCAGGAACAGCATTTGCGCGCCGACAATCGTCGGGGTCGGCGTCAGGTTCGCAAACGCATTGAGCCGCAGCACCGAGTCGGGTTCGCAGATGATGTCGTCATCCATCAAGATGACGTTGGCGTGGTCGGTGATGCTAGACACCTCGTACATGCCGCGGGTGAACCCGCCGCTGCCGCCGAGGTTCGGCTGACGCAGGTAGACCAGCTTGTCACCGAGCCGCGCGGCGATGTCACGGAAGAGCGGCTTGGTCCCGACGCAGTCGGTGCCCTGGTCCACGACATATATCGCGTCGATCCCCGCCAGCAGGCCCTTGTCGCCGGCGATGGCCGCCACGGTGGCCGCGCAGTCGTCGGGGCGGTTGAACGTGCAGATGGCGATCGCCGCGGGCCGGATCGCCTGCGGCGCGGGCACCGTCCACTCGAGGTCGGTGATCGTCACCGGACCACCGATCGCCGTGCACTCCATCCACAGCGATCCGCCGTCGACGAATTCGTTGAGCTTTGCCGTCAGGCTGACCGTGCCGGTGCCATCGACCTCGGTGGTAGCGATGGTGCGGGCGTAGCCCTTCGCGTCCGACGCGCGCAGCAACACCCTGGCCTGGCCGGCCGCGTCGAACGCCAACCGCAACGTGACCTCGGTGACATCGGTCCACCGCTGGAGGTAGCTGGCGGGGAACAGGCCGAAATACGTATCGGTGTTGACGGTGGCGCCCTTCTCCAGGCGCAGCGCGGTTCGTTCGCGGTGGGCCTTGCCGCGCACGACGCGGGTATACAGCCGGTCGGGCACCGCCGGGTTTGGACCTGTGAACACGCCGCGGGCCGCTACCAGCCGCTCCGGCGCCGGATGTTCGGTCAACGCATGCTTAAGCACTTCGGGGCTGACCGGGACCGCCCCGACCGGTCCGCTCTCGCTCATGCCGCTCCTACGTCGTGAAGGTATATCGTGCACATTTTCATTTGGTGACTCACCTGGCCCGGAAGGAGACTAACAAGTTCAGGCAGTTCGGACCCATCAGCAAGGGTCTGTGTGGGGCGTTAAGAAACTTTGCGGTTCAGCGTTGCGCTTCGAGAATCGACTTCAGCCGAGCCAGGTCCTTCGTGGTCGCGCGTCTGATCGCCGGCGCCATAACGGGCGCGGCGAGCCGCGAAAACCCGGCCGGTTCGCCGCGGTTGCGCAGCGTCATGCGGGTGGCGCCGTCGGGCGCGTCGTACCAGGCATAGGTGGTCTCCATCGGAAACGGCCCCTGGGCGGTGCGCATCACGAAACGCCGCTCGGGCACCAATTCGACGACTTCATACGTGTAGCGCAAGGTGCGGCCGAGGAACCTCGCGGTGAACGCGAACCGCGAACCCAGCGCCACCGGCTTCGGCGTTTCCCATTGCACCTCTTTGATATTGGCGTACCACTCGGTTGCGTTGTCCGGGTCGCAGCAGTAGGCCGCGACAACCGGCCGCGGCCGGGCGATCACGGTGTGGACTTCGGCGTCCGCCGTTGCCATCACGCCATTGTGGCCGTAAGCATTCCAGTCGTGACCAAGATCTTGTATTCGGCGTCGATGTCGGTTGACGGCTTCATTGCGGGCCCCGGCGGCGACATGTCGTGGCTCGCGGATTACCTGGAACCCAACCCTGTCCTGGACGAGTTGTTGCCCGAGGTCGGCGCGATTGTCGCCGGCAACGGCACGTTCGGCGGCGACGACCCGTACAAGGGCACGCCGCAGGAGGGCGAAGCGTTCGGCGGCGGCTGGAGCGGCCCGCAATTCGTGCTGACGCACCGACCCCCGGATCAGCCGGCGCCGGGCGTCACGTTCGTGGACAACCTTGACGATGCGCTCGCCCGGGCGCGTGCCGCCGCCGGGGGCAAGTACGTCAACGTGCTTGGCGCCAGCGTCGCCGCCCAATGCCTGGACGCGGGCGCGCTCGACGAGATCCTCGTCTACATCGTGCCGGTGATGCTCGGTGACGGCGTCCGGCTCTTCGACGCGCCGGGAGGAAACACCGTGAGACTCGAGCCGATCAGCGTGACGGAAGCGCCGCAGGGCATGAACCTGTGGCTGCGCGTCGTGCGCTAGGTGTTCGGGCTATTCGCCGCTATTCGCCGCTATTCGCCGCGGAACTCGGGTCGGCGTTTTTGGAACGTCGCGGTGATGCCCTCGGTCAGGTCCTTCGACGGCAGAAACGCCGCATTCCAGGCCGCGACATAGCGCAGGCTTTCCGACACCCGAGAGATCCGCTGCTGGTCGAGGACGTCCTTGACGCCGGTAACGGTCAGCGGCGGATTGGCGGCGATCTCCGCGGCGGTGGCGTGGGCGGCCGCCAGCGCGGCGTCGGCGTCGGCGAACACGTCGTTGACCAGACCGATCTTTTCGGCGCGGGCGGCGTCAATGTCGCGGCCCGTCAACGCGAGTTCCCTTAAGTGGCCGTCGGACAGGATCAGCGGCAGCCGGGCCAGGCTGCCGACGTCGGCGACCATTGCGAGCTTGACCTCGCGCACCGAGAACTTCGCGTCGGCGCTGGCGTAGCGGACGTCGACCGCCGAAATCAGGTCGACGCCGCCGCCGATGCACCAGCCGTGCACCGACGCGATCGTCGGCGTACGGCAATCGGCGACTGCGCTGATCGCGTTTTGCATGCGCAGGATCTCGGCGTGAAAGTCGGCCCGCGGCCGGGCCAGCGCCCCCTCGGGGGCGAGCAGCGGAGCGAATGCCCCGCCCATCGCGGGCACATCCAGGCCGTAGCTGAAGTTACGACCCGATCCGGTGAGCACGATGGCCCGAACGTCGCGGTCGGCGTCGAGCTCGGCGAATACCTCGGGCATCTCCGACCAGAACGCCGGCCCCATCGCATTGCCCTTGCCGGGGCCGATCAGCGTCACCTGCGCGACCTGGTCCTTGGTCTCGACGGTGACGGATTCGTATGGAGCGCCCATGAACAAACAGGCTAGCCAACGGCGCGGCTAGCGTGGCGGTGCACCCGTCAGCACCTCCTTTACGGTGCTGTCGGGCATGAACTGACACATCGTCGTGGCCATCGACTGGGCGAAATCGGGGCCGAGCATGCCAAATGGGCTGTCCTTCTGTTCGTCGAGAATGGCCTTGACGACCGCACGGCGGGTCGCGTCGTCTAAGCCGGAGAAGTTTTTGCATGTCATCGCCGTCGCGTTGGGTGGCGGGGGAACCTCGGAGGTCGGTGAAGGTCTCCTGGTGGGCGGCAACGCGGTTGGCCGCGACGTCGTCGTCGACGGCCGCGCGGATATCGGCGGGCCGGGTTCCGTCGTCATCGCGACCGTGCCGCCGGTGGTGCGCTGACAACCTGTGGCGACGCCGAGGCAGATGACCACGGCGGCGATGACGCGCAGATGAGTCCGCATCTGCGCAACGATAGGCCCGCGGCCCGCGTACCGTGGCGACATGACCATGGCATCTGGGCCCGATGCCCGGCCGACCGACGAGCTGGCCTGCGCGGAGGCCACGTTGGCCGTGCTGCGGACCGTGCTGCATCCGATTCCCAACGACGACCTGTCCAAGCCGACCCCGTGCCGACGGTTCAACCTCGCGGAGTTGACCGATCACCTGATGAATTCCATCAGGACGATCGGCGGCGCGGCGGGAGCCGAGTTCCCGCCGAGGGACGAAACCGATTCGGTGGAGCGACAAATCGTGCTTGCCGCCCGGCCGGCATTGGACGCCTGGCACGACCGCGGCCTTGAGAGCACCGTGACGTTGGGCCCCAACGAGTCACCGGCGAGAGTATTCGCCGGAATCCTGTCGATCGAATTCCTCGTCCACGCCTGGGATTACGCGATCGCGACCGGGCAGACGGTGAACGCGTCGGACGCGCTGGCCGATTATGTGCTCGGGTTGGCGCAAAAGATCATCACGCCGCAGGGCCGCGGCAATGTTGGCTTCGACGAGCCGGTTCCGGTGTCCGACGATGCCAGTGTGCTAGACCGGCTGATCGCATTCACCGGCCGGCAACCGGTGAGCTAATCGCGCACGGCGTCCGTCATTGGGCAGCTGCCGATCCAGCGATCCAACGTCGGGCGAAAGCGATGAACGCGTCGTTCTCGTGCGGTGCGCCGATCGTGACCCGCACGCCGTCCTGACCGTATGGGCGCACGATCAGCCGGTTGCTGGCGGCCTCGGAGACAAAGTCGAGGGTGCGCCCGGGCAGCGGCAGCCACACGAAATTGGCCTGCGACGGGGGCAGCCGGTAGCCGGCGTCGCGCAGCGCGGCGCTCACCCGGTTGCGTTCGGAGACGACGGCGTCGGTGCGGGCCAACAGCTCGTCGGCGGCGTCCAGCGACGCGATCGCGGCGGCCTGCGAAATGCTGGTGGCGCTGAACGGCACATAGGCCTTACCCAAAGTGGTGATGACGTGCGGGTCGCCGACCGCATAGCCGATCCGCAGCCCGGCCAGCCCGTAGGCCTTCGAAAACGTGCGCAGCACAACAACATTGCTGTGGGACCGGACCAGCCCGAAGCTGTCCGGCAGCATCCCGTCCCGGATGTATTCGACGTAGGCCTCGTCGAGCGCGATCAGAATCTGCGACGGCACCGCGTCGACGAAGCGGGCAAGTGCGTCGGGGTCGACGACCGTGCTGGTGGGGTTGTTCGGGCTGCAGACAAAGATCAGTCGGGTGCGGGCGGTGACCGCGGCCAGCATCGCGTCGAGGTCGTACGTGTGATCCCTCAGCGGCACCTGCACGGGGGTGGCGCCGGCAAGCCGAACCTGCAGCGGATACACCTCGAAGCTGCGCCAGCCGAACACCACCTCGTCGCCGACCGTGGACGTGATCTGGATCAGCTGCTGACACAGGCTCACGGACCCGCAGCCGACAGAGATGTGCTCGGGCGGGAAATCCACATGCTCGGCCAGACGCTCCCGCAGCTCGACATAGCCGTTGTCCGGATAGCGGTTGGCCGCGTCGGTGGCCTTCTCGATAGCCGCCCGCACGCTGGGCAACGGCCCGTGCACGGTTTCGTTGCTGGCGATCTTGATCGCTCCCGGCACCGTCTTGCCCGGCGTGTAGGCCGGGAGATCGGCCAGCTCCGGGCGTAGACGGGGAGTCACTTGACCAGCATAGGTAGCCCGCGCGGACGCCTTTGCCTTCGGTAGTTGTTGCTGTGTACGCTGTGCGCTCGGCGGTTTTCCCTGGGGCAGAAGCGCAGCGACCGGGGAAGGGCCGGGCCCAGCGCTCGGGTCCGGTACCCTCGGGAAGGTTCAGGAGGCGTGCCAGAGCGGCCGAATGGGGCTCACTGCTAATGAGTTGTCCCCCTCAAAGGGGACCGGAGGTTCAAATCCTCTCGCCTCCGCCGGTCCACAATCGAATAAGGCCAAGCGCCCGTAGCTCAACGGATAGAGCATCTGACTACGGATCAGAAGGTTGGGGGTTCGAATCCCTTCGGGCGCGCTCGCAGGTCAGGGGTTGTTTCTGTCACTCTGGAGGCACCTCTGTTGGTCGTTTGACGACACTTTTGACGACAGTAACCAATCCGCTGGCCCTGTGCGATTCCGGTTCATGCTTGACATTTCAGTTCCGGCTGCTGGTTTACGGTTCCGGGACGCGGTTCCGGTAGGTCCGCGACAACAGTTCCGGTAGGTGCTTTACACCCGGGTTCGTTGCGGCCGGTGAGCTGTGGCTTCTTTCGTGGTCGTGGATCGACTGCGGAAGGGGCCGGCATGTTGCGGGAGTTGCGGGTGTCCGAGATGCGTTATCGGGCGGTGCTCGAGGTGCTGGATGGGGCGGTGATCAGCGCTGTTGCCCGCCGCTATGGGGTGTCGCGCCAGACTGTGCACGCCTGGCTGCGCCGGTATGCGCGCGAGGGGGCGGTGCTGAATTTAGAGGATCGCTCGTCGCGTCCGCACGGGTGTCCGCATCAGATGGCCCCGGAGCTGGAGGCGCGGGTGTTGGTGTTGCGCGATGCCCACCCGCGCTGGGGTCCGACGCGGATCGCCTACGAGCTGGAGCGCGAGGGTGTGGTGGCGGTGCCGGGTCGCTCCAGTGTGTATCGGGCGCTGGTGCGCAATGGGCGTATCGACCCGGCCCGGCGGCGTCGGCGGCGCAGTGACTACAAGCGCTGGGAGCGGGGCCGGCCGATGGAGCTGTGGCAGATGGACGTGGTCGGCGGCGTTCATCTGAGCGACGGCGCCGAGGTCAAGGTGATCACCGGCATCGACGACAACTCGCGGTTCGTCGTCTCGGCGAAGGTGGTGGCGCGGGCCACCGCCCGCCCGGTGTGTGAGGCGCTGCTGGAGGCGCTGGGCCGCCACGGGGTGCCCGAGCAGATCCTCACTGATAACGGGAAGGTGTTCACGGGGCGGTTCGGGCCGGGTGGCTCCTGTTCGGAGGTGTTGTTTGATCAGGTCTGCGCCGAGAACGGGATCCGGCATTTGTTGACCGCGCCGCGCTCGCCGACCACGACGGGAAAGGTTGAGCGGCTTCACAAGACGATGCGCGCGGAGTTTTTCACCGACGCCGACCGCGGGTTCGCCACCCTCGCCGAGCTGCAGGCAGCCCTGGATGGGTGGGTGGTCCACTACAACACCGAGCGTCCGCATCAGTCGCTGGGGATGCGCCCACCGGCCGAACGGTTCGCGTTGGCTCCCGCCGGCCCCGACCCGCAGGTGGCCGACCCTATCGCCGCGGTCGTCGCGGCGAGGCAGGCTGCGACCCGCTGGCCGGATCTGCGCCACGCCGGGGTGCAGCGCTGGGTGGATCAGCGCGGCTCGATCCGCTTGGCGGGCTTCGGGTATCGGGTGCCCATCGTGCTGGCCGGCGAACCGGTGCAGGCGGTGGTCGCCGACAACCTGGTGCAGATCTTCCACCACGATGTGCTGGTCGCCTCCCATGTGCAGCGCCGTAAGCCCGACACCGCAGCTGCGGCACTGCGCCAGGGCCGGCGCACTCCCCGGGCCGCGAGCACCGGGATCGTGGTCACCCGCATCGTCGATGCCAGCGGACAGGTGTCGTTCGCCGGAACCATGTACCGGGCCGGACGAGCTTGGCGGGGAAAAGAAGTCGAGGTTTGCATCGTCGCCGGCTCGGTGCAGATGACCTATCAGGGCACGATGGTGCGCACCCAACCCATCCGCCACGACCGGACCAAGGAACACGGCGCTTACGCCACCCCCCATGGCCGGCCCCGCAAACCGCGACAGGATGCACCGGACCGTGCCGGCGTCAAGGCCACGCCGCTACGCGGTCGGCCCGAAGGCCGAGCCTTGACCCCCGCCCGGTAATCCGGCGCGCACCGCCCATAGCCGGGGCCGGCCAGGGAAGCCCACCGCATCTGTAAAGCAGCTACCGGAACTCATTCGTCAAGCGGGTACCGGAACTTGACAGATCCATCGCTGATTCGGTGCATCGGCAACCGCATTCTTGGGCAATCACCAGACGCGGCGGACGGCGTCAAGCGCGTAGGCGGGATCGGAGTCATGGGAGACACCGCACCAAGACGACGCCGACCTGCTGACCTGTCATC
>NZ_DASQVQ010000167.1:0-35093 GCF_035640695.1 Mycobacterium sp.
GGCATGAAGCACCGGCCCCTCAGCACGTTCGGCACGGTGAATGCGGATGTGCTCGAACACTTCGACCCGTCGTTCGTTCGTGACGATTTCGTCGACATCATCCGCACCAACAGCTGGCCCGAATAGGCCTGCAGGGCTCAGCTCCCAACAGCCGCAAAGACTTTCGGTACCCCCAACACGACCATCAGAGAGCAACGACAATGAACACCAACCAGCCCAAGCCCACCACCACCGATGCCGGTATCCCGGTGCCCAGTGATGACCATTCACTCACGGTTGGTCCCGATGGTCCGATCCTGCTGCAGGATCATTACCTGATCGAGCAGATGGCCAACTTCAACCGGGAACGCGTGCCCGAGCGGCAGCCCCACGCCAAGGGCTCACTTCATCTCCGATCAGGGCATCCAATGCCTGACCCAGACCGAGGCCGACCGGCTGGTCAGCGTGGACGGCGATTACCACACCCGCGACCTGCACGAGGCGATCAAGGCCGGCGACTACCCGTCGTGGACGCTGAAGATACAGATCATGCCGTATCAGGACGCCAAGACCTACCGGTTCAACCCGTTCGATTTGACCAAGGTGTGGCCGCACGCCGACTACCCGCTGATCGAGGTGGGCAAGCTGGTGCTGGACCGCAACTACACCGACCATCACACCCAGATCGAACAGGCCGCGTTCGCCCCGAGCAACCAGGTGCCGGGCACCGGATTCAGCCCGGACAAGATGCTTTTGGCCCGCACCTTCGCCTACGCCGACGCCCACCGCGCCCGAATCGGCGTCAACTACAAGCAAATCCCGGTCAACGCGCCCAAATGCGACGTGCACTCCTACTCCAAGGACGGCGCGATGCGCGTCATCCCCGTCTCCGATCCGGTGTACGCGCCCAACTCCAAGGGCGGCCCACAGGCCGATCCGTCACGCACCGCCGAGGCGCTGTGGCACACCGACGGTGAGATGGTGCGCACCGCCTACACCCTGCGCGAGGAAGACGACGACTGGGGCCAGGCCCACACCCTGGTCCGCGACGTCATGGACGACGCCGAGCGAGAACGACTGGTGTCCAATGTGGCCGGCCACCTGCGCAACGGGGTCACGGAGCAGGTCTTGGAGCGCGCCTTCGAGTACTGGAAAAACATCGACAAACAAACCGGCGAGAAAATCGAAGCGGCCGTGCGCAACGGATCGTCCTAACCGACGATCCCGATGCACGGCCGGGGCGCTGCCCACGTAAAACTGTTGCCGCACCGACTGGGCTCGTCAGGGTCCGACGCGGTTATGCTGAGCTTGCGCTTCTTGAGGAAGTCCACTGCAGGCGATCTGAGAGTCTGATGGCGCAGAAGTGGTCGCGGCAGCCTGGCCGGTGGTGGATGCCAGGGCGCTTCTTCGCGGCCGCTGGCTCCGATGCCGGATTCGGTTCACGAGCAACCCGGACGCGTCTGCCCTGGCTGTTGGTCCGCCCCAAGACGCCAGCGCTGTGGCTCGGAATTGCGGTGGCGGGCTTCTTTATCGTAATCGAGAGCATCGTGGTGGGTTTGATCAATGTGGTTACCCACCACACGACGGGCGGGGTCGGAACGATCTATCTGCTCGGCGTCGTGGTCGTCGCAGCGCTGTGGGGTTTCGGGCTGGCGGTGACAACGTCGGTCGTCAGCGCCATCGTCTTCCTCTACTTCCGTAGTTGGCCAGGTGGTGGCTTTGTGCTGTTTTCGCTCCAAAGCGAGTTAGTGATCGCGGTCTTCGTGGTCATCGCGTTGGTCGCTAATGCGCTCGCGGGGCTGGCGCGGGTGGGCGAACGGTTCTACGACCTGTCATCTGACCTGTTGTGCATCACCGGTCCGGACCGGGTCATCCGGGTTAACCCCGCGTTCACGCGAATACTGGGCTACTCCCTCGACGAGTTGGAGTCACGGCCGTATATCGGCTTAGTTGTGCCCGAGGACCAAGCACGCGTGCGTGAGGCGCTCGAGCAGCTGGCCGGCAGCACTGAGCCGGTGCGCTTGGAGAATCGGGTGATCTGCCGCGACGGTTCGCGACGGTGGATCGAGTGGAGCATCGTGTGGCAGCGGGGCTTGTATTACGCCGTCGGGCGTGACGTGACCGAGCGCCGTCGCGAGCAGGACGCGTTGCACCAAGCGCAGGCCGCGATGGAGGCGAGCCACGACGAGCTCGGTGTGCTTGCAACGCACCAGACGGCGTTGCGGCGGGTGGCGACCCTGGTGGCCCGCGGCGTCGAACCCTCGGAAATTTTCGCGACGGTCGCCGATGAAATGGCCCGATGCCTGAATGCCGCCAACGCGTCGGTGAACCGCTTCGACGGTGACACGGTGACGGTCCTGGCCCTGGCTCGCCTGGAGCCACAGATGAAGCACAAACCAGTTGTCGGCGAGCGCCACACGTTGGAAGGAGACAACATCGCGACGAGGGTGGCCCATACCGGTCAGCCCGCCCGGCTGGACGGTCTGGAATTGGCCAACGCCCCCGGCTCCATCGCTGCGCGGCTGCGTGAGATGGGCCTTCGTTGCACGGTGGCAGTCCCGATCACCGTCGACGAACGGGTCTGGGGAATGGCGGCCGTTGGCTCGTCGGCCCCTGATCCGTTCCCAGCGGACACCGAGGCGCGCATGGGTGATTTCGCCGACCTGGTCGCCACCGCGATATCCAACGCCGCCACCCGCGCCGAATTGCAGGACAGCCGCGACGAACTGGCCGTGCTCGCCGACCAGCAGGCGGCGTTGCGACAGGTGGCAACCTTGGTTGCGCGCGGTATGGCCCACTCGGAGGTGTTTTCGGCGGTGGCCGTAGCAATGGCCCGCTGTTTGCGTGCGGGCCACGCGGCGATATACCGCTACGCCGACGATGCACTCGTGCCCCTCGCCATCTTCCACAACGACGGGCTGCAACCGTTGCCCAAGGGGCTGCGCCTGCGATTGGAAGGTGACAACGTTGCCGCAAGGGTGCAGTCCACCGGCCGTGCCGCGCGCATTGACCGGCACGACGATGCTCCGGTTCCGCACGCTGGTCGAATGCGTGGGTTCGGCATAGATTCGGCGGTTGGAGTTCCGATCATCGTCGACCGACAGGTGTGGGGCGCGGCGATCGTCGGCTCGTTGCGAGCAGAGCCGCTGCCACCGGACACCGAGGCGCGCATGAGTGACTTCGCCGACCTCGTCGCGACCGCGATCGCGAACGCCGCCACGCGCTCCGAACTGATCGCATCCCGCGCGCGGATCGTGGCGGCCGCCGATGACGCCCGCCGCCGGCTGGAGCGCGACCTGCACGATGGAGCTCAACAGCGGCTGGTTTCACTCGGACTGCAACTACGCCTGGCGGAGGGTACCGTGCCGTCCGAACTGCAGTCGCTCAAGGAACAGCTTTCGGGCGTCGTCTCGGGTTTGACCGCGGTTTCGTCGGACCTGCAACAGATCTCGCGCGGGATTCATCCGGCGATCCTCTCCGCAGGTGGATTAGGTCCGGCGCTGAAGACGCTAGCGCGGCGCTGCCCGATTCCAGTCACCCTTTACGTCGATGTTGAGCCACGATTGCCCGATTCAGTCGAGATCACCGCTTATTACGTGGTGGCCGAAGCGCTGACCAACACCGCCAAATACGCCCAAGCCTCCCACGTGAACGTCAGCGCCGAAACCAAGGACGCCACTCTCGATCTGTCAATTCACGACGACGGCATCGGCGGAGCCGATGCCCGCAAAGGATCAGGACTCATCGGGCTCAAAGACCGCGTGGAAGTGCTCGGCGGCCACATGAAGATCACCAGTCCCCCGGAATGCGGGACATCGCTGCACATCACCATCCCACTCGCCGGCTGATCGCGGGGCCGCCCCGCTCTTGGGCGTTTGACCCCCATCGAAATCGAAGCAATCATGATCAAACCGTGCCATCAGGCCCGGTGACCGAAATCGTCACCTACGCCGTGCAGCAGACCCACCGCCGTTAGACCAAAGCATCGAGTTGCAGGCACGCCGCATCGGGGTGTTGGCCACTGACGACTGGAGTGCAGCGATGAGCAGCCGTGGCGCGGATTCTCACACTGCTCCGCGGTCCGGGGTGGCGGCGTGGGCGCTGTGGGATTGCGGCGCGACCGGCGTCAACGCCGTCGTCGTCACGTTCGTCTTCTCCGTCTACCTCACCGAGCATGTCGGTTCGGGTTTGCCCGGCCCCAGCACGCCCGCAAGCTGGCTGGGTCGGGCGCTGACAATCGCCGGGCTGTGCGTCGCATTGCTGGCGCCGGCCACCGGTGTCTGGGTGAACGCGCCGAACCGGCGCCGCACGGCACTCGCAGCCAGCACTGGCTTGGTCGTTGCGATGACGGCAGCGATGAGCCTGATCCGGGCCGACTATCACTACCTTTGGCTGGGTCTGGTGTTGCTCGCGTGCACGGCGGCGTGCAGCGACCTGGCGACCGTGCCGTACAACGCCATGCTGAGGCAACTTTCGATGGGTGCGAACTCGGGACGAATCTCCGGGCTTGGATCCGCTGCTGGATTTCTCGGTAGTGTGCTGCTGCTTTTGGTCGTGTATTTCGGCTTCATCCAGGGTGCCGGCGACACCCGCGGTCTACTGGGCATCGCGGCACATGACGGCGACAACGTGCGGGCGTCGATGTTGCTCGCCGCGGCATGGCTGGCTCTGTTCGCTTGGCCACTACTCGTTTCCGTGCGCGGCCCGGCCGCTCCGGACCGCCGTCCGGTCGGGTTCTTCGCCGCCTATCGCGCCCTATGGGACGAGGTGAGGAGCGAATGGCGACGCGACCACAACGTCGTCTACTACCTGTTGGCCAGTGCGGTATTCAGAGACGGACTGACGGGTGTGTTCGCCTTCGGCGCGGTGCTCGGCGTCAGCGTCTACGGGCTGTCGCAGGCCGATGTACTGGCCTTCGGCGTATGTGCCAGCACCGTTGCCGCGATCGGAGCCTTTCTGGGCGGCCTGCTCGACGACGGAGTGGGTTCCAAGCGTGTCATTGCCGGATCGCTCACCGCGATGATCGTCATCGGAATGGTCCTGCTGACAGCCTCCGGGCCGCTCGCCTTCTGGACCTGCGGACTGCTTCTGTGTCTGTTCGTCGGTCCAACTCTGGCTTCCGCGCGGGCGCTGATGATGCGAATGTCCGCCGACGGCAAGGAAGGCGTGGCGTTCGGTCTGTACACCACCACCGGGCGCGCGGTGTCGTTCCTCGCGCCGTGGATGTTCTTCACCTTTGTCGACCTGTTCGGTTCCGACCGCGCGGGTTTGGCTGGACTGTGCCTGGTGCTGGCGGCGGGCCTGGCGGCGATGATGGTCACCGTGCGGGTACCTCGCGAAGCGCATTAGCTGTCATGTGGTTCACGCTCCTCATGATGGCCGTTGCCGTCAGCCTGGAACCGTTCCGGATCGGCGTGACGGTCCTGATGATCAACCGCCCCCGGCCCCTGCTACACCTACTCGCCTTCCTCACTGGCGGATTCGCGATGGGCACCGCGGTGGGCGTGATCGTGCTGTTCGTCCTGCGACCGGCCTTGGGGTCAGCGCATTTCACCCTGCCAAGGGTGCAAATCGTCATCGGCGCGCTACTGCTGGTCAACGCTGCGATTTTGGCCACGGGCCTGGCGGGTAAGCGCGGCGACGGACCTGCGGGCCTGACCGCACGGAAATTCGCGCCGCTTGCGACGCGCGCCTGGCAACTGCTCGACGGGCGTTCACTGTGGACGGCGGGCGTCGCGGGCCTCGGCATCGCCCTGCCGTCCGTTGACTATCTCGCCGTGCTGGCGCTCATCGTCGTTTCCGGTGCCGCTGCCTCAGTCCAGGTCGGCGCCTTGCTGCTGTTCAATGTGGTGGCGTTCGGATTTGTGGAGATCCCGCTGATGTCCTACCTGGTGGCCCCGGACCGCACCCGCGCAACGCTGGTGGCGCTGCAGGACTGGCTGCGGTCGCGGCGCCGCCGCGCTGTCACCGTCTTATTGGCCGCGGTTGGCTGCGTGCTGCTCGGCGCGGGGTTGGCCGGAGTGTAGCGGCGGCCTCTCGCGTCGGGCTATTGATGATTCAGCACGTACTGAAAACCGGAGAGCAGCTGCGATAACGGATCGGCGCCGCCGCCGAAGGCGGCCTGAGTGGCCGGTGCGGTGACGGCCGCGGGGTCGTAACCGTGCACCGGATCCACCGTTATCGGTGCGGTCAGTCGATCGTCGTTTCGTGAATATCCCGCATCCACCGCGGGCTTGAGGACGGCGTCGAGCTTGTTCAGCGTGTCCGCCGGCACCCCGAGATATTTGAAGGGCAGCACCAGAGGAAGATGCTGCTCGGGAATCAGGTAGGTGGTCGTCTTCGCGCCTTTGGAATTGACGGTCGTCCTGATGTTCTGCGGCGGCACATTGCTCGGATTGGTGAAAGCCACCGCGGTGTGACCGGTCGCGAGACCTACGATCGCGTTAGCGAGGGACATCCAGTTGTCCGGCCTGTCCGGCCAGTCGGCGATGCTGTCGTATGCGGAGACGAACTGGTAGGTGTCGTATTGGCTCTCGACCGGAGGTGGGACGCGGTAGTCGAGTGAGGGAACGACGCTACCGACCGGAAACATCTGGGTCAGGAAGCTTTCACCGAAGGGGTGGCGCGCCACCGGGTCGCCGTACGTTGCGAAGCTCAGCTGATCGGGTGGGGGCGCGGTCGGGTCGTTCGCGAGCCGAGCCTTGACGGCATTGAGCACCATCGCTCCCTCCGACAGGCCGATCGCGGTGCCCTGCCCACCGTTGCGAATGGCCCCTTCGAGGTTGTTCTGTCCGATGTCGACCGACTCGCCGATGCTGGGGCCGTCGATACCCAGGCCGGGAAACGAACGATCCAGCCGGCCGATGCCTGGGAACAGTCGTTCCAGCGTGTGCCCCTGAACCTGGCCTGCGGGGTAGTCGACGATCTGTCGATTCAGCCCCGGGAACCAGTCGGCACCCGTCCGCATTATGTACTCGTCATAGGGGATACCCAGCACATGCGCGCCACCCAGTGCGTACGCCCTTCCAGGCGTCCCCAGCGGCGGTGTTCCGTTGTCCGGTGCCCCGTGATCCGCCGTCCAGCCGGCTTGCGGGTCATCGGCTGCCGCAATCCCGAAGCCGAAACATCCTGTGGCACCTATGGTTACCAGCGCCGTGGCCGAGGCGAACAGTCTTCGCATTCTCACCCCCGCCTGCTCGACTACGCGTCTGTATTGAACCAGACCTTACCCCGCCGACCCGACCGATGCGTGTGACAGCGGCCGCTGCTGCGCAAGCTCAGTAGTGACGGCCACCAGTTCGCCCGCCCCACCGGCCGGGGCTAGGCGTCCAACCGAATGAATTGGTTCTGCCGGTACTGCTCGGCGCACGCGGCGCGCCGCATCTTGCCGCTCGTCGTTGTGGGAATCGACCCGGGAGATACCAGGACGAGATCTCCGACATTCAGGCCGTGCGCATTGGATATGGCGGAGGTGACGTCGCTCTTGACCCCGCTGAGCCAATGCATCGCCTCTACGCTGGAATCTCCTCGCTTGTTGAGCTCGATGACGGTGACCAGCTTCTCGGTACTGTTCACCGGAACCGATATCGCCGCAACCCGACCACCTGTTATCTCGTGGACCGTCGCCTCGATGTCCTCGGGATAATGATTACGACCACGAATGATGAGCACGTCCTTGATGCGGCCGACAATGAACAACTCGCCCTCGGAAATGAAGCCGAGGTCGCCCGTTCGCAGCCACGGCCCGTCAGGCGTGCCCGGTGCAGGCTCGACAACTGTTGCACCGAAGCAACGCAGCTCCTCTGGCGGTTTGCTCCAGTAGCCGGTCGCGACATTCTGGCCATGGACCCAGATCTCGCCGACCACGTCCGGCGAGCATTCCCGGTTGGTGTCGACGTCGACGATCCGCACCATAGGTGACTGCGGCAGTTTGTATCTCACCAGCGCTGAGCCGCCTGGAGCCGCACACCGCTGAGCGCGGCCCGCGGACAATTCGTCGACATCGAAATGGACAGCCCCCGACGAATCACTCCATGTGCCACTTGCCACGAAGACGGTCGCCTCCGCCAGGCCGTACGAAGGACGCAGCATGTGGTCCCGAAAATTGAAGTGAGCGAACCGATCTGCGAAGCGTTCCAAGGTAGCCGGCTCGACGCGTTCGGCGCCGTTGATGATGCCCAGCACGCCGCCGAGGTCGAGCCCGGCAAGGTCACTGTCGGCGGTTTTGCGGGCGGCCAGGTCGAAGGCGAAGTTAGGCGCTGCCGAAAACGCATGACGAGTCTCAGTATCAGCCAGCGCACGTATCCATCTGGCCGGCCTTTCCAAGAACGCAGTCGGGCTCGTCAGCTCGGCGAGATAGCCGCCCAGGATGGGTGCGCAGACGCCCAGTACCAACCCCATGTCGTGGTAGAAGGGCAACCACGACACGATCGTGAGATCGGTCGTCGATTTGACGTGCGCATCCGCGAAGAGGCTGCGCATCAGCTGTTCGAAATTCACCTGGAGGTTGCGGTGCGAGAGCATGACCCCGGTCGGCAGTCGGGTTGAACCCGAGCTGTACTGCAGGTACGCGATGCTCGGCAACTCAGCCGGCTGAAGGCTCGGTCCGCCGTCGGCATCCAGATCCAACGAATCAATCTCGACGATCTTTGGCGCAGTGTCCATACCTGACTGATCGATGTAATCGCCGACATCTTTCGCGGCCGCGGATGTCGTGAGAACAACCGATGGCTTCGTATCGGCAAAGACCGCACTCACCCGGTCATAACTGGAGCCGCGATGGGGCAACGGGAGCGGAACCGCGACGAGCCCAGCCTGCATGGATCCCAGGAAAGCCAGGATGTAATCCAGCCCCTGCGGGGCCAGGATCACTGCCCTGTCACCGACCGACCCATGAAGGCGGATCTCGCGTGCCACATTTATCGTTCGGCGTGATAGCTGCGACCACGTGAGACTCTCGGCAACCCCCGCCGAGTCGTGGGCGTAGTCGGTGAATGTAAATGCCACGTCGCCGGGGCGCAGGCTGGCACGTCCGTGCAGCATCGACAGAATTGATGACTGGGGCGTAAGCGTCACATCACGTCCGTGCTAAGTCCTGCGAGGAGCTTCTTCATCCCTATCCCTGACCGCTCCGCTTCGTTTCGTAGTTTCACATACATCACGTGCGCGCGCTAATCCATTCACTGCTAGGCGCGTTCGGCCGGTGACCGAGACAACGACTGCCGCAATGCCACTCGTGATGGCCACCAGTTTGCTCGCCCGACCAGCGCAGCGATGGCGGGCACCGTGATGGTGCGCACCACGAAGGTATCCAGCAGAATTCCCACACCGATCACGAAACCGCCTTGGACCACGATGCCGATGCTGGAAAACAAGAGACCACCGATCGAGGCGGCGAAGATCAGGCCCGCCGCGGTGATCACACCGCCCGTTGAACTCAGCGTGCGAATGATGCCGTAGCGCATGCTGTGCGGAGATTCGTCCCGCATTCGCGACACGAAAAGCATGTTGTAGTCGGCACCCACCGCGACCAGCACCACGAAGGCCAACGGGGGCACGCTCCAATGCAACGGCTGACCCAGGATCAGTTGAAACGTCAGCACGCCGATACCCATTGCCGCGAAATACGAAATCACCACCGAACCAACGAGATAAAGAGGTGCGATGATCGCACGCAGCAGCACGATCAGGGTCAACAGGACGACGATGAGGGTCACGGCGATGATGAATCGGATGTCGTGCTCGTAATAGTCGCGCGTGTCCCGCAGCGCGGCGGGGAACCCGCCCATCGATATCGAGGCGCCCGCGAGTGTGGTGTTGGGCTGGGCGCCGCGGGCGATGTCACCGATCGCATTGACCTGATCCATCGCCTCGGAGCTGAACGGGTTGAGTTTGGTTTGAACCAGATACCGCGCCGAGTGGCCGTCCGGCGAGATGAACATCTTGGCGGCTTTCTGGAAATCCGCCACATTCAGCACTTCGGCCGGAATGTTGAACCCCCCCATTGACGGGCCAGCCGCGTCGTGTCGCATCGTCAACAGAAAAGCCGATGCCTGATTGAGTCCGGTAGCCATCAGTTTGATCTGCTGGACGAGTTCGTCCACTCCGCCCGCCACTTGCCGGCTTCCGCCGGCCAGGCGGTCGGCGCCTTGCTCTAGCTTGGTCAAGCCCGACTGTGGGCCGCCGGGTTTGTCCAGCCCCATGTCGTGGACTGCCGTGACGAGGTTTGTGAGAGCACCATTGAGCTTGTTCACCGTCGCGGTGAGGGTTTGCCTGTCGCCGACCCCCTGTAACTGGTGAGCGAGATCGTTGATCCGGTCGAGGCTTCCGTCGTCACGCGCAGCGACAAGCCGCTGAAGCTGGGCCCGGGTGGCGCTGCAGGAGGAATCGGCGTCGCAAACCGGGTTGGCCTGCAGCGCCGTCAGGACCGGGCCTATCCAGGCGAACATGTCTTTGGCGGCGGAGAAATTCACGCCCATGGCGTTGCCGAGCGCGTTGATGGATTCGACGAGCTTGGCGGCGGTATCGACGTCCCGCACCAACCTGTCGCCGCCGTATTGGGTCCTTACCGACGAGAACGCGTCGATCAGACTTTGAATACTGGGCGCGATCTGGTTGACCTGTGCGCGCACGTCACCGAGGCTGTCGGCCAGCGTGTTCGCCCCGGCAGCCAGCCGGTTGAGGTCGTCGGTGCGCTGACCGATCTGGGCGGAACCGGCGGCCAGCCGGTCACCGACGAGGCCCGCCTGAAACGTGGCCCGGAACTCCGGCGGCACAACTCCCAAAGGTCGGGTGATGCCGCTGACCAGAGAAACGTCCGGCAATTGGGCGACGCGCGAAGCCATCTGCTCCAAATCCGCGAGGGCCGCAGGTGTGCGCAGGTCACGCGGCGACTGGACGAGGATGTACTCGGGGATGGACTGACTGATGGGGAAATGGCGTTCCAGCGCGGCGTACCCGACCGAACTCGGCGCCGACGCCGCCACGGCCTTGCGATCGTCATAGTTGTAGCGCGCAAAGATCGCGCAGCTGGCCAGAAGGGCCAATACGAGCACACTGCCAACCAGATGTGCCACCGGCCCGCGCACGATGCGTATGCCGGAACGTCGCCAGAACCGAGCAGTCAGTTCGCGCCGCGGCTTGACCCAGCCGCGCGGCCCGGCGAGCACCAGAATTGCCGGCAGCAGAGTCACTCCGGCGAGGAACGCAACGCCGATACCAATCCCCGACGACACTCCGACCGTTCTGAACACTCCCATTCGGGCGAAGCTCATGACGAGAAAAGTGATGCCCACCGTGGTGGCAGATGCGGTGATCACTTTCCCGATCGAGATCATCGCCGCCTTGACCGCCTCATCGTAATCCGCACCCGACCGCAGATAGTCGTGATAGCGGCTGATGAGAAAGACCGCGTAATCCGTTCCGGCGCCGGCCATGATCGCGCTCAGAAATACGATGGACTGGTTCGAGACGCCCGAGCCGGTCAGTTGGGAGTAGCCGGCCACCACCGCCTGGGCGATCACCAGGGAAGACCCGATCGTCACCAACGGCAGCAGCATCGTGACCGTGCTGCGGTAGACCAGCAATAGCACGGCGAGGACCAGAACGGCGATCGCGATTTCGATCGGCAGGCGATCCCGGTGGCCCGCGACGGTGAGGTCCGCGACGGTGGCCGCGGGACCGGTGAGGTGCACTGTCAGGGCACCGCCGGCGACGCTGTGTTCGACGATGTCGGCCACCCGGTTGTACGAGTCGAAGGACCGCGGCGTGCCCAACTCACCCGCGAGACCGACCGGCAATACCCAGGTCTTCTTGTCCGCACTCGTCAGGAACTGTCGCAGTTGTGGCGTGCTGACGAAGTCCTGCACCGATACGACATCTGTGACGTCGTCGCGCAGCGAGCGCACGAGCTTGCGGTACGCGGCCTCGTCGGCGGGTCCCAACCCATTCTCGTTGATCAACGCAACCAACAACAGATCGTCGTTGCCCGGTTCGTGAAACGACTCGGCCATCTTTTTGGCGCTGACACTCGAGGGCGCATCGCTGGGCAGGACGACGAGCGGATGCTTCTCGGCCATCTCGCCCAGCGATGGGAACGTCAGCGGAAGGGCGACCGCCATCGCGATCCAAACCCCTATCACCGCCCAGGGCCACCGCACCACGAGATCGGCTAGCCGCCGCATGTCGCCCTCACCTTCGCCGGGAAGTTGCGCATCGCGGGAATGCCATGGCCGCCGAATTGCTCCACGCTATGCGACGCGTCCCCACTGCCCGCTGTCAGCGACCAGTACGGAGACGGACCTCATCGTCTTCATATAGCGGGCAACTGATTTTCTGGCGACGGGATTGTCGGGATGCATGATCGCCATCGCCGTGCCCTCGCCATACCGAAATATGTAAATAGTGAGCTGATATGAGAAACGGCCGTCCGGGTAGATACCTATATTGTTGGCAAGGCCCAGGTCAGCGGCCGCGAGGATAGCGTTGAGCGGAGCGGCGCCGCCATGCAAGAAGTTCCACACTGGAAAATTTGGCCGTGGCCAACTCAACCATGGCGCCAACTCCAACACGCGGTAGTACGGCACTTTTGCCATATTCAGATTTGAGTCGAAAGAAGCCTGCGCTGCCCACGCGGCATCGCCGAATGAGGCCGCGCCTATCGGCGCGGTGATCGGAATCAAGCCGGTGAACCAACCCTGCGTCATGAAATTATCCGTGGCGGTGCGTGAATCCCTCGGAGTGAGCCCGTAATACGTGAGAGCGCCCGTCAACTCATGCTCGACCTGGGCAAGGCAGGCGAACAAGCCGCCGACGAAGCGCGCGCCGGCCGCAGTGCAAGCCGATTCGAACCGTTCCGTCTGTGCGGTGTTCATCAGGACTTCGGAGGTCATGCCACTGCTGGTCGACGTCAGCGGGTTACCCAGCGGAAGCGGAAATTCAGGAAAGCCGCCATTGTTGTTTTCCGCAAAGTCGATCCACGCCCGCACCTCAGGCGAATCCACGGTCAACTCCGATGTATGCGCGCGCTCGCGGACACAGAAATCGTCAAAGCTACCGGCATCGGGAAGCGTGAGGGCCTCACTGCCTCCGCTCAACGCCGAATACATTCCGTTGGCTTCCAACATCGTGGTGCCGATCAGTGTCGCGTCCCCGTGGACGTGATCCATGGCGGCAAAGAACGTGAAGTGGTTCTCGTTCTGGATTATTCCAAAGGTGAAGCAGCCCCACTCCAACGGACTCGGTATGGCCACGACATGAGCGTGGATCTCGTCGATCGTCATGTTGCCGTGATGGATCGGCACGAATTCAATATCAGCCGGATCGTCGATGGCATGCCGGATGAACTCTCCATCATGGGTCTGTTCGAACCAACTGCGGAACGTGTCGTGCCGACGTAGGTATGCATTCACCGCGTGATCCATGGCCGAAATATCACACTGGCCGGGCACTTCACAGCCGGCGATGATCTGTCGGGAAAAGGTCAGTCCCGCCGCCGTCCGTTGGCAATAGTTACGAAGGTGTTGGCTCTGCATGTAGCTGACCGGCACCGAACTGACCGGCGCTCGTCGAGCCTTTTCCTGAGCCGCGGGCGTCGGATGCCAGGAGGTGACCGAGCCTGGATGCAACGACCATTCATCAAGTGCGCCAACCGTTATCTTCCCGATGCGCAATACGTCGTCCTTCCCGCTTGGCTGGCTGCAGTCCGGCAGTACCACTCGTCGCGGGATCAACATACCCAACGTTCGGCGGCGGTCGCCCCCGGAGCGCGACGCCGCACACACCACAGGTCAGCGTGCAATAGTATCCGTCGACGTTTGATCGTGGCGCGGTGTAGGTCTCCCGCAGAACCGCATTCTGACCGCCGGAGCAAGGAGAACAGCGACATGGTATCCGCCGAAGGTCCGATCGAGGCGGCCCCCCGTTTCGCAGTCGTCGGCTATGCGGCGCGTTTTCCGGGTGCCCCCGATGCCGATGGGTTCTGGGACGTGCTGCGCGAGGGCCGCGACGCGATATCGGAGGTGCCCAAGGACCGCTGGGATGCCGACGAATTCTTCGACCCGGAACCCGGTGTGCCCGGCAAGGTCGTGACCCGTCGTGCAGGGTTCATCGATGACGTGACCGGGTTCGACGCGCCGTTCTTCGGTATGTCGACGCGTGAGGTCAGGTTGATGGACCCGCAGCACCGGCTCCTGCTGGAGACGGCGTGGCGCGCAGTGGAGCATTCTGGCACCGCGCCAACGTCTTTGGCTGACACCAACACCGGTGTGTTCGTGGGTTTGGCCACCCACGACTACCTCGGCATGGCATCCGACGAGCTGACTTACCCCGAGATCGAGGCCTATATGGCCATCGGGACGTCGAATGCGGCAGCAGCGGGCCGGATCAGCTATCGGTTGGGGTTGCAGGGTCCCGCGGTCGCCGTCGACACCGCGTGCAGCTCGTCGCTGGTGGCGATCCATCAGGCGTGCCAAGCGCTGCGCTTGGGCGAATGTGATCTTGCGCTGGCCGGCGGGGCGAACGTTTTGCTCACCCCGGCGACCATGATCACGTTTTCCAGCGCCCACATGCTCGCGCCCGACGGCCGGTGCAAGACATTCGACGCGGCCGCGGACGGCTATGTGCGTGGCGAGGGTTGCGGTGTCATCGTCATCAAGCGCCTCGAGGACGCGATTGGCGACGGTGACCGGATTCGGGCCGTGATTCGCGGCAGCGCGATCAATCAGGACGGCGCATCGGGTGGACTGACGGTGCCGAACGGCGTTGCTCAGCAACGGGTGATCGCCGATGCGCTGAAGCGCGCCGGCGTCGAAGCCCGCGACGTCGGATACCTGGAAGCACACGGCACCGGGACTTCGCTGGGCGACCCGATCGAGGCCCAGGCCGCAGGTGCGGTGCTCGGCGCCGGACGCGATTCCAGCCAGCCGCTGTTGATGGGTTCGGTCAAGACGAACATCGGACACCTGGAAGCGGCCGCCGGTATCGCGGGTGTCATCAAGGTAATCCTGTCGCTCGAGAACGGGTTACTGCCGCAGCACCTTCACTTTCAGAACCCGTCGCCCCACATTCCCTGGGACCGGCTCCCGGTGCAGGTCGTCAAGGAGGCCACTGCCTGGGAACGCACCGGTCGGCCGCGCATTGCGGGAATCAGCTCATTTGGGTTCGCCGGGACAAACGCGCACGTCATCCTCGAGGAAGCGCCCGAGGAAGCGGCACAGCCCGCTGCGGCACGGGATCTGGTCGAGCAGCCCGGGGACCGACGGTTCAGCATTCTTCCGCTCTCGGCGCGGACGCCTGCCGCGTTGGTGCACCTCGCCGATCAATACCGCAGTTGGTTGAGCGCGCACCCGGAGGCCAGCTTGCCGGACGTGTGCTTCACCGCAGGGGCAGGGCGAGCACACCTGGAGCACCGGGCCGCGTTGGTCGTCAATTCGAGAGAAACGGCCATCGAGCTACTCGGCGCGCTCGCCGACGACCGGCCGGCGCCCGGCCTGGTTCGCGGAGAATCCAAAGATACGCCGAAGACGGCGTGGCTGTTCACCGGTCAAGGCAGCCAGTACCCGGGCATGGCCCGGGAGTTGTTCGACACCGAGCCGGTGTTCGCCGAGACGCTGAATCGTTGCGCGGCCGCGGTCGCTGGCGTTGTCGGAAAGCCGTTGCTGGAGGTGATTTTCGATGTGGACAGCCCGGACAGCGAAGAGACGCTGCGACAGACCTCCTACGCACAGCCCACCTTGTTCGCGGTGGAGATGGGCCTGGCCCGCCTCTGGCAGTCGTGGGGCTTCGAACCCGACGTGGTGCTGGGCCACAGCGTCGGCCAGTATTCGGCGGCCTGCGTTGCCGGCGTGTTCAGTCTCGAGGACGGTGCGCTGCTGATGGCCGAACGCGGTCGCCTCTTCGGCAGTTTGCCTGCCGGTGGCCGGATGGTAGCGGTGTTCACCGCCGCCGAGCGTGTCGAAAGCCTCACCGACGAATTCCCGCGTCTGTCGGTCGCCGCCTACAACGGTGCTAACACCGTATTGTCCGGACCCGCAGAGGATCTGGACAAGGCGGTGGCTGCACTGGTGGCCGACGGTGTCCGGTGTGACTGGCTGGACACCAGCCATGCGTTCCACTCGGCGCTGCTGGACCCGATCCTCGACGAATTCGAGTCGTATGCGGAGCGGTTCAAATTTGGTACGCCTCAACGGATTCTGATTGACAACCGCACCGGCACCGCGCTCGGCAGGAGCGTGAAGCTCGATGGCGCCTATTGGCGCCGTCACGCGCGCCAACCGGTGGAGTTCGCCAAGAGCGTGCGCACCCTAGCCGATCTGAATTGCAGGTTGTTGCTCGAGATCGGCCCACGACCGGTGCTCACCGCGGCAGCCCTGGGGACATGGCCTGACCCGGCCACCGCACCGCGGGTGATCACATCTGTGCGCCGAACCACCGCCGACCACCGACAGATCACCGAAGCAGTTGCCGACGCGTATGTCTTGGGCCACCTGCCCGATTTCGCCGCTTTTCGGCGGCCGCACACGCGAAAGCTCGACCTGCCCACTTATCCGTTCGAGCGCCGCCAGTACTGGTTCCGAGACAATCGGGATGACAGTCGCGATCATGCCAACCACCAACAGCACCTTGATGCGCGTACCCAGGCCGTCCGCCTCCTCGAGGACGGCCGGATCGACGAACTCGCGGCCATGCTCGACGGTGCGAGCGGCGATCATCACACCCTGGATGTGCTGACCAAGCTTGCGGCACAACACAATCAACAACGCGCCAACCAGTCCATCGCGGACGACCGTTACGAGATCCGCTGGGAGAGATGCACTGCCCCCGTCTCCGGCGCGGAGGCCACACAGGGATGCGCCTTGATCCTCATCGGCGATGACACCGACGCAGTCCAGCCTTTGGTCGACGTGCTGACTGGACGCGGCCACCGGCACCGGATCTTCGGTCTGCCGGGGTCCGACGCGGAGGAGGAACGGCTCGCAGATGCGTTGCGCGCTGCGGCAGCTGACGATTCGACGCTCCGTATCGTGCATGTCGCGGCCCTCGATTCGCAGACCGCACCATCGATGCGGTCACTGTTGCGGATGCAACACCGAACATTGAGCGGAACGCGGCGGCTCTTCCGCGCTGCGGTCGCCGCGGAGCTGCGCCGGCCTGTCTGGGTGGTGACCCGTGGCGCACAGCGAGTAACCGACGCGGACACCGTGGCGCCGGAGCAGACTTGCCTGTGGGGATTCGGTCGTGCCGCGTCGCTGGAGCTTCCGCAAATGTGGGGCGGACTGGCGGATCTGGCGGAAGGCACTGCCAACGAATGGTCTGGGTTCATCAACCGGATCACGACGCCGCGCCACTCGGACATCAGGGAAGACCAAATCGCGCTGCGCGATCAAGCGGTCTATGTTCCCCGACTGGTTCGGCGGATCGAGCAGCCGAGCGGTACACCGCTGGAACTGCGCGGTGACGCAACGTATCTGGTGACTGGCGGGCTGGGGTCGGTAGGACTGGAGATCGCCGGATACCTGGCCGGGCACGGCGCCAGGCATCTGGTGCTGACCGGCCGACGCGCACCCAGCGATGCCGCGCAACAGCGCATCGATGCGCTGGGTGAACAGTACGGCTGTGAAGTTCGTGTCGTCGCTGCCGACGTCGCCGATGCGCACGACGTCGCACGCCTGTTGACAACCGTGCAAGCCGAGCTACCGCCGTTAGCGGGCATTGTCCATGCGGCGGGTGAGATCGGTACCACTGCGCTGAGCAGCCTCGACGACACCGAAGTGGATCGCGTTTTCGCTGGGAAGGTTTGGGGCGCCTGGCATTTGAGTGAAGCCGCCGCTGACCTGAAGCTGGATTTTTTCCTCAGCACGTCCTCGATCGCCTCGGTATGGGGCGGATTCGGTCAGACCGCCTACGGCGCCGCGAACGCATTCCTCGACGGGCTGGCCTGGCGCCTGCGAGAGCAGGGCGTCCGCGGGATCAGCGTCAATTTCGGTCCCTGGTCGGCGGGCATGGCCGACGCGGAGTCTCGTGCTCGACTGGATCAGCGCGGGGTCCGGACGTTGGCGCCTGCCGATGCACTGGCGGGTCTGGCCGATGTCGTGGCGGATTCTTCGGCGCGGGGGTCAGCGCAGGGCGTTGTAGCCCGGATCGACTGGGCCCGCTTCCTGCCGCTCTACCAGCAAGCGGGCCGGCGGGCATTCCTGACGGAATTGGAGCGCGAGGTGCCCGACGCGGCGCCGGCTGTGACGCCGACTGGCAAGACCCAGCTGGTCGAGCGGCTCACCAACGCTCCGGTGCAGCGGCGCAAGAGGCTTATGACCGATTACCTGCGCGATGCGGTAGCAGAGGTGACGCGCGTGGACGCCGCGGAGATCCGCGAGGACGCCGGGTTCTTCGATCTGGGCATGGATTCGCTGATGGCCGTCGAATTGCGGTGCCGCATCGAACAGGGGGTGGGCAAGGAGATACCAGTCACCCTGGTGATGGATCACCCCCGTCTGTCCGACGCGGCCGACTACCTGCTCGGCGAGGTGCTCGGGCTCAGCGGCCAGGCACCCGCCACATCGGGGCCTCGGCTGGCGTCAGCGGTGACGACGCGCACGGACGAACCGATCGCGATCGTCGCGGTGTCGTGCCGTTTCCCCGGCGCGCCCGACCCGGAAGCCTTCTGGGAGGTGCTCTCCGGCGGTGTCGATGCGATCCGGGAAGTCCCGGAGGATCGATTCGACATCGACGAGTTCTACGACCCGGATCCAGAGACTGCGGGCAAGACCTACACGCGCTTCGGCGGATTTCTCGACGGAATCGACGGATTCGATCCCGAATTCTTCGGCATCTCTCCGCGCGAGGCCGTCTGGATCGAGCCGCAGCAGCGGCTGATGCTCGAAACGGCATGGGAGGGCTTGGAGCGCGCCGGGTATTCGCCGGGGGCGGTGCGCGGAAGCCGAACCGGAATCTTCGTGGGGGTGGCCGCCAACGAGTATGCGCATCTGCTGTCCGCCGAGTCGATCGACAAAATCGAACCCTACTTCATCACCGGCAATGCGCTCAATGCCATTTCCGGTCGGGTCGCCTTCGCGCTGGGACTCGAAGGACCGGCAGTGGCGGTCGATACCGCATGCAGCTCGGCGTTGGTGGCCGTCCATCAGGCGTGCCACGCATTGCATTCCGGGGACTGCGATTTGGCGTTGGCCGGCGGTGTGAACGTCTTGCTGAGCCCGGTGACAGTCGTCGCCGCCTCACGCGCCAGAATGCTCTCCCCCGTCGGGCGGTGCAAGACCTTCGACGCCTCCGCCGACGGCTACGTGCGCAGTGAAGGCTGCGGAATTCTCGTGCTCAAGAGGCTGGGCGACGCGGTGCGCGATGGCGATCGGGTCTGCGCGGTCATTCCCGGCAGCGCGGTGAACCAGGACGGCGCCTCCAGCGGTTTGACGGTGCCCAACGGTGGCGCACAACAACGGCTTATCGAGGCCGCACTGGCTCGTGCCGGTTTGGCAGGCGGGGATGTCGACTACCTCGAGGCGCACGGGACGGGCACCCCGCTGGGTGATCCGATCGAGGTCCAGGCGGCCGCGGCCGCCTATGGCGACTCGCGTGATGCGGACCGGCCGTTGCTGATGGGATCGGTGAAGACCAACATCGGTCACCTCGAGTCGGCATCTGGGGCAGCAGGTCTGATCAAAGTCGTGTTGTCGCTACAGCACGAGCTGCTGCCGCAGAGCCTGCACTTCAAGAAGCCGTCGCCGCACATCCCGTGGGACTCACTGCCGGTGCGAGTCGTGGACAAGGCGATTCCATGGCAGGCCAACGGCAAGCCGCGGCGCGCCGGCGTGAGTTCCTTCGGGTTCACCGGCACGAACGCGCACGTGCTGATCGAGGAGGCGCCACCAGGACCGGCGACCGCCGACGAAGACCGAGCAGGCGATGGCGCGGTGACCCCGGAGCAGAATGTCAATGTGCTCGCGCTGTCTGCGCGGTCACCAGAAGCACTGGTGGCGTTGGCGCAGCGTTATGAAACCTGGTTGAGCGCCCACCCGGATGTCGACCTCGGCGACGTATGCCTCACCGCCGGGACGGGCCGTTCGCATTTCGAACATCGCGCCGCGCTGGTCGTGGATTCGGTCGAGGGTGCGCGCGGGGGCCTGGCCGACCTGGCCGCAAACCGCACGCGACCCGGTGTCGTGCGTGGCGAGCACACGCACCACCCGACGACGGCGTGGTTGTTCACCGGGCAGGGCAGCCAGTACCCGGGGATGGCGCGTGAGTTGTTCGACGCTGAGCCGGTTTTCGCTGAAACCGTTGCACGCTGCGCGGACGCGGTCGAGGACATCCTGCCGCATCCGTTGCTGGAGGTGCTGTTCGCCACCGACCGCGAAACCGGTGGCGAGGCCGGAGAAAGGTTGCGGCACACGTCGTTTGCGCAGCCGGCACTTTTTGCCGTCGAGATGGGCCTAGCCCGGCTGTGGCAGTCGTGGGGCATCGAGCCCGACGTGGTGCTGGGACACAGCGTGGGCCAGTACGCAGCGGCATGTGTGGCCGGAGTGTTCAGCCTCACCGACGGCGTACGGCTGATGGCCGAGCGCGGCCGGATGTTCGGCAGCCTGCCCGAAGGGGGGCGAATGGTGGCGGTGTTCACCGACGCCAAGCACGTCGAGGCGATCGCCGGCGAGTTCCCGCGAATCTCGGTCGGGGCCTACAACGGGCCCAACACCGTGCTTTCGGGTCCCGGTGAGGATCTGGAGCAGATCGTCGCCAGATTCAGTGACGAGGGGGTCCGCTGCACCTGGCTGGAGACCAGCCACGCCTTCCACTCGGAACTGCTCGATCCGGTGCTCGATGAATTCGAGTCTTACGCAGCGCAGTTGCCGTACGCTGCCCCGACACTGCCGCTGGTTTGCAACCGCACCGGCGCGGTGCTCACGGCCCAGACTCCGATTGACGCTCAATACTGGCGGCGACATTCCCGCCAGCCGGTGCAGTTCGCCGAAAGTGTGCGCACCGTGGCGGCGCTGGGCTGCTCGGTACTGATGGAGATCGGTCCGCAACCGGTGTTGACCGGGGCCGCGGTGCGGGTCTGGCCGGAGCACTTGGCCGCGCCGCGGGCGATCGTGTCGCTGCGTAAAGGCGTTGGCGACCGGCGCCAGATCGCCGACGCGCTGGCCGCGGCCTACGTCGGCGGCCACCGCCCCGATTTCGCTGCGCTGCATCGCCAGCCCCGTCGCAGACTCGAATTGCCGACGTATCCGTTCCAGCGCCGCCGCTTCTGGCCCAAGACGTCCGGAATCGCCGTCGACGGTCGCGCCGTTTCGGGAATCCTGGGTAGCGCAAAAGACCTCGCCTCAGGTGACTCCGTCTACACCAGCAGGCTGTCCGTCAAATCGCAGCCGTGGCTTTCCGACCACGTCATCTATGGCACCGTGGTCGTCCCCGGAGCGACGTATGCGGCGATGGCGTTGGCCGCAGTCGGTCCACCGGCGCGGGTGAAAGACGTCTTCTTCTACGAGCCGATCATCTTGCCCGAGAAGAGTTCCCGCGAGGTGCAGCTGACGTTGCATCCGCTGGAGGGCGACGGTGAGTGGAGTTTCCGGGTGCACAGCCGCCCGTACGGTGTGCGTGATGCCGAATGGTCGCTGAACGCCGACGGCGCTGTGGTCAGCGGCGCAGATGACGAGCCGGTATCTGAGGATGCAGATCCGGTCGACGAAGCAATCGAGCGGCTGAACCGCATGCGTCCGCAGGAGTTGTTCGAGACTTTCGCCGACATGGAGCTGGCGTGGGGGCCGACCTGGTCTGGTTCCCTGAAGTCGCTGTGGCTCGGTGAGGGTGAGGCGATCGGCGACATCGTCGTCGGCGAAGAACTCGCTGAACAACTCGGAACCGAGCCGATGCACCCGGTGCTGATGGACCTGTGCACAGGAGTCGCCTTCCCGGCTTTCCCGGCCCTTCTCGCGGCCGAACAGGGCGTGAACGATTTGTTCCTGCCGTTGCGGTACGGGCAAGTGACGCTTCGCGAGCGCATGCCTCGGCGGTTCTATTGCCGCGCGCGGTGGCACAGCAGCGGACTCGGCAGCGAAACCCAGGTCTTCGATCTCGATTTCGTCGATCGGGAGGGCCGCCAGCTCGGGGGGATTCGCGAGTTCACGGTCAAACGCGCACCCCGTGAGGCGTTGCTGCGCGGACTCGGCGGCGATGCCACCCGGCTGCTCTACACCCTTGGCTGGCACGAGGTCCCGCCGCCGGCGCCGAGCAGTGACAGTGGGGGCGCAGGGAACGCGAATGTCACTTGGCTGATCGCCGGATTCGACGAACTGGCCGCCGCCGTGCCGGGCTGCATCCCGTTCGACCGGAACACCGATCCGGAGCCCTTGGGACAGCTGTTGGCACAGGCTCACGAGCGCGGTCTGCCGTTCTGCGGCGTCGTGTGGCGCAGTACCGCGCCGAGCATAGAGGAGTCGAGCGCCGGCTCGGAAGCCGCCGCCGCGCGGATCGAGACCGAAATCGCCAACCTGCTCAGCGCTGTGCACACCGTGCAACGCGGCGAGGTGAAACTGCCTGGCGGACTGTGGATCATCACCGAGCGGGCCGTGGCCACCGAATCCGGCGAGCCGGTCGACCCGGTGCAGGCGGCGCTCTGGGGATTCGGGCGTACGACGATCAACGAGGAACCGGCGCTGCGTTGCAAACTGGTCGACTGCGACGGATCACAGCAGGCTGTGCACGCGCTGGCCGATCTGTTGGCCACACCGATCGACGAACCGGAACTCGCGCTGCGACAAGGAAAGCTGCTGACCTCACGGTTGTTGCCATGGGCGCGCAGCGGTCAGCTCACGGTCCCACGCTCAACTGACTACGTCCTGGCGCCCACCGAGCGGGGCGCGATCGACAACCTGCGTCTGACCGGGACGGACGTACCGCCTCCGGACGAGGGCTACGTGCAGGTCCGGGTGGAGGCCGCGGCCCTCAACTTCCGGGATGTGCTCAACGTCCTCGGCCTCTACCCGGGCGACCCCGGACCGATCGGCGGGGACTTCGCCGGCATCGTCACGCAGTTGGGTAGCGGCGTTACCGGACTCGAGGTAGGCCAGCGCGTCTACGGCTTCATGCAGGGCGCCTTTTCCAGCCGGTTCAATGTGCCGGTCCAGTTGGTGGCGCCGGTGCCCGAAGGGCTGAGCCCGGTAGCGGCGGCCACCATTCCCGCTGCGGCGCTCACTGCCCGACTCGCGTTCGACTGGGCGCAGTTGCAGCCTGGTGATCGGGTGCTCATTCACGCCGCCAGCGGCGGCGTCGGGCTGGCCGCGATCCAGATGGCACAGCAGCACGGCGCCATCGTCTTCGCGACCGCAAGCACCTACAAACGCGCGACGCTGCGCAAAATGGGCGTGAAATACGTCTACGACTCGCGCACTACGGATTTCGCCGACCAAATTTTGGCGGATACCGGCGGCTCGGGTGTTGATGTGGTGCTCAACAGCCTGACGAATGAGGGATTTGTCGAAGCGACCGTGCGGGCCACCGCCCGCAATGGCCGTTTCGCCGAGATCGCCAAGCGCGACATCTGGACGCATGCGCAGATGGCGGCCGCCCGTCCCGATATCGCCTACGAGATCGTTGCGCTGGATGTCACCACCCTGCAGAATCCCGACCACATCAAGCGTTTGCTTACCGAAGTGTCGGGCGGGATGGCCGGTGGCGAGTGGACACCACTGCCCGCCGAGATCTACCCGCTGACCGAGGCGAGGGCCGCATTCCGCCGGATGCAGCAAGCGCGGCACATCGGGAAGATCGTGCTGCAGGTACCGAACCCGCTGCAGCCGCGGGCCGATCGGAGCTATCTGATCACCGGCGGCCTGGGTGCACTCGGTCTGCACGCGGCGTCGTATCTGGCCCAACTCGGTGCCGGCGACATCGTATTGACCAGTCGGCGCGCGCCCGATGCGGACACGCAACGGGTGATCGAGGAAATCACCGAGCGCTACCGGTGTCGCATCCACACTTTCGGGGCCGACGTCGGCAACGAGTCCGAGGTTGCGAAGCTGCTGGCGCGAATTCGCGCGGAGTTGCCGCCGCTGGCCGGAGTGGCACATTTGGCCGGCGTGCTCGACGATGCGTTGCTGTCAGAGCAGAGCGTGGAGCGATTCCGAACGACGTTGGCGCCCAAGGCATTCGGTGCCTGTCACTTGGACCGTTTGACGAAGGACGACGATCTGGACTTCTTCATTGTGTTTTCCTCGGTGTCGAGCTTGTTCGGTTCACCCGGCCAGTCCAATTACGCGACTGCCAATGCGCTACTCGACGGCCTGGTCGCGCAGAGAAGGGCGCAAGGCCTGCCGGCCACGGGGGTCAACTTCGGCCCATGGGCCGAGAGTGGCATGGCCTCTTCAGAGGCCGCGCGCAACAATCTCAGTGCGCAGGGCCTGGTGCCGCTGGAGCCGTCGGCCGCACTGAGCGCACTCGCCGAAGTTGTCGCGAACGGCACCGGGCAGGCAACCGTCATCAAAGCCAACTGGCAGCGTGCCGCAAAGTTGTTGGGCGCTTCTCGTCCACCGATTCTCGACCTTGTGTTGCCGAGTGCAGTTGGGGAGGCAACTGGTGACAGCGAGTTGCTCCGGCAGCTCCAAGAGATCCCGGTGCCGCAGCGCGCCGGTTTCGTGACCGAATTCCTTCAGCGCGAGGTACAGAACTTCCTGCGGCTCGCGCAACCGCCCGCTGCATCCAGCCGGTTCCTGGACCTGGGGACGGATTCCCTGATGGCGATTGAACTTCGCAACCGGTTGCACAGTCAGTTCGGCGGCGCGTTCACGATCAACGCGACCGCGGTATTCGACTATCCGACCATCGGCGGGCTGGCCGAATATCTGGTGAGCCAGCTGCCTGAGGTGGTCGCAGAGTCGGGCGAGGCAGAATCCGTCGCAGCGCCCGAGCCGAAAGATTGAACGAACGGACATGTCCGGCAAGACAAAACGTTCACACTGCTACCAGGATGCGGTGATCGCCTAACTGCGCTGGGGCCCTGTCGGCGACGCCGGGCCAAGGGGAAGGAACCGGATCTCAGACTTCAGCATCGCCACGAGCCTACGACGGCCTCCTGAGCCGCCAAAGGACGGCGCGAGACGCAGCTCGCTGTAGCCGGGGGATCTCGTCCACCTACCGCCGCCGCTAGACCAGTAGCCCGACCGCGTCAACCCTCGACCGCGAACAGGCCCCACTTGCCCGCCACACCCCTGAGGGTGTGCTCGCCGCGAGCGGCAAAGCTGAGGCCCGACCCGGCGACCAGGTCGACGACGATGCGCGAGACGAGCACCTCGCCCGCTCGGGCCGCTGCTGCCACGCGCGCGGCGATGTGGACGGCGATGCCACTGATGTCGTCGCCGCGCAGCTCGACCTCGCCCGTGTGCACGCCCGCCCGCACCTCGAGGCCCAGGCTCCGCAGCACGTCGCGGATCGCCGTGGCGCACCGGATCGCGCGGGCGGGTCCGTCGAACCGGGCGAGGAAGCCGTCGCCCGTCGTGTTGACCTCACGGCCGCGGAAGCGCTCGAGTTGACGCCGCACCTGGGCGTCGTGCCTGCCGAGCAGCTCCTTCCATCGCTCGTCGCCGAGCTCGACCGCTCGCTTTGTGGAGTCGACGATGTCGGTGAACAGCACAGTGGCCAGGACGCGCTCGACCGCAGGCAGCGGGCGGACGCCGGTGAGGAACTCCTCGATCTCGTCGAGCAAGGTGTCGACGTCGCCCGTGAAGAACAGGTGGTCAGCGCCGTCGAGCTCAACGAACTTGGCCCCGGGGATGCGGTCGGCGAGGTAGCGACCCATCTCGAGCCTGACCATCCGGTCGTCCCGCCGGTGGAGCACGAGCGTCGGCACCTGGATCGCGGGCAGCACGTCGCGGATGTCCAGCTGTGGATAGAGCGCGAAGATGTTGCGGACCATGCCCGGGCTCGCGGCCACGCGCTGCAGGCGCGCCCACCACTGCCGCAGGTCGGCGTCGCCTCGCCGGCTCGGAGCCCATCCACCGAGTCCGACGCCCTCACCCCAGCCCTTGGTGCTCAGCTCGACCAACGCCGACAGCTGCTCCTCGGTGACGCCGAGCGGGTAGTCGGGCGCTCGGAGCAGGCGGGTGAACGTGCCGTATAGGACGAGCGCCTTCACGCGGTCGGGATGGCTGGCCGTCATCAGCATCGCCATCGCGCCACCCTCCGAAATGCCCACGACGTCGGCGCGTTCACACCCGGCCGCGTCCATGACGGCGCGCAGGTCGTCGACGGACTCTTCCAACGTCGGCGCGTGCATCGCCGGATCCGAGAGGCCAGTGCCCCGCTTGTCGAAGGTGACGACGCGCCGGAAGGACGCGAGCCGCGAATAGAAGTGGACGACCGACGGCTCGGCCCACATGATGTCGAGGTGCGAGATGAAGCCGGGCGCGACGACGAGGTCGGGCCCGTCTCCGATCACCGAGAAGGCGATGTTCAGGTCGCCGCTCTTGGCATAGTGGATGTCCGGCGCCCTGCCCCCGACGTTCATGGTCGAACCTTACGCCGCGTGGGCCACGCGAAGGCGCGCCGAACGCTCCGCCAACTGCACGAACGCGGCGCCGACCGCGGTGAATCCGGGGTAACGCCACACCGAGGTCCTCACGCCGATCGCGGCGTGGTTTCGACCGAGCTCGACGTCTTCATCACGATCTACAACCGCCACCGCCCACACCGCGTCGGCGCCGCCACCGGCGAGCTGCTGCGCGAGCTAACCGTCGATCCCACTAGGGATTACCAACCCACCGGCGCACCCTGTCAAGTTCCCCCGGTACCCGGTTGACGAATGAGTTTCCAGTCCACACGTCGTATGAGGGCTGAGGCTAGCGGCCGGCTATGAAGCGGGGTAGATCGGTGATGGGCGTTGTAGCGAGCAAGCGGCTCGCTCGATACAATTTGCGAGCTTTCGGGTTGGCCCGGATCAGGGCAAAGAGGGCGGCTAGGGCCGCCGATTATGCGCGACGGGAGAACTGCATGGGAATACCCAACCCGTTCATCGATCGGAAGACGGGGCGGATCAAGTTCCCGGACAGCATCAGCGGTGTTCGCCATGTGGAGCGGTGGGCTCAGTCGCGCGGGACTCACCTGGCGTACCGCTTTCTTGATTTCTCCACCGAACGCGACGGGGTCTACCAGGATCTGACCTGGTCTGATTTCAGTGCCCGTAACCGTGCCGTCGGCGCCCGGCTGCAGCAGGTGACCAAGCCCGGCGACCGCGTCGCGATCCTGGCACCGCAAGGCCTGGATTACCTGGTCGCGTTCTACGGCGCGATATACGCCGGCACCATCGCGGTGCCACTCTTCGATCCCGCGGAACCCGGGCACATCGGTCGCCTGCACGCGGTGCTCGAGGACTGCAAGCCAAACGCGGTCCTGACCACGACCGGGTCCGCCGAAGGGGTCCGCAAGTTCTTCCGCAGCCGTCCCATCCAAGAGCGGCCACGGGTGATCGCTGTGGACGCGGTGCCCGATGAGGTCGCCTCGAGCTGGACCGAGGTGCCCGCGGACCCCGACGCCATCGCCTACCTGCAGTACACCTCGGGTTCGACTCGCGCACCGGCCGGTGTGCAGATCACCCATCTGGGCGTGGGGACCAACCTGGTCCAACTCATCACCGCGCTTCAAGTCGAAGAGGGCCAGCGCGGTGTGACGTGGCTGCCGCTGTTTCACGACATGGGCCTGATCACGGCAATGGTGCCGTCGGTGGTCGGACGCTGCATCACGATCATGAGTCCCGCCGCGTTCGTGCGCCGGCCCATCCGCTGGATGCGGGAGCTGGCGGTGATGGGCGACGACCGCGGTCCGAGCTTCTCTGCCGCGCCCAACTTCGCATTCGAGCACGCCGCGCTGCGCGGACTGCCCAAGGAGGATGAACCCGAACTCGACCTGAGCAACGTGTATGCCATTCTCAACGGCAGCGAACCGATCTCAACTGCCTCGATGGACAAGTTCAACGAGGCGTTCGCCCCCTACGGGCTGCCGAGCACGGCCATCAAACCGTCCTATGGCATGGCTGAGGCGACGCTATTCGTCTCCACCACCGATATGAAGCAGACCGCGACCACCATCCATGTCGACCGCGAAGAGTTAAGCAATGCCAAGCTCGTCGAGGTGTCCGCCGATGCGCCCAACGCGGTACCTCAGGTGTCGTGCGGCAAGATCGGCCTGGACCAATGGGCGGTGATCGTCGACCCCGACACCGCCACCGAGCTGGCCGACGGCCAGGTCGGCGAGATCTGGCTATCCGGCAACAACCTTGGGTCCGGCTACTGGAATCGCCGGCAGGAAACCCAGGAGACCTTCAAGAACATCCTGAAGTCGCGGACCAACCCGTCGCACGCCGAAGGTGTTCCCGAGGATGGGCTGTGGATGCGCACCGGCGACCTCGGCGCGCTCCTTGACGGCGAGTTCTACGTCACCGGCCGGATCAAAGACCTGGTCATCATCGACGGGCGCAACCACTACCCGCAAGACCTTGAGTACACCGCCCAGGAGGCAACCCGCGCAGTCCGCACCGGCTTTGTCGCGGCCTTCGCGGTACCGGCCAATCAGATGCCCAAGGTGGCGTTCGAAAACCTGGATTCGGGGCTGAAATACGACCCTGAGGACAACTCCGAGGTGCTGGTGATCGTGGGCGAGCGGGCCCCCGGAGCGCACAAGACCAGCGCACAAGCCATCGCCGAGGACATACGCGCCGCGATCGCGGTGCGCCACGGCGTGACCGTGCGCGATGTGCTACTGGTGTCGGCCGGGTCGATTCCGCGCACCTCCAGCGGCAAAATCGGGCACCGTGCCTGCCGGGACGCCTACATCGACGGCAGCCTGCGCGGAGGCTACGCACAGGTGGACGGATTCCCACGACCGGACGCAACGACGACCGCCCAACGTTAGTCATCTACATTCGCCAGCGGCCGTCGGAGCCAAAGACTTACTCTCTGCGCACGCTGACTCAGCCCTGCGGCGGGGGTGCGAGAGTCACCGGTACCCAGCAGAGTGAAGTTCGCATCACGCCGACTATGCGGCGCAAGCCGGTCGTTTCTTCTCGGGCTCCGGCCGAGGACCGTCCAGATCACCGAGTCGCCCGCCCGACAATGAGCGGATGGACGATCGCCGGCATGCCGCGCCACACGACGTCGTCGGCTGCGACAGCGAAGCCGCAGGCGCGCATCAGCTCCACGGTCGGGCGGTTGCAGAGGCAGCCACCTGCGAAGCGGCGCCATGGTTGGAGCAGGTTGTCCTGGCACGCCGCAAGGAACCGCGAGCTCGCACGCACATGTTCGATGAACAGCAACTGCCCATCCGGGCGGAGCACGCGTGCGATCTCGCGGAGCGCGCGTTCGGGGTCGTCGACGGTGCAAAGGACCAGCGTCGAAATTACGGTGTCCACGGACGCATCGGCCAGCGGTAGGCGCTCCGCAGGCGCGTCGACGATCCGCGCGACGCGCGCATGCTGCTGCAGACGACGCCCGAGTCTTCGACGCATCCCAGCCTCGGGCTCCATGAGCATGAGTTCGGCGATCCCGTCGGGATAGTGCGGTATGTTCAGCCCGGTCCCGGCGCCGATCTCGACGACGCGCCCGCGGGCGCCACCCAGGAGCGTGCTCCGCCGGCGGCGCATGCCTGCGATCTCGCCAAGCCAGAGAAACGGGTCGTAAACCAGGGCGAGAATCCGCAGCCACGCCGCAGACGGCGGGCTCGCCTGGAGTTCGGTGGTGGCGATGTCTGTCATGCCGCGAACGTATGAGCGGCCGGATGGTGCGCGCATCGCTCGGCGCGGCCATCTTGCACCGATGGCCCGTTCCGGCTACTTCACAGAAGTCCGAGACGCGCGGCCTCCGCGACGGCGGCCGTCCGTGAGGTGCGACCCAGCTTGCGGCGAATGTTCGCGACGTGGCGGTGAACCGTATGCCGGCTCAGCACGAGCTGCCCTGCGATCTCGCGATCGCTGAGACCGCAAGCGACGCAGGCGAGGATCTCGCGCTCACGACTGGACAGCAGGGCCGGCTCCGGCTCGTTCGCACGCGGCGACGGCTGCACCGGCGCCAGCGCTTCGCGGCACGCGCGGACGACGGAATCGACGTCACCGTGCCAGGGGAAGTGCGCGCTCCCGTGCAACGGGATAAACGTCGCGCCTGGAATCGCGGCCGCGACCTCACGCCCGAGCCGGTACGGCACGGCGCGGTCGTCGCGACGGTGCACGACCAGCGCCGGCCGGCGGATGAGGGGAAGGTGCGCGCGTACGTCGAGGCGATAGACGTGACTCAACAAGGCGGCAGCGATCTCGGCGGTCGCCGCCTCCCGCTGGAACCGGGCGAAGCGTTCGTGTTCCGCAGAGTCGGCACCACCGAGGAAGATGTCGCTGAGCAGGCGCGAGCCGAGTCCCCAATGCGCGCGCACCGCCGCCAAGATCGCGTCCGCCACGCCCGGAGCCGCAATCGCCGCGCCATCGGCGTACGACCCGTACAGCACCAGGCGCTCGACCCGCTCCGGAAACGCCGCGGCAAATGCGATTGCGGTGCAGCTCCCAGATGAGCCGCCGATCAGCGACAGCCGTTCGAGCTCGAGCTCGTCGACGAGCGCGCGCAGCGTCGCGACTTCCCCCTCGAGGGTCAGATCCGAGTCTCGCACGGTGCGGTCGGACATGCCGACGCCGAGCCGGTCGTAGCGAATCAGTGCGTATCCGTCCGCGACTCCTCCCCAGAATCGCCGAAAGCCCGGGCTCTGCCAGTCAAGTTCGAGGTGGCTCACCCACCACGCCGGAGCGACGAGCGGTGGACCATCCCCGTGCATCTCGTACGCCACGCGGCGGCCGCTAAGGGGAAGGAACCGGATCTCCGACTTCTCCAACATCGCCACGAGCCTACGACGGCCGGTGGTACGGCGGCGATGGTGTTTCAGCAGGTTCTCGACGACGAGATCCGTCGGCAGCTCGCATTCGAACGCGTTCGTGCGTGAGCGCGTGGACGTCGACGCGCCTGCAGCGGCCGATTTTTTCGCGGTTCGTGGTGACGTAGAAGTGCTGGCGCAAGCAGATCCCAACGAAAGAAGGCACGAACCTAAGGAATATGTTCGTATCTGTGGACAGCGGCGGGGGTGAATACGGGTTCACTTGGCAAGGCCGGCGGGAGCCAGTGAGCCGAATGCATGAACAGCTTGACGAGCTGGTGGCTGCCCGCGACCAGATGGAACAACTGGTACGGGTCATCGTCGAGATCAGTTCCGATCTGGACCTGGATGTGACGCTGCGTCGAATCGTCAATGCGGCGATGGAGTTGACCGGTGCCCGGTACGGAGCGCTCGGGATACGCGCCTCCGATGGCACCCTGGTTTCTTTCGTCCACGCGGGAATCGACGACGACACAGCGCGGCGGCTCGGCGATCTGCCGGTAGGTGAGGGCCTCCGCGTCGATGATTTGAGCGCTCATCTACACGCCACCGCACTGCACGACGACGACCCGCCGATGCGGGCAGTCCTCGGAATACCGATCACCGTGCGGGCAGCTCACTTTGGGAACCTTTACCTGGCGGACGACCGGCCGGGCCGAGTGTTTTCGGACTCCCAGGAGGGCGCCGTGCGGGCATTGGCCACGGCGGCGGCGGCGGCGATCGACAACGCGCGACTCTTCGAGCGGGAGCGTGAATCGGCGAAGTGGACCAAGGCCAGTCGAGAGATCACGACGGCACTGCTGTCCGCCGACCCACAGACAGGGCCATTGCAGCTCATTGTGAACCGAGCGCTGGAGTTAGCCGATGCTGAGCAGGCGATATTGCTGATCCCGCGGGAGCCCGATCTGCCCGCCGATGAAGTCGACAGTCTCGTCGTGGCCGCTACGGCTGGGCGGTACGCCTCACAGGTGATCGGTCAGCAGGTTCCGATGGACGGCTCCACTACGGGCGGTGTCGCGCGTCGCGGCATGCCGTTGATTACAGAGTCCTTTCAATATCCGATCGAGGGGTTCACCGATCTTGGCGAACGTTCGGCGATCGTCATGCCGCTGATTGCGGACGACACTGTGCTTGGTGTGATTGCTGTGGCACGCCATCCGCGGCAGCCGCCATTCGACAACGATTACCTCGACCTCGTCAGTGACTTCGCGCGGCACGCTGCTATTGCGTTGGCGCTGGCGGCGGGTCGCGAACATGCGCTCAACCAAGAACTCGCCAAAGCGGACACCGTCGATGACGCAGTTCACGCCGCGGCTCAGGAATTCCGTCGGCTATGGCGTGCGCGCCGCGTTCTGGCCGTCACATTCCCGGCCCATAGTCCCTCGGCTGAAGATGCCTATGGTGCGCCGCAGGTAGTGTCGGTCGGCGAGCCGGCGCAATGGGTAGATCTGCCTTTGGATACCCGACAGATGCTCAGCTCCTTGCGCGAGGGCGAACTACTCACCCCCAATACAACCAAGCCCGGGACGGCGGCCATTGCGCTGCAGCATCCCCTAGGTGTGCTCGTCGTCTGGATGGATCTGCCCAAGCAACGGCCGTTCACCCTCGAGGACCAGACCTTGCTAACCGTGCTGGCAGGCCGACTGGGCCAGGGCCTGCAGCGGGTGCATCAAGTTGACCAGCAACGCGAAACCGCTCTGGCGCTGCAACACGCAATCCTCGGCCCTGCTGATCTACCGCGCGGCTTCGTCGTGCGGTATCAGGCGGCCAGCCGGCCCCTACAGGTGGGCGGCGACTGGTACGACGTAGTCGAGCTCGAGGACGGCCGTATCGCGTTGGTCGTCGGCGACTGTGTCGGCCATGGCCTCGCCGCCGCCACCGTGATGGGGCAGGTGCGCAGCGCTTGCCGGGCGCTGCTGTTCGACAACCCCAGCCCGGGCGCCGCTCTCGCGGGAATGGACCGCTTCGCGGCGCGGCTGCCCGGCGCCCAATGCACCACCGCCGTCTGCGCCGTGGTCAACCCCAATACCGGTGAACTGGTGTACTCCAGTGCCGGGCACCCGCCACCAATTCTGGTCCACGCCGACGGCACCACCCAGCTGCTCGACGAAGGCCACACCATTCCATTGGGAATACGGTCCGACTGGTCCCGTCCAGAAGCCCGCATTATCGTGCCAGCGCGCGCCACCTTGCTGCTCTACACCGACGGGCTGGTCGAACGTCGCCGAACCGCGCTCGACCACGGCGTCTCCCGCGTCGCCGCCCTCCTCCAGGACGGCCGCGCCTCCACCCTGGATGATCTGGCGAACCAGATCATGTCCCGTCTCGCGCCAAGTGGCGGCTACCAGGACGACGTTGTCCTGCTGCTCTACCGTCATCCCGCCCCGTTGGAGCTGAAGTTTCCCGCCGACGTAAGCCAGCTCGCCACCACCCGCACCGCCTTGCGGACATGGTTGACCCGAGGCGGAGTGGACCCGAATCAGACTCTTAACGTGCTCATCGCGGCCGGAGAAGCCGTCGCCAACGCCATCGAGCACGGTCACCGCCACAACCCGAATGGCACAGTTACCCTGAGCGCGACCGCACTGGTAGACCAGCTGGAGTTGACCATCATCGACACCGGCTCGTGGAAGCTTCCACAACCGGCTACCGACAGCCATCGCGGCCGTGGTCTGGCTCTCATGCGAAGCCTCATGCAAGATGTCACCATCAACCCCGACCCCACCGGAACCACAGTTCGCCTATCCGCCAGGCTTAGCTGATGCCCACACCGCTGACGCTCGACACCGCGCGCCGCAGCGACGGGAAAGTCGTGCTGAGCGCGGCGGGCGAAATAGATCTAAGCAACATAGGGAGATTCGACCAAGCCCTCACGACCGCCGTCGCCGAGGCCGCAAGCAGCGGCGGAACGCTTACTCTCGACCTCAGCGCTGTGGAGTACCTGGACAGCGCCGCCATTAACGCCTTGTTCGCCCGCGCCGACCACATCCAGCTGATCGCCCATCCCGTCCTGATGTCTGTCCTAACCATCAGCGGCCTAACGGAACTGGTCACCGTCGAACCGGCGCCGCCGGCGGCATGAAAACGGCCTCTGGAGGACTCTCCGAGGGCCATTTTGCCTGGTAGCGGGGACAGTGGGTGATTTCACGACATAGGCCAGTCAGACCTACCCTGACTTGGCACCACCTGCCACAGATGCGACAGCTAAAGTCGTCGCCCATCACGAACAGTTCGAGCCGGCCTTCGGTGTTTGGCGCGATCGGTGTCTTTCTGGGCTTGTGACGATGCGGGCCTGTGCATAGTCTCGCGCCATGACCTCGGTGGCTGCGGGTGGGGACAAGACTGGTCTGAGACCGGATTTCGAGAATGTCCAGGCTCACTACGACCTGTCCGATGAGTTCTTTCGGCTCTTCCTCGATCCGACCCAGACCTACAGCTGCGCCTACTTCGAGCGCGACGACATGACTCTGGAGCAGGCTCAGATCGCCAAGATGGACCTGGCATTGGGCAAGCTAGGGCTGCAGCCTGGCATGACGCTGCTCGACATCGGTTGCGGCTGGGGTGCCACGCTGCGGCGTGCCGTGGAGAAGTACGACGTCAACGTCGTCGGCCTGACCTTGAGCAAAAACCAGGCCATCGCCGTTGACAAGGTGTTCCGCGCGATGGACAGCACGCGCAGCCGGCGGGTGTTCTTGGCGGGCTGGGAGGAGTTTCACGAACCGGTCGACCGGATCGTGTCGATCGGTGCGTTCGAACACTTCGGCAAAGCTCGCTACGACGACTTTTTCACCATGGCCCACTCCGTGCTGCCCCCCGATGGCGTGATGCTGCTGCATACGATCGTCAGAGCCAGCCTCGAAGAGGTCCAGAGGCGGGGGCTGAAGCTACCGGCGAAACTGCTGAAGTTCATCTTGTTCATCATGGATGAGATCTTTCCCGGCGGGGAGCTGCCCTTGGTCGCCCAAGTTCAGCAACACGCAATCAAAGCCGGTTTCCAGGTGGCCCGCGTCCAGCCGCTCCAGCCCCACTACGCCCGAACACTGGACATCTGGGCGGCAACGCTGCAGAGCCACCGAGAGCAGGCCATTGCGGTTCAATCCGAAGAGGTCTACCAGCGCTACATGAAGTACCTAACCGGCTGCGCCGACCTATTCCGTGACGGCTACACCGACGTATGCCAGTTCACATTGGTAAAAAACGGCTGACGACTGCGG
>NZ_DASQVQ010000168.1:0-4462 GCF_035640695.1 Mycobacterium sp.
GTGGCATCCAGCGCCGCCTTCAATCCCCGCGCCAGCGCGGCGGCATCACCCATGCCATGGACGTGGGTCCACCACACCGGCGGAGTTTGCTCGAGCAGGTGCTTGTGCAACGCGGTCTGGGCCAGCCCGTGAGCCTGCAACGCGTCGGTGACCTTAGGTAACTCCTCCTCGGTGACCACCAGATCACCCATCAGCAGTGACTCGTTGGCGTCGTACCGCGCGAACGCCGCATAGCCACCCAGCGACAGGCCCGGATTGATCGCCACACCATAGCTGGTGACGTGAAGATCGTTGCGCGGCAACGCGATCCGGTACGCCGTGTTGTTATCCCCGAGCTTCCCGTTGCGTCCCAGCACATCGGCGACCTGCTTCCAATCGGCGTCGGTCGTGGTGACCGCCGCATGTGGATTGGTATCGCGGTCGCTGCCCGAAGCCGGGCCGCCCTTAGACCCAGAACTACTGCAGCCGGCGACCAGCAACACCGCCACGGCCGCGGTGACCCATACCACAACTGGGTGGGAGGAGCCTGCAGGCATCGAGACCATGGCCGTTCCCCTTCTCCGTAGCGTCGGCACCCTGGTGGGCGGGATCGATAATCGCTCCACGCTCCGGTTTATCGCCTCTTGATGAAGCCACGATGAAGCCGATCGGGTCGAGCCCATCCCAACCGATGTCGACACCTGCCACACAGGGTGATGATGGAGGGCACCGGCATGACGAATCCGGCAGACGGGAAGGTGTTGGCCGTGCGGGTTCTGGTCGTCGAGGACGAGCCGAAGATGGCCGGCTTGCTGCGTCGTAGCCTCATCGAGGAGGGTTACGCCGTGGACGTCGCGGTCGACGGCGACAGCGGCTACCACGCGGCGCTGGGCCGCGCCTACGACGCGGTCGTGCTGGACGTAATGTTGCCCGGCAGCTCCGGCTTCGATGTCTGCAGGAAGTGGCGCCGTAACGAGGTCTGGGTGCCGGTGCTGATGTTGACCGCCCGCGGGGCGGTCGCCGACCGGGTGGCGGGTCTGGACGGCGGCGCCGATGACTATCTCACCAAGCCGTTTCACCTCGATGAGCTGTTCGCCCGGGTGCGCTCCTTGATCCGCCGCGGACCCACACCACGGCCCACCGTGCTGACGGTGGGAAACCTGCGCGCCGACCCTGCCGGTCGGCGGTGCTGGCGCGGTGAGGCTGAAATCGCGTTAACTACCAAGGAATTCGGGCTGCTCGAACTGCTGATGCGCCGGCCCGGCAGCGTTCTGACGCGCGACTTGCTGCTCGAGCACTGCTGGGACTTCGCCTTTGAGTCACGGTCGAATGTCGTTGACGTCCATGTCCGCGCGCTGCGCGACAAGATCGATCGCCCGTTCGCGCTGAGCTCCATCGAAACCGTCCGAGGCATCGGCTACCGGCTGCGCATCGACGGCGGCGGCCCCGATAAGAGCTCCCGATGATGCGGCGCTGGCCGATTCGTATCCGTCTGGCGGCCGCCTTCACCACCGTGATGGCGCTGGTATTGCTGGCCGTCGCGATGGTGACGGTGGCGCACACGCGCGAGTCGCTGGACGCCTCGATCACCGAATCCCTGACCTATCAGCTAGCCGACCTGCGCCCGATCGCCACCACCGCCGAGCCGTTGCTGCCCGGTGGCGACCCCGACACCGCCGAACAGGTCGTCGGCTCCGACGGCGGAATCCTGGCCGCCACCCCGAGCCTCATCGGTACGCCCGCGCTGTCGCCCGCCGAACTCGACACCGCACGACAGCGCCAACTCGTCGTCGACCACCCAGGCCTGGGAAACCTGCAGGGGCCGGTCAGGATTGCGGCGGCGCCATTACCGGGCGGACGCGTGGTGGTGGCGGCCGAAAGCCTCGCCGACCGCGACGCCGCCGTCGCAGACCTCCGCAATGAGCTGGCCGTCGGCTTCCCGATCGTGCTGGCTGCCGCGGCTGTGGGCGCCTACCTGCTGGCCGCGGCGGCCCTGCGACCCGTCGAACGCATGCGTGCACGCGCAGCCACCATCAGCGCCACCGACACCGGGGCCCGGCTGCCCGTTCCGCCCGCACAAGACGAAATCCAGCGGCTGGGAACAACGTTCAACGAACTCCTCGATCGGCTGCACGGCGCGCTGGAACGGGAGCGGCAGTTCGTCACCGACGCCGGCCACGAACTGCGAACCCCGCTGAGCCTGTTGACCACCGAACTCGAACTCGCGCTGCGCCGGCCGCGTAGCAATCCGGAACTGATCGCCGCGCTGCGCTCGGCCCTAGACGAAACCGCCCGGCTGTCACGGCTGGCGCGCAACTTGCTCACCGTCGCCGACCACAGCCCGGCGCAGCCGAGCACCGTCGATTTGCGCACCCATCTCGACGCCGCCGCCCAGCGCTACGGCCACTCGCTCGGCGACAACCTCGTCGTCGAATGCCCAGGCGCACTGCGAGTTCGCGTCGACCCCGACGATCTCGACCGAATCATCACCAACCTCATCGACAACGCCGCCGAGCATGGCCAGGCGCCGATCACGATCCGCGCCCAGCACAACAACGGCACCGTCCAGACCAGCGTCCACGACCACGGCCCGGGATTCGACGCCGACTTTCTGCCACACGCCCTGCAGCGGTTCACCCGCGCCGATACCGCCCGCACCGGCGACGGCGCTGGACTGGGCCTGGCCATCGTCGACACGCTCACCCAGCGCAATCACGGCACCGTCGCCGCACGCAATCACCCCGACGGCGGCGCGGAAGTAATCGTCGGCCTGCCCGCCGCGTCCGCGCCGGAGGCAAAGGCGTAGCGGCCGGGCCGGTTTAGTGGATGAGCAGGCCGAGCGCGCCTGCAGCCAGTACGACGTAGGGCTCGCCGAGTTTGAATCGCCAGAGCAGCGCGAGCGTGGCGACTGCGATCGCGGCGCTAGGCCAATCGATGACGGCCTGGCGGGTCAACACCACGACCGCACCGGCCAGTGCCCCGGCCGCGGCGGCGGTGGCCCCGGAAACGAACGCCTTGACCTGTTTGTTGTCGCGGTGGCGCAGGAACCAACGACCCGGGATGACCACGGCGAGATAGATCGGGATGAAGATCGCGATGGTGGCCACCACCGCGCCGGTGAGCCCGGCGACGAGGTAGCCGATGAACCCGGCCGAGATCACCACCGGGCCCGGGGTGATCATGCCCATTGCGACGGCGTCGAGGAACTGGGGCTGGGTCAGCCAATGGTGCTGGTCGACCACTCCCTGGCGCAGGAACGGCACGATCGCCAGGCCTGAGCCGAAGACCAGGGCGCCGGCCTTGAGGAAGAACAGGCCCAACGAGACCAGGGTGCCGCCGCCGGCGAGGGCGCCGAACGCGCCGATCGGTAGCGCAAGCGATCGGCGCGGCTCGTCGGTGCCGGTGTCGGGGGGCGCGCCTCGGCGCCGGAATCGGGGCATCGCGGGCCGGGCGTCGAGGGCGATCATCAGTAGGCCGGCCCCGATGATGACCGCGACCGGCTCGGAGCCGGTCAGCGCAGTGAGCGCGAAGACCAATGCGCTGATCGCCCAGAGGCGTTTGTCGCGGCGGTCGGTGAGTCGGATCAGTTTGACCGCGGCCAGCGTGATGATGGCCATCACCGCCGGGGCGATGCCGTAGAACAGGGCGGCCACCATCGGCAGCCCGGAGTAGCGGACATAAAGCGCGCCCACGCTGACCACGATCACAAACGAGGGGGCGATGAACGTCACCGCGACGGCCAGCGCGCCTAGGGCGCCGCGGCGCAGATAGCCGACCCACATGGCGACCTGGGCGGCCAGCGGGCCCGGCATGGTTTGGCCCAGGGCGACCCCGTCGAGGAAGTCGGTGCGGTTGATCCAGGCGCGGCGCTCGACGAGGTCGCGCTGCATGTAGCCGACGGTGGCGATCGGACCGCCGAACCCGATCGTGCCCAACCTCAGGAAGTACCCGAGTATCCGGGCGAAGCTGACCACCGGCGTTGGGCCGTCGGCTGATGATGTTTCACCCGTGCTGTCGCGCGGGGGCAGGAGCTCGCTCATGCCTGGTGCCGTCGCCGGACCGCGTCAGAAGCCGAACACGCCGGAGTACTCCAAGAGCACCAGCGCGATCACCACGGCCGCCAGGATCAGCGGCAGCCACCACAGGGAGATGTCGAACACGTCCTTGTCGTGGCGCGGTCGTTGGTCGTCGGCCAGGCTCTCATCCTCGTCGGGGTCCGCACCGGCGGCTACCTCTGCCATGTCGATCTCCGTTCATCGGCCATGCCGAAACTGCATGCGTTGTGCGCGGTGGGGTCTTTCGCGCCGCGCGCTCTGGTAGTCATTGCGCCCGGCGGTAGCGCCGCATCGATTCGGGGTAGCCGACCACGGCGGCGTCATAGACGGGAACCCCCAGCTCTCGGGCCAGTTCGAGCGCGACAACGGGCGCGCCCACCCGACGCCGGATCCATTCGCCATCGGCGGCGACCGCGACGGCGGTGGTG